>GL890592.1:23961-103370 GCA_000209465.1 Lachnospiraceae oral taxon 107 str. F0167 | reverse complement strand
TAAATAAGTTGAGTAATTAAAGTCAAATACAGAGAACTGAAAACGCATTTGAGAAGCAATTATATCAATAGTTTCTTTAACATCAAGCTCATCAATTAATGAGTAGAGCAAGAAGTGTCCTATATTAAGTTCAACAGGGGTGGAAAATGCACGAGGACGGTATTCTTCAGAAAGAACTTTTGTTCTATTCTCGTTTTGCTCTTTTACATAGTCGCTGTAAAAATTTAACAGGATCCGGAATCTCACATGAAATCAAATCCTCAACATAACCAAAAGATTTTACTATTTTTTGTTCTTGGTTGTTTTTTATCCTTATCCCAAAATGATTCATACATCTGAAGATAAGTACCTTTTTTCTTCTTTTCTTTTCTCAAAAAATAAGCCATAAACACCTCTAAAAGTAAAGTACTATGAAGTACTATGATTATAACATACTCTAAAAATTTTTTCAAATTTTTTAAAATATTTTTTATGTCAGAAAAGCCTTTAAAATAAAGGCTTTAAAAGAATTGCACAAAATCAAATAGTTTATTAGAAATTTAAAACGTCGGAACTTTCATAGTACTTCGACGGAAGACGGGAATGAAATATAATAATAAGTTTTAAAGATTTACTTGCAATTATGTTTATAATTTTGTACAATTGGAAATAATTGATGAATAATTATCAAATGGGGTAAACATCATATTAAGTACTAATTTTAGGAGGAACTAAAATGTCAGTAAAAGTAGCAATTAACGGTTTTGGTCGTATTGGTCGTCTTGCTTTCAGACAGATGTTTGAGGCTGACGGATATGAAGTAGTAGCAATCAATGATCTTACAGATCCTAAGATGTTGGCACATCTTTTAAAGTATGATACAGCACAGGGAGGTTTTGCCGGTCATATTGGAGAAGGAAAGCACACAGTAGAGGCAGGTGAGGATTCAATCACTGTTGACGGAAAGAAGATCACAATCTACAAAGAGGCGGATGCTTCCAAGCTTCCATGGGGACAGATCGGAGTAGATGTTGTACTTGAGTGTACAGGATTCTACACATCAAAGGAGAAGTCACAGGCACATATCAATGCAGGTGCTAAGAAGGTTGTTATTTCAGCTCCGGCAGGAAATGATCTTCCTACAGTTGTATTCAGCGTAAATGAGAAGATTTTAAAGTCAACTGATACAGTTATTTCAGCTGCATCATGTACAACAAACTGTCTTGCTCCAATGGCTGATACACTCAACAAGCTTGCTCCTATCCAGAGCGGTATCATGAGCACAATCCATGCTTATACAGGTGATCAGATGATTCTTGACGGACCACATAGAAAGGGTGACCTTAGAAGAGCAAGAGCAGGTGCTGCAAATATCGTACCTAACTCAACAGGTGCTGCAAAGGCTATCGGACTTGTTATCCCTGAGCTTAACGGAAAGCTTATCGGATCTGCACAGAGAGTTCCTGTTCCGACAGGTTCTACAACAATCCTTACAGCTGTTGTAAAGAAGGCAGGACTTACAAAAGAAGATATCAATGCTGCAATGAAGGCTGCTACATCCGAGTCATTCGGATATACAGAGGATGAGATCGTTTCATCAGATGTTATCGGTATGAAGTTCGGTTCATTATTTGATGCAACACAGACAATGGTAACACCTATAGCTGATGATTTATATCAGGTTCAGGTTGTTTCATGGTATGACAATGAGAATTCTTACACATCACAGATGGTTAGAACAATCAAGTACTTTGCTGAATTAGCATAAATATAAATACTATAAGAGACCAAGGTGGTCCGGTCATATTGGACCGGACCGCCTTTTTTATTTAATTAAGGAGAAACTATGCTTAATAAAAAAACAGTAGATGATTTAAAGAATTTAAAGGGACAGAAAGTATTGGTTCGTTGCGATTTTAATGTTCCGCTAAAGGACGGAGTTATCCAGAACTTTAACCGTATAGACGGTGCAATACCTACAATAAAGAAGCTTCTTGACGGCGGTGCAAAAGTGATTCTTTGTTCACATCTTGGAAAACCGAAGGGTGAGCCTTTACCTGAGCTTAGCCTTGCACCTGTAGCGCCTGCACTTTCAGAAAGACTTGGAGTAAATGTAAAGTTTGTTTCAGATCCTAAGGTAACAGGTGAGGAAACAAAAGCTTTGGCAGCAGGACTTGCCGAAGGAGAAGTTCTCTTGTTGGAGAATACACGTTACAGAGTGGAAGAAACAAAGTATGGCAAGGAAGATGATGCGACAGAGTATGCAAAAGAACTTGCCGCACTTTGTGATGACAATATCTTTGTAAACGATGCATTCGGTACGGCACATAGAGCACATTGCTCAAATGTGGGTGTAACCAAGTTCTGTAAAGAGAATGTAGTAGGCTATCTTATGGAGAAGGAGATCAAATTCCTCGGAGAGGCTGTAGAGAATCCTGTTCGTCCATTCGTGGCAATCCTTGGTGGAGCTAAGGTTTCAGATAAGATCAATGTTATAAACAATCTCCTTGAGAAGGTGGATACACTTATCATCGGCGGAGGTATGGCATATACATTCTTAAAGGCAAAGGGTGAGGAGATAGGAAACTCACTTTGTGAAGAGGATAAGCTTGACTACGCTCTTGAGATGGTAAATAAGGCTAAGGAAAGAGGAGTAAACCTTTTACTTCCTGTAGACCATGTAGAGGGTAAGGAATTCTCAAATGATACAGAATCAAAGGTAGTTGATACTATAGATGCAGGATGGTCAGGATTTGATATCGGACCTAAGACAATAGAGAATTACAAGAAGGCTCTTGAAGGTGCAAAGACTGTAGTATGGAACGGACCTATGGGAGTATTCGAGTTTGAGAAGTTTGCAGAGGGAACACTTGAGGTATGCAGAGCCGTAGCCGAGCTTAAGGATGCTACAACTGTTATCGGTGGTGGAGATTCTGTAAATGCTGTGAAGAGACTCGGTTTTGCAGATAAAATGACTCATATTTCAACAGGTGGCGGTGCTTCACTTGAGTTCTTAGAGGGTAAGGAATTACCCGGTGTAGCTGCAGCCGACAATAGATAAAATTTTTAAAATATAGGGGAATGCCAAAGTATTCCCCAAAAAGAACGGAGAATATTATGGCAAGAAGAAAAATTATTGCAGGTAACTGGAAGATGAATAAGACTCCTTCAGAAACAACTGCACTTATCAATGAATTAAAGCCTTTAGTTGCAAATGATGAAGTAGATGTTGTTTTCTGTGTACCGGCAATTGATATTATACCGGCAATAGAGGCGGCAAAGGGAAGCAATATTCAGATTGGTGCAGAAAATATGTACTACGAAGAGAATGGTGCATATACAGGTGAAATCGCTCCAAATATGCTTACAGATGTAGGTGTAAAGTATGTTATTATCGGACATTCAGAGAGAAGAGAATACTTTGCAGAGACAGATGAGACTGTAAACAAGAAGGTACTTAAGGCATTTGAGCATGGTATCACACCGATTATTTGCTGCGGCGAGACTCTTACACAGAGAGAGCAGGGTATAGCAATCGACTTTATCAGAACACAGATAAAGATTGCATTCCAAAATGTAAGTGCGGATAATGCTGCAAACGCTGTTATCGCTTATGAGCCAATTTGGGCGATCGGTACAGGAAAGACTGCTACCACAGCTCAGGCTGAGGAAGTTTGTAAGGCTATCAGAGAGTGTATATGTGAAGTATATGGCAGTGAGGTAGCTGAGAAGATAAGAATCCAGTATGGCGGTTCCGTAAATGCAGCTAATGCCGCAGAACTCTTTGCAGAGGCTGATATTGACGGAGGTCTTGTAGGTGGTGCAAGCCTTAAGCCTGATTTTGGAAAGATTGTAAATTATAAATAAGTGTTATAAAATAAATACCTATGTGAAACTTCAGTGGTCACATAGGTATTTATGATAAATTATAAAGATGAATATTTTTCTCTATAGTTAGAAGGAGATATACCTAATTGTTTTTTAAAACTGGTGCTGAAATAATATTGGTTTGCATAACCACATTTAATACTTATTTCTTTTAAAGATAAGTTTGTTTTAATTAAATACTCCTTAGCAGCATCAATACGGTATGAGGTAATAGTATCGCTTATACTTTTGTTGTTGTTTTTTTTATATAATGCACTTAAGTAAGATGGACTCATATTTGCATATTTTGCTATATCATTCAGGCTAAGTGTGTTATCCTCAAAATTATTTTTAATATAATTCTCTACCAATTCATATGTATGTTCATGGTAAGACTTAAGAGAAAAGTTTAGTTTATCACATACCAAATTACAAAGTTCTTTCATCCATAAGAAAAATTGCTCATATGTATGAAATGTATCAAAACGGCTATATACAGATATTATTCTTTCTTCCAAGTCCTTAGTATCAATATTTATTTCATATAGAAATCTCAATATTTTGCCAAGCAGAGAATATATACGTATAAACATAATATTTTTATTTTTATATTTTGTTGATAAATTATCAAAGAAATTTTTAAGCCATTCTTCAATTGAAGAATTATCTTTTTTGCACAGAAGTCCAATAAGTTCATCATCATATGAATCTGAAGTGGACAATAAGCTGAATTCCTTACCGGTAGCTTCAACTGCATCAAATATACTTTGGTTAGGATAAAAAAACCTATATTTAAGAGCATGACATGCATTTTCATATGATATATGAAGCTTCAATATACTATCAACAATAGTCCCAATTCCAACATTTATATTTAAGATTGGAGATTTATAATTATCTATAAAAGATGAAATTGTATTATGGATTACATACTGAAAATGTGCAGGCGTTTTACTGTTTTGTGCTAAGATAAATATTAAATTATTTAAGTCCTGTATATAATATACATTATCAAAAATTTTACATTTACTTAGGAACACGTCTGATATATTTAGTATTTCCGTTTGAAATGTTAAAACTCCGTTATTTTCTTCAAATATGGAAGAACTCTCTATCTCCATTTTTATTATATTAAAATGAGAATAATTTATATCCAATTCCAGATAACTTATATATTTATCAAAATATCCTAAGGTTTTATCAGTTGAAAAATATAATAATTCCTGGAAAAATTTTGTTATCATAAGTTTTCTGCTTTCCTTTACAATAGACATATTACGCTGCTCCCTATCTATTATATCAAAGGAACTTTTTATCTTTTTATATAAGAAATCATAATCTATAGGTTTTTCAATATAATCACAAACTCCAATACTGACAGCCTGTCTTGCATATTCAAATTTATCATATGCACTAATCAAGATTATTTTAATATAGGGATTAATTTTTATAGCCTCACGGCTTAGAGATATTCCATTTAAATTCGGCATTTCAATATCTGTTATTATTAAATCCACATGATTATCAATTATATAATTAAGTACTTCCTGTCCGTTTTTTGCAATTAAAACTATTTCAGCATTCAATTCATTCCAGTCAATATTTAATATTATACCTTCTGAAGCAAGATAATTATCATCAGCTAAAACTACCTTTTTCAAGCTAAATCCTCCATTTGTGCATATTTAATTATAATTTTTGTACCTTTTTTTCTTCACTTTCAATTAGGACAATTCCATTTCCAAAATCAGTATTTGAAATTCTTTTGTTAACATTACAAATACCGAAATGTTGATTGTAGTCTACTATATGATTACTTAATTTATATCTGATTTGTTTTAACTTATCGTTCGGAATACCGCAGCCATTATCTTCTATAGTAATAATCACTTCATCATCTCCATAACACACATCTATATTGATATGTATATTTGGATGTTCAGATGAATAACCGTGTAAAATTGAGTTCTCTAAAAACGGCTGTAATGTAAACTTACATATTAAAAAATTCTCTATACCGTCTTCAGCATTTATAGTCCAGCTAAGTGTATCTTGACGACAAAGTTGTTCCATTTCCAGGTATAATTTAGAAATTTCCAATTCGTCTTTTATTTTTATCTTTTCATCAGATTTTCTAAGTGACATTCTATAAAAACGAGTAAGGTTGCTAATCATATGATTGGCTATATCTATTTTTCCTATTGTTTGACAAGTTTGTATTGTTCCCAAAATATTATATAAAAAATGAGGATTTATCTGGGATTGAAGAAGCTGGTATTTAAGCTTTTCTTCCGATAAAGTAAGTTCCAAAATGGATTGCATATTTTTATTAATTGATGATTGCATATTTAAAAATGTCAGTCCAAGTTTATCTACCTCATCAAAAGATTCGCTACTATCTAATGAAGACATATAATTCAAGTCAATACTTTTATTACCAAGTTTAAAATTATCCATAGCAGATGACAGTTTACTAATTCTATCAGTTAAATTTATTGAAGTAAAAAAAATAACCGATAGTATTATTGGAACAGATAAAAATATTATTATAAGAAATGTTCTGAGTAATGTGTATATATGCTTAAAAATATAATTTTTTGGAATTTCAGTTATATGATACCATCCATTATCAAGAATAACTATATGATAATACAAGCTGCTATTCTCAATTATAGTATTATCAGAATTTATATTTAAATCAATATTATTTATCTTATTACCTATAAGTTCCTTGCTTGTATGTGAAATAACAGTGCCATTCTTATCTATTATATAGCCGGTTAAATCAACACTGTCTTGCAGCATTTGGGAAAGTTCATCTGTACGTAAGAGTACCAAATAAACATATTCAGTATTACCGGAAACTTGATTATTTAATACATTTAAACAAGCTATTACATCTTGAGGATTTTTAGTATTATCAATAACATAAGGAAGAGGGTACTGTTTTTTATAAATCCATTTTTGATTGGAATTTATAATATCTTCAAGGTCTTTTTTTCTTAAATCAGATAAAGGATGAAAAAAAAGTCCTTCTGAAGCTGCAATATTTTTTTCATCTAAAAAAATGTCAATATGATAAAAATCAAAAGTTGATTTCAATAGAGAAATATTGTCCCTAACATTTGAAATTATTGCAAAATCTTCTCGACTGTCAGACATTTTTTGTATTAATGAGTACATATCATATTGAATTGTACCAGATACTTTTTGAGCTTGATTTAATCTGTTATTGATTCTTATATTTAGTTGATCGTCTGCAAGTATAACGGAATTTAGTATGCTGTCACCTGCAATTTTATGTGTAATACTGTACAATACAGAGCCCATTAAAATAAGAGGAAGCATAGTACAAATTAAAAAAGAAAAAATCAATCTATGATGATATTTTGAAAATATAAAATTTTTAACATATCTTATAACAGTCATAAGAACCTCCTTGTAAACGTATAAACAAATTATAGACTGTGAAAAAAGACAAAACAATATAAATAAAAATAATATAAATGAATCATAATAAATTGTATTTTTGAAAATAATAAATTCTACTATGATGTAATTATCAAAAGCATATGTCATATATGTATAAGTGAAGTATTTTAGGGACAATAAGGAGGAAAAATGAATAAAAGATTAAAAAGTGTAATGTTAAGTACAGTACTTTTAACAGGATTGTTGGTGGGCTGTGGATCCGGAACAACACAGTCAACCGGAAACTCGGAAAACGGTGGAAATTCCAAATATGATTTGACATTATATAGTATCAATACTACAGATGCTGATTTTGATGAATGGTTAAACAATGTTCAAGATGCTACCGGATTAAAGATTAATGTAATTGCGGCACCTACAGACTCAGATACGAGACAGCAAAAAATCACAACTATACTATCTACAGGTGATTCAAGCGTAGATATATTGGAAATTAATGATGAAATGAGTGCATCATTTAAAAATTCAGGTTGGCTTGATGGACTTAATGATACAGTTATGACAGATGATATTCGTGGTGAATTTGCAAAGGGATATTTGGAACAGATGATTACTGACAAAGAGGGAAATATTATAGGAGTTCCGGGATATTCAGGATATTTAGCTTTTTGGGTAAATCAAAAAATAATGGATAATGCAGGAATAACTGCTATAGATACAAAGGAAGATTTTAAAAAATATATGTCAGCTGCTTCAGGAAACGGTACATATGGATATGGTGGATCTTGGGAAAAGACATATGTATTTAATGAAATAGCACAATTTGTAAATATGTTTGGTGGTGATTATTTTGATTGGACAAGACCTGAAAATAAGGAAGCAATACAATTTTTATATGATATGGTAAAAAATAATGAAACTCCTATTGATCAAATTGCTGATAAATATGAGCAGATGAATCCTAAGGCAAATGATGGAAAATATGGTTGTTGGTTTATGTGGGGACTTGGATCCGATTATCAGAAAGCAGGTATGCTCGGTGATGACAAGATTCATATGGCTATGGTGCCCTCAATGACAGATGATGGTAATAGAGCTATATTTACAGATTCATGGAGTTATGTATTGAATTCTGCATCAAAAAATAAGGAAGCAGCAATAAAATTTTTAAAGTATATGGCATCTGAGGGCGGAATGGAAGCTTCTTATAAGGCTTTTGATCGTTATCCTGCAAGAAAAGATGTTGCCAAAAAGGTGGTTCCTGACAGTGATCCTGCAAAGGAGATGTACAGCAGATACGCTTCAGAATGTAATGTACAAGGACGCCCAATGCTTCCGCAAACTATGGAGTTTATCACAGATATGGGAACAATTTATCAGTCTTGTATGAAGGGTGAGATATCAGTAGATGATTTTTGCAAAAAAGCACAGGATTTGGTAGATAAATATAAATAATATATAATCCAATGAGTGCTACAGTATAGGAATTTATAAAAATACAATATTACTGTAGTACTCATTTTATTTATAGGAGGAGATATTTTGAATATAGGCAAAAAGAGCTATATACCTGTAATTTTGATTTTACCTGTAATTTTTATAAGGGGATTTACTACAATTTATCCCATAATAATCACTTTTAAAAATAGTATGTATAATATTAAAGTTCTGTCAGGTATAAACGAGTTCGTAGGATTTAAAAATTATATAGATGTATTTAAAGATGATAAGGTGATTTCTTCTATTGAATTTACTTCTATTTTTGTAATTGTCTCAATGTTCTTTCATGTTATATTAGGTACTATACTTGCATTAATACTTAATTTAAAATTTAGAGGCAGGAGGTTTTTAAGAACAATAGTACTGATACCTTGGGCTATGCCGGCAGTAGTTATAGGAATGGCGGCCAAATGGGGATTTAATAATGATTATGGATTGGTAAATGATTTAATTAGAAGATTTATACCGAGTTTTCAATTCAATTGGTTAATAAATACCGGATCTGCCCGTATTGCTGTTATAGCAATGGATTTGTGGAAAGATTTGCCATTTTTTGCAATATTAGTATTATCAGGGCTTCAGTTCATTTCAGGAGATATTTATGAGGCAGCTAAAGTAGATGGGGCAAATGCTTTTCAAATATTCTTTAAAATCACATTACCGTTAATTATAAGGAATATTATTACATTATGTATACCATTTACATTATGGAGATTAACATCATTTGATTTGGTATATGCAATGACATCCGGAGGACCCGGAGAAGATACATCATTGATAGCTTATCGTATAGCAATGGAATCTTTTACAAACCTGAATATAGGGTATGCTTCTACTTTAGCTATCATGCTTTTTATTTTAATGGCTTTATTCAGTTGGTTTAATATCAGGGTTATGAATAAATACAGTGAATAATAGGAGAAGAATATGACTAGTAATACTAAAAATAAAATATATAAAAAATGTTTATCTATAAGCAGATGGTTATTATTTATAGTGGTTGCATTTTTTATCTTATTTCCTGTATATTGGATTTTTATATCATCAATTACTCCTGCAGGAGAATTATTTAAGAAGCCTATAGATTATTTGCCAAATAATCCTACACTTGACAGTTATAAATTTCTTATTGAAAATGTAGGGTTGTTAAGTAAAATAGGAAATACAGTAATAATAGTGGGTAGCACATTAATAGTGAGTACTATATTATGTACAATGGCAGCCTATGGATTTTCAAGATTTAATTCAAAATGGATAAGTGTAGCGTTTGCATTTATACTTGCCACTTTACTTATACCTGAGGTGGTTACTGCAAGACCTTTATATGAATTTATGAAGAAGGTAGGATTATTCGATACATACCAAGGGTTGATACTGTTATATGTAAGTTCTGTTATTCCTTTTACAGTTTTGATATTAAATAATTTTGTCGGTAAAATACCTGTTTCTCTGGAAGAGGCGGCAGCTATAGACGGAGCAAATTTTATACAGATTTTATTCTATATAATATTGCCCTTGATGAAACCTGCTATTGCCACAGTATGTATTATTAATTTTATAAATTGTTTAAATAATTTTTTTACACCTTTATATTATTCCAACGGAATTCAGGTTTTATCTGTAGCTATAGTTCAACTTCCTTTAAGGGATAATATGTATGGAGTACCGTGGGATTTAGTTAGTGCTATGGGATGGATAATACTTTTACCGATAATAATATTTGTTGCTGTTTTTGAAAAGCAGATTATGGATGGAATTATGGCAGGCGGTGTTAAATCTTAATTTAGATAGGGAGTTAAGTTTATGTACGATTTATATGGAAGTTTAGGAAATTTAGCAATTTTAAAGAACAGAAAAAGTAGAGCAATAAATGCAGAAAATCCTACAGGAGAAAAAGGTAAAGGCGGGATGGCATCAAGCAATTTGGGACCTTCAAGAAAAGGAAGTCCGTGTTTGAAGGATATACCAAGTGGTGAAACTGTAACACTTGCAGATATAGAGGGTCCGGGTATAATAAATCATATATGGATTACGGTTACAAATAAAACAACAGAAGCGGATTGTTTTGTTTTAAGTGATCTTGTTATAAGGATATATTGGGATGATGAGGAAACTCCTTCCGTAGAGAGTCCGCTTGGAGACTTCTTTTGCTGTGGATTTGCAAGAGAGTGCATAGTGAATTCAATTCCGATTGTAGTAGTTCCAAATAGAGGAATGAATAGTTATTTTCAAATGCCTTTTAAGAAAAGAGCAAAAATAACTTTGGAAAACCAGCATCCAAACCCGATACCTGCATTTTTCTATCAGATTGATTATTGTGTTGTAGATAATTTCCCTAATGATGTTGCATATTTTCATGCTCAGTGGAGAAGAGAAAGAGTTACAACTTTAGGTAAAGATTATGTAATATTGGACAATGTAAAAGGAAAGGGACATTATATTGGAACATATATTTCATTAACTACACTGGAAAGATATTGGTGGGGAGAGGGAGAAGTAAAATTTTACATAGATGGAGATATAGAATACCCTACAATTTGTGGTACAGGAACCGAAGATTATTTTGGAGGTTCATGGAGTTTTGCAAAACAGATAAATGGAAAAACAGTTGAACAAAATTACAGTACCTCATATTTGGGATATCCTTACTACTCATCACATGATGAGTTGGTTCACAATGATTACCACAATGATGATTGCCTGCCGATGAGGGGATTCTACAGGTGGCATATACAGGACCCTATATGCTTTGATGAAGATTTAAAGGTTACTATACAGCAAATCGGTGTCGGACATGGAGGTCTTTTTGAAAGACAGGATGATGTTGCAAGTGTAGCATATTGGTATCAAACAGAACCTCATTCATCATTCCTACCTCTTGCAAATAGAGAAGGCAGGCGTCCAAGATAGGAGATGATTTGTATAAGAAAGTTTTTAGCATTTTATTATGTATTTGTTTAATTCTATCTTCTTGTAATAATTATGAGAAGAGCAAAGAAATAGAAAAAAGCAGCTATTATGAAGATGAATTAAATATCATACATATAGAAGCCGACAATCCTGATTTTAAAAATTATATTAATGATGTATCAAGAAAATTAAATATGAAAATAAATATAATTTCTTGTCCGGCTGATGCAAATAATAGACAGGCAGAAATTTCAACATTACTTTTATCAGGAAATTCAGATATTGATTTGATTTCAGTTAATGATGAGATGGTAAGTGATTTTAAAGTAAAAGGATATATTGAAAATTTAGATGATATAATGAGCAAAGATCTTTTGGAATCATATCCTAAAGATTATGTAGAATCAGTGGCTATGTATAAAAATCATTTTTATTCTGTTCCATACCTTATGGATATTATGATGTTTTGGGTAAACGAAAAGTATATAAAAAGTTCAGAACTTGAAGGGATTAAAAATTTAGATAATTTTTCATTATTTGTAAGTAATGATTATGGTAAAGGCATGTATGGATATGGAAGTGCCTGGGATGAAACATATATATATAATGATTTATCACAATTTATAAATATGTTTGATGGAGATTATTATGATTGGAATAATGATAATACAAGGGAAGCAGTTAAGTTTTTACATGATATGATAAAACATAATTATACAGCTCAAAATCAAATGATAGACAGATATGAACAGATGGAACAAAAATTTATTGACGGTATGTATGGATGTGTATTTATGTATAGCGGTGCTATAAATGTTTTTTTGAATTCAGGAAAGTATGGAGAAGATGGAATACATGTATCGGAACTTCCTGTGTTCAAAAAAAATGCAACAAATATAGCAACATGGCAGTATGTACTTAATAAAGCTTCAAAAAATAAGAATGCGGCGAAGAAATTTTTAAGTTATATTTCAAGTAGAGAAGGATGTATTGATTATAGTAATGCAATGAAGCAGATACCTGCAAGAATTGATGTTATCTTAGAGGAAGATATAGATGTCCCTGATATAGATATTATAAGGAAATATGTTGAGAATACAAACTTTAAAGTCAGGCCGCTGTCATCTAATCCAATGAATGATATTTCGGAAATGGGCAGAATATTTCAAAAGTATTTATTGGATGAGATTACATTGGATGATTTATGTAATTTAGCTCAAAGTATTGTTGATAGAAAATAAACTTGAAATATAGAATTTAAAAGATGGCCGGCACGAAAGTACCTGCCATCCTTTAATATAAACCATTAGCAATATCTTTATTTACCGAACTCATATCTCCTGAAATATATGGATGAGTACCAAATCCACAACCATAATCCATTGCATCGGCATATCCTGTTTGACCGTCCATATTTACAATACACCATTGGTGGGTCCATGTATTATGATTGGCATGTTCCCAATCATAACCCATAAAATCAAGAACTCTTCCAAGTGCTCTGGTAGTGCCGGCACCGGTACTAATTCCTGCTACAAAAACTCCATAAGGGCTTCTGTAGTACTTATTTTCATCATTTTCACATGAAATTTCCATTATGTACTCTCTATAAATGATGGACGCAGCCTTCTTTATTTTTGCAAGATCGGTTACAAGAGATGAATCTGATAAAACTCTTGTAGCAATGCTTCTTGCAATAGCATCAGCCTGATTTGCCTGCTCCTGTGAACAAAACTTATAATAAGCATGTTTTTCAAGTGTAGAGGCGACTCTTGCTTCATCAAGTGAAACTTTGGCAGAAATAACTTTTCCATCACTTCCTACTCTATAACCGTCAGGTGTAGTAGTATTTTTTAACATAATTCCGCTAGAATCAACATAGTAGTTACCGACCCAGCTATTTGTAACCAGTTTGCCTTCATTATCAAAGTAGAACCAACGATCTTGAGTATTCTTCCATCCCTTGGTAAAAGAGCCATTGGAATCTACATAGCACCAGGAATCGTTATTAACCAACCAGGTATTATTTAATGCGCACCTTGGTATTTTTTTATATTCTTGGCTTGCAAAAACTGTAGAAGTTAAAGATAATGTAGCAAATATTATCATAGTGCATAAAGCTTGCTTTTTCATATAAAGACCTCCTATAAAATATATAACTATTAAAAATAAAAAATCAACTCTATACTAATTAGATATAATAAAGTATCTATATTCAATGGTATATTTGTATTTTATGTATTTCTATTGAAAAATAAATATAGTGCTTTACAGATAAATGTCTTTTATTGTACTAAGATCTATATAAATAATCATAAATATCTGGTTTACTAATAAAAAGATAAAATATTAAAAAGCAGCATATAATGGCAAAATGTACCAATCATAATAAAAATATGAAAAATCTCATGTGAACCGAAGTAGATATGCTTTTCATTAAATGCTTTAAGCTTGAAGGCATAAATTATCGCCCCGAGTGTGTAGGCAATACCTCCGAATAAAAGCCATAAAAACCCTGAAAGAGGCAGAGCTTTAAAAAGGGGCTTTAGGGCAAATATACAAAGCCAGCCCATTATAAGATAAATAGCGGATGAGAGCCATTTCGGGCAGCTGACAAAAAGAATTTTTAAAATGATCCCTCCCACAGCCAATAACCATATAGCAGCCAGTAAAAAGTATCCTGTCTTACCCTTAAGAGCTGTAAGACATACCGGAGTATATGTACCGGCAATAAGTACTGAAATCATGATATGGTCTATTTTGCGAAAAATCAATGTTTTTTTAAGGTCCAATACCACAGAGTGATAAAGTGTACTGGCGGCATATAATAATGTGGTGGATAAAACAAAAACAAACATAGAAACAGCAGTAATACGACCTCCATGTTCTATAGATCTTTGTATAAGCGGACCTGCTCCTATCCACAAAAGAATAAGCCCGATAAAGTGAGTAATGGCGGAACCCGGTTCTCTTATAGCTATGGATATAGTTCCCGGAAGTACACCGAATCTCGTCTTTTCTCTGTATTTTGAATTCATTTTAAAACCTCCTTAATGTAGTTTTTAAAACTATGTGTAATGTATTTAAATACTACATTATTTTTAAAGAGATTACAAGTAGTTAAAAATTAAAAAATAATAAAATATTGTTTATCTATATTATTGACTTATGTCAGTAATATAGATACAATAGTAATTGACATAAGTCAGAAAGGATAGTTTATGCCAAGACCGTTCAGATGCCGTAAGATAGAACAGATGCCTGTATATCGCAGTTTCTCACCTGATGATATAAAAGCTGTTGATAATGTTTTGATGACTGTTGATGAGTTTGAGACATTAAGACTGCTTGACTATGAGGGGCTTACTCAGGAAAACTGTGCAAATAAAATGAATATTGCCCGCACCACGGTTACTGCAATTTATGAAAGCGCAAGAAAAAAGATTGCCATGATGCTTGTATCCGGTAAGAGACTTTTAATCACCGGCGGATACTGTGAATTTGAACCTGTAGAGATAAATCAAAGTATTGTAGAGAAAGGAAGTAAAACAATGAGAATAGCAATTACTTATGAAAACGGAGATGTTTTTCAACATTTCGGTCATTGTGAGAAGTTTAAACTTTATGATGTGGAAGATGGAAAGATAGTAAATGAACAGATTGTAGATACCAATGGGAGCGGTCATGGAGCTCTTGCAGGATTTTTGCAGACAGTAAAAGTTGATGCTTTGATATGCGGAGGTATCGGTATGGGCGCTCAGACTGCCCTATCGGATGCGGGTATAAGCTTTTATGCAGGTGTAAAGGGTGAGGCTGATAAGGCTGCAAAGGCTCTTGTGGAAGGAAATCTTGAATATGATCCGAATGCATGCTGTAACCATCATGAGCATCATAGCGGAGAACATAATTGTAAACATTAAAAGGGAAAGAAAACCCACAAAAATAAACAATAAAACCGGTGCAAAGGCACCGGCTATTTTTCTTTTACAGTACTTTGAATTACGGTTTTTGACCATCTTTCATAGAACAGACTTCGATGTCTTGCTGATTTTATAATAGCCATCAACAAAAACAGGAAGTATAAAAGTGAGGTTAAAAGTTCTATGGTAGCATATGCCATATCTGTTGAGGGATCCTCATTCATTAAAATAAAGTTTTCAAGCATTCTTCGAAGATGCATCGGAATAAAAAAATAAACTCCGAAGAAAAGCAAATATCTTAAAAAATAGGCATAAAATGGAGGTCGTCCTCCTTCAATAGAAAAAATAGCGGTACTGGTAATAAATTTCCCAAAAGTTTTACCCTTAAACAGTATGGGGAAAACTGAAAAATATGCCAAAACAGCGATTTCAAATGAAGAAAGCAAAGAGAAATTCCTAAGTAAAAACTCACAAAGTATTGTCATTATGCCTACAAAAAACATATCAAAAAGGAATGCTATAAAGCGTCTCATCAAAGAAACTTCCCTGCCTCTTCTATAGCTTATTTCATCCAGTTCATCTCTTGATGGAAGCAGCAGCATAAGCGGTCCCATAAGAATATAGCCGAGCAGACCTCCAAAGGTGTTTACGATAAGGTCATCCACATCAAATAATCTGTAGCTTCCGGGGTATAAAAAGTAAAGTCCTGTAAGCTGTGTTATTTCAAAAAATAAGGACAGCAGAAATGAAAAAAGCACAGTTTGAAAAAAAGGTCTTTTAAAATAGTAACGCATATACATACCGAAAGGTACAGCCAAAAACAGGTTTAGAATATTTACCAAAAAGGCTTTATTAAGAACCAATGTCAGCCATGTCTTCGGTTGGTCTTTAATAATATGCGATCTTTTTAATATATCCTTTACAAATAAAAAAGGTTCCAGCTGCATTTTATGACTGTGAAGTGTAGCCGCCTTTTCCGGTGAGGGAAGAGGAAGTATTACCAGGCAGTACATACATAGGATATAAAAGATAAAAGAATAGACAAGTATGACTTTTAAACTCAGTACAGAGCCGTATTTATGGTAGTTATAGGCGATATAGGGCAATGTAAATATAGCTACCACAAAGGGAAATAATACAACTGCCTGAAAAGAAATCTCTAAATATTGATTCATATTTCCTCCCAAAAATAAAACAGATTAAAATGATATAATACCCGCCGATATAGCAATGTATAAATTTCATATCAAAATATCTGTCATAAAATTATATGCTTTATTATACCCTTTAATAATATATTTAATCAATAAATATAGTTGATATTATTTCTAAAGATTGAGGATAAGTATTATTGTATATGGATATGCTGTTGCAGAATATTTTCGACTATTTATAGAAATAACTTAAAATGAGAATGGATATAAAGATAAATTAAACATATAAAAATACTTGATTTTCACCTCTAAGTACAATAAAACAATACGTAGAGGTGAAAATATATTAAAAAGGTTTATCAATTAAATCTCTTTTACATACTGTTGAATTGCATCACACAGATACTGTGCCATACCTTCTCCGAATTTGTCCATATTATCTTTAAATTCCGGATTTTTAACATATCCATAGCCTATGCTTGAAAATATATCCGCACTACATTCAAAAGAGTATTCACAAATATGTTTATGAAGCTTTTTTGCCAGTTCGGTATTTTCTTTTGATGTAGCCTTAAGTCCCTTTGACATATTATCCGATATTGCAAAAAAGATATTATTAAAACCGTCGGCAATTTCTTGTTCTCTTCCTTTTTGCTTTTTAACGGCTTCCTCAATAACTTCCTTTCCATAAAGATCTATTGCTTTTTGTTTATATTTTTCATTGTCCTGATATGCAAAACCTTTGAATTTTTCTTTTGTTGACATAGTAATTTTCCTTTCTCTTGATTTGATCGTCTTTTCCAATGTATCAATAAGTGTTAAGAGTTTTTGCTTTTCTTTCTGCATCAAAACAAGTTGTTTCTTTAGATGATGGAGTATTTCCGGATCTTCCTGTTTTAATAATTCTTTTATCTGTTTTAAAGGAAATCCCAGATATTTATAAAACAATATCATTTGCAAAAAAGACATATCATCCTCGGAATAATATCTGTACCCATTTTCATTTTTTTTAGGTGAAAGCAAACCTATTTCATCATAATGGTGTAAAGTGCGCACCGATACACCGCTTATTTCACTAACCTTTTTAATTAAAAACATTTGAAAACCTCCTAACAAGGATAAGTATAAACTATGACGCAATGTCAGAGTCAATACTTTGAATTAAAGATTATTCATCAGAGATGAAATTTGTATTAAAATTTTAAGCCCGGAACCCTTTTTGTGGTAAAATAAATATAAGAAGAAATTTTTTTTGTACAGGAGGCAGTTTGGATGAAGAGTAGTATATTTGATTTTATTGTATATAAAATAATTATGTCTGTTCCGGTAAGTATAATTACCAACATAATTTTTGCGTATATGTTTTTTATTGCAATATTGACATGGTTTCCATTTGAGAGACCGCCTATAGATAATGGTCGTCATATGATTTACATAATTTTTAGTTATATGATGGCTATAGTGCCGTTTTATTTATTCAATATAGTAAGATTTAAAGCAATGAATAGAGGAAAATTAAGTTATGGAATATTTTGGTTTATATTATCCTTTACTCCGATATATTTATTTATATTGATATTATTATCATCAATATGGAATACATTAAAAATATGAAATACATTAAATCATCAGGTATGCTAATGTATAAGATAGAATTATTTTATAAATTATGATATAATCCTACGGATTTCATTTAATTTAAGACTGTTTTCAAGTGATTTATAAAGAATGTAAATAGTAGGAGGATATTTTGGAGAGAGAAAGGTTAAAATCAAGGCTCGGGTTTATTCTTATTTCAGCCGGATGTGCAATAGGTATAGGTAATGTATGGAAATTTCCGTATATGACAGGAAAAGGCGGCGGCGGTGCTTTTGTACTGCTGTATTTAGTATTTTTATTTATGCTTGGATTGCCGATAATGACAATGGAGTTTTCAGTAGGTAGAGCTGCAAGAAAAAGTCCGGTACTTGCATATCAAAGACTGGAACCCGCCGGAAGTAAATGGCATATACATGGAATAGTGGCACTTATAGGAAATTATCTTTTAATGATGTTTTATACCACTGTATCAGGCTGGATGCTTCATTACTTCTACCTTACAATAACAGGACAATTTGAAGGTTTGGATTCGGACGGAGTATTGAATGTCTTTAATACAATGCTTTCACAGCCTGCTATTATGATTTTTTGGATGGTGGTCGTGGTAGTTACAGGTATGTTTATAGTATCAAGAGGGCTTGAGGCGGGATTAGAGAATATTACAAAGATAGTAATGGTAACCTTGCTTGTAGTAATGATTATACTGGCTGTAAACTCATTCTTTTTAAAGGGAGCAGGAGAGGGACTTAAATACTATCTTATACCCAATATAGGAAGAATAAAGGAAACAGGTATCGGTAATGTAATCACAGGTGCAATGAATCAGGCATTCTTTACATTAAGCCTTGGAATAGGTGCAATGCTTATATTCGGAAGTTATATAAGTAATGACAGAAGTATGCTTGGAGAGTCTGTAACAATAGTCATACTGGATACCTTTGTAGCTATAGTATCCGGACTTATTATATTCCCTGCAACCTTTACCTATGGTGTAGACCAGACTTCAGGTCCGGCACTTATATTTATTACTTTGCCGAATATCTTTAATAAGATGCCTCTTGGAAGGCTCTGGGGAAGTTTTTTCTTTATATTTATGTCATTTGCTGCATTCTCTACAGTGCTTGCGGTATTTGAGAATATAGTTTCATGCGGTATGGATCTTACAAAGAAGTCAAGAAAACAGGTAAGTCTTTTTAATTTGATAGTAATAATAGTACTTTCATTACCATGTGTATTTGGTTTTAGTGTATGGGCATTTGATTGGTTAAAGCCTTTTGGCGGAACAATACTTGATCTTGAGGATTTCCTTGTAAGTAATATAATATTGCCGCTCGGTTCTTTGGTATATCTCTTATTTTGTGTAAGCAGATATGGCTGGGGATGGGATAACTATCTCAAAGAATGCAATAAGGGTGACGGTCTTAAGATGAAAAACCGGATGAGATTTTATCTTACCTATATATTGCCGATTATAGTTGTATTTATATTTGTTTTTGGAATATACGATAAATTTTTTAAATAAGAAATAAAAAAAAATCAGCCGTGAACTGTCAAAGTTGTGGCTGATTTTTAATTTATTAAGAATATTAGCACTCAAACCTTGACACTGCTAATAAAAGGTGGTATAAAATTACATAGTTAAACTTTTAAACATTTAGGAGGAATACAAAATGAAGTTAGTACCTTTATTTGACAGAGTGGTTTTAAAGCAATTGGTTGCTGAAGAGACAACAGCATCAGGTATTGTGCTTCCGGGACAGGCAAAGGAGAAGCCTTCACAGGCTGAGGTTGTGGCAGTAGGACCGGGCGGTGTTGTAGACGGAAAAGAAATAAAGATGCAGGTTAAGGTAGGGGACAAGGTTATTTATTCCAAGTATGCCGGTACAGAGGTTGAGCTTGATAAGGTAGAGTATATCGTTGTTAAGCAAAATGATATTTTGGCAGTAATCGAATAATCCGATTTTATATAGATTTTAAAGGAGAAAAAAATGGCTAAGGATATTAAATATGGCGTTGAAGCCAGAAAAGCATTGGAAGCCGGTGTAAATAAGCTGGCTGATACAGTAAGAGTTACATTAGGACCTAAGGGAAGAAATGTTGTACTTGATAAATCATTCGGTACACCGCTTATTACAAATGACGGTGTGACCATCGCAAAGGAAGTGGAGCTTGAGGATGCATTTGAAAATATGGGTGCACAGCTTGTAAAGGAAGTTGCTACAAAGACAAATGATGTGGCAGGTGACGGTACAACTACAGCTACAGTTCTTGCACAGGCAATGATAAATGAGGGAATGAAAAACCTTGCGGCAGGTGCAAATCCTATAGTTCTTCGCAAGGGAATGAAGAAGGCTACAGATGTTGCTGTGGAAGCTATTGCAAAGATGAGCGAGCCTATAAAGGGAAAAGAGCAGATTGCAAGAGTTGCAGCTATTTCTGCAAGTGATGATGAGGTTGGAAGCCTTGTAGCCGATGCTATGGAGAAGGTAACCAATGAGGGTGTTATCACTATCGAAGAGTCAAAGACAATGAAAACGGAGCTTGACCTTGTAGAGGGTATGCAGTTTGACAGAGGATATATCTCAGCATATATGTGTACAGATATGGAGAAGATGGAAGCAAATCTGGATGATCCGTATATCCTTATTACAGACAAGAAAATCTCAAACATTCAGGACATA
The DNA here is from genome assembly GCA_000209465.1 of Lachnospiraceae oral taxon 107 str. F0167. Taxonomy (GTDB): domain Bacteria; phylum Bacillota; class Clostridia; order Lachnospirales; family Lachnospiraceae; genus Lachnoanaerobaculum. The sequence goes on along the minus strand of GL890592.1, from coordinate 82,328 downwards.
TTGCCATTACTTGAGGAGCTTGTTAAATCAGGACAGAAGCTCTTTATTATAGCAGAGGATGTTGAGGGTGAAGCACTTACAACACTTATTGTAAATAAGCTCAGAGGAACATTCAATGTTGTAGCTGTGAAGGCTCCGGGATATGGTGACAGAAGAAAAGATATGTTAAAGGATATCGCTGTTCTTACAGGCGGTACAGTTATAAGTGATGAGCTTGGACTTGACCTTAAGGATGCTACACTTGCAAGTCTTGGACGCGCAAAGAGTGTTAAGGTTCAAAAAGAAAATACCGTTATCGTGGACGGACAGGGCTCAAAGGCTGATATTGAAAAGAGAGTTGCTCAGATTAAAGCTCAGCTTTCAGAGACTACATCAGAGTTTGATAAAGAGAAATTACAGGAGAGACTTGCAAAGCTTTCAGGCGGTGTTGCAGTTATAAGAGTAGGTGCCGCTACAGAAACTGAGATGAAGGAAGCAAAGCTTCGTATGGAAGATGCACTCAATGCTACCAGAGCGGCTGTTGAGGAAGGTGTTATTTCAGGCGGAGGTTCTGCTTATATACATGCAAGTAAGGAAGTTGAAAAGCTTGTAGCTACTCTTGAAGGTGATGAGAGAACAGGTGCAAAGATTATTCTTAAGGCACTTGAGGCTCCACTTTTCAGAATAGTTGAGAATGCAGGACTTGAAGGAAGCGTTGTTGTAAATAAGGTAAGAGAATCAAGTGAGGGTGTCGGATTTGACGCTTACAGAGAAGAGTATGTGGATATGGTAAAGGCAGGCATCTTAGATCCTGCAAAGGTTACAAGATCTGCACTTCAAAATGCTAATTCAGTAGCATCTACACTGCTTACAACAGAGTCGGCAGTAGCAAATATTAAAGAAGATGTTCCGGCAATGCCTGCAGGCGGCGGAATGGGAATGATGTAATATAAGGCTTTATAATTAAAAGCTTATATAGGCATACTTTGGAAGCAAGGTATGCCTTTTTTATATTCAAAATTTTTGTATTAAAAATTTAAAATAATTCAATAAACTGTATTTAAAATAATATCACAGCAATATATCATATAAATACCAATTATTTTCGTTATTGTGCATAATATATTTTTTGTTTAATGAAGATTATAATTTTATTAAAATGTATTTTTTATATGGAACTTTTGTTAGAAATTGTATTATGCACATTGAGGAGAAAAAAATGAAGAGATTATTGAAATTTTTTGTTATAGGACTGATGGCTGTATTTATGTTATTACAGGTAGGGTGTAATAATGATAGTGCAGCTGTTGTAGATAAGTTTGAACTATCATTGGGTGAAATCAATGATGGTGTATATCTGAGTAAGATGCTTGATTTAAAGTTCGATGCTAAAGCCAATAATATGGATATATATTATGAGGAAGGTCTTATTGGAGATACTGATGATGCTATATATGACAGAACAGATATGAATGAAGTAAAGAAAAAGATAGCCTCAGGTGCTACAATCAGTGATATGGGTGCCAGTGATCTGGACGATGGAACCAGAATGGTAAGTATTATAATAAATAAAGCTCCAAAGGGTAAGACCTTAAACAAATATATATCGGAGTTAATAAAGGACTATAGAGATGCTTTCAAAGAAGAGGAAGAAGATGCGGATATGATGGAGAAGTCATATGCTGAGTATTCAGACGGAAAGATAGCAGGTAAGAAAATACCGGGTATTGAAATAAAGTCGGTATGGGAACAAGATAGTATCAGAGAAATAATGTTCTATGAAAAGCAGTTGTTTCTAAAATATGGAGATTATATAGTGACCATAGATGTACTTGCATATGATCAAGAGGATGCACAAAGTTTGTTGGATATATTTGAAAAGCCTGATGAGTCTGATTTTGAAAAAATAAATGAATCATATACAGAGGATAAAACCGGAGAAGGTAAGACAAAAAGAAGAAAAAAAGAAGAAAGACAGGAAGAAAGGAAGCAAAGAACAGAAGAAAGCACTGAAGAAAAAAGTAGTGTAGAAAAAAATACTGTTGAAGAAACAGTACCCGATAAATCATCAGATAGCGATTTTTGTGCCGGTGTGATAGACGGAAATGTGTATACAAATAGAGCAATGAATATAAAATTGGACATCACAGGAAAGCACTTGGTTTTCGCATCAGATTATGACCGTACACTTCTTGGAATCCCAACTTGGATTATTTCCGAAAAAGATAAAAAGGATTATGTGGATGCCGGACATTCTTTTATTGATGTTGTTGCACATGATGTCACATTTGAAAACACTGTTTTTGTGATGATAGATGAGAAAGTGGATTTATCAAAAGAGGATGCAGGTGAAGATTCCTATTTTGATAAAGAAGAGAATGTATTTGTAGAACGCAAAAAGGAGAAAATCAATTTTAACGGTAAGGAAATGATGTGCTTAAGTAAGATAGAGACAAAAGATAATGGCAGTAAGTACTATGAAAAATACATCTTTATGTCATGTGGAGAATATACAGCAGGTATTGTAGTAATGGGAAATGATGAAGAATTTGTAAAAAATGCATTTAATATGTTCACAATTATAGAATAAATATATTTGGAGGAGACTATGAAGAGAATTTTTAAATTAGGAATGCTGGCTGTTACTTTATCACTTTGCTTTTCGGGGTGTAGAGTAAAATCTGATGAAAAATTAAGTGAAACTGTCAGTGAGTTCAAAGCTGAGGATATTTCTTTGGGAGAAGTGGTTGACGGAGTATATACAAGCAAAATGCTTAATTTAAAGTTTGACGGAAATGCCAATGATATGGATGTAACTGCAGAAGAGGAATTTACCAACAGGCTGGACGGCAAAGTTGTAAAAAGGTCTGATATGGATGCCGTACATGACAGACTTGATAAGGGCTATTATATAAGAGATATGGAAGGCATTGATAATAAAAATCCCGGTAATTATGTAGAGGTAATGATATATAAGGATAAAAACCATGAAATGAAAAACGGTTTGGAAAAGTATATTGATAATGAGGTGAAAAAGCAAGAAGGTGAGCAAAAAGAGAGATTTAAAAATCCTAAAGTAAAAAAGACAATAAGAGATTTTCTGGGAGAAAAGCTGTTTAGTGTGGATATCATCATAGATGAGGACGGTATAGAATCTGCCGATGCTACATTATATAAGCAGTTAGGTGAATACTTTATAGAAATTTATGTAAGAGGCGAAAAGAGTGAGGATATTGATAAGTATTTAGGAATGTTTGAAAAGTATACAGGCTCTGATGATAATGAAAAGAGCTCTAAATCCGAAGAATCCGGTAAAACAGATACTAAATCGGATATAGAGTTTTCAAAGGGTGAGATAATTAATGATGTATATACAAACAAGATGCTTGATATACAATTTGATGCAAAGGCAAACGGCTATGTTTTTGATGAAGTGGCAACAAGTATTATGGATCCGATATCGGAAGAAGATATGATATCGTATATCAAAAAAGGCGGCGCTGCTGTTGATATGGTGGTTGCCAAAGAGACTGATAATGCACAAAAGTTGGTAGTTTCAATATCAGAAAATAGTGGACAATTAGATAAATTCTTAGAGAAACAGTTAAAAAAAGATTCCAAGGCGGAAAGATTAACTGTTACAATTTCCGGAAAGGATGTACCTTGTTTATTTACTGAAGGAAGGGATAAAGACAGTAAATATCAATATACAGCCTATATAGAGGCAGGAGATTATATAGGAGTAATAAGTTCTAACGGACCTGATAAAGACAGTGCAAAAGCGGCTTTTGATTTGTTTACAAAAATATCTGAAAGCAGTTTAACTTCCGGTGAGGTGCAGACAGATATATCAGGTGAAGGAATAATACCCGGAAAAATAATTGATAATGTTTATAGCAATGAAATGATGAATATAAAATTTGATGCCAATGCGACAGGTCTGGAGTTTGTAAGCGATGAAGGACTTAAAAACATGGGAAATGGCGGTATAGAAAGATCGGATATAGCTGCTGTAAATAAGTATATTAAAGATGGTAGGGCATTTATAGATATGTTCTTAACAGACAGTACAGATACTACAAAGAGAATAAGTGTTTCATTGGCAGAAAACAATATAAAAATACCTATGGATGAATATTTGGATGCACAAAAAGAAATAATGGAAAAACAATTTAGTAAAGCTCCAAAAGAACAATTAAACAGCTTTGAAATAAAAAAAGGACAAGCAGGCTTTCTTGGAGAAGAAATACAATGTTTAGATATTGATGTGGATACCACAGTGGCAAAACAGAGTCAAAAATATCTTTTTATTCCAAAAGATGATTATATGATGATAGTAGTATCAAGCGGGCAGGATGAGGCATCGGCACAGGCAGCACTTGATTTATTTAAAACTATTGAATAGTTTTTTATACAGCATAATTTAAAACAAGTTATGCCCTTGTATTTATAAAACATATTATTAAATAAAAATTAATACAAAGCCTAAATCTTTCTTATGGTATATTTTGTATAATCATTCCGATAATAAATCGTGGAGGAAAAATGAGAAAAAATTTTAAAATTATTATGGGAATGATAGTGCTATCTGCATTATCTTTTACGGCGTGTAAGTCGGTTGAAAAGAAGGAAGATGCCGTTACTACAGAGGCTGCTGAAACAAAAAGCAGTATTGATGAAACTACAGAGGCAAAGAAAGATAATACCGGAGGAACTTCACTTACTTTAGGACAGATAGATGGTGAAGTGTACACTAATAAGATGTTTAATATTAAGTTTGACGCAGGTGCAAACCAAATGACATTACTTACCGACTCGGAGCTGGGGCAGATGGGAAATTCCACGGATAGGAATGATTTGGATGCTGTCAAGTCAATTCTTGACAGCGGAAATGTATTTATGGATATGTATGCAAATGGTGAAGAGCATTTTAGGAGTGCCAATGTAATAATTGAGAATATATCAGGAAAAGGCGTAAAGAATGCAAAAGAATATGCGGATAAGAGTGTTCCCTTACTTAAGAATGAGTTTGAAAGTATGGGATTTACTGAAATCAATATAGAAAGCAAAGAAGAAAAGTTTTTGGGTGAGGATATTGCAAGTATTATTATTTCAATCACTGCAAACGGTACCACACAATACCAAAAGCAGGTGATTATAACAAGGGGTGATTATGTAGGAATAATCACAGTTACAGGAAAAGATGAAGCTGATGCACAGAGTCTTTTAGATATGTTTACAAAAGCTGAATAATATTACATAAAATCTTCCAAAATAGATTAGGTTTGGAAGATTTTTTATATATTATATTCGCTTATTTTAAATAAAAACTTAATGCAATGTATAAAGCTTTAGTATATTTTGTCTTGTATAATCATTATAAAAAAATCATTTTAAATTGGAGGAAATATGAGAAAGAAATTTAAGTTAACAGTATTTGCTATAGCATCAATATTGGTGTTAACAGCATGTGCAGGTAAGGAAAAAGCACAAACAACAGCTGCAAGTGAAAGTGTTGCCGTAACAAAGAGCAGCGAAACAATGGTAGAGTCTCTTACAGAGTTCGATAAAAAGAATGAAAGCACAAAAGATATAGGTGAATTAAAAGGAGTGGCGGATGGTAATGTTTATACAAACAAAGCTTTGAATATAAAGTTTGACGCCGCAGCCAATAATATGAATCTGGCAGGAGAAGAGGAACTTTCAGCTATAGGGCAGGAAAGTCCTGAAGGGTATATGGATATGTATGCCTATGACAGTGCTTATACAAAAATAGCAATGCTTGGTATATTAAATCCTGAAATCACAGATATTCAAGGCTATATGGAAAAAACAGTCGAGGAACAAAAGAAAATAAATGAAGAGTATAAAGTTGAGAATGCAAAGTTAGAAATAGCAACCACAAAATTACTTGGTGAGGATGTACCATGTATTTACAATGAAGTAACTTCAGGTGATGTAACACAGTATAATATACAGGCTTTTATAAAGTCGGGAGATCGTATAGTAAATATTGTCTATGTCACAACGGATGCAAATTTAGCTAAGACGGGAATGGATATGTTCACAAAGGCAGAGTAGTATGTTTTGGGATAAAATAAAAGAGGCTTTTTCAAAAAAGGAAAATAATGATAATAAAGCAAATATAAATACACAAAAAACAGAGAAAAACAGATTTACCATGGTGGTAAAATCAGTAAATACAGAAAATACAGAGGGTATTTTTTTGGAGGGCTTTGTCTGCGGTACGGTAGGAAAGGAGGAAGTTACTCTCTTATTTAAGAACGGCAAAATATTACATCTTAAAATTGCAAAAATTAAAGATAAGGCAGATAATGAACTTGAGTTTATAAAAGATTCATACGCAGAACTTTTCTTTGAAGGTATGAAGGGGAATACCTCAGACTTTAAATATGCTTTGATTACAAATATTGAATATCAGATAGAAGCGGATGTAAATAGGGCTGCTGAAAATCCCTATATACTTGGACTTTTATATGAATATGAAGATACATATACAGATGAAGATTTTATAAATTTGTTTTTCCGTGAAATGGTCAGGGCACATTATTTGCTGCCTGTAAGTATATCCGGAAATATAGAGGGCAGAGGAGAAATTACTCTAAAAGAAGATACCAAAATAGATGTATACGGTATCGGACTTGAAGGAGGGATAAATGCACTGCCTGTATTTACAGATTGGATTGCGGTGAAAAATTGGGCGGATAATACTTTGACCGATTGGAAACAGCAGACTGTAATTGTAAGATTTCCTGATATTTTAGGCTTTTTAAATAGCAGTGAAGGCTTTATTATCAATCCTTATGGACCACATTCATTCTATATGAACTCAAAAAGTATAGAAAGTATAGTTAATTCATCAGGCTATAAAAGTGAATTCGGTGAGGCTAAGATAGAAAGAAAGGTCGCAAAGGGTGGAGAAAAGAATCTTTTGGGATATCCCGCAGATAATGAAGAAGTATTGGCAATAAAAAGAAGACTGAAAGCTTTTGGAAACTCTCACAGCGAAATAAATATGATTGATATTATGCTTAGAGTAGATGAAGAGGGTATAGAATCTTATTTGATTATAATAGATATAGATGATACAGATGTCAGAAAATATTATACAGCTATTTATGAAAATTGCAGGGATTTGTTACATCATATAGTATATATGGATTTTGCTACATTGGAGCAGGCATATTTTGCAAAGGATATGATGAGAAATCCCCCTCTTTATAAAAAAATACGGTAAATATCTTAATTATTATATAAGCTTGTTTAAAAAAATATTTACATTTTAATCACATTGTTGTAATATCTCATTGTAATTAAAAACATTTCAATTTTACAATGTTCAAAATTGATTATTACACGGAGAAGTGATATGAAGAAAAATATTTTTGCAGCCTTGTTATTTTTAACATTGGCAGTAACAGCATGCAGTGGGGGAACCAAGGCGGAGACTTTAGCTGAAAGCACACAGGCTGAATCAACTGTAGAAGAGACAACTACAGAAGAACCTACTACAGAGGAGACAACTACACAGGCGGAGGTTTTAAAACAAGATACTCATACAGAAGAAGATATACAGTATTATAGAGGAAGAAAAGAAAATTCCGTATATACAAATGAGGTTTTTAATATCAAATTTGATGCACCTGCAAATAATTATAAGATGGAAACCAGAGAAAATATTGCCCAAATGAGAGATATTTTTATAAAGCAGTCGGGTATCTCGGAGGAAGTGGCTGATGAAAGTATATATATGGATGTATATGCTACAAGTGAGAACGGAACAGGTGTCAGCAATGTAAATGTGGTTATTGAAAAAATGGGCACTCCTTTTGAGAATGAGACAGAGCTTGAAAAAGTGGTGGCAAGACTGCAGGAGCAGTATAAGGCAGCCGGTATGGTAAATGTCAGTGTAGAGAGCGGCAAGGCTATGTTTACAGGTAAGGAAACCATTGCAATGAGTGCAACAGATACTACCGGAGATTATACGGTATATAGAAAACAGATTTATATAAAGTCCGGAAACTTTATGGCGATTATTACAGCCAGCAGTATTTCTGAAGAAAGAGCACAAAAGGCACTGGATACATTTACAGCATTAAGATAAAAAATTATAGCGAGTTTATCTCGCTATTTTTTATTGCTTTTATTTAGTTATATTATGGTTTAAAATAAAGAGGTATTATTTTATAGGAAGGGGGATAGTGTGAAAAATGCTTTGCATCACTATTTGTGTCGTTCTCATGCGGTAGAATGGAGATTAAAATGAAAAGATGGCAGATATCAGAGTCCATAATGGTAGGGGTATTTTTGGCGCTCTCGGGCGGTTTTATGGATGCTTATTCATATATAAACCGTGGAAAGGTTTTTGCAAATGCCGAAACGGGTAATATAATATTGATGACATTAAAGATATGTGAAGGCAAGTTTTTAGATTCAATAAATTATCTTATACCGATATTGTCCTTTGCCATAGGTGTGGCTATATGTGAAATAATAAAGTACAGAAAAGAAAAGATTAATATTATACATTGGAGACAGATAATAGTAGTATTTGAGATAGCTGCATTTGTGTTTGTAGCTTTTTTGCCTCAAGATATGAACCAAATAGCCAATTCAATAATATCTATGATATCAGGAATACAGTTTGCCACATTTCCAAAGGTTAGAGGTACAGCTATGGCAACTACTATGTGTACTGGAAATCTAAAAAGTGGAACACAGAATCTGTATCGTGGAATAAAAACTAATGATAAGTCTGCACTTGAAAAAGGGCTTTACTATTATATCTGTATATTTGTATTTGTTATAGGTACTATGATGGGATATTTTGCTGTTAATTTTTTTGCTGAAAAGGCTATTTTATTTGCGGCAGGAATGATGACAGTGATTTTTTTAATAATGTTCAAGGAATTTGAAAATTGATATTTGAAAGGAGTTTTTATGTATTTTGCAATGGAGGACAGATATGAGCAAATGAGATATGCTCATTGTGGAAGCAGCGGTTTAAAGTTGCCATTGGTATCACTGGGGCTTTGGCATAATTTCGGGGATTTTTCCAATCTTGAAACTATGAAGGATATTTTATTTACAGCCTTTGACAATGGTATCACTCATTTTGATTTGGCAAATAACTACGGACCTGCACCTGGAAGTGCGGAGAAAAATTTCGGAATAATACTGAAAGAAGAACTTTCTAAGTACAGAGATGAAATGATTATCAGTAGCAAGGCCGGATATACTATGTGGGAAGGTCCTTATGGCGACTGGGGAAGCAGAAAATATCTGATAGCAAGTATTGACCAAAGCCTAAAGAGAATGGGACTTGAATATGTGGATATCTTTTATCATCACAGAATGGATAAGAACACTCCGCTTGAAGAGACCTGTGGCGCACTGGCACAGATAGTAAGTAGCGGTAAGGCATTATATGTGGGACTTTCAAACTATGACGGTGAAACATTAAAGCAGGCTACAAAGATATTAGACGAGCTTAAGGTTCCTTTTATAATAAATCAAAACAGATATTCAATATTTGACAGAACCATTGAAAATAACGGTCTAAAAGATATGGCAGCAAAGTTAAAAAAGGGAATTATCTCATTCAGCCCTCTTGCACAGGGACTTTTAACCGACAGATATCTTAATGGAATACCTTCAGACAGCAGAATAGTAACTGACGGAAGATTTTTAAAGGAAGATAATCTGACGACAAAGAAAATGGAAGCAATAAGCAAATTAAATGATATTGCAAAAGAAAGAGATCAGAGCCTTGCACAGATGGCACTTGCCTGGGTACTTAGAGACGGTATAGTGACTTCAGTACTTATAGGTGCCTCAAAGTCATCACAGGTACTTGATAATATAGCGGCTATAAATAAGGTTTGTTTCAGTGAGGAAGAATTAAAGAAAATAGATGAGATAGTAAAAGAATATGAATAGAAAAGTTCTTATAAAACTTTTTATTTCGACTCTGTACTTGAGTGCATTTACCTTTGGTGGGGGGTATGTAATAGTTACTCTGATGAAGAAAAAGTTTGTAGATGAATATAATTGGATTGAAAATGATGAGATGCTTGATTTGGTGGCTATTGCACAGTCTGCACCGGGAGCCATTGCTGTAAACGGAGCTATTGTGGTCGGTTATAAGATTGCAGGGATAGCGGGAGTTATAGTGGCAATATTTGCCACCGTTATTCCTCCGTTTTTGATAATTTCTGTTATATCAATGTTTTATGTTATGTTTAGGGATAACAGATTTATTGCATATATGCTTGAAGGCATGCAGGCTGGAGTAGGTGCCGTGATTGCTTCTGTAAGCTGTCAGATGGGAGCGGATATAGTAAAGAAGGGCTTTTTTAATATCATTATAATGTTGACAGCCTTTGTTCTCAATTTTTATTTGAAAGTAAATGTGGTATATATTATATTAGTCTGTATTTTAGTAGGAATTATAAAGGCCTTATTATCAAGAAATGTGGAGAAAAGTAAATGATTTATCTAAAATTGTTTATAAGTTTTTTAAAAATAGGAGCCTTCAGTTTTGGCGGAGGTTATGCGGCAATGCCCATCATCCAGAGTGAAGTGGTGGATACATACCATTGGCTTACTTTGGAAGAGTTTACGGATCTTATTACCATATCACAGATGACACCCGGACCTATCGCAGTAAATTCAGCTACCTTTGTAGGTATCAGAATAGGTGGAATACCGGGTGCATTGGTTGCTACTTTTGGTTGTATACTTCCTGCCAGTCTGCTTTTGATTTTTCTGTCATGGATGTATATGAAATATAAAAAGCTCACTATACTGCAAACAATACTTTCTGTTTTAAGACCGGCGGTAGTGGTTTTGATTGCAATATCCGGAATAAAGATATTGCAATCAGCCTTTGGATTGAATGAATTTATATTAGAAAACCTTAGATTACATATGTTGTTTATATTTGTAATATGTTTGGTACTTTTGATAAAATATAAAAAGAATCCTATATTTGTAATGGTTTTGGCAGGTTTATTAAATCTCTTATACAATATAATATTTCTATAAAACAAAAGCTGTAGAAAAATATTTATTGATATTTTCTACAGCTTTTTATTATTTTATACTTTTCCTGTACTCTGATGGAGCAAATCCCTTTACCTTGTGAAAAAGTCTGCTAAAGTAGAGCGGATTATCATATCCTACAATTCTTGATATTTCGGATATTGAGTATTTAGTGGTTTCAAGAAGCAGCTGTGCATTGGAAATTCTGGTTGAAACAATAAAATGCATAGGAGTGATACCGGTAAATTTTTTGAAATTTCTTATAAACCAGCTGATACTCATACCTCTTGAAGAGGCATACTCTTCAATACTGATATCACTACTGTAGTTATCAGTGAAATACTGAGTCGCCATATCCATTTCATTGTCCAGATAAATATCCGAAATCTTTCTTTCTTTTTGAAGTTCTCTATGTATGCAGATAAGTAGCTGGCGCATAAGGATTGAGAGCATTTCTTCATAATTATTCTGACAACGCTGCAACTCTGAGATCATTTTTTTATAAATTCTTTCATATTCCAAAGATGTACCTACAAAGAAATAATGTAAATCATCTTTAATGCCGTATTTCCTCAATATATTTTTGACATCACTTCCTGTGAAATGAACCCAATACACTTGCGTTTTATCAATACCATAGTATTCATATTTTTGAAATTCCTTCGGGCGAAACAAAACCATATTTCCGGCTTTAATAACTGTTTCATTTTCCTTATTATCAAAATGAAAATATACCTGCCCTGCACTTATATAAATGAGTTGATAGTCAAGTCGCCCACGAGGTCGGTAAGTAGGAAGTTTTGGTGTAGTGAGCAGACGATAAGTACCACAGCTTCCGACAATAAGCGGCTTTGATTTGTCTTTAAAGTCTATGGCGGAATTGTGCATATAACCGCAATTTAAATACATAAGACCTCCTAATCAGTGTTTTTATAATTGTATCATTTTGTGCATATTATATCCATTATAGTTTATAGAAAAAAGTGTATAAAAACATTAGAATAAAAATAACCAGAAGTTGTGCGAAAGTAAAATTAAATATTATAGTATGATATTGTTCATATAAAAGGAGGTTAAAATGATTGTACCGCGTTATTATGAGGATCTGAGTGTTTTACATGAGAACACTATGCCTGCAAGAGCATATTATATTCCGGCTTCAAAGAGAATGGATAATCTTGTGGAGCATCGAGAAAGCTCAGACAGGATTCAGTTTTTAAACGGTATATGGAAGTTTAAGTATTTTGAGAGTATCTATTATGTAAAGGAAGAGTTTTATAAACCGGGATTTGATGTATCCGAATATGTAGATATGAAAGTGCCCGGAGTATGGCAGAATGAGGGTTATGACTGTCATCAGTATACAAATATCAAATATCCTTTTCCCTTTGATCCGCCATATTTGCCACAGGATATTCCATGTGGAGCTTATGTCTATGAATTTAATTATAGTGAGGATGAGAAAGCTAAAAAAGCATTTTTGAATTTTGAAGGTGTGGACAGTTCATTTTATTTGTGGATAAACAGTTCATATGTGGGCTACAGTCAGGTACCTCATGCTACAAGTGAATTTGATATTACGGATGTAATAAAAGACGGAAAGAATACTATTGCTGTTTTGGTAATGAAATGGTGTGACGGTTCTTACCTTGAGGATCAGGATAAGTTCCGTATGACCGGAATTTTCAGAGATGTATATATCTTAAAAAGACCGGAGGCTGCTATAAGAGATTATAAAGTAAGTACAGAAGAAGGAAAGCTAAAACTGGATATTGAACTTACAGATCGGGTAAGGGTGAAAATAGCTCTTGAGGATAAAGCAGGAAATGAAACAGCAAGAGGCGAAATAGATAAAAGCGGAAGCATTGAGTTTGAAGTTTTGGATCCTGTTCTTTGGAATACTGAAAATCCATATCTTTATACCTTTATACTTGAAACAGAAAATGAAGTTATTATTGAGTATGTAGGATTTAGAAGTGTTGAGATCCTTGATAAGGTACTTTATTTTAATAATCAAAATATAAAGTTTAGAGGAGTTAACAGACATGACTCGGATCCTGTAACAGGATTTACTATAGGTATGGAACAACTGATGACAGACCTTACTTTGATGAAGCAGCATAATTTTAATGCTATCAGAAGCAGTCATTATCCAAATTCCCCGTATTTTTATCAGCTATGTGATAAGTTTGGATTTATGGTTATTGATGAGGCGGATATTGAGGCACATGGACCGGTTATGCTCTATAGAAAAGAGGATAATGATTATAACAGATTCAAAAGATGGAATGAGAAAATAGCAGATGATCCTGCATGGGAAGAATCTATTCTTGACAGAGTAAAGCTTATGGTACAAAGAGATAAGAACAGACCTTCCATCATAATGTGGTCAATGGGAAATGAGAGTGCCTACGGATGCAATTTTGAAAAGGCACTTAAGTGGACAAAGGAGTTTGATCCTTCAAGAATTACACAGTATGAGAGTGCAAGATACAGAAACTATGATGTGGTATATAATTATAATCATCTGGATATATACAGCAGAATGTATCCGAAACTTGATGAAATCAGAGAGTATCTAAACAATGACGCAAGCAAGCCGTTCTTGTTGGTGGAGTATTGCCACAGTATGGGAAACGGACCGGGAGATTTTGAGGATTATTTTGAGCTTATTCAAGGAAATGACCTTATGTGTGGAGGTTTTGTATGGGAGTGGTGTGATCATGCAATATATAAGGGGAAAGCCGAAAACGACAAAGCTATGTACTACTATGGCGGTGACCATGGAGAAATTGTACATGACTTAAACTTCTGTATGGACGGACTGGTATATCCGGATAGAAGACCTCATACAGGACTCTTAGAATATAAGAATGTTTACAGGCCTGCAAGAGTGGTTTCATATAATGAGGAAAGCGGAAAGCTGATACTTCACAACTATATGGATTTTGATGATTTAAAGGACTTTGTAGATGTTTTTTATGAAGTAAATTGCGACGGAATAGTTGTTGAGTCAGGTGTTTTGGAACTTCCATCCATCAAGTCACATAGTGAGAAGGAGCTGGAGCTTAATATAAAGATTCCAAATAAGGGCAAGGTATTCCTTAAGCTTATTTATAAACTTAAAAAAGAAATGCCATTAATACAAAAGGGATATGAACTTGGATTTGATGAAGTAAAGATTAAAAATACAGACGGAAGAAATCAAAATGCGCTTAGATGGCTGGATAGAGAAATTACTTTATCAGATATGGAAGTTGCAGAAGATGATACATCGGTAATTATTAAGGGACAGTCATTTACCTATACTTACAGCAAGAAAAACGGAATGTTTGAATCTTTGGTATTTGCAGGAAGAGAATATATCAACAGACCTATGGAACTTAATATTTGGAGAGCACCTACAGATAATGATATGTATGCAAAGATTGAATGGAAGAAGGCAAAGTATAATGAAGCATATGTAAGAGCTTATGAAACAGATATTATACAGTCGGAAAAGTGTGTTGAGATATCTGTAAAAACTTCTATGTCTGCTGCAAGTATTCAAAAGATATTGGATGCGGATATTGTTTGGAAAATCGACTGTATGGGAGGAATAACATCTTCTATCAAAGTTGTAAAGGATGAAGAGTTTCCTGACTTACCAAGATTTGGAATAAGATTATTCCTTGATAAGAAGCTTGAAAATATTGCATACTTCGGTATGGGACCTTATGAGAGTTATAGAGATAAACATCATTCTACAAGCCATGGTATTTACAGAGCAAAGTTGAGTGAGATGCATGAAGATTATATAAATCCGCAGGAAAACGGCAGTCACTACGACTGTGATTATGTGGAGCTGGCAAATGGGCAGTTCGGTATAGCGGCAGCGGCTAAAAAAGCTTTCTCATTTAATGCTTCGGTTTATACACAGGAAGAGCTTGAAAGAGCGGCACATAATTTTGAACTTGAAGAGTCTGACAGCACAGTTCTCTGCCTCGATTATGCTCTAAACGGTATAGGTTCAAACAGCTGTGGACCGGTTGTGATAGATAAGTATAGATTTAATGATACGGAATTTGGTTTTGAAATAAGGATAATACCTTTTGTGAAGTAAAAATATATACGAGGAGAGTTTCTATGGAAGAAAAGAAATATTTAAAGTGGTATAACAAGGTGGGTTACGGTTCCGGAGATATAGCCGGGAATGTAGTCTATGCACTTTTAGCTGCATTTGTAATGATATACTTAACAGATATCATAGGCTTGAATGCAGGTATAGTAGGAACATTGATTGCTGTTTCAAAGATTTTTGACGGTATCAGTGATGTGTTCTTCGGTGCAATGATAGATAAGACCAATACTAAAATGGGTAAGGCAAGACCTTGGATGTTATATGGATATTTCGGATGTGCCATATGCTTGATAGCAATATTTTGCATTCCTGTGGATATGGGAAGAAAAGCTCAGTATGCCTGGTTTTTTATAGCATATACATTATTAAATGCAGGATTTTATACAGCCAATAATATTGCATATTCAGCACTTACCGCACTTATTACAAAGAATAATTCCGAGAGAGTTCAGATGGGCTCTATCAGATTTATGTTTGCCTTTGGAACAAGCATGCTTATTCAGGCGGTAACAGTCGGAGTTGTGGCAAAGCTTGGCGGCAATGCAGCGGCTTGGAGAACAGTTGCCATTATATATTCCATTATCGGAGTTATCTCAAATACCGTATCGGTATTATCAGTTAGAGAACTTTCAGATGATGAACTCTCTGAAGGAAAAATTGAAGATGAACAACAGGAAAAATATAATCTTATTGATGCATTTAAGATACTTGTTCACAATAAGTATTTCCTTATGATCTGCGGTGCTTATCTTTTGATGCAGCTTTATTCCGCAACACTTGGAATGGGTATTTACTTTATGAAGTATGTACTTGGAGATGACGGACTGTTTGGAACATTCTCCTGGGCTATTAATATTCCTATGATTGTGGGACTTTTAGTAACACCTGTTCTTGTGTCAAGACTTCATGGTATGTATAAGCTTAATATCGTGGGATATGTAATAGGTACTGCCGGTCGTCTGTGTGTGGTTATTGCGGGATATATGGGGAATATTCCTCTTATGCTTTTTTTTACAGCGATTGCGGCACTTGGTATGAGTCCTCTTCAAGGAGATATGAATGCTCTTATTGCAACAATATCTGAATATACAAGACTTACAACAGGCAAGAAGGTGGACGGCACGATGTATTCGTGCACATCTTTTGGAACTAAGGTAGGCGGCGGTCTGGGTACAGCTATCGCCGGTTGGATGCTTGCAGCAAGCGGATATGTGCAAAATGCCACAACACAGTCACAGTCATGTGTAAATATGCTCTATATTATGTACTTATGGCTTCCTATGATCTTTAATGTGTTGATAACTTTTATACTTATAAATTTGAATGTGGAAAAGGCAAATAAGGATATTCAAAAGCAAATATTGTAATAATTGTAAAACAGAATAAAATTTCTTTATTAATGCAATTTTTATCTATTGCAATTGGGGATTTATTGATTGATAATGAACATGTAGAGTGTTTATATAGGAGAATAAAGACAGTTTAGGGAGCAAAAATATGATTAACAGGCTTATCAATGAACTTATGGCTTACGGTATGCGTGAGTATTTGGTGGATGAAGATGACAGAGTTTATGTAACAAACAGACTGCTTGAATTGTTCGGACAAATAGAGTTTGAAGAAGAAGAGATAAAAGAGGAAAGAGCACTTGTAGATATATTATCCGATATGTCCAGGTTTGCTTATGAAAACGGTATTATTGAAGATGATACGGTAACGACTACCGATCTCTTTGATACCAAAATTATGGGACAGCTTACACCGATGCCGTCAACCGTAAGAAGAATATTTAAAGAGATATATCATATAAGCAGCAAGTTGGCTACCGACTTTTATTATAAATTCAGCAAGAGAATAAATTATATCCGTACAGACCGTATCGCAAAGGATGAAAAGTGGGTTACTGAAACGGAATACGGACCGATAGATATTACTATAAATCTTTCAAAACCTGAAAAAGATCCGAGGGATATAGCCAAAGCGGGACAGGCAAAAAGGTCAGGTTATCCAAGTTGTCTTCTTTGTATGGAGAATGAGGGATATGCGGGACATTTTTCACATCCTGCAAGACAAAATCTTATACTTATTCCTGTTTCTTTGGATGGGGAAGACTATTTCCTGCAGTATTCACCCTATGTTTATTATAATGAGCATTGTATTATTTTTAATAAAGAACATAAGCCGATGAAAATTGACAGGGCGGTATTTAAAAAGCTTCTGGAATTTGTTAAGCTCTTTCCACATTATACAGCCGGCTCCAATGCGGACTTGCCTATTGTCGGAGGCTCTATATTAAGCCATGATCATTTTCAGGGTGGAGGATATGTATTTGCAATGGCAAAGGCTCCTTATGACAGAAATTTTGTACTTCCGGGATATGAGGATATAACTGCCGGTATTGTAAAATGGCCAATGTCCGTTATAAGACTTCAAGGCAAGGATATTGACAAAATAGTGGAGGCTTCAGAACATATTTTATCAGTATGGAGAGGCTATAGTGATGAGGCTACATTTATCTTTAGCGAGTCCGAGGGTATACCGCATAATACTATTACTCCTATTGCAAGAATGCATGGGGATGTGTATGAGATAGATTTGGTGCTTAGAAATAATATCACAACTGATGAGAGCCCATGGGGGGTATATCATCCTTCGGCAGATCTTCATCATATAAAAAAGGAGAATATCGGTCTTATCGAAGTAATGGGACTTGCGGTCCTTCCTGCCAGACTGAAAAAAGAAATGGCTCTTTTAGAGGAATATATCCTTTTAAAGAAAGATATAAGAAGTAATGAGGAGCTTAAAAAGCATGCAGACTGGGTGGATGAATGGATTAAAAACTATGATATAAATGCTGATGATATACATGGTATTATTCAGGATGAAATCAGTAAGGTGTTTGTAAAGGTTCTTGAATGTGCAGGAGTATATAAGAGAAATAAAGACGGTCAGGAAGCATTTGACCGATTTATAAAAACTTTATAATGTTTAAAAGAAAAGGTTTTATACCGCATATTTCTTTTGTGTAAATACAGGGCTGTCAATATTGGCAGCCTTATATATTTGTTGGAATTAAATTCTTAATATTTTTATAAATCATTAAAATTGTTGTTATAAACCGTAGTCGCAAATAATATATAATGAAGGCAATATTCTTAAAACTTATATAAAAACTCGGTTGGATAATATTAAAAAGTATTTAGCATAGTAGAAGGTGATGATATGAGAGAAAATAAAAATTATTATAAGAAAAAAATATATCTTGTCATATTGATTGTAACAATTATTCTGGGATTTCAAAGTCTTTATGAATACTATAAAGTCAAGATAGATGATCCTATTCAACTGATTTCAGCTGTATTATACGGTATTATAAAGTTGTTTTTATTTGCACCGCCTATATCTCCGGGGGATAATACAACTATTTTTTATGAGCTGGCAAAGTGGCTTGCACCAATACTTACATCCACCTTTGTATTTACGAAGATTTCAACTACTCTGCTACATCTAAAGAATATAGTTTTTAATAAAATAAGCGGCAATCATATTTTGGTATTTGAGAACAGCTTTATAGGTGAGACATTGATCAATAATTTGATAAATGAGAAAAACTCATATAAGATTTCTCTTATTTCAAAAAAGTTTATTGATGATAATTTAAAGAGTAAATATGAGAAAAAGGGCATAGCTACATATCAGCTTGATTTTGAAAACAGTGACAGAAATGAGATAAAAGAAGTTTTTTCCGCTTTAAATATCAATAATGCAAAGTATATGTTTTTTTGTTCGGAGAATGATTTGGAAAATTATGCTGTCTACACCAATGTTATAAAAAGGATCAAGCCTAAAAGACATATAAACTGCTATATAAAATGTGAGTCTAAGACTGTATCTTCATATATTGAGGATATGATAAGCCTTGAAAGAAAAAATGAAGAGAAACTGAAAAGAATAGATACCATACATTTTGATCAGACAGATTTAACTGTCAGAATGCTCACATCCGATAAATGTGTAAGGCAAAGTATTTCAGCCAATATGGAGGGGCTTTGTGATATAGGAGAGAATTGTTCGGTAGAGCTTATAGAAAAAAATATAAAGAAAATGCATATACTGATAATAGGTATAAATGAGCTTACAATCACATTACTAAAGCATATTTCAAATGATATGACTATGTCATTAAATGAAAATACCAAGGTCAGCATTATAGATACGGATGCCGCCAACCGTATGAGAGAACTTTTATACAATAATGAAGGTTTAAAAAAATCTTTGGATATAGAGGTAATGGATCTTGGTTTTGAGAAAAATGCCATAAATGAACATTTAAGAAATATAAAAAATGATGATGATTTATCAATTATATTTTTAATGAATGAAGATGTGGTTAGGAGTCTTAAAAATCTTAAGATAATTAACGGGTATTTTGAGTCTGTACCAAAGATAATAAGAAATGTATCCAATGTGGATTTAAGCTATATACTTCCTAAAAATCAGGATAAAATCCGAATCTTCGGTGATGTTTCACAGATTATGACAGGTGATGTAATGATAAGAGAGTCACTTGATAATCGTGCAAAACAGTTTAATGAAAGCTATAATAAATCTTCCGTGGCGGCAGGTATGGGAGAAGGTCAAAAATGGAATGAACTCTCCTATGTAAAGAAGAATTCTTCAAGATTATCCGCATCACATGACAGAATAAAGGAAGAAATAGTAAGAAAAGTATTTTTTCTAAAACGGAGGAAGAGATTGTCGATTATCTAAATAAAAAGTTTGAAGAGTTCAGTGATTTGCAGAAAAATCGAAAGGAAAATCCTGAAAAATTCAAGCAGGAATTTTGTAAATATTTAGAAGAAGCTCCATTACTTGATTTTTTATCAAGGCTTGAACATAAGAGATGGTGCAACAGCTATTATGCAATGAATTTTAAGTATGGAGAGAAAAAGGATGAGAACTTAAAGACACATTCATGCCTTATAGACGATTGGGATATTATAAAAGGGGAGAAGTTTGAAATCTGCCATCCCGAATATGATTTATTGTCGGTATTTACTCTCTTTCAAAAGGAGGAATAGAAATGGAAAAAGAGCAAAGGCATAGAAAACCGTCTGATGAAATGCAAAGAGCTGCCTATGAATATAATGAAAAAAAGTATAAATATGATGCTTTTATAAGTTACAGACATGTAGAGCCGGATCAAAGCATTGCCAAGCAGGTGCATCAGATGATAGAGACATTCAAGCCTCCGAAGGAGTTCTATGAAGACGGTAAAAAACCTACCTTTAGAGTATTTCGTGACAGAGAGGAGCTGGCGGCGAGGGATCTGAGTGCCTCCATAGAAGAGGCACTTGAAACAAGCAGATATCTTATAGTTATATGTTCCAAAAGAACACCTTTATCAGACTGGTGTCAAAAGGAGATAGAGACTTTTAAAAGCTTACATGGGGATGAGAGAATAATACCGGTACTTATAGAGGGTGAGCCGGATGAGTCTTTCCCGCAGGCACTTAAGGAGCTTAAGCGTGGGGATAATGAGAGTCTACAGGATGTACTTGCAGCCGATATAAGACCTGATGAAATACTTAAGGCTGATTTTAGCGGATACGAAAATCTGCAAAATAATAATATTTCAAAATTAAAGGAGCTTACAAAGGAATCCTTAAAATTATTAAAAATTGAAAAATACAGGATAATGGCAACAATACTCGGTTGCAGTTTCGGAGACCTTAAGCAAAGGGATAAGGAGAGAAAAAACAAGCTGATTCTGACCGTATCCTCTATGGCGGGAGCGGTATTTTTGATATTCGGACTGTTTATGGCAAATGCTTATCAAAAGGCGGAGCTTGCAAGGCAGGAGGCGGTGCAGTCAAATACCGGAATATTGATGAAAACCGCCAAAGACTTTGTGAGGGAGGGAGATTATATCAAGGCGGTATTGGTGGCAAAAGAGGCTATGCTTCCTATAAAAAAGGATATGAAGTATTATGATACTTTAAAAGCTGAAGAGTTTTCAATATTTAACAGTACCATATATCATAGTGGTGCTTCCACACTTACTAATATATCCACAAAAAATAAATTTACATATATGGCTATAAGTGAGGATGAAAAATATGTGGCTTACGGTCTTGATAATAATGATACTGCCATAGCAAGTGTAGAAAACGGAGAGGTATTAAAAAGATTTACAGGGCATACCCAACAGGTTAAATTTGTTGATTTTTCAAAGGACGGAAAATATCTGGTATCATCCTCTTTTGACAGTACTTGTATTATTTATGATATAGAAAGCGGTGAAGAGGTGGCAAAGCTTGAGATAGAAGGTATACCTATGCTTGCCAAGTTTTCAGAGGATAATACAAAATTGTACTATGTTACGCTTGTAAATAATGATACCTGCTTTTATGTATATAATACCGATACCTGGCAAAAGCAGGGAGGTTTTGTGATCAACGGACAGGTAAAATATGCCGATATTAAGCGTGACGGCAGTGAGATTTTGATAGCTTTGGAAGATAATACGGAGGATCAGCTTACAAGAAGAAAAATGGAAGATGGCAGCATAATAGATATTATACCAAGGATAAAAGGCATAGCTTTAGAGCAGGATGAATTTGATAAACCATATATAGCGGCAAGTTATTCAGCCGACGGCAAGAATATAATACTGCTTACAGAGGGTGATATTATAAAGATCTCACTTGAAGATAAAACGGAAATATTTAAACAGGAAATGTATATCAGCCCAAATGATACAAGGGTATTAACTGAAAGTTACAATGGAGAAAAAATTGCGGTAAAAGCAGGTACACAGGTATATATTCTGGATGGAAACAGCGGTGAAGTAGTGGATGAAATATATTTTCCGAAAGTGAATATGAGATATTTTGCTTATAATTATGATACAAATACTGTGGTAGGTTTTGGAGAAAACGGAAATTATTCTATATGGAAGGATAAAATAATAGTTGAGAATAATTTAAGCTATGGAGGCGGAGTTCCTATAGAATTTATATATTTAAAAGACGGAAGTAAGATACTTGCAAACTCACACGAAAGTCAGACAATAAAGATAATTGATTTAAAATCAAGAGTTTTATCAGAGCCTATATATGCAAGAATAATAGCAAACTCCGATAATTTTTCACATATGCTGCTGTTTGACGGAAGCGGTTTTGTTATTTCCGATGATGACGGAAAGACGAGTAAAAAAATCAATCCTGATGAACCGACAACTTATGGAATTATGTCAAATCCAAAATATAACAGAATATCAAATGACGGTAGATATTATGCCTATATAGGTATGACAAAGGATGCTTTATCAACTGCAAAGCCGATATTAAAATTGTATGATGTTCAAAATGATATAAATAAGCAGTTGGTTATAAATACTACTTCGACAGCATTTGTTTTCAGCAATGATTCAAAGCAAATATTACTGCTTGACAGTGTAGAAGGACTGAGGATATATGATACGGAAAGTTTAGAACTGATAAAAAGCTATAATAATATAAAGGATGAATCAGGAGTCATAAAATTACTTATAAACTCCGAAATCCTTGTGATAAACAGATTTGCAGGTATAGCCTCCGTGTACAATCTTGATACTAATGAACATATAGTGGATATTCCGGGAGAGGTAGTAAATATACAAAAAGCTGATGGTGAAATAAAATTAAGGGGAATACAGAATAATACTGCATTTTATTGGAGCGACAAGGACGGTTTAAGTAAATGGGAAATGGATGAGACATGTGCAGAAACCGCATTAAGTTTTAATGATGTCAACCTATATAATGAAGATGCAGATATACTGATGATGATAAGAAATAATGAAACGGATAGAAAATGTTATGTGGTTGACTTTTCAACCGGAAGACTGAATATGACACTTAGTCCATCGGTAAAAGATTATAATGTAAACGGTCATATTTCACCTGAAGGTAGGCTGATAGCAATAGATCAAAACTATTATGTAAATTTTGATAAAGACAGTACAAAATCCCAATACTATATGGCATCTGCAGTATATAAGCTTTTAAATGAGGATGAGGTAAATGCTGAGATAGAGGGTATTATTGCAGGAAGAAAACTCTCACAGGAAGAGAAGGTACAAATAGGTATAATTGCAAAGTAATACAATAAAAAATACTGCCACGGCATTTTAGCGGGCAGTATTTTTATTATATTTTATTCTTTTTTAAACAGTTTTGCAAAGAACCCTTTTTTCTTAGGTTCTGTTTTTACAAGCTTTCCACCTTTGACACTCTTTATATCGGATATATATATGCCGCTTACTACAGCCTTTACCTCTGTCTTTAGCGGTATAGAGGCAAATACTTTTTCATCCGCCATTAATGTCATGATTTTAGGTCCGACTTTTGCTTTTACAATAGGAACCTTGGTCCATTTAAGATACCAAGGAGTTTGCTCATATACAATCTTGGGTAAACCCGACTCTTTTATTTTCAGTTTCTTTTTATCTATAATAAGCATTGAAACCGTTTGCTTTGCAGCTTCCATAGCGGCTTGAGATTCCACCTGTCTGCTCTCCATCTTTCTTCCAAAGAAGTAAAGGGCAACCAAAGCGACAATCAATATAACCAGTATGACAATAAGAATTGTCAAAAATATATTCACTTTTAGTTCCTCCAAAAAATAAAAATTGTGAAGTATCACTGTCGTCAATTATATCAAAATCTTAACAATTTATCAACAATTTATCAAGATATGAAAGGTATCTTGTTAAGAACAAGAATTATTAAATGTACATTTTACAGTAAAAAAATACATTTAAAGGCTTATTCATTTGTAAGCCCTTTAAATCCTTGTATGGCAAAAACCGTATTTAAGGTTTATAATTTAATAAAATTGGCAGACAGTGAGGATGTGATATGGATTTTTTGCGAAAAAAGCTTTATATATATATTTTTATAGTGGAGTTATTGTCAATACTGCTTGCTTTTTTATCTCTGTCTTGCATAACAGGATTTGGATATATTTATGGGATAATCAGGCAAAACATGGCTGCTTTTATAATATCATTATTTTTTATATTTATTTTTATAATCTTGCTTGCTGTTATTACAGGGAATTTTCTTATTAAAATTATTATTAAGGATTTAAGCAGCTGTATATCAGAGGGAGGAGAAAACAGTCAAAAAGTCAAAAAAGATTATAAATGGCTTTATATGATTTTTGAAGAAGAGAGGAATAAAGAAAAAGAAATTTACAATAATAAAATCAATGATTTAAAGCAGAGGATTAAAAGGCTTGAATATGACAGAAAAAAGGAAATAGATCCTGAAAGCTTTAAACAATTTATTAAAGGTATAGATGAGCTTACAAAGGCAGAGAGAAAAATATTTGATTTGCACAGAGAAGGATACAGTGTGCAGGAAATCCTTGATATTGCTAAGATAAAAGAGAGTACATTAAGATATCATAATCAAAATATTTATGCTAAATTATCTGTAAGTTCCATGAAGATGATGCTTAGATACTGTGCTTTAATGGAGAATGAAAAAAATTTATAAATGAAGCAGTATAAAAAGATTTCGGAAAAATTTTAGACTAAGAGCGGTATTTTGGTGTAGAATTGCCGGATGGTATCAATTGAATAACAAACATTTATTCACTATCCACTGAATAGTTTATGTTTTTGGATGCAGATTCCCCTATAAATAAGAAGATTTATAGGGGGCTTTTTATTTGTATAGAGTATAAAATCTATTTTATAAAAAAGATTTTAAGGAGGGAATATGAAGTATAAAAGAAATCTTATATGGTTGATATTGATAATTGCAATGTTGATGGCTGTGGGTTGTAAAAAAAATGAGGAAAAAAAGAAGGAAGCAGAGACAGAGGAAATTCAGGAAACAAAAGAATCTAAAGCTGTTAAGGAGAGTAAGGTAAAAAAAGAGAAACAAGAAAAAAACTCAAAAAAGCCGCATATTCTTCTAAATAAGATGAATGAGAATGCCTATGATTCGTATGAGGGTGAATATTTATACAACTTAAGAAGCATAAAAATCAGCTTAAAAGAGGAGGAGGGATTTGATTCTCTCAGAAAGGCAATAGAAGAGTATAATGAAAAAATGGAAGAAAAGTATGCCGGAATGAAAGAAGATATGGATTTTTTCGGTAAGCAGGAAATTGAAAACAGGAAGGACGGATTTAATTCGTCTATACTCAAAGATATTGTAAATACCTATATAATGAGATCTGATGAGAGCATTGTAAGTATATTAAACTATGAAGAGTACAATTATACCGGTGCAAAAACTATGTATTCTCGTGAATCCTGCAATTTTGATACCCGTACAGGAAAAATCTTATCTTTTTTGGATGTGGTAAAGGATGATGAGAGTTTTTTTGAATTGGTGGATGCCTTGGCAAAAAAGGATTATCAGGAGTCCAATATTACAAAGCCCTCAGAGTATGTAAAGGGGCTTAAGGAAAATGATTATAAAGACCTGGTTTGGACAGTAAGTCCGGAGGGAGTTACAGTGTATTTTGATACAGGAACACTGGGAAGCTTTACTGACGGACCTCAGGTTATTACTGTATGTTTTTATGAGGATGATGATTTGTTTGAATCAAAATATATCAATAAAGAAAAAGACTATGTTTTTCCGATTCTTGCAGACAATATGACCTTGCATATTGATATAGACGGTGACGGGGAGAGAGAATCCGTATATGTGGAAAATAAATATGAACAGGATAAAGAAAGTCTAGATATATATACTACCGGTCTGGAGGTATTTGTCGGCGATGAGAGTAAGAGCTTTGAAGGCTCTGAAGGAAGTGCTTATATAGTCAAAAAATCAGGTAATTACTATATATATGTATTTGGGGGCGAAGCGGAAGTTTCTATTCTTACAAGTCTTAATCTTTCCGATTTAAAAAAGGATGATGATAAATTCAGTTATTTGTCTCTTTTAAGCAGGGATCACAGTTTTGAGGCTGAAGATAATGTGGAAATTTATACATATATAGAAGAGACATTTACAGATACCGATACATTTATGGCTGATGAAGTGGGCTATATATTAGGTACAATTATGACTGAAAGAGAATGGTATGTAGGAGATGAGGGCATACCGATGGCAAAAACTGAAAGAGCAAAGGTCAATATGCCCTATGTAATTCGTACATTAAGGGAAGTTAACTGTAAGGAAGTTGATAAAGACGGGAAGGGAAAAAAGTCTGCCTCTATACCTGAGGATTCATATTTGCTGTTTGTGTACAGTGATAATGAAAGCTATGTGGATGTGCGGGTTGTAGACAAGGATGATGTGGAAGTTTCAGAGTGGTCTGATGTTGAGCGACATTTTACACTGAAGGATGAAAATTTGCCGGACTATGATGGAAATTGTTACAGAATCACATTGGACAGCGAGGGAGATGAGATTTCATATACAATAGACGGTGTGGATATAAATGAAATTTTTGAAGGTATTTTATTTGCAGGATAAGGATTTAATTTTAAGGAGATTTTATGGTATTTAAAAACAAAAAATATTTTTGGCTTACAGTATTGATGATTTTAATGATATTTGTATCTACGTCCTGTAAGAAAGAGGAGGAAGTAATAAAGGAGAGCAAAGAGCAGACAGAAAGTACGGATGATAAAAAAGAAAATAAAAAGGAAGTCGGCTCTAAGAAAAAGGAAAATACCGTATCAAAAAAGCCCCATATAATTTTGGAAGAAGTTCATGACGGGAATTTTGATATGGAAAACTACAGATATTTATATACAATGAGCAGTGTACATTTTAATCTGAGGGAAGAGGATAAAGAATTTGAAGCTCTAAGAAATGCCCTTAATGAATATAATGATATGGTGGATATCAGGTTTAAGGAGATAAAGGAGGAACTGGAAGAGTACAGTCAAAATGATAAAGACAGCGAGTACCCCGCTACGACAAGATATATTGAAACAAAGAGTTATGTAATGAGGGCGGATGAGGATATTGTCAGTATACTTAATTATGAAATAGAGGAGCAGGGAATCAGACATCCGATTGAAACAAGAACATCCTATAATTTTGACACAAAAACAGGTGAACAAATAGAGCTTAAAGATATAGTAAAAGATAGAGAAGCATTTTTAAATCTGCTGGATGAAATGTCGGAAAAAGATTATAAGGAGCTTGAAATCACGAAGCCTTCCACATATTTAAACGATTTTAATCAGGGTGATTTTACAGGTTTGACATGGACTGCCAATGCCGAGGGAGTTACATTATATTTTGATACATATACTCTTGGAAACTATGAAGAGGGGACACAGATGATTACGGTATATTTTGATGATGCCAAAGATATATTTGAACCCAAATACATCAGTAAGGAAAAAGATTATGTATTCCCGATTTTACACAGTGATATGACATTGCGTCTGGATGTTGATAATGACGGTGAAAGAGATATGGTCTATGTAAATAATATTTATGAGGAGCCGGAGGAAACAGGTGAAAAATACACAGTGGGCTCTGTAGTGGTAAGAGGGGTTGATACGCTGGAGTTTGAAGGTTTTGATTCAGAATCATATATTGTAAAAAAAGACGGAAAATATTATATGTATCATTTTATGGCTGAAGAAGGTGATGTAAACGTACTTTATAAAATAGATCTTGATACACTTAATAAAAATGAAAAAGAATACCGGTTGTTAAGCTTATCAAGGAATTCACTATATAAGGAAAATGAAGAGGATGGTGGGAGCTATAAGATATTGGAGGAAACTCTTACAGATCCGGATTCATTTATTATGGAAACGACTTTTGATTTGTTAAGTACTGTAACCGGTGAAAGAGAATGGTCAATAGGTAAGAACGGATATCCGAGAGAAAAGGATGATGCATATAAGATTACAGATAGAGTCGTTTTACGCACAAAGTCGGATATTTCCTGTAAGGAAGTGGATACCGACGGAAATATAAAGGGAGATGCTATAATACCGGCAGAATCATATATTCTTTTTATAAAAAGTGATGCAAAAGAATATATGGATGTAAGAATTATCGATAAGAAATATGTGGAAGATAAAGAATGGGATGGGATGGACAATAAATACTTCTCACTTAAGGACTATACTCTTTTAGACTATGATGGTGATTGTTACAGGATCAGTGTTGATTTTGGGGATAATGAATGGATGGGCACTGTGGATGGTGTGGATATTGAAGAACTTTTTGAAGGTATACTTTTTGTAGGATAAAATTTTATTTAAAATTATTTTATTTTCATATATAATGAGGGGCAAAGGGGATTTTGCCCCTCATTGCGGTGTATAAATGCTGCAAGCTTAAAATTTACAGATAATCTGTACAGTATGGAGGCTATATGAGAAAGATATTGATTGTAATAGATATGCAAAAGGATTTTATTGACGGAAGTTTGGGAACTGATGAAGCGGTATCTATTGTAGAGGCTGTAAGGAAAAAGATTTTGGAATATCCTAAGGAAGATGTGTTTGCAACTATGGATACGCATAAGGAAAACTATTTAGAAAGTCAGGAAGGAAAGAATCTTCCTGTAAAACATTGTATAGAAAATACATCCGGATGGGAGCTTTATCCTTGTATAGCCGAGCTTATATATTCCGGAAATATCTTTAAAAAGCCCGGATTTGGAAGCCTTAATCTGGCAAATAAAATGCTCGAACTATCAAAGGCTGAGGATATTGAGATAGAGATGGTGGGACTTTGTACGGATATATGTGTGGTTTCAAACGCACTTTTATTAAAGGCATTTTTACCTGAAACAAGAATTTTTGTTGATTCAAGCTGTTGTGCAGGTGTTACACCTAAAAAACATGAAGCTGCGCTGGAAACCTTAAGAAGCTGTCAGATAAATATAAAATAGGTATAAAATATGAAAGTAATAGATTTAACTCATATAATAAATGAAAAAATGCCTGTATATCCGGGCACTGATAAACCTAAGCTTACGCCCGCAAATACCTATAAAAAAGACGGGTTTAAAGAGACATTTCTTCAAATTTATACTCATACGGGTACACATGTGGATCCGCCGGCACATATTTATGAGGGAAAAAAGACTTTGGATGAATTTCCTATAGATCAATTTATCGGTAAGGCTCTTGTAATAGACTGTAGAATGTTAAAGGAAGGTGAGTCAATCACTATGGAGAATTTGAAGGTCTATGGAGAAAAAACCGATATTGCCGACTTCTTACTGTTTAACCTGGGCTGGGATAAGATATGGGAGAGTGATGAGTATTTTGGAGATTATCCCTGCATTGATGATGAAGTGATGGATTATATTTTAAAGGGAAATTATAAGGGGATAGGTTTTGATGTTATAGGGCTTGATCCTATAGCGGATGAGAATCTCACCCGCCATAAAAAGCTTTTTGAAAACTGCGATATTATAAATATAGAAAATCTTACCAATCTGGAGCAGTGTGGAGATGAGTTGTTTTGGTTTGGCTGTTTTCCTTTAAAAATAGAAAACTGTGACGGTTCACCGATAAGAGCGGTGGCATGGTTTAATTAAGGTCAAACTTTGCATATCCTTCACTATACTGCACATAAACAGTATCTATGATATCCTGCCCTGTATCTGCATAAACAGCCTGTCCGATCTCAAGCCTGCAAGCTTTAAAATCTTCATCAGGCTTTTGACGGTTGTCTACGGCTTTTACTTCGCCAACTTTTGAGTAATTTTGTGGCAGGGTATCATCAAATCCGGTTGCATAGTAACAATAAATCTGCTGATTGTACATTATTTGAGGTTGCTCTATTTCACCGTTTTTAAAACCTGTCTCATTCGTATCTGATTTTCTACAGGAACTTAAAATAAATATCAAACAACATATTGTACCTATCATTAAAAATCTTAACACTTTTCTCATTTAGACCTCCTTACTTTATGCTTTGTATCTATAGTATAATAAATATTTATTTGTGATTCCATTATTTATTCTTAAATATATCAACTATTATCATAAAGACATTCTGTTTTCTTATTATTAATCCGGTTAGATAATCCATAAATAAATGCGGTAGAAATTTCTTCACATTATCTTCACAAATAAGAGAGTTTTTTTCAGCTTCATTTCAGCTTACTCGGGTATCCTTATTGCATGGAAGGGAAAACAAAACAGCCTTTCAAAAATGAAGTTAAAAAAGAGGTACTTATGAAAAGGAAGATAAAGGATAAAAACAGAAAGACAATAAATAAAAATATAGCATTCTCTTTAATGGGAATGGGGCTTATGCTTGGGCTCGGTGCATGCAATGCATCACAGAATGCAAGTGCGGCAACTGTAAGTGCAAATGTGAGCAATGATAAAACTCAAAAAGTGCAGAGCACACAGACAGCTATAAATGTTGAGAATAATAATATTACTATAACAGGTGAAGGTGCAAGCAGTGAAGGCAATATTATTACTATAAATAAGGCAGGTAATTATCGTCTCAGCGGTAAGTTGGATGAAGGGCAAATAGTAGTAAATGCAGATGGAGAGGTAAACTTAAATCTTGATAATTTTGCCATATCAAATTCTAAGGATGCTCCTATTGTGGGAAAGACCGGAAATTTGAATATTAATATGGCTGATGGCAGTGATAATAAAATAAGTGATACCAGAGCTGCGAATACTCAGACAGAGAACAGCTCCAATGATTCCAAAGCATATGATGCAGCTTTATACAGTGAAGCCGATATAAATATTTCAGGAAGCGGAACGCTTGTGGTGGAGGGCGGATATGAGGATGCTATACATAGTAAATCAAATCTTAATATAGAAGGTGGCAATTACAGTATTACAGCCTCACATCATGGACTTAACGGAAAGAAAACCCTTGTTGTAAAGGGCGGTAAATTTGAGATTACAACTGTTGAGGATGCCCTTCATTCAAAGGGTGATGTAATATTTGAAAATGGAGAAATAAATATAAATGCAGGTGATGATGCTCTGCATGCAGACAATACATTGACCGTTAAAGACGGAAAAATAAATATAACAGCTTCCAATGAAGGTCTTGAAGGCATAACCGTAAATATCGAAGGTGGAGATATTTTGGTAAATTCCACTGATGACGGTGTAAATGCGGCAGGAGATTCACAGGACGGTTCACAGCAAAACTATTCTGTAAATATTTCAGGAGGAAATATAAAGATTATTCCGGGTGGTGACGGCATAGACTCCAATGGAGATTTGAATGTTTCAGGAGGAAATATATTGGTAGACGGTCCGTCAAACGGAGGAAATGCATCTATCGACTATGACGGAACTGCCACCATCACAGGCGGAAGTATACTTGCAACGGGAAATTCAGGTATGTTCCAAGGATTTAATAATAATTCAAGCCAGCCAAGTATTATTTATTATCTGAATAATAATGTTAATGGTGGAGAAACTATAAAGATAAGCGACGAATCGGGAAAGGAAGTTTTCACTTCATCCGATCAGACTCAGAGCTATAATGCGGTTTTATACAGCAGTGCGGATCTTGAGAGCGGAAAAACTTATAAGGTAAGCGTAGGAAATAGTGAGAGTTCCGTTACTGCAGGCAACTCGCAGGGAGGAGGCTTCGGACAATCCCCACAGGGAGGAAGAGGAGGCAACTCACAGGGAGGAAACTACGGTCAACCGCCACAGGGAGGAAGAGGAGGCAACTCGCAGGGAGGAAACTTTGGTCAGCCGCCGGAGGGAGGAAGAGGAGGCAACTCACAGGGAGGAAACTACGGTCAGCCGCCACAGGGAGGAAGAGGAGGCAACTCACAGGGAGATAGCTTCGGTCAACCTCCACAGGGTGGAAACTTTGGGCAACCGCCTGAGATGAATGGAAACGGCAGTGGAAGAGGTCAAGGAGGAATGGGGCAACCACCGCAAGGGCAGCCGCCTGAGATGAATGGAAATGGAAGTGGAAGAGGTCAGGGTGGAATGGGGCAACCACCGCAGGGGCAGCCGCCTAAGATGAATGGAAATGGAGGCGGAAGAGGTCAAGGTGGAGATATGGGACAACCTCCACAGATGAATGGTCAGGGAAATATAGATCAAAATCGTCCAACGACTCCACCACAGGATGGAAATAAACAGCAAATAGGTCAACAGCCACAGGATGAAAACAGTAGTAACAGTGATAATCAATCCGATTCTAAGAAGAAAAAGAATAAGCAAAAAAGTAATCAAAAGACAGGAGATAAATCCGGAAAGGAGTCATAATGAAGAGAAGATTTGCCCTAATACCGGCATATAAGCCAAATGAAAATTTGATATATTTTGTGCAATCCATAGAAAAAAGAGGGATAGAGGTAGTAGTGGTGAATGATGGTTCAGGGGAAGAATATCTTCCCCTCTTTTCCCAATTAGAAAAGAACAGCAGAGCCAAGGTCATTCATTTTTATATAAATCAGGGAAAGGGAGCGGCATTAAAGCAAGGGCTTTCCTATCTGAATGAAATAGAGGACGATTTTGTGGTAATCACATTGGATGCCGACGGACAGCATTCATTAAAGGATGCACTGTATTTACTTGATAAATCTATGGAAAATGAAGACAGCTTAATACTTGGATCAAGGGAACAATCAAAAGATTCTCCCATCAGATCAAGAATAGGCAATTATATTACAAAAAAAGTATTCTATCTTTCCACAGGAGTGAATATAGAAGATACACAAACAGGAATGAGAGCATTTCATAAAAGTCTAATACCCGAACTGCTTAAGATAAAGGGCGAGAGATATGAGTATGAAATGAATATGCTGCTCGAATTTGCAAAGAAAGATATAAAGATGAGGGAATATACTATTGAAACAATATATATCAATGACAATGAGGAAAGTCATTTTGATACTATAAAGGATTCAGTAAGGATATACAGTCAGATAATCAAGTTTTGTACAAGTTCTATCCTATCCTTTATTATAGACTTTTTAGTTTACACGATATGCTTTTTATTTTCAGGAAGTATAGTACTTTCAAATGCTATAGCACGGATTATATCTTTACATTTTAACTTTTATATAAATAAAAAATTTGTCTTTAAGAATAAAAAGAATGATGAGAAAGGTATTACCAAGGAATATATTTCATACCTTGGACTTGCATTATTTATATTCATAATGAACACATTGATTCTTAGAGGAATAGTGGAAACATTACAGATAAATGCCTATATTGCAAAGATACTTACAGAAGTGATTTTATTTACCCTGTCATATTTGGTACAAAAAAATCTGGTTTTTTCAAAAAAGACTGTAGAGGAAAAGGGTTATATAGCTTCTTAAAAATAAATAGTAGAATGGAGTAAATATATGAAAAAATTAAATAAGAAAGGTTTGGGAGTGTTATATGGTGTACTTTTATTTTCATTCAGTACATATGCACTTTTAGATACATTTGTTATACCGCATCCTATGCAAAGTGTAATGGCTTCAAATGTAGTAGCCGAGACCGGTATAAAGGAAAGTGTGGAGGCGGCAATAGAAGAGAAACTTAATGCCGGAACAAGTACAACAGAAAATGTAACAGGAGAAACAAGCTTAACATTAGGTAGCACTGCAACAGAAAGTGCTGATGGGACAAGTAGTGCTACATTGACTAATATGGCGACTGTTGAAGGGGGCACTGTTATAGGAGAGTATTCCGACA
Source organism: Lachnospiraceae oral taxon 107 str. F0167 (assembly GCA_000209465.1). GTDB lineage: Bacteria > Bacillota > Clostridia > Lachnospirales > Lachnospiraceae > Lachnoanaerobaculum. The sequence continues at coordinate 48,522 of GL890592.1, read as the reverse complement.
GCAATACAAGTATTACATTAAAGCAGTATAGAGCGTATGACAGCAATATATATGTAGCGGATGTAACAGTCAGTGATGCTTCGGCTTTAAAAACAGCATTGGCAAATAATACCTATGGTAGAAATATCACAGATACAACCTCTAATATGGCTGAGGATAATAATGCGGTTTTAGCCATCAATGGAGATTACTATGGAGCCAGACAGAGCGGATATGTTATAAGAAACGGAAATTTATATCGCAATACTTCGGGAAACAGAGATGCCTTGGTTATAAAGCAAAACGGAGAATTTGAGTTTGTTTCGGAAGGTGAAACAAGTGCAGAAGAGCTTTTGCAAAACGGAGCATATCAGGTACTTTCATTCGGACCGGTCTTACTTAAAGACGGAGAGATTTCGGTAGGCGAAAATGATGAAGTGGGAATGGCGATGGCAAGCAACCCAAGAACTGCTATCGGTTATCTTGGAAATAATCATTATGTATTCGTGGTATCTGACGGAAGAACAAGTGAGAGTGCCGGATTAAGTCTTTATGAGCTTGCAAGTTTTATGAAAGAGCTTGGTGTAGCGGATGCCTACAATCTGGACGGTGGAGGTTCTTCCACCATGGTGTTTAAGGGGGAGATTATAAACAATCCTACCACAAATGGACATTCAAATCAGGAAAGGTCGGTTAGTGATATAGTATATATAGGAGGTACAAACTGATGAAAAAAACGGGCATTTATCTTGGTATTTCAGTATTTGTATTTATCTTCGGACAGATATATGAGTACTTTTCACATGGTGTTTACTCAAACTATATGATATTTGCATTTTTAATACCTTTTGCAGGGCTTTTTATTCCAAACCTTTTAAACAAACTAATTTTTAAAAAGGAAATTTCAGACAATGCCTCATTACCATGGAAGTGTGGAATAGCAACACTTACAGCAGGATCTTTATATAAGGGAATATTGGAAATCTATGGAACAAGCACAACATTTGAGATTTTTTATTTGATAACCGGTATTGCCTTTTGTATATTGGCAGCCTTTATTATGGCAACAGGAAAGGGAAAAGTAAATAAAGATTGTGAACTAAATTCTTAGTAAATAAGTGCCGACATCGGAAAGTCCGGTGCCGGCACTTATTATATATGAAAACTAACTAAAAAACATACCTTTTTATCTTTGCTTGATACATTTATTTCTCCCCTATGCATAAGCACAATCTCCTTTGCTATAGGCAGTCCCAGACCATAGCCTGTGCCTGAATGTGATGAGTCCAGTCTGAAAAATCTTTCAAATATATTCACGGTATCTTCCTTTGAAAACTCGTTTTCCACATCATTTTCCACTGCTAAAAGGATATTGTTTTTTTTCTTATTAACGGTAAGAAAAGTGTGAGAGATGGAATATTTTAAAGCATTTTCCAATAGTATGGAAATAAGATCTTTTATTTTACCTGCATCTCCAAGGATGAAAATATCATCCTCTATGGTATATTCAAGGCTTTTGGAGTTTTCAAAAAATAAAGGTTCAAAATACAGACATTCTTTGGTAGCTATATCCGATAAAGCAATTTGATTCATCTGTTCTTTTCTGTCCTGCCAGTTTTCCAGTCTGCTAAGATTAAGTAAGTCCTCGGTTAAATGCTTCATTCTGATACTCATTTCATCAATACCGTTTATATTTTTCTTAAACAGAGTAATACTTGAAGTATTGAAAGACTCTTTTGACAGCAGCTTCTTAAGATTGTCAATATTACTGATAATAACAGTTAGTGGAGTCTTCAGCTCATGTGAGGCATCTGATATAAACCGGCGTTGTGAGATAATAGCATCACTGACCGGACGAATACTCTTTTTCACAAAATACCTTGAAAAAAGTATAATGACGGATGAAAGTATAAAGAAAAGGGCTGTAAGTAAAACAGAGAGTCTTTGTAAGCTCTTTATCTCATTGCTAAAGTCGGTAACTGCAATACGATACAGAGGCTTATTCTTAAAACCGGAATTAGCAAAGTCATTAATGATGTCGGCTTGATTGAAACGATTATCTGTATCATTTGAATGTTTTGCTTCATCCTCAAAGCTGTCAGGTGGTGTATCCTTTTTACAAAGATAGGCAAGCTTACCTTTGTTTATTGAAGAATAAAGCTTGTCATCGTCAGTTATTTTAGATAATGCATCAGATGTAAGTTCTGATTTCAAATCATCATCTAAGAAAAAATCAGGACCTTTACTGTCTAATATTTCACCGTCAGAGTTTACAAGCATCATAAAAACGGGATAGGAACCGGATGTATTATCAACATGCATGGGTGAACTGATAGCAGCGGAAAGTGATGTTCTAAGACTGCTGTATAAGTTGTATCTGTTGAAGAGGAATGGAAATATAAGCAAAAATAAAAGCAAAAAAATACTGACAGAGGATAAAAGCAATGTAAGCTTTCTTTGTAATTTTTCAATCATTTCTCACCTCTTATTTCTAAATGATATCCCAAACCTCTGCTGGCAATTATGGAGATATCCGAGGACAGTGTTTTTAATTTCTTCCTTAAAAATCCGATATAAACCTCTACATTATTTTCTGTGGCATCACTGTCATATCCCCATATTTTTTCTAAAAAAAGATTTTTGGAAATATTATTCTTACCCTCTTTTAAAAGCAGTCTCATCATCTGAAATTCCTTGGAGGAAAGCCTGATAGAGTTTTCTCCTGATATAAGTTCTCCGGAATCTATATCAAGTGTTGTATTTCCATAGCTTATCTGGTTGACTTCCTTTCCCTGCCTGCGAAGCAATGCATTAACACAGGCTAAGAGTTCTCTTCTGTCAAAAGGTTTTGTAAGATAATAGTCGGCACCGGAATCCAGCCCCTCTACCCTATCAAGTATATCCGACTTTGCGGTAAGCATCAGTATTGGAAGACCGTTTTTTTCTTTTCTTAGAGTCCTTGCTACCTGAAAGCCGTTTAATTTTGGCAACATTAAATCAAGTACCAGAATGTCAAAATGAGAAAACCTGGCAAGTTCCAGTCCTTCCATACCGTCATATGCACATATTGTACTATATCCACATTCTTCAAAAATTTCTTTAAGGGAGGAGGCGAGCAATACCTCATCCTCAACTACTAAAATATTCATAACCTCTCCATGATTATCTTTGAGATAGAGATAATTTTATGTTTAAGGCATTTATATTAAACATAAAATTATTAACATATTTTCTCATATAATCAGCTTTTATTCAATTAGAAGGCTTTGTTTTGCAATCCTTCTGATAGTGGAAGCACATTCTCTGATGTTTTTTACTGTTTTTGAAATATCGGATTCTATAATGGCTGCTTTTTTTAAAAATAATACCGCCTCATCTCCCTCCCATTGTTTGCTGATATCATTTGACAGGTTTTCTATTTCAACAGCCGCTCTTCTTGAAAGTCTGTTAGCCAGTTCCTCCAACCTGTCCGCCCTTCTCAGTGCATCCCTGTACTGAATATTTATCTGTTGTTTGCGGTATGCTTCCTGATTATCAAACATGGTATCCTCCTTAAAAGTTTACTGACGGTATTTTTACCCTGAGCTGTATAAAATTTATAGTTCAGTTAAGATATAAAGGGACTGTATAAAAATATCTTAAAGCTACAGTCCCTGATAAATATAATTTAGGACAATCAATCTAAAATAGAGTCGGGAAGCTTTGAAAGAGTATCCTGATTTGCTCTTTCCATATTTTCATAAGCCTTTGCAATATCAAAGAGCGTGGACGGAGTATCCTCCAGCTGATTTAACAGCTGTGAGAATTTATCTGAAAGTTCCATATATTTTTTTGTAGCGGCTTCATAACCTTCACCGTTCCAGTATCCGCCCATTTTTTTGATAATATTTCTCTGTCGCTCCAATATCTGTTTTAATTTCCTGATACTTTCAATCGTTTTTTCGGCTTCCTGATACAGACTTTCGGTGTTAACCTGTAATTCGTTCATTTTGACCTCCTATACCCTAAAGTTATCCACTAAGTTAAGTAAATCATCTTTAGCTTTGCAGTACTCTTTATGAGATATTACAAATCTTTCCTGCATAAGTTCCAATTCTTTTATCAATTCCTCATAAACCATGGTTTCTTTTAAAAAACAGCCTATAAACCGATCTGCCGCCTCACCCGTCCATTGGCTCTTTAGGCTTTCTACATTTAAACCTGTTTCTTCAAATGCTTTTTTTAATTCATAAATTGATTCTTGAAACTCATTTAAATCGCTTTTTAAAATTTGTACGTCCACTCTTACATATTGCCCCATAGCACCTCCTATACCAGACTGAGATTCCAGCCGGAGTCTATTCCCTGCTCGGACAATGTGTAATCAGGATCTAAAATATCCCTTCTAAAATTATCCACAAGTACCATATCTGCAATATTTCCCGTAAATGAGGTTCTTTCCTTCTGTTCCACCATATGTACAATTTCCTCTATAACCTCACGCACTTTAGCGTCCTCATTTAATTCAAAGTCATAGAGTTTATCCAATATAAAAACATTTATATCCACGATAATCACTGATTTCCTCCTTTTTTACCGGTTTTTGATATCGGTACATATATCTCTGTTGCACCGTCTTCATCCAAAGTGCTTACAAAGGCATATCCGGGCTTTAGAGCCTTGTTTTGCTGTCTGTAGCTTAGTTTATCAAAATTTAAAATCCTCTGAGATATGCAGTTTCCACCCAAATGAATACCCTCTATCTGTTTAGTCAACAGATTTATAAAACGATACCCCAAAACCTGTGAACTCTGATCGCTGTTTAAGGTCATAATAAAGTAGAGTTTATGTAGTCTCCCCTTATCTGCAAAGTTTTCAAGCAAAGGTCGGATATTTGCATATCGGTCTGTGGCGGACTGAAGTTTTTCCAAAAACTCTGCTAATCCGTCAATAAGGATAAAAATAGGAGTCTCATCTGCCATATTTGCAAAAATTTCTTCTGCGGTATAATCTTCTTCCTCCAAAGCTTTCTTTTTTTTGTTTCTATCCTTTAGTATTGGAATCAGACTTTCACACATCTGATACATGCCGTCTAAATCTCTTATGATACAGGCATTTTCATATTCGGGCAAATGAAGCATATTTCCTGTCAAATCAATATAGTATACATTCCCCTTATTTGCCGCCATACGGTATATCATTTGTAATGCATTGGTTTTTCCGGTCATGGACTTACCGGAAATCAGATATCCGAGGCTTCGTATCAGGGATATACTATGCGGCAGGGCATCCTTCAGATTATAGGCAAAGGGCAGGAGAGAGGGATCTTTTAAGCAGTTTTGCACATTACCGTCTTCCATAAAAATTTCAAAGGTAGCGTTTTTGGGAATAGATGGAATGATGGTTGGACGGATTCCTTTCCACAAGGCGTTTATATCCCTGCCCAGCGTTTTTATTTTTACCGCTCTGTCATAATCTGAAAGGTTCTCTTCAACTATGGCAACTTGAAATTCCAAAGCAAAATCGTCCATTCTCATCAGCCCTCGTCCCTTTATTCCCTGCTCAGGTAAGCTATCAATTCTCATCAGATTAAGCGCTTCCGTATAATCAAATTTTTCCTTCATTTCAAGCGGATAAACTTTTGAGAAGTTTTTGGCAAGTTTAAAGGAAATATCTGCGGAATGTAAAGAGGCTGTGGTAAAAATCAGGTATATACCGTATGCAATACCTTCCCTGCTAAGTTTCACCAAAAATTCCTCCATTTCATCCTTTACCTGATTTCTGAAATTACTGTATTGGTCGATATAAAATAAAACTAAAGGCAGTTTGTTTTCCGACATTTTATTATATTCAAAAAAGCTTTGACCGCGTATCAACTTTTTTCTGTCATCCAAAATCTTCTCCAATAGGTGGAAGAGCCTTTCAAGCTTCTCTTCCTCATTTTCAAATACAATTCCGCCACAATGTGGAAAGCTTTCAAAGCAGGCTGTAATGCGGCTGCTGTAATCCACTCCATATACCTGAATCTGAGCCGGAGTATGCTTTATGAAAAGAGCATATAATAAAGTCTGTAAAAAGGTACTTTTACCGCTGCCGGGAAGTCCTAAAATTAAGGTATTTCCCATGGATTCCAAATCATATTCAAAAACAAACTGTTCCTGATTTCTTGGATGATCCACAAGTCCCACCGATACAGGCGATACTCTATGTTCTATAATAACATCTTTTTGATCGGGCTTTAATCCATGCCATTCTATTCTTTCCTTTAAAGGAGTCATCCACAACGGTTTTGGAGATTTATAGTTGTTTTGTAAAAAAATCTCATGAAGATGTGAGATTACTGCATCAAGCTGTAACTTTTGCTGTTCTTGCGGGAACTCCTCACCTGCTGTTTTAAGCTTTTCCATATACAGTGAAAGAACTTCATCATTGGAATTTTTAGCATGCTCTGACAAAAACATAAAAAGATCATAAATTTTATTTTCATTTCTCTCATTTTTTTCAAAGGATATTCCCTCTATTTTAAAGACTTTTATAAGTTCATCTAAAATCTCTTTTTGGGAATGCAGGTAAAAATCCTGATGTGTATTTTGATATTCTTTCATCAGCTCTAAAATTTTTAAAGACCATAGACGCTTTTTTTGCGCGGCAATTTTTCTTTGATTGGCATTTCCAACCAGTGATATACGACCGTTTAAATTCAGCATTCCGGCAATTTGCCTGCTCTGTTCTTCTTCCTTATAGATTGCTCCGCTGTAGCCGGACTGAAAAAGTTCATAGACCTCATCCTGTCCCACCTGCAAATAGCATCTGCCGGGATTTGTCAAATAGGCGGCATCAGGCTTTTTTAACATATCCTTTGAATCCTGTACATCCTGTACACGTAAACATAATCTGAACTTGGAATTGCTCCAGATATTTTCATCCACGGTACCTGTAGGTTTTTGTGTGGATAAGATTAAATGGACACCGAGAGAACGCCCCACCTGTGCAACACTGATAAGCTGCTTCATAAAATCAGGTTCTTCTCTTTTCAACTCTGCAAACTCGTCCACTATAATCAAAAGATGTGGCATAGGCTCTGATATGCTGCCTTCTTTATACAGTTTTGTATAGCTGTTGATATTGTTGACTCCCGCCTCATTGAGTAATCGCTGGCGTCTTCTGTTTTCACTTTTTATAGACATCAGAGCTCTCTGCACCTGATTACCGGAGAGATTGGAAATGGCACCTACCATATGAGGCAGTCCTTCAAATAAATTTGCCATACCGCCTCCCTTATAATCTATGATGAAATATACCACATCATCAGGGCTGAAATTAATAGCCAATGACAGCAGATATGTCTGAAGAGTCTCACTTTTTCCGGATCCTGTAGTGCCTGCTACAAGTCCGTGCGGTCCGTGGTATTTTTCATGTATATCTAAAAAACAGGGTTTTCCTCCGTCTTTTATACCTATCAATGCCGCCATAGATTCATACGGACGGTTTTTAATCCAGCGATTTTTAACTCCCAAATCGTTTAATGAGTGAACCCCATACATTTTTACAAAATCAATACCTGAAGGCAGCCCTGCACTTACATTGTTTTCCTTTACTTTATAAGGGGCAATTTTTCTGGTGATGCTATCAAGCTGTGAGGTGGAAATATAGTCAGGTGATATCTTAATTCTGTCCTCATAATCTGCCAAAAGTGAGTAAAAGCCGCAAAATTCATCATCATTTTGAATTACAAAATCTACGCAATTGGGCAGATCTGTTACAGATTCCGCTATAATTACAGTATGTAATCCTATATTTTTTTCACTTTCAATATAGCTTTTTATTACTTCTCCCTCCAGATATTCCTGTTTTGTCAAGAATAATATATAATGCGGTGAATGATTTTGCTCATTTTTATCCTCTGCATTAAATCTGTCACGCAAGGCTTGAGTAAGTTCAAAGAACACATCTCTGGCTTCTTCTCTGTCACCTGCCATATATCTTATTCTTTTGTCAAAAGACAGACAGTGCGGAAGCCATTTTAAAGTCTCCAAAGAAGAGGCTTCCTCTTCACTGTCTTTATTAAAAACCGCCGCAATTTTAACGTCGGTATAACAGTTGTTATAGGCAATCTGTGCAGATAAAAGTCTTATAATGTCAAGAGACAAAGATTTCTTTTCACTTACCACACCTATAAGATTGTAGTCATTTAAATTAATTCCTATAGGGACTTCTTTCAATTCTTCAAAGGACTTTTTTATGGATTCTCCCCAGTCCTGCCAGGGATCTTTTTCTACACGAAATCCCGGTTTGGTTACATTTATCTCTGCCGGAGAAGGAAGAGAGCCTGTACCTATGCGATAATACATAAAATCATCATGTGCCGGATTTCTGGTCCAAAGATTGTCCTCAACAAAATTTTTTGCATATAAATCGGCAGGAGTATAGATTCTTTCCAAGGCGGCACAACGTTGCTTATAATCCTCATCAATTTCTTTTCCCTGTTTTGTGAGGTAGTCGGTATAAGAGGAAATTCTTTTCTTTTCTTTTTCCTCTCTGTCTTTACCTGCCTTTTTATAATTGGCAACACCCCAGATTACACCTAATCCGGCAGAAGCGACAGCCATTGCCAGACCTGCATGTCCGATTCCGGCATTTTGATTGGAGGCAACCATGGTACCTGCCATCATAGGTAACATCATAGTCATTGACGGACCTATTCTTAAAAGCAGTGAAGCACTGTTTTCAGCCTCTTTTTCAGGAGGATTTTCAATATCAAAGACCTTTTTCTTCATAGGAAACAGCTGTCTTGGAGAGCGATGAAACAGCTTTTTTTCATATGGGAAAAGCTTCTTAGCTTTACTTTGAAAATGTCTCTCATGAAGAACTTTCATTCCGTTTAGCTGTACAGTATAGTTTTTATTCCCTGCATCAATAGCAAGGTATTTGCCAAGAAACATCATACGGATTCCGATGATCGCTATTACATCACCTCGGTGCAGCCTTTGTTCCTCAGTGATTTTTTTATCATTCACAAATGTTCCGTTGGTACCGGCATCTTTAATATGCCAACTGCCGTCATAAAACTGTAAAACAGCGTGACGGGAGGACACCATATTTTTATAATCCAATACAATATCACAACTTTTATCCCTGCCTATGCTGACTATTTTTCTGTCGGAAAGTACAAGTTTTGACATATCTCTGAATGCCTCTGCGGATTCTTGAAACAGTATTGCTATCTCTTCGCCATCTTTAACGATATTTATTATATCTCCCGAAAAAAGAGTCTTAGAAGCGGAATTTTCCATTTCTGCACCTGCTACTTCAAGCAAATACCATATATCACGAATCACCTCAAAACGAAGTTTTATTCCCCTTAACTCAGGTCGCTTTTTGCTTTCCATCACTAAAAGATAATCCTCATTATTGATGGCGGGAAGTGTCACCTCTTGAAATCCGTTATTTGTAAAAAAAGTTAATGTTCTAATCACGTCATACCTCCTCAAACTTAAACGGGATTATTTGTACAGGCTCCAATACCTGCTCTAAGCCTTACAGCACCGATTGTAAAGCTGTTTGTAGGTACAGCAGGTTTTTTAAAACCTTTGATAATTGTTTGTATACCATTGTTATTGTTCTTATTTGCCAAACCGAAAAACATTTCCTTACTTACATTTTGATTCAGTGTACGTAAAAGCATTTGTTTATTGCTCATTGCTATAAGGGCAGGAAGCAGCTTGCCGGCAGGAGAGTAAAAGCTTTTTCTGATTTTGTTTTGTATATCAGGCAATGAACTTGATTTAGTCAAACTATAAAAGCCTTTATAAATATTTTCTCCTGACTTACCCAAAGCGTATGCCGGTATACATCCGCCTAAAAACAAAGTATTTTCCTTAGAAAAGAAAGGTCTTATATCTTCGTTACAATTAAAGTTGCTATTACCTAATCCTGCACTGAATTTAATGTTTTTTTGTAAAATATCTTCCAACCCGCTATACAGAGGATTCAGACAGGCTGTAGCAGCTTCTTTTGAAGACTTATCATAAATTAATGTGCTTAAAATATTTAAAGGACTTTTTGATACCGCCTCTATAGCTATATTTGAAATAATAAAACTTTTTGCAATTGCCAAATCCTTTGCCAAATCGTTTGCCAAATTAATGTTTGTAAAAATATTTTTAAAATTCTTGCTTTTATAAATATATCGATTAAAGCTTAGAGGATCTTTAAAGTCACCTATGCAGATATCTTTTGAATGAAATCTGCCGTTTTTAGGATCATATACTCTGTTGTAAGTGATATGACGATTCAAAAAGTCATCATAAACATGGGAGTTAAAGCCATATTCTGTAGAAAATAATTTAAAGCTTTCTCCTCTTTGATATTTTTTGCAAACTCCGAAAGGAGAATAGTCCGATATCTCATAGTTATTTTCATCGTTTAGACGAAGAATCGGATTTTGGTCATCATCCCATATAGTCCAAATCAGTTTACCATCCAAGTTCTCCGCCATAGGGCTTTGGTCAAAATAAAAGTTTTGACTTATATTTTTTTCTATACTTCTTTTACAAAGCGGCAGACCGTTTTCTGTCAGATAGCCGGGATAGTAGATTTCTTTTTCTTTTTTTAGGTTCTTGTAGGTATATTCCGCCTCAATGCGATTTCCCAAAGCATCATAACTGTATTTTACACTGCCTTTTTCATTTACAGCATATAAAAGCTGACCAAGCCCATTGTACTGATAAGTAGATAAAATTTTGCCGTCAAGTAGCTCACAAATCAAATCCCCTCTTGCATTGTATTCATAGGAATATATCTGTCCCATAAAATCTTTTTGTAAAAGCTGATTTTGTGCATTATAGGTATACCGGGCTTCTTCTTTAGATTCTTTGGAATATATTATATTGCCGAAAGCATCATACTTGTATTCACCAAAAAGCTCGCCGTTTTTCCAAGTTTTAGCTAAAAGTCCCCTTTTGTTATAGGCATAATCATAGGAGAGTATTTCCCTGCCTCTTTCAAAAATTGTTTTTTCAATAAGCCTGTTATAGCATTTATCGTAGTTATATTGAATTTCCAGTAAAACCCCTGCATCATCTTGAACGGATAAAGTTTTTAACTTTCCGTTTTCATGGTAGATAAGGTTTTGAATAAAGCTGTTTGATTGCTTTTTAACAAGCCTATGCTTTTCATCATAGCTATAATACAATATATCATCTAAAAGATTTACTTTTGTCAGATTGCCAAAACTGTCATAGCTGTATTCCACACGATTTCCGTCAGGATAAAGAATAGCGGTGCAAAGATTTGCCTGATTCCACTCATAACCGGCTATACTTCCGTCAGGATAATGTATACCTGTGACCCTTCCTCCAAGGTCATAGTCAAATCTTACATTTCCGTTGGAATTAGTCGCCTCTGTTATCCAATCCCTATCATATACAAAGCTGCTGACCTCATTATAGCTGCCCCTTTCAAAAATTTTTTTAACTCGCAAAAGGGAATCATATATAATTTCCTTACTGTCACCACCTGCGTAATGAATCTTTTTTAAGTTTCCCAATGAGCCTATTTCAAAAATCTCACTATTTCCCGAACTGTCTTTTAATGAGATAAGCCTCTTGTCATAAGCGGTATCTATAAGACAGTAGGAGTCGCTTTTTGTCATTGCCCATTCACCGTCACTAAGATTTAATTCTTCATCACTGTATTCACCGGATATAAGATAGTATATTCCCGATAAGTTTTTTAAGCTGTCATAGGAAAATAAAACAGTTATTTTTTCATCACGCAACCATTTAATATGCCCTGAAATATCATATCCATAGCTTATAATATCCTGTGAATCTTTAGTACCTACAGACAGTAAGCGATTATATTGATCAAATTTTTGCACAGTTTCTTTTTCTGATTGATTGGAAAGAGTCATCATATGTCCGGTGAGGTCATATTTAAGAGAGGTAGTTCTTCCTCCAATCTTAAGTCCGCTTACATCCGATGCATTGTATGAAAGCTGATAAAGTGGTTTACCGAGAGTTTTACTTTCTATAAGACGATTGTATTCATCATATTTATTTTGCAAAACGTATCCGAAATCCGCCGGAGAAATCAGGGTAATATTTGAAAAATCATCATAACTGATTTCCATACGGGATTGGAATGTATTTACCTGAACCACCCTGTCGGCCATATCATAATCATATATAATATACCTTCCTTCATCATCAAAAACAGATGCCAATCTGCCATTGCTGTCATATTGATAGCCAAGATGAAAATCATTCATTGAAATTGCTTTAATTAAATGATTTTCATCATAGTCTATTCGGATATTTAAGCCGTTACTGTTTTTTATACTTATGGGCTGATTCCATATATTCCAATCATAGTACTCCTCATATCCCAAGCCGTCTGTTATATTTACCACCCTTTGATTTTCATCATAGCTTAGGCTTTCCACTAAGAAATCTCCTCTGTAGCGGTTTAAAAGATTCCCACATGCATTATATTCCATAATATATACATCTTCACCGGGAAGATGAAGCTCTGTTATATTTCCAAAATTGTCATACACATAACTGGTTTTTTTCTCTCCGGCTTTATAGGAGAGCATTTTACCTGTAAGAGAATATTTGCAATTAATATTTGTATTTAGATTATCCCACATCCATCCTATAAGATCGTCAAAGGCATATCTTATATTAATTTCTCTTTCGTGTTCTATTTTTATATTGATGATTCTGCCAAGACCGTCATAGTTGTATTCCTCTGAAAGCTCCTCGGGAGCGTCCAGCCTTACAATAAATCCTTTCTTATTATAGCAAAGGCGGCAGCTCTCACCATGTGACTCATATCCTGTCAAGCGGTTTTCTTCATCATAGAAAAACTGATGCGGTTTTTCACCCGGATAATCCATACTTATCACATTGCCTGCCAAATCATAGTGAATTTTTAAATAGCTTTTGCCGTTAAATGTATATTCACTTGGCTTATGGTTCTCATCATAGAAAAATTCATGGAAAAATCCACCCTTAATAACGGCACTAAGCTGCCCGAATGCATTATAATGATACTGCATGGTATCTGTTTCATTTACAGTCTTTTTTGTAATTCGATTATATTTATCATACTCCGCTTCATATTTTAATAAAGGATTCTTCATTAAAAGGAGATTACCGTTCTCATCATGGATATACTCTGTAGTAAAACCGGTTTCATCACAATTTAGAGTCTTATTCCCATTATAGGTAAAGGTGAAAGAACGTCCTTCTCCCATATATTGATGTACTACACGTCCTATTTCATCATAGATGTTTTCAAAAAGCATCTTCTCACCGGGATCTGTAATCTTTATCAGATAATGCCTGTCATCATAATAAAAACAATATTTTCTATTATCATATAAATGACGGAATAAGGAATCCGCTTCCGGGCAAATTTCTAATTCGATCAAAAGATCGTTCATGTATTTAAAGTTAATATAACGACCGATATTATCCGTAATTTTCACAAGATGATTATCTTCATAGGTAAAATCAAAGAAATATCCGTTTAATGACTCTACTTTAATCAAATGTTCCCCGTCATAAATAAGTCGCTTTTTCTCTTTTTCTTTAATATATTCAGCTCTTAAACGTCCGTCTTTATCATATTTTAAAGAATGTAAAAGTTCGGGATCATAGTATCTAAATCCGTTATCCTCTCTATACAATCTTTTTACGGTAGGATTTTGAGGGTAGAAGATATGATCCTCACCTTCTAAAAAAATATTACTGCCACCGTCTGCATCAAAAATACCGAATATACAATCACCCATAGGTTTAATACAGCTCATAAAATTATGTCTGAATCCTCTGCCAAGCCCGGTATCACCTTTATATGCCGTATCATAGTAGATCGTCAGTTCAAAAGTTTCTCCGGCATAAGTTTTAAAAGGGGTGATCTGCCATAAAAAGTTGCCGGAAAACATACTGACGGGATCACCTCCATAGCCTGTTCCGGATTTTATACCTCCACCGGCGATACCAAGTACAGCCGTTTCTTTGATGGCATTTTTATACCTGCTTTTTACGGCATTTTGAGAAACGGTAATAAAATTATTTTGAATCACTCTGTCCTCGGCGCTTCGCATGATTTGTGCCGCCTGATGTAAGGTGCTTCCCATGCGTGAAACCTTTTGAGACTCTTCATCACATTGATTTGATAAAACGCCTAAAGCTTCTTTAATGCTTTCTCCACCATTGCCCAATTCCAGACCAAGGGCAATATTTCTTAACTCCTGACTGCATCCTGCAATACTGCTTTGAATCCCCCCTGTTTTTCCGGAAAGACTTAAAATAGATGCAAAATTCATAAAAATATCATTCATTGATTGCTCCGTTTTATTACATCCTCGGTATCATTGAGTATACTCTACATTGCCTTCTGTTACAGTTCCGATTTGAACTCCTTCCAAATTGTAAATGGTTCCGTTAAAATAACGATTATCCCGGTAATCGCCTACATACTTTTGCGTATCGTTATATTCAGTTCCGTTAAGTTTTTGTGCGCTTTCCTTGTCAAATACTCCTACAAAGTTCTGCTTTTCCTCCTGTCCGTTTTCTGCCTTTATGGCAATGTAGTCCATACTTCCACGCATATTGTCACGGAAATTGTTCACATCCCAGGTATCTTCAAAGCGGAATATAAAGGTAAAAATATCACCGTTTTCATAGGTCAGAGTATTCTTTTTTCTCTGTTTTACAATTGTTCCCGGCTTTAGCACTCCGTTTTCCCATTCTCCGATATAAACATTTTGTACCAGATAATGGCTGTTTTCCTCACCCTGTCCCTCCGTTTGATAGAAAAATCCTCCTATACCGTTTGGAATACCGTCTGTTTGTTCTCCGATATAGACACCGCTTCTTTCCTTGACTTCTTTAGCACTTGGGATCCAAAGATTTATTGTATATTCCAAATAGCTGCCTTCAGGTAATTGTGACTTATCTACAGAAAAAACATCATCCTCTAAAACCGGGTTTGTACTCGGTATTTCTACTGTTTCACTGCTCTCTAAAGCTGTACTTTCAGATGTTATTACCGCAGTTTCCTCTGTGTTTGTCTTTGCCTGTTCATTAGATTTTTTTGGCTTTAATAAAAATGCAGCTCCTATAACCAATATAAGACCGAATATTGCAATAATCGGCAGCCATGTCTTAAAATCTGATTTTTTATTGTTCTGTGTGTCCTCCTGCATTTTATTTATAGCTTCTTCGATATCATCCCATGAAGAGTTCGTTTCAGCTTTTTTCCTTTCGGGATGAAGCTTTCTTGTACCCTCTGTATAATCAAAATTTGTCTCTTCATTTAGAGGAATATTATCTTCTCTTGGAGAATCTAAAATAGTTTCCTCTCTTGTAGAACTTGCTTGTTTTTTATTGATAACATAATCAGGTAGCTCGTCTCTTTTGATATCTAAAGATCTGTGAAGTTCATCAATATTATTTTTACGATATTCACGAAGTTGCTCCAAAACCTCTTCGGCATTTTGGAAACGATCCTTAGGATCAAACATACACATTTTTTCTATGATACCGAAAAATTTTACAGAACCATGTGTGGGATTAGGGAATTTCTCACCTGTCTGCCTTTTTTTAAAGGCATTTTCCAAACTTGATGCAGTGAGTTTCCCCTGTTCCAAAAAAGGCAGACGATTATTATTCAAAAGCTTGTACAACACAATTCCAAGAGAATAGATATCTGCATTGTGGCTGTAGGATTTTCCCTGATATATCTCAGGAGCCATGTAATTGTCAGTCCCTCTATGTGAAAGGCTTAAACTGCTTTCCTTAAGTTTTCTGGCAATTCCGAAATCTCCAAGCTTGTACCGTCCATATTTGTTGCAAAAAAGATTATCCGGCTTTACATCACGGTGTAAAATATTATGTTCTTCACAGGCTCTTAGAGCACTGAGAATATCCTCTGCTAAGGAAAGCACATCCCCTATAGAAAAATCCCTTCTTTTAATCAGAGAGTCCAGACTTTCGAGAAGTTCCATACGGATAAGAATATACCATCCATAGTTCCCACCGGTATCTTTTACTATTTCAAAATCCAGAATACGGACAATATTGTTTTCTTCTCCCAGATCCTTCATAATTAGGATTTCTTTTTTAAATCTCTCCACCTCAGGTTGAAAATATTCCTCCGTCTCCTGACGTGTCAAAGAAAATTTTTCCTGTACCAGTTTAAATTCTTCTTCATCTTCCGGAATGCGGATTACCTTCACGGCAGATTCCTGTACCATTCCCCCGCTTTCCTTTGATACTTTAAAAACCTTACCATAGGAGCCTTCTCCTATTTTTTTCTCTATTTCCCAACCGGGCCACACCCTGGTTATGATTTCCCTGTGTGTCATATTTTCTCTTTCTCCGCTCTATGTATTCAAAAATAATTACATTAATACAGAATTTACTCCTATTCCTTGCGTTTTATATCCAGTCGCAGAATAGTAATATTATCACGTCCTCCACGTTTTAATGCCAGCTTTAAAAGAATATCCATAGAATTTTCCATGGTATTCTCCTTTACTGTCATCCCTATCTCATCAGGACTCACATAATCGGTCAGTCCGTCACTGCATAATAAAAATTTATCCTCAGTCTTTAGGTTTAGCTCATTTATATGGGGGATAAGCTCATATTCTTTTGTATCCATTCCCAAAAATTGACTTAGACCGCCTTTTATCCATTTTTTCCTTCCATTCTCTACAATGGCAGTATTTATAGCATCCGATTCATTTTGCCAAACAGCCTTCCCGTTTCTAATCAAAAAAATTTTACTGTCTCCCACACTTACAATATATGCTCTATTTTCTATCAAAAAGACAGCACAGAAGGTGGTTCCGGATTGCTGTACATGATTTTTAATTGCCATTTGACATACCTTTTCATTCATACTGTGGATAAGGCTGTAAAACACCCTCTCTCTTTCATCAGCATTCAGCCTTTGAAGAAGTTCTAAAATATTTTTTTTAATATTAGAAAAAAAGCCGGCAGCTTCAAGCGATGCCTGTGCTCCCAGCTTTTCTCCACCCATGCCGTCCATAATAGCGTAAGCTCCGGGTAAGGCGAAATTTTGTGATTTTAATCGGACGGACTTTGCCTTGTTCACATTAATAAATTCATCAAAACAAAAATTATCCTGATTCTCGACTCTTTTTTTCCCGATGTCACTTATAAGTGCTGCATGTAAGGTATAATCAAAGGTTTTAAACAGCCTATTCCAAAACATCTCTGAAATCATTGGCGGTTTCTACATTTTTTTGCTCAGCCTGCTGATACATGCTTGCAAGTTCAGTCAGAGCGGATGCGTGAGCATCAATATTTCCTTTAAGCCTGTCAAAGCTCCCCTGAAAACGCTTAAAATTATTTATATAGGTATTGGCGGCATCTCCACCCCATACACCGCTTAGACCTTGCACTGTCTGAAGCATCTCATTTGCTATTTGGTACATGCTGTTTCCTGATGCGGAAAACTCTGAAGCATTCCTTGTTAACTCCTCAGGGGTTACTAAAATATTTCCATCCATATTATTTTCCTTTCCTCATTAAGAATTTTTTTTTAAGAAAATCTCTGTTGTGCAGCTTCTGCCGCTCTTGCCTCTGTTTCTTCATACTGTTGTGCCGTCTCTTCCAGCTTTACAATGAATCTTTGCAGTTCCTGAAAAAATGCCTGACATTCGTCATAACTTGTCATAAAAGCATTGTGGAAGCTCTCCTTGGCACTTCCCTGCCACATGGTGGAAAGTTGAGCCTCTTTTTCATGAAGTTCTTCCATCTTTTGTGACAAATTCCTTACTCCGTTTTGCAGTTCATCAGCTTTGCTGCGAAGAACTGAAGGTGTTACTTTAATTTCTGCCATATTCAACTCCTATTCTTATACTTTGCCGTACGGCGAATATAAATTATTGTTGCTTTGTTGTTTGTAGTATAACAAAAGAATATTTATCTGTCCCCACATATATGTGTAGTTTTAGTACTTTTTAAAAGCCCGAGTTTTAGTACTTTTTAAAAGCCCGGTAAAATGACTCTTTTATCCACAGCCTCCAGGGCAATCTTTGCCATATTATGCATTCCGGTTTTACTTGTAAGGTTTTTTACATGGTAACGCACTGTATTTTCTGAAATATGGCAGTCATTTGCCACCTCGGCGTAAGTAAATCCCTTGGCAAAGCTTCTTAACACAGCCAGCTCCGCATCCGTAAGTTCCTCAAGCCTTGCATTGCCAAGTGTAATTTCCGGAAATTCCTCTGAGAATGCTTTTTCGCCGATAGCTACATCATCAAGTATTGATAAGATTCCGGTTTGTATGCTTTCTTTAAACCAAAATCCTTCACATCCTGAACTTTTTGCCCTTTTAATAAAGCTTTGATCCAGCATGGAAGTCATAATGATTACTTTGATTTTAGGGAAGCTCTCCTTTATTCTCTTTGCAAGATCCAGTCCGGAGGTATCATTCAGACATACATCTATAAGCACAATATCTATCTGACCGGACTCACAAGCCGGCACTGCATTTTGAGCTTCCCGAAATTTACATATCACCTGATATTTATTTTTCATTTTGGATAATTTAAGCTCCAAATACTCTATTGTAAAAGGTGAATCTTCCACAATCATAATGCCAAACATTTTTCACCTCCCAAATAAACCTTCATGTAACCGTCCGGCCAAAACATATATGATAAAAATTATGGCACATTTGGCATTCCTAAACTTAACGCCTCCTATTTTGTCAAGTATAAATCTGTTGATTTTACCGGCTCATATGGAAAAGAATTTTTAAAGTAAAAACGAAATTACTAACGTTCCCTGTTCATCATTTATATATAGAGGTATCCCTCTTTCATTCAGATAAGCACGAATCCCCAGAATACCTCCACCTTCATTAAAGTCTTTCTTTAGCCCTGTGCCGTTATCAAAAATAGAGATCTTTATTTTATCTTTAAACCTTTCCTGTGTCACGAAAATTTCTGTGGCGGCTCCATGTCTGACTGCATTCATCATAGCCTCACGTATGCAAAAATAAAAAACAGATTCATACATTTCCTCAAAGAGATTTTTCTTTGGCAGATGTAAAGTACAGTGAAATAATGCCGCCAGTTGTGACAATTCCTTTTTCTCGTCAATTTTCTGTGCTGTAATAGTATTTCCCATGAGATTTTTAATAAGGCGTCTCCACATGTAGATTATAATTTCCTTATTCACCATCTCATCCCCAATCATATATAAATATCCTGCCTGCATACAGTCTCCAAATTCTCTGTGTAATCTCATTTTTAAATTAAGATACTGTGGCTTTGAGTATACATCAGGTTCTTTTAATGTTTTACTGTACTTGCTGTCTTCAGAGTTTTTCAAAAATTTTATGCTATAATTTTTTCCGTTATAAAGCTCTGTATTCTCTTTGATGCTTTTTTTATGGCAGATTAGGCTTACTGACAGCTTTTTTCCTTCTTTTTTTTCACTGATTTCCATATATTCACTATTCAAACTCTCTCTTTGGAAAAGCCATGTGAGAAAGCTTGATTTATTTAAAATCATAGAACTTTCAATAATAAGAACAGCCTTTTGACCGTCATTAATATTTATCTGTACAAACTCAGGCATATACCCTGCCCATTCAAGTAAAAAAATCCAAAGCTTACAGATAAAAAATGCCGTTTCAGGCAGGACCTCTCCACATCCTTCACATAATTTAAAAGTTCTGACACCGGGAAACCATTTAATTTTTTCCGAAAACTCCCAAAGGCAAAGTCTTATTTCATCCGCAGTGACAGATTCACCGGACTGACAGATTAAAAAAAGATTTACATAGCGTTTAAAAAAAACTGTCAGCCATATCATCTTTCTAAAGCAAAGACTTGATGGATTACCTTCATTTTTAAATTCATTGAATGCTGATTTAAGGGCTTTAATCTGCAAGTTTAAGTCTTTATTAAGTTTAAATAAAAGGTACTTTTGTTTCCGTTCAAAATATTTTTGTGTCATCTTCACCCCCATCAAAACAATGGATGATTTTACACCAAAGATAAACTGTAATTTTTCTTAACTATGTATAATTATAATGCTAAAGAGACATTTTAGTCTTATTAAATTTGTTAATATTATTTTACAATATCATTTATCACAGGTAAATATGTCCTTATATTCATTGCTCCTTATAAAATCAATAAATTTAGTCGTCTTGCTGTTAGGAATTTTTCCCTTTTTCCACAGTAATCCGAAATCACTTGTTATTTCAGGCTTAACAGGTATTTCAACAAAATCTCTTGGATTTACTGCAAGAGATGAATACAGGAATGCTCCGCAATTTCCTCCCCTTACAAAATTTAAAATTGTACCAAGCTGACTCGAGTGCAGAAGTACCTCAGGTATAATATTCATTGCATGATATCTTGCAAAAATAGTGGAGTTTTGTACAGAATCTGTATTAAATAAAATTATAGGTTCATCCTTGAGCATATCTAATGTAATCTCTTTTTCATTTGAAAATCTGTGATTTTTGGAAACACAAAAAACATAGGAATCATTCATTAAAAAATAAGACTCAAATTTGGAAATATTGTAAAAGTCCATATTTACAAGTGCTACATCCAAAATATCTTCATTTATTAAATTAGAAGCACGAATCGAGCCATACTCATATAGTTTAATAGGGATATTATAGTTTTTCTGAAATAAGTTAATAAGTCTTGGAAAAAATACTGTACTCATAAGCGGAGGTATGCCTATTCTTATTGCCGGTATATTTCTTCCCATTGACCCAAACTCATCATAGAGTTCATGGCTGTGTACCAGTAGCCCGCTTGCTTTTTTGTAAAATTCCTCTCCTTCAGAGGTTAATGTAATTTTATTCTTTCCATGATTAAAAAGTTTAATATTAAACTCTTTTTCCAAGTCTCTTATGGCAACTGAGATAGTCGGTTGTGTAACAAACAATTCAGCTGCCGCCCTGGTTATGCTGTGATAGCGACATACCGCACAAAAATACTCCAATTGATTTAAAGTCATATCATCACCTTATATTTATTCTAAAAAATCAGCATGTTATAAACATGAATAATAAAGTTTATCTACTCATTATTATATCATTATCTGTATTTTAGTATAGTTTATTTTTATACAAACCCCAATTAGAATTAAATATTCTTTTTAGTATAAGTAAACTACAATATGCTTGTAAGAAAAATTTATATGTAGGAGGAAAAAATATGAGTCCGGCAATAATAACATTATTATTTTTGGTATTCGCAATTATAATGTTTGTATCAGAAAAAATTCCTTTAGCCCTTACATCTATGATTGTTTGTGTGGGTCTTGTAGTGACGGGAGTATTAGATGTAAAGCAGGCTTTTGGCGGTTTTATTGATACCAATGTGATACTTTTTGTAGCTATGTTTATAGTTGGAGGTGCTCTTTTTGAAACCGGTATGGCAAATGAGATCGGCGGCTGGGTAACAAAGTTTGCCAAAACCGAACGTGGTCTTATTATTGCTATTATGGTAATAGTAGGTCTTATGAGCGGTGTGCTTTCAAATACCGGTACCGCAGCAGTGCTCATTCCTGTAGTTATAGGGATTGCTGCAAAATCAGGATTTAAAAGATCAAAACTGCTTATGCCCTTGGTATTTGCCGCAGCCATGGGAGGTAATCTCTCACTTATAGGAGCACCGGGTAATCTTATAGCTCAGTCCACACTTGAACCTATAGGGCTTAAATTCGGATTCTTTGAATATGCAATTGTCGGGCTGCCGATACTTATAGCAGGTATAATATTTTATGCAACTATAGGTTACAAACTTCTGCCTGACAATGACCCCGGCAATGAATCGGTTTTTGATATTGAAAACGATTTCAGCAAGGTTCCAAGATGGAAAAAAATTCTATCCTTAGTTATTCTTGTAGGAACTCTGCTTGGAATGATATTTGAAAAAGAAATAGGTATTAAATTATGTGTAACAGGTTGTATAGGAGCAATTCTCCTTGTAATTACAAAGGTGATTTCTGAAAAGGACGCTATCAAATCCATTGATATGAAAACAATATTTCTCTTTGGCGGCACTCTTTCACTTGCAACTGCACTTCAAGAAACCGGTGCAGGGGAAATGATTGCAGATAAAGTTATAGGTGGATTAGGTGCAAATCCTTCACCATATATACTTACATTTATAGTATTTATAATATGTTGTGCTCTTACAAATTTTATGTCAAATACGGCTACAACCGCACTTATGGCACCTATTTGCCTTTCGATTGCGACAGGTATGGGAGCGGATCCAAGAGCAGTGCTTATGGCATGTGTAATCGGCGGTTCGTGTGCCTATGCAACCCCTATAGGAATGCCTGCCAACACAATGGTCGTAGGAGCAGGTAATTATAAATTTATGGATTATGTAAAGGCAGGTTTGCCTCTTATATTTATTGCAACAATAGTAAGTATGATAATTTTGCCGATTGCATTCCCATTTTTCCCGGCATAAAAACAGTATAAAGGAGATTATTATGATTAATAAAAATAATGAAAAGGTACAAAGATTAACTGAAATAATGGCACAATTCGTAGGTTTTACAGCTAAAAAGCTTCCCGATGATGTAATAAATAAACTTGCAGAACTTAGTGATAAAGAAGACAGTCCTATGGCAAAGGTTATTTACGATACAATGTTTAGAAATCAGGATCTGGCAGTAGAATTGAATCGCCCATCATGTCAAGATACCGGAGTTTTGCAGTTTTGGGTAAAATGCGGAACAAGATTTCCATTAATAGATGAACTTGAAGAACTTCTTCGTGAAGCCGTAATACAAGCTACAGTACATGCACCTCTTCGCCATAATTCTGTAGAAACATTTGATGAATATAATACAGGTAAAAATGTCGGTAAGGGTACTCCTACTGTATGGTGGGATATCATTCCACATTCAGACGAATGTGAGATATATACCTATATGGCAGGGGGCGGATGCACACTTCCCGGAAATGCTACAGTACTTATGCCCGGAGAAGGCTATGAGGGCGTTACAAAATTTGTACTTGACCGTATGACAACATATGGATTAAACGCCTGTCCTCCGCTTTTGGTAGGTGTAGGGGTTGCAACATCTGTAGAGACTGCCGCTCTTAATTCAAAAAAAGCACTTATGAGAAATATAGGTACACATAATCCAAATGAAAATGCGGCAAAGATGGAAAAGCTTCTGGAGGAGGGGATTAATAATATAGGACTTGGACCACAGGGCATGGGAGGTAATTACTCTGTAATGGGAGTAAATATTGAAAATACTGCAAGACATCCGTCAGCAATAGGAGTTGCAGTAAATGTGGGATGTTGGAGTCATAGACGAGGACATATAGTTTTTGATAAGGATCTGAATTTTACAATAGATACACATACAGGCTTTGATTATAAAGAAGGAGCATGGAGGTAATAAAATGGCTGTTGAGATTAGAGATGAGAAAAAAATATTAGTTACTCCGGTGTCAGAAGAAGATTTAAAAGATATCCATATAGGAGATATCATTTATCTTACAGGTGATTTAACAACCTGTAGAGATGTGGCACATAGGCGTGTTGTTGAAGAAGGAAGAAAAATCCCGGTGGATGTAAAAGATGCGGCGATACTTCATGCCGGTCCTATTATCCGTCCATTGGGGGATGATAAATATGAAATGGTTTCTGTAGGACCTACAACCTCCATGCGTATGGAAAAATTTGAATATGAATTTGTTGAGACTACCGGTGTTAGGGTGATCCTCGGCAAAGGAGGTATGAAGGAAAATACTCAAAGAGCCTGCAAAGATTTTGGAGCAATTCATTGTGTTTTCCCGGCAGGCAATGCAGTGGTGGCAGCTGTTGAAGTGGAAGAAATTGTGGAAGCTCAGTGGAAGGATCTCGGTATGCCTGAAACATTGTGGCATTGCAAAGTTAAGGAATTCGGTCCTCTTATAGTTTCTATAGATTCTTATGGAAGGAACTATTTTGAAGAAAAGAAGGTGGAATATAATAAGAAAAAGGATGAGCAGATAGAAATAATAAGCAGGCAGGTAGGATTTATTAAATAGTCTGTACCGCTCAAAAATAAAGCAACTTAAACCTAGATTATTCATGGCAACATCATGAACGTGGCTGAAAGCCATATAATTACTATATTTTAACAAAATATTGCTTTCACCTAGTAAGTGAATAAAAAAAGAGCATCCATTTGTGGTAAAATTAAGGTGCTAAAACTCAATATAATCACACAAAGGAGCCCTTTATGAGTATTGTAAACACCTTATCACTTGAAAGCAATAGAAAAATTAAAATTAATTTCGATGGAGGAGATTTATCCTCCGATGCAGGCTTACTTCTTATAAAAGAATTCGTAAGTAAACTTGGCATTGATAAACTTTTCAGTCAATCATTTAAGACCAATGATTCTGCATTATTCCGTTATCACACTGATAAATAAAACCTTCTTCAGATGATATATATGATTATTGCAGACTATTTTGAAGATGACGCTTCAGATGAACTTATAAATGATCCTGTGTTTAAAGCAGTGCTGAATAAAGACACTTTAATCGCAGCCAACCATT
>GL890592.1:0-23893 GCA_000209465.1 Lachnospiraceae oral taxon 107 str. F0167 | reverse complement strand
TGTAATGGATCCATATCTATCTCGGATGTCAACTAAAAGATTATATCCTGCATATTTAAGATCTTCATCAATCTTAGACCTAGATTATTCATGGCAACATCATGAACGTGGCTGAAAGCCATATAATTACTATATTTTAACAAAATATTGCTTTCACCTAGTAAGTGAATAAAAAAAGAGCATCCATTTGTGGTAAAATTAAGGTGCTAAAACTCAATATAATCACACAAAGGAGCCCTTTATGAGTATTGTAAACACCTTATCACTTGAAAGCAATAGAAAAATTAAAATTAATTTCGATGGAGGAGATTTATCCTCCGATGCAGGCTTACTTCTTATAAAAGAATTCGTAAGTAAACTTGGCATTGATAAACTTTTCAGTCAATCATTTAAGACCAATGATTCTGCATTATTCCGTTATCACACTGATAAATAAAACCTTCTTCAGATGATATATATGATTATTGCAGACTATTTTGAAGATGACGCTTCAGATGAACTTATAAATGATCCTGTGTTTAAAGCAGTGCTGAATAAAGACACTTTAATCGCAGCCAACCATTTCAAGATTTCATAATCGAATGGATGAGGATTCTCTGAATCAGTTCCTTTCAATAAGTCAAATTCTTCGAAAGAAAATTTATAGTTTTCAGATGCCTGAAGCCATCATTTTAGATTTGGACTCAACACTTCTTAAGTCCTATGGCAAACAGGAAGGCAGAGCATTTAACTTCCACTATCAAAGTAACGGTTACCATCCACTTGTTTGCTATGATGGACTCACAGGAGATTTGATTAAAATTCAGCTTCGTGATGGGACTCAGTATTCAAGCACAGGTGTTGTGGACTTTCTGCAGCTTATACTTGATGAATATCTTGAAGGTTTTCCGGAAATTAAACTTCTCCTTCGTGGAGATAGTGGCTTTGCAACACTAAGTTTTATAAACAGTGTGAAGAAAACGGTACCGGCTATGTAATTCGTTTGAAAGAAAATGCTATACTTCGTGATAAGGCATCATATCTTGTAGATGAACTTGATGAAATCACAAAAAACAACAAAGTGGATTATGCTGTAGTTTATGGTGAATTCATGTATCAGGCAGGTCCTTGGCCTTATGAAAGACGTGTTGTCTGTAAAGTTGAAAAACCTGAAAACCAAATGACTTACATGTATACATTCATTGTTACAAATATGGAGTCATCTCCTGAATATCTTATCAAGTTCTATTGCAAAAGAGGCTTGATGGAAAACTTCATAAAGGAAAGTAAAACAGGTTTTGACTTCGCTTCTGTCAGCAGTCATACAAGAATTGTAAATGCCAACAGACTCCAAATACATGCACTTGCTTATAACATATTTAATTGGTTTAGACGATTGGCATTATCTGTAAATATGCGAAAACAACGCATTGATACTGTCCGTCTAAAACTGCTAAAGGTTGCTGCAAAAGTAATTCGTTCAGCAAGATATATGACATTCAAGCTGTGTAGCAGTTGCCCATATAAGGATGAGTTCTATGAGACTATATCAAATATTAGCAAGCTATATGTACAACTCGAATAGCAACTAATAACGAACCTTGAGAGCTTAATAACTACTCAAAAACTCCACCTAGGGGAAGTCTGCCCATTTTTAGATGTATTAAGTCAGTTATAGCGTCATTGGTCAAGTTTAAAGATTTATAGCACGGTAATTAACTAAAATATTGTACCGTGAATAATTCAGGTTAAATTATACTGCCTTGTGAATATGGAGAATATATCAAAATTCTTTGGATAAACTAAAAAGAAGACTTTTATAACACACGATTAAAAAAGTCTTCTTTTATTTTATGTAATCATATTAGCTGCCTTGATTGGAATAAATTCTAACAGTTAAAAAATAGGATAGTGTAAATGTTGTAATAGATAAAATAATATTTACTATGCTAAAAATAACTAATTGCGTAGTTGAGGGCTTTCCAAATAAGATATTATTTATTGCTATAAGTCCAGCCATAATTGCTACTGATATTATTAAGCTTATAATACTTATAGCTTCTGTTCTGTCATTTGAATCCAAGTAAGATAAAGGAAAAAAGAATGAATTCATAAATAGTATAGTTCCTATAAAAGAAGAAAATAACAGCAGGATATCAATATATCTATAGAATGCAAATCCATGAAAAGTAAATGACGCTAAAAACAATGCCATGGAAATTACAGTTCCAATAACGACTGTAATTAATTGAGCTATAAATATACTTTTTATAATTTCTGATCTTTTTACAGGCAGTGATAAAATATACTGTTTCCATTTTCCACCATTATTTTTTATTAAGCTTATAGAGCTGATAAATGGAAGTCCGATAACGGTTAAACCTAAAAAAGCCATTAACAAAGTTTCGTTTTTGTCACCAAAAATAAGGATAAGGATACCCGCCAATAATATAAAGACTAACAATACGCTTAAGTTTGATATTATCTTATAATAATGATGTTTAATCAAGCCTTTCATTTTGTTTCCCCTTTCACCATAAGCAACATAATTTCATCTAATGAAGCATTATCTATTATCAAATTTTTATATTTTCTTTCTGCCAACTTTCTATCAGACACCAAAACATCTATCTGATAATCTCTTTTCATATACGATAATATATCTTCGGATGATATACTTAAAAAATTATTTTCTGAGCAACGGATAATTCCGTATTCATATATAAGTTCATCCTTGGTTTTATTTAAAATAATTTCACCCTTATTAATAAATACAATATAATCAGCTATTTTTTCTAAATCTCCGGTAATATGTGAAGATAACAGTACTGAGTGATTTTTCTGTTTTACAAACTCAAGAAGGACATCTAAAATTTCATCTCTCATAACAGGATCAAGCCCACTTGTAGCTTCATCTAAAATTAGGAGTTTAGATTTGTGAGAAAGTGCTACTGCGATTGCAAGTTTCATTCCCATTCCTCTTGAATAAGTTTTAATTTTCTGCGATTTGGATAAGCCAAAGCGTTTAAGATACTCTTCAAAGCAGATATTATCCCATTGTTTATAGATTTTTTCAAAGATATTTGATATTTGTTTGGCTGTAAGGTAGTCAGGAAAATTATTACTATCATATACCACACCAATACTTTCTCTTATGATTGTATCTTCATCAGACATTTCTTTGCCGAATATTTCAATCTTCCCACTATCTTTTTTTAAAACATTTAAAATACAGTTCATTGTAGTAGATTTTCCGGCGCCATTTTCACCGATAAAGCCCATTATACTGCCCTCAGGTAGTGAAAAGGATATGTCAGTGATAGAGAAATTTGATCTATCATATTTTTTATTTACATCTTTTAATGTCAAAATATTTTTCATTTTACTCCTCCAAATACAAAATTTTTAATACTTCAACTATTTTGTCTAATGGAATAGCATTTTCTTTTGCTATTGCAATGGCAGACTGTAGATGTTCTTCAATCTCTTTTTGCTTTTGCTCTTTATAAAAATCTTTGTTTCTTGCTAATATATAGGTTCCTCTACCTATTTCAGTTTCTATAAAGCCATCTCTTTGTAATTCTTCATAAGCTCTTTGAACAGTGATGACACTTACATGAATTGATTTGGCTAAAGCTCTCATTGAAGGAAGCGATTCTCCGGCAAGTAATTCTTCATTCATAATCATGTTTTTAACCTGAGAAACAATCTGTTCATATATAGGTTTGTCTCTATTATTGCTAATTATAATATTCAAAAAAACTCCTTACATATTGTACTTATTGTATAAGTACAATATTAGCATTATAAATATATAACTGTCAAGAAGGTTTTCCCCTTGCCATCAACTTTTATTATTAAATTATTAAACTTAATTTTCTTAATTGATAACTCAATAAAGATGTGGGATAATAAAGATGTTAGGGGAGCGAAACATAAAAGAATATATTGATAGTACAGATATTCATTAGTTTACCAATATAATATGAACGAGGTAAAGACGAGTATGCAGGATAATAAAGAATGGAACATTATTAGAAATGATATTAAAAATGTTTTTGATGAAAAGGATATAAGTAATAGAGCCAAGGAATTTTCCGATAAAATTGCAAACACACTTACGGTAGCAAAAAATTCCCTTAAAACAACCTATGATAAAAAGATAAAGAGCGCAAAATTTTCAAGAGAGATAAATGCCGATACAAAAATCTATATAAATTCAAACAGATCGGAGTCACTGATAAGGGCATTTGTAGGATTCCCTATAATGATAGTATTTGCTATTCCGATACTGGTGCTTACACTGACTATTTTACCTTTTTCTTTAACAGGATGGCTTATTCCAATTATTGCACTTTTACCGTTTTTCGGAGTGGGATTTTTCCTTGCAATACCGGCAATGTTGAAGCTTGCAATTACAGATAAGGCAGAGAATTATTATCGCATAATGAATGGCAAAACCTATATGAATATAGAGGATTTGGCAATGCTTTCAAATGAGACTCCATATACGGTGGTAAATAATCTGAGGAAGATGATAGATAAAAGGATTTTCCCTGAAGGTCATCTGGATATTAACAGCAGATGCTTTATGTTAAGCAATGATATTTACAGAGAATATATGGCGCTTGAAGATCAAAGAAGGTCACAGCAAATGCTGGAGGATAAAAGTAAGACAGGCGAGGATATAAAAGAAGATAATATCATATCTGAAGGCAGATTATATATATTGTCAATTAAGGAATTGCATTTGGGTATTACAAATGAGCCTATGTCATCCAAGCTTACAAGGCTTGAGAATGTTCTCACATCAATATTTGACAGGGTGGAAAAAGAACCTAAGGAAACGGGAAAGCTTTATAAGTTAATGAAATATTATTTGCCTACTACATTAAAGCTTATAAAGACCTATGTGGATTTTGACAATGTTATCTCTCCGGACGGTGATATCTTAAATACAAAAAAAGAAATCGAATTGACCATTGACTCTATAAATGAGGCCTGTACGGAATTCCAGAACAGACTTTATAAGGATTCTGTAATGGATGCGGATACCGATGCGGCATTATTAAAGGTAATGCTTGCAAAGGAGGGCTTAATAAGCGGTGGAATAGATGAAAATAATGCGAGGTAGAAAATATGAATGACAATGAAGTAAAAAGCAATGAGATAAATATGGATTCACTGGATAAGATGTTAAATGAAGGTCCGAGTCTGACATTTGATATGCAGGAAGAAAAGCCTGTAGCCGTTGTTGTGGAAGCCAAGAAAGAAGAAAATACACCGCAGGTAAAACTCTCTCCTGAAGAGGAAAGAATGGTGGAGGAGTTTGCATCAAAAATAGATATAGGCAATTCACAGGCGATACTTTCTTATGGAGTGGGCAGCCAAAAAAAGATTGCCGACTTTTCCGAGAATGCACTTGAAAGAGTCAGAACCAAGGACTTGGGTGAGATAGGTGATATGCTTGCCGGAGTGGTGGGAGAGATACGCTCCCTTGAAAGTGAGGATGAGGAGAAGGGGCTTTTCGGTTTGTTTAAGAAAACAGGCAATAAGCTGGCAAATATGAAGGCAAAATATGACAAGGTGGAAACCAATGTCAATAATATAGCTAAGGTTTTAGAGGATCATCAGGTAACCTTAATGAAGGATGTGCTGATGCTTGATAAAATGTATGAGCTGAATATGAACTATTACAAGGAATTGTCCATGTATATTCTTGCCGGAAAGAAAAGGCTGGAAAGAGCAAATAATATAGAACTGCCCGCTCTTATTAAAAAGGCGGATGAAAGCGGACTTCCTGAGGATACACAAAAGGCTAAAGATTTTTCACAGATGATAAATCGTTTTGAGAAAAAAATATATGATTTGGAGCTTACAAAAACAGTTTCATTACAGATGGCTCCTCAGATAAGGCTTATACAAAACAATGATTCAATGATGTCTGACAAGATACAGTCCACAATTGTAAACACCATTCCGCTTTGGAAAAATCAGATGGTGATTGCTATAGGATTAAAACATTCAAGTGATGCCGCAAAGGCACAAAAGGCTGTATCAGATATGACAAATGAGCTTTTAAAGAAGAATGCCGAGATTTTAAAGACAGCCACTATAGAAACCGCAAAAGAGTCGGAGCGTGGAATAATAGATATTGAAACTCTTAAAAACACAAATAAAACCCTTATATCCACATTTGATGAAGTAATAAAGATACAGGATGAGGGAAGGAAGAAAAGAAAGGAGGCTGAGGCGGAGCTAAAGAATATCGAGAATGAGATGAGAGCAAAGCTTCTTGAAATCAGCAACAGACAGGTTAACAGCAATCAATAGATGGGAAAGAAAATGAATAATTGGAGACAAAAATACCATATTGAGCCTAAAAAAGGCTGGTTAAACGATCCTAACGGACTTTGTTTTTTTAAAGGATATTACCATGTGTTTTATCAATATGCCTATGAGCCTGAGGGAGGCAATAAATATTGGGCGCATCTTAAGTCAAAGGATTTGCTTTTCTGGGAGGAGGCAGAGATATTTTTATCACCCGATAAAGATTTTGATAAAAACGGGGTGTACTCAGGCTGTGCATTTATAAAAGAAGATATAATGCATATCTTCTACACGGGAAATGTAAAAAAGGACGGAGATTTTGACTATATATATGCCGGCAGGGAGCATAATACCGTACATGTAATAAGTAAGGACGGCTTGAAAGCGGAAAATAAAGAAGTACTTATGTATAATAGTGACTATCCGGAAGGGCTTTCCTGTCATGTAAGAGATCCGAAGGTGTTTGAATATGAGGGCAAATACTATATGGTGCTCGGTGCAGGAACCATGGAGGATAAGGGAGAAGTTCTGATTTTTGAATCTGAGGATTTGGAGAATTGGAAGCATATAAGAACTTTTGAAACCATGGCAAAATTTGGCTATATGTGGGAATGTCCCGATCTTTTTGAAATAAACGGTCAGTGGATTCTTATGGCATGTCCGCAGGGAGTACAGGGCGGCAAGTACGAGTTCCAAAATATTCATTCCTGTGTATACTTTATAATTGAGGGGGATTTCAGAACCAACGGCTATATAAGCGAGTACAAAGAAGTAGATTTCGGTTTTGATTTCTATGCACCTCAGACCTTTATGCATGATGGAAGAAGACTGCTGCTTGGATGGATGGGTATGCCTGATGCAGATTATACAAATCCTACTTTAGAATATGGATATCAGCATTGTATGAGTATATTCAGAGAGCTTGACTTTAAAGACAATACATTATATATGAAGCCTGTAAAAGAGCTTGAATCAATCAGAAAGCCTGTATTTGAATATGCTGAAGAAAAAGTAATTTATAAAAATCCGGATGATAAAAGGGCTTTTGAGCTGGAAATATCAAACTTTGGAGAAAGTCTGAAAATAGAAATCTTTGATACCGTTAAGCTTGATTTCGATACAGATAGAGGAGATTTGGAACTTTCCTTTATTGCAAACGGATATGGCAGAGATAAGAGATATTTAAAGATTAAAAGTTTGGAGAGTCTAAGGATTATGATTGATTCATCTTCTTTGGAAATATTTGTAAATGACGGAAAGTATGTAATGTCTACCAGAATGTATCCGTCAAATTATAGTGATATAAAAGTATCAGGTAATATCAGGGGAAAACTTTATAGTTTGGATATATAATACTTGTGCTACACAGATTGTATATTGATGAATTTCAAAATGAAGGAGGAATATAATGAAAAGATTTATTATATGTTTACTTGGTTTGATTTTATTATTAAATATAGCAGGCTGTGCAAAGAAAGAAGAAAACAAGGCAGAGGAAGGCAGCCTGAAAACCTATTCTGAATTAAGTAACGGAACATATAGCTGTGAAGAGCATATTTATAAATACAGGTTTGAAATAAGCGGAAGGATGCCTAATGCCGCCAAAAACAGTACTTTTGTATATCTTAGCAATCTTCCTGAGATATCATTTGAGCAGGCATGGAAAGCCTCAGGTTTAAGCAGTTCATTAGATGATTATTTTTCTGAGGAAGATGCAATACTTGTGGAGCAAAGGTAAAATTAAAAAAGAACTTAATGTGGAAATGCTTTAACAGGCATTTCCACCGTATTTATAGGAAAAGTGATTTGTTAATGATATTATTTGACAGATTAAAAAATATATTTGATTTTAATAAAGATAGAAAAGAAAGTAAAATGAAGTTAATAGTTGGTTTGGGAAATCCGGGAAGAGAGTATGTAAATACCAGACATAATGCCGGATTTTATGTTGTGGAAAAGCTGGCGTATGAGCTTGGAGAAGATATATCGGAAAGAAAGTACAAGGGGGTTTTTACAAGGGTAAGAATCGGGAATGAAAAAGCGATAATCTTAGAGCCGCTGACCTATATGAATAACAGCGGTGAATCTGTGCGTGCTTTTATGGATTATTTTAAGATTGATGCATCAGATGTGATAGTTATATATGATGATATAAATCTTGAACCCGGGAATTTGCGTATAAGGCTAAAAGGAAGTGCAGGAGGTCACAATGGGATAAAGTCTTTGATTGCACATATGGGTACATCCGATTTTCCAAGAATTAAGGTGGGAGTAGGAGAAAAGCCGGCGAAGATGGATCTGGCAGACCATGTGCTTGGTAGATTTAATGATACTGATAAGAAACTTTTAGATGAAGCGGCATCAGATGCCATAGAAGCTATAAAGCTTATGGTAGAAGATCAGTATGATACAGCAATGAACAGATATAATACCAAAAAGATGAAGTAAGGAAGAATATGAGTTTATTTGAAAATCCCTTAAAAAGATTAGCGGATTTTGAATCTTTAGAAGAAAATATAAAAAAAGAGAAGTTTCCGTTACAAGTCAGTGATATGGCAGAGCCCGGAAAGGCACATCTGATATCGGAGCTGATGAAGGAAGAAAGACCATGGAAACTTGTTATATCCTATGATGAGGACAATGCAAGCAGGCTATATGAAGATATAGGCTGCTTTTTGGACGATGTTTATTTGTATCCTGCAAGAGATCTGCTTTTTTTTAACGCGGATATAAGGTCTTTGCAGATAACGGCAAAAAGAGTGGAAGTGTGGAAACATCTGAGGGAGGACGCCGGCGGTGTTATAGTTACAACTGCCGATGCCCTTATGGATAAGCTGGAAGATTATCAAAAATTCTGCGAGACCACAATGGAGATAAAAAAAGAAGACACTGTTGATATAGAAAAATTAGCAAAGAAACTTACGGATATAGGTTATGAGAGAAGTTTTGAAACAGGCAATCCGGGGCAGTTTTCAATAAGGGGAGGTATAATAGATATATTCCCTCTTACCGAGGAATATCCTGTAAGAATAGAGCTGTGGGATGATGAGATAGATGCAATGAAGAGCTTTGATCCTGCAAGTCAAAGATCCATAGACGAACTTGAATATGTAAACATTTATCCTGCAAGAGAGAGAGAGCTTGGCGGAGAGCAGTCCTTTTTGAGATATTTTGATTATAAAAAAACTTTGATATATATTGATGAGCCTGCAAGAACTCTGGAAAAAGCAAGAAAGACCGAGGAGGAATACAATCAAAGTGCCTCGGGGCGAATAGAATCAGGTCAGTACAATAAGGAGGATATTCCAGATATTTTCGGAGCTGATGAGGTATTTCACAGCTTAAGCAAATCACCCTGTATTGCGCTTACAGGGCTTGACAATAGAATAAAGGAAATCGAAGTAAAAGCCGTTTATTCCATTTTTTCAAGAATGAGCGGTGTATATCATGAAGATTTTACAAATCTTGTGGATGATTTAAAAAAATACAGGAGCAATAAAACGAAAGTGGCGCTTGTATGTGCTTCAAAGACCAGAGCAAAAAGACTTGCAGACAGCTTTAGAAATGATTATTCTTTGGATGCCTTCTTTTCGGAAGAAGAAAGAGATATAAGTATTGCTCCGGGGCAGATAGCTATATTTGTAGGAAATATACATTCGGGATTTGAATATCCTGCTATAAATTTTGCGCTGATTTCAGAAAGTGATATCTTCAAAATCCAAAAGAAAAAAAGAGAAGAGAAAAGGAATACGAGGGAGATAGAGTAACCTCCTTAAGTGAGCTCTATGTAGGAGATTATATAGTACATGAGGATCATGGTCTTGGAATATACAGGGGTATCGAAAAAATAGAAAGAGACGGTATTATAAAGGACTATGTAAAAATTGAATACCAGGGTGGTGATAATTGCTTTGTACCGGTTTCAAAGCTGAATCGAATACAAAAATACGGCACCGGAGAAATAAAAAAGCCTAAGCTCAATAAACTTGGAGGAGTCGAGTGGAATAAGACAAAGACAAGGGTAAAGACAGAAGTTGAGGAAATGGCAAAGGAGCTTGTGGCTTTGTATGCAAGCAGACTAAAGGGTAAGGGTGTAATTTACGGTGAGGACACTCTTTGGCAAAGAGAGTTTGAAGAGATGTTTGAATATGAGGAAACCTATGATCAGCTAAAAGCCATAGAGGATGCCAAAAGAGATTTGGAAACCGGTAAAATTATGGACAGACTTATATGCGGTGATGTGGGATATGGAAAGACCGAGATTGCGTTAAGAACTGCATTTAAGGTCATACAGGAAGGATATCAGGTATTGTATCTGGTACCTACAACCATACTTGCAAGACAGCATTATAATACATTTATTCAAAGAATGAAGGATTTTCCTGTTAAAATAGCCCTTTTATCAAGATTTAACACAAAAAAAGAACAGACAAAAACTATCGAGGATTTAGAAAAAGGTCTTGTGGATATAGTTATAGGTACTCACAGACTCTTATCAAAGGATGTATTGCCAAAGAAGCTTGGACTTGTAATAGTGGATGAGGAGCAAAGATTCGGTGTAAGGCATAAAGAAAAGTTAAAGCAGCTTTGTGAAAATGTAAATGTTCTTACACTTACCGCAACACCTATACCAAGGACTTTACATATGTCACTTTCGGGTATCAGAGATTTATCTGTTTTGGAAGAGCCTCCTGTGGACAGAAAGCCCATACAGACCTATGTGATGGAATACCATGATGAGACTGTAAAAGAGGCTATAAGAAGAGAGGTGGCAAGAGGCGGTCAGGTATATTATCTTTATAACAGAGTCAATAATATTGAGGAAGTGGCGGCGCATGTAAGAGCACTTTTGCCTGATATAAATGTAGAATATGTACATGGCAGAATGGATGAAAGACATCTTGAAGCAAGGATGGTGGATTTTATAAATGGAGATGTGGATGTATTAGTCACCACCACCATAGTGGAAACCGGACTGGATGTGCCCAATGCCAAT
The DNA here is from genome assembly GCA_000209465.1 of Lachnospiraceae oral taxon 107 str. F0167. Classification (GTDB taxonomy): domain Bacteria; phylum Bacillota; class Clostridia; order Lachnospirales; family Lachnospiraceae; genus Lachnoanaerobaculum. The sequence continues at coordinate 12,588 of GL890592.1, read as the reverse complement.
ACCATAATAGTTCATGATGCTGACAGACTGGGACTTTCACAGCTTTATCAGCTAAGAGGCAGGGTAGGAAGAAGTAAAAGAAGTGCTTATGCCTTCCTTATGTATACAAGAAACAAGCTTTTATCCGAGGAGGCGTCAAAAAGACTTAAGGCAATAAGAGAATTTACGGAACTGGGTTCCGGAATAAAGATTGCAATGAGAGATTTGGAGATAAGGGGTGCTGGAAATGTACTTGGAGTGACACAGCATGGACATATGGAAGAGGTAGGATATGATTTATATGTTAAGCTTTTAAATACGGCGGTCAGAGCATTAAAAACCGGAGAGCCGGTGGAAGAGGAAATAGAGGCGAGTGTTGAGATAGACAGCAGTGCATATATTCCGGGAAGCTATATTTCAAATGAGGAAACAAAGCTTGAAATATATAAAAAGATAGCGTTGGTAAAAACCGAGGAAGATTTTATTGATATGCAGGATGAACTTATAGACAGATTCGGTGAGATGCCAAGACCTGTCAGCAATCTTTTATATGTGGCAAGGATAAAGGCTTTGGCAAGCAGTATGTTTATCAGTGATATTATTGTGAATAAATTGCAGATAAAGTGGACAATGCGAGAAAACAAACAGATAAAAATGGATAAGCTTGACGGCTTTTTAAAATCTTTCGGGAAAAATATGACGGTGAAGTATGACAAGGTACTTAACTGGGAATACAGAGACAGAGAAAAAATCTCTACCGAGGACAGAATGGAATTTGCCCTGAATCTGCTTGAGAAGATGAAAGAGGAAATATTTTAGTATAAAAATCATTTGACAAATACAGATGATAACAAGTATACTTGTTAATGCACAGCCGGGGAGATAGCGGTGTCCTGTACCTACAATCCGCTTTAGTAGGGGTGATGTCTTGCCTAGGGTGTTCATTTGCTTAGCAGCCTAAAGCAAGTGGTGTTGAAGTGGGGGTCCCCACGCAATGGAAACTTTCGAACCGTGTCAGGACAGGAATGTAGCAGCACTAAGGAGGACCTTTCATGTGCCGTGAGATAGCCGCCACAGAGCTAACTGCTTTAGTAGCGTTTGTGAATGGCATTCGAAGCAAGGCGTGCGTATAAAGGGCATTATTAAGAAATCTGTTCAGATTTTTTGATAATGCTCTTTGATTTTATAAAATAGTATTTGTTAATTTAATGACAGTACTATTGAAAAATTTTTTTGTTAATATAAAATAATGTAGACATTTATATAGATTTAATTATGAAGATATCTTGTATAAATTTTATACATAGAAGAGGAAATCCGTTTTAATAGGAGGAAATATATGGCAATAAAAACTATAGGTGTGCTGACAAGCGGTGGAGATGCACCGGGAATGAATGCGGCTATAAGAGCGGTAGTCAGAACGGCGATTCACAATGGATTGAATGTAAAGGGAATAATGAGAGGTTATGCGGGACTTTTGCAGGAAGAGATAGTGGATATGGAAAGTACCAGTGTATCCGAGATTATCCACAGAGGAGGTACAATACTCTATACTGCAAGATGTCAGGAGTTTACAACAGCGGAAGGACAAAAAAAGGGTGCCGAGATCTGTAAAAAACATGGTATAGACGGTGTGGTTGTTATCGGTGGTGACGGTTCATTCCAGGGTGCGGGAAAGCTTTCGGCACTTGGAATCAATACAATAGGAATACCCGGAACCATTGACCTTGATATAGCTTGTACAGAATATACAATAGGATTTGATACAGCGGTAAATACTGCAATGGATGCTATTGATAAGGTAAGAGATACATCCACCTCACATGAGAGATGTTCCATAATAGAGGTAATGGGAAGGAATGCAGGATATATTGCACTTTGGTGCGGTTTTGCAAACGGTGCCGAAGATGTTCTTTTGCCTGAGAGATATGACGGCAATGAGCAGGCGCTTATAGACAAGATTATAGAGAACAGAAAGCGTGGAAAAAAGCATCATATCATAATCAATGCCGAGGGTATAGGACATTCAACATCTATGGCAAAGAGAATAGAGGCGGCTACAGGAATTGAAACAAGAGCCACAATACTGGGCTATATGCAAAGAGGCGGTGCGCCTACATGTAAGGACAGGGTTTATGCATCAATTATGGGTGCAAAGGCAGTGGAGCTTCTTATAGCAGGAAAGTCAAACAGACTTGTTGCATATAAAAACGGTGAGTATGTAGACTTTGATATTCAAGAAGCATTGGCAATGACTAAGGACATATCGGAAGATCAATTCAGAATAAGCAAGCTGTTGGTAAGATAATATGTCTGAAAAAATAAACGGATATGACTATGACTGGGCAAACAGTGAGAATATGGTCCTTTGCGGGGCAAGCTCCTATGTTCAGAAGTATTATTTCAATGAAAAATTTAATCTTTTGCCGGAAGAAATAAAGAATGAATTAAAAATAATGTGTGTGTCTTTTGCCGAGGAGGCAGGAGGCATACTCACTTTGGAATTTGACAATTCGGGAGATTTAAAATTCTGCGTAAGAGTTGATGACGGAGATTTTTACTTTGATGAGATAGAGAGCGGTCTGAAGATAAGTTCATATCAGGGAAAGAAGGAAGAACTATTGTCACAATTAGAATTATTTTACAGAATGATCATTTTGGGAGAGCATGTAGAGTAAATATGCTTGATAAAACAATATATTATATAAAAAAATATGAAAGTGTTTTGCTGTATCTCATTTTCGGGGTGCTTACAACATTTGTAAATATAGTGGTATACTATATTTTATTTAACCATGTTCTTTTATCAAATATACTCAGCAACGGTATAGCATGGGTGGCAGCGGTTATATTTGCTTTCATAACAAATAAAATATGGGTGTTTAAAAGTAAAACACTTGAGATAGAGCAGGTAATAAAGGAGTTATCCGCATTTTTCTCGGCAAGATTGTCTACAGGTCTTTTGGATATGGCAATAATGTATGTCGGAGTGGATTTATTAAAGGTAAATTCCATATATTCAAAAATTATTTCCGGTGTGGTTGTAGTTATTCTTAATTATATTTTTTCAAAGCTGTTTATTTTTAGAAAGAATAAGGAATGAAATTAAAGGGTTTTAAAATTGGAAATATAAATATAGAGGGCGGATTGTGCCTAGGACCAATGGCAGGTGTAAGCGACTTGCCATTTCGTCGTTTATGTAAGGAAATGGGAGCATCACTGCTTGTAACCGAGATGGTGAGTGCAAAGGCGATTTATTTCAAAAATAAAAACACCGAACCTCTTATGAAAATTGATAAAGATGAACATCCTGTTGCATTGCAGCTTTTCGGTTCGGACCCGGATATAATAGCTTTGATGGCTGCTCAAATAGAAAACAGAGATTTTGATATATTTGATTTTAATATGGGTTGCCCTGTGCCGAAGATAGTAAATAACGGTGAGGGTTCCGCACTTATGAAAAATCCTAAGCTTGTGGAGGAGATACTTTCAAAACTTGTAAAAAGTGTAAAAAAGCCTGTTACCCTAAAGATAAGAAAAGGATTTAATGAAGATAATATAAATGCTGTAGAGATAGCAAAGATAGCTGAGGCATCAGGTGTAAGTGCCATAGCGGTGCATGCCAGAACCAGAGAGCAGTATTACTCCGGAAAGGCGGATTGGAGCATTATAAAAGCTGTAAAGTCCGCTGTAAATATTCCTGTAATCGGCAACGGTGACGTTAAAGACGGTAAGAGTGCAGAGGAAATGTATGAATATACCGGTTGTGACGGAATAATGATTGCCAGAGCGGCAAGAGGAAATCCCTGGATTTTTAGAGAGATAAGGGATTATTTTTGTTCTAAAACGGTAGAAAAACCTGCCAAAGATGAAGTGATAGATATGATTTTAAAACATTGCAGGCTTCAAATGGAGTATGATGACGAGATTATGGCTGTCAGAAAGATGAGAAAGCATGTTGCATGGTACACTCATGGTATGAAAGGTTCATCCACACTTAGAGACAGGGTAAATCATATTGAGAGTTATAATGAATTGGAACATTTGTTAAGAACTGTATAATGCATTTAATTTTTAATACAAAATTATTAATTAAATACAGAAAAATATGGTACAATAGTGGCAGAGTATGTGAATGTAATATTTTATATAAATTTGGGGTATTAGAGTTTACCGGCAATTAAATTTACATATCTATTTTACATCTCAAGTGGAGGAGATATGAATAGAAAAGAAGAGTATAAGAGAGTTGTAAAATTCAGCTCGGCAGCTATTATATTGCTTATTGAAGTGGGACTTTACTGGGCATTATGGCAGTTTTATCTGAATAATATAATAGAAATAGAAGTCAGATTCTGGAGGAGAGGAATCTGGCTGTTGGCGGCAATGTATGGAGCGCTGTTGTTTTTCTTTTTACAAACATATGGCGGATTAAAAATCGGTTATCTGAAAAGAGGCAATATAATATATTCCCATATGCTGTCGCTTTTTATAGCAAATACAATAGGGTATTTGATACTGGCATTGGTGGATAAAAAGTTTCATTCACCGGTATCATTTATTCTTTTGACCACAGTAGATGCTGTATTGGTATGTATTTGGGTTTTTTTGTTTCAGTGGATATACAGCAACTTCTTTCCGCCAAGAAGACTTCTTGTAGTATATGGTGTCAGACCTGTGTTTTCCATAATGGAAAAGATAGGTGCAAGAGATGATAAATACATTATCGGCGGTGTAATGAGTATAAATGCCGGTATTGATGATATAATGAAGAAGGCTGAGGAGTATGAGGGAATAGTTGTAGGTGATATACCGTCACATGAGAGAAATCTGATTTTAAAAAAATGCTATGACTCAAGTATAAGGGTATATATGATACCTAAGATAAGTGATATATTGGTGAGAACTTCGATCAATTTAAATCTGTTTGATACTCCTATATTGCTTTCCAGAAATGAAGGACTGCAAATAGACCAAATGGTGGTAAAGAGGATTATAGATATTGTAGTCAGTATAATTGGAATAATAATTACCTTACCGTTGTTTTTGATATTTGCTACGGCAATATACCTTACAGACAGAGGACCGGTATTTTATAAACAGGTCAGATTGACCTTGAACGGCAAGCTGTTTGAAATATATAAATTCAGGACCATGCGTGTGGATGCTGAGAAGGACGGTATAGCAAGGCTGGCGGGAGAAGAGGATGACAGAATCACCGGAGTTGGAAAAATTTTAAGAGCAACAAGATTTGATGAACTTCCACAGCTTTTTAATATAATAAAGGGTGAAATGAGCTTGGTGGGACCAAGGCCGGAAAGACCTGAAATTGCAAAGGAATATATGAAGGAGCTTCCGGAGTTTTCCATGAGACTTAAGATGAAGGCGGGGCTTACAGGATATGCACAGGTACATGGAAAGTATAATACAACTCCATATGATAAATTAAAACTGGACCTGCACTATATAAGAAACTACAGTATATGGATGGATCTTATTCTGATAGTTTTGACTCCGAAGGTTTTGTTTATGAAAGAGTCCACAGAGGGCGTAGGTGAAGGCGAAATCAATGCAAACGGTAAGACTAAATAGTTTGAAAAACAGGATGTATTTAATGCAATCCTGTTTTTTTATGATACAATGAATGCACATGACAAATTCTATTTTTATAAAGATTCGTAATAATATAAAAATCTGTTTATTCTATTCATATGTTGACAAACCCGAATTAAACATATACAATAAAATAAGAACATACATTCGATGGAGGTTGTAATGAAGAAGGAAAAAGGTTCCAAAACAACACAACAAATAAAAAAAGTAATGGAAAAAAGCGAGAAGCAGGCAGCACTTGAATCTGCGCTGACACAGATAGAGAAAGCATATGGTAAGGGCTCGGTAATGAAGCTTGGAGATGAAAATACACATATGCATGTAGAAACCATACCTACAGGTTCACTTGGACTTGATATAGCACTCGGCGTAGGCGGTATTCCAAAGGGAAGAATTATAGAGGTTTACGGACCTGAATCATCAGGTAAAACCACAGTGGCACTTCATATGGTAGCCGAAGCACAAAAGCTTGGGGGAATCGCCGCATTTATTGATGCGGAGCATGCACTTGATCCGGCATATGCGGAAAAAATAGGTGTAAATATAAATGAATTATATGTATCACAGCCGGATAACGGAGAGCAGGCTTTGGAAATAACAGAGACCATGGTAAGATCAGGTGCTGTTGATATTATAATAGTAGACTCTGTAGCGGCACTTGTACCAAAGGGTGAGATAGAGGGCGATATGGGAGATTCTCATATGGGCTTGCAGGCAAGACTTATGAGTCAGGGGCTTAGAAAACTTACAGGTATAGTAAGCAAGAGCAATTGTATCGTCATATTTATAAACCAGCTCAGAGATAAGATAGGAGTAATGTTTGGAAGCCCTGAGACCACTACCGGAGGTAGAGCCTTGAAGTTTTATGCTTCTGTAAGACTTGATGTAAGAAAGGTTGAGCAGATAAAGCAGGGTGGAGAACTGATAGGTACCAAGACCAGAATAAAGGTTGTTAAAAACAAAGTGGCACCGCCGTTTAAAGAGGCGGAGTTTGATATTATGTACGGACTCGGTATATCAAAGTCAGGAGAAATACTTGATTTGGCTGTTGCAAGTGATGTTATAGACAAGGGTGGTGCATGGTATTCCTATGAAGGCAATAAGATAGGTCAAGGCAGGGAGAATGCAAAGAAATTCCTTATGGACAATCCGGAGATTTGTAAAAAAATAGAAGAGCAGGTTAGAGAAACCTTTAAGACAACGTCCGAAAATGACGATAAGCAGATAGAATATGATTCGGTAGATGATGTGGAAGATGAAGAGTTTGACGGTTCATTGATAGAGAATGATATTGAAGAAACAAATGGAATAGAGCTTGAGGAAGAAGATTGATTATAAGTGATATCATTCCTTTAAATACTAAAAAAAGTAAAATTATTTTTCTCGACGGTGAGAGTATTGCTCTTTATAATGGTGAAATAAGGAGAATAGATATCACTGTCGGCAGAGAAATATCCGAAGAGGAATATTATATAACAGTCTACCCTATACTAAAAAAGAGAGCCTTTGCAAGACTTTTGCATATATTGGAAAAGTCATTTAAATCGGAAAATGATATAATAAAAAAGCTAAGACTCTCTTTTTATCCTGAAGAAGCCATAAAAGAGGCTATAGAAAAGGCTAAGAAATTCGGTTATATAGATGATGAAAGATATGCCGAGAGGTATATTAATACCTATAAGAACAGATACAGTAAGCTGAAATTAAAGTATAAACTGATGGAAAAGGGTATAAATAAAGAAATCATAGACAATGCTTTGGAATCCTGTTCTGTAGACGAAATACCTATGATTAAAAAGCTCCTGAATAAAAAACATTATTTTGAAACTGATGAAACGGACAAAAAACAAAAGATAATAGCCTCAATAATGAGACAGGGATTTAAATATCAAAAGATAAAAGATGTAATAAATGACACTTCTATAGGCGAATAATGCCTGTGGAAGTGTCATTTTTTTGTAAGATTATTAGGGTTATACGGTAGTTAAATAACAAACATAATTGTTAAATAAACTACTTTTCAGAAAAGTATTATCAAAATAATAAAAAAAGTATATAATGTAAGCATAAAGTTCGTATCAAATAAATATAAAGATATGTTCTCTTATTATTTCATGAAATATACAATTTAAAATCTATATATGCGAGATATTTGCATATATTAAAGCTGCCGATAAAACGGTTAAATAATTCTAGGAGTAAGAGGTATGAGTAGATTAGAAATCGTCTCCCCAAGTAGAGCCAGAATTGTTATGGAGGAGCTGTACAAAAATTTGGAAAGAAGAATCGAGGCATCTCCTCCGGGACTTTGTCCGGTTGATATGTCAAGAGCCTTCTTGGAACTGGCTCATGCTCAAACTTGTGGTAAATGTGTACCATGCAGGATTGGGCTTGGACAACTTGAAAAGCTGATTGAAAATGTATTGGATGGTAAGGGTAGCATGGCGTCTTTGAAGCTGATGGAAAAGACTGCCCTTAGCATAATGGAATCAGCGGATTGCGCCATAGGCTATGAAGCGGCAAATATGGTGTATAAGGGTATTATAGGATATAGAGATGACTATATCGAACATATAGCACATGGAAGATGTACATGCTCATATAATCAGCCTGTGCCTTGTGTAAACCTGTGCCCTGCTCAGGTAGATATACCCGGATACATTGCCTTGATAAAAGAAGGAAGATATGCGGATTCTGTCAGATTGATAAGAAAAGACAATCCGTTCCCTACTACTTGCGGTTTTATCTGTGAACATCCATGTGAAGCAAGATGTAGAAGAAATATGGTGGATGATTCTGTCAATATTCGTGGTTTAAAAAGAGTTGCTGCAGATTTTGCGGGAGAAGTGGATCCTCCCAAATGTGCACCGTCTACAGGTAAGAAGGTTGCAATACTCGGTGGCGGACCGGGTGGACTTAGTGCGGCATACTTTTTGCAACTTATGGGACATCAGACAACAGTATATGAGATGTTACCGGAACTTGGCGGTATGTTAAGATATGGTATACCAAATTACAGATTGCCAAAGAACAGACTTGATGATGATATTAAAGCGATTTTAAAGACCGGAGTTAAGGTTAAACATGGTCTTAAGATCGGAGAGGATATCTCTATTAATGATTTAAGAAATGCCTATGATGCGGTACTTATAACCATCGGTGCAAGTACGGATAAGAAGCTTGGTCTTGAGCATGAAGATGCTGCAGGTGTTGTTTCCGCTGTAGAGTTTTTGCGTGATGTAGGTAAAAATATTATAAAAGATCTTACAGGCAAAAATGTTTGTATCGTAGGTGGAGGAAATGTATCCATGGATGCGGTAAGAACCGCAAAGAGAATGGGTGCAAAGAAGGTAAGTATTGCATATAGAAGAAGAGTTGCGGATATGACCGCATTGCCGGCTGAGATTGAGGCGGCAGTTGCAGAGGGAGTAGAGCTTAGAACTCTTATGGCACCTTCTGCTATAGATGTGGATGAGAATAATAATATAAAGGGGCTGTATGTAAAGCCTCAAATGATCAGTGCTATTAAAGACGGAAGAGCAAGCGTAAAGGCAACAGGTGAGGAAGATGTTTATATTCCATGCGATATACTTGTGGTAGCAATAGGTCAAAATATAGAAACAAAGCATTTTGAAGAAGCAGGAATCCCTGTATCCAATGGAAAGATAATTACAGATTCTACAGGTGCATTTAAGGAAATGCCGGGAGTTTTTGCCGGAGGCGACTGTGCCAGCGGACCTTCCACAGTTATAAAGGCAATCGGTGCGGCTAAGGTGGTAGCGGCAAATATTGATGAATATTTGGGATACCATCACGAGATAAGTGTAGATGTGGTGATACCGGAAGCAGGTCTTGAAGATAAGAGTCCTTGTGGCAGAGTGGAGCTGACAGAGAGAGAGGCTTGTGAAAGAGTTCTTGATTTTGAAGGCGTTGAAAATTGCATGACGGAAAAAGAAGCAAAGCAAGAGGCAGGCAGATGCTTAAGATGCGATCACTTTGGCTTCGGTATTTTCAAAGGAGGTAGGGAGAGTATATGGTAAACTTAACTATTGATAATGTACCTGTTTCCGTAAAAGAAAATACTACTATTATGGAAGCGGCTGCAAGTATAAATATAGATATTCCAAAATTATGTTTCTTAAAAGGTTTGAATGAAATAGCGGCATGTAGAGTATGTGTTGTTGAATTAAAGGGTAAAGATAAGCTTATTACCTCATGTAATAATGTTTGTGAAGAGGGTATGGAGATCTTTACAAACAGTAAGAAGGTAATCAGAGATAGAATAAAAACAGTGGAATTGATACTCTCACAGCATGATAACAGATGTGTAATATGTGCAAAGAGCGGAAACTGTTCACTTCAAAAAGTTGCAAATGATTTAAACATACTTGAGATACCTTTTGCCGTTGAGTTGGAAAAACAGCCATGGAATAAAAATTTCCCGCTTATAAGAGATTCTTCCAAATGTATTAAATGTATGAGATGTATACAGGTTTGTGACAAGATGCAGACCTTGAGTGTTTGGGATTTACATGGAACCGGAGCAAGAACGACGGTCAATGTAACCGGATATAAAAAGATTGAAGAAGCAGATTGTTCTCTTTGCGGGCAGTGCATAACACATTGCCCGGTGGGTGCATTAAGTGAAAGAGACGATACTTCAAAATTCTGGGAGGCTATTGCCGATCCGGAAAAGACAGTGGTTGTGCAGATAGCACCTGCTGTTAGAACAGCTTGGGGTGAGGTTTTTGGACTGAAGGATAAGGATGCTACAGTTGGAAAGATAGTGGATGCATTAAAGAAGATGGGTGCAGACTATGTATTTGATACTTCCTTCTCAGCAGATCTTACAATTATGGAAGAGGCAAATGAATTTGTTCATAGGTATACTAACGGATTGATTGGTGACAGACCTATGTTCACATCCTGTTGTCCGGGATGGGTAAGATTTATAAAATCACAATATCCGAGAATGACAAAGTCTCTTTCAACAGCCAAATCTCCACAGCAGATGTTCGGTGCTGTAATGAAGTCTTATTTTGCTGAAAAAATCGGAGTAAAGCCTGAAAATATGGTATCAGTTTCCATTATGCCATGTGTGGCTAAAAAAGGCGAAAGAGAGATGGAACTCTTCCATGGAGAATATGCCGGTCATGATGTAGATATTGCATTGACCACAAGAGAGCTTACACGTTTGATAAGAGCGGCGCATATAGATCCGAAGAGTCTTGAAGATGTGATAGCTGACAGACCTATGGGAGATTATTCGGGAGCAGGAGTAATATTCGGTACTACCGGAGGTGTTATGGAGGCTGCTCTTAGAACCGCATACAGCGTTATTAAGAAGGAAAATCCTCCTGCAGATGCGTTCAAACCTGTCAGAAGTAAGGCGTTCCAGGAAAATGACGGAACTATAGAGGCAACGTTTAAGATAGACGATATAGAACTTAATATTGCTGTAGTGAGTGGACTTGGAAATACCAGAAAGCTTTTGAACAAGATTGAAAGAGGCGAGGCGAAGTATGACTTCGTGGAAGTAATGGCATGCCCCGGCGGTTGCGTAGGCGGTGGCGGTCAGCCTGTTAAGGATGGCTATGAACTTGCATTTAACAGAGGAAAGAAACTCTACTTCCTGGATGAGAAGTCTGAAATAAGGTATTCACATGAGAATAGAGATATTATTGCTCTATATAATGAATATTTTGAAAAGCCGCTCTCACATAAATCACATGCATTGTTGCATGTACATGAGTAATCATACATAAGTTTTTATATGTGGATATACAATTTGGCTGAATAAGTGTTTTGTAAAATCGGTATATAATATTTATTGTGTTTTCTGAGGAGGTGCCTTTCTGAGGCATCTCCTTGTATTGTTATATTTAATAAAGAATTCTCTTGTTTTGTCCTTTTTGGAACGGGATTATATGGTAGATTCAATTTATATTTCAGGTTTTATTAATATTTGTAAAGTAATGATTGTAAAAAGAAATCGGAATAATTTCATCAATGTCAATGTGATTTTCGAGTAGAGTAAGAAACAGATGTTTGTCAGATTCAAAAATATCTTTACAATCTTCGAAAATATCAGGCAAAGAGAGTTGTAGGTCACAGGCTGCTTGATTTTATGAAAGAGTTAAGAGCTGCAAGGATTATAAAATTAAAAGACACAAGATATATAGTAGCTCGACTATAACGAAAAAAATGGAAAAGTTTTGAAAATATTAAAAAAGTAGTTGACAAGAAGAGGAATATTCTTGTATAATGTCTAGGCATTGCGAAAGCAAATGAGGAGAAGTACTCAAGAGGCCGAAGAGGCGCCCCTGCTAAGGGTGTAGGTCGGGCAACCGGCGCGAGGGTTCAAATCCCTCCTTCTCCGCTTCTTGTTTAGAAAAGTAAAAAGTTCTTGACAAGATAAAAATGACATGATAAACTGTCTAAGTTGCTCAGGAAGAACAACGAAAAGTTCAGAAAAACTTAAAAATAATTTAAAAAAGTTGTTGACAAGATAAAATGAACTTGATATAATAGTTAAGCTGTTTCAAACAGCAAAGCAATGAACCTTGATAATTTAAGATTAAACAGTACACACAACCCTGAAAATTCTACATATTTCGCATATTTTTCTTGGTGAAAGTGAGCGTAAGCGAAACTTGAATTTAGAAAAATAGCGCACCTCGTCGAGCGTAGCGAGATGATGGTGTTACATATAAATATGATGAGATTTCAGATGCATTTTTCACTTGATGAAAACGAGCGAAAGCTTGTTTCATATCTTAGTGAAAAACTAGTTCTTCGTATGAGTGAAATGAGTACGATAGAACAACCTTAAAAAAACAGTAGATCTGTGAAAACAGATGCAAGCTAGCGAGAAGGCTAGATTAAACTTTTATATGAGAGTTTGATCCTGGCTCAGGATGAACGCTGGCGGCGTGCTTAACACATGCAAGTCGAACGAAGCTGCTTAAAGGAAGTTTTCGGATGGAATTTAGGTAG
>GL890591.1:2176-108163 GCA_000209465.1 Lachnospiraceae oral taxon 107 str. F0167 | reverse complement strand
AATTTTGTTGTATTATTTTCTTTTTAAACTTAATAGATGACTCTCTTGTATTTGAAGCACCATCAATTGCTTTCCCTACTTCCTTCTTATCCTCAGGCTTTACATCCTCTTTAGATAAAGGGTTTTCTTTAGCTATATCATCAGCTTTATCTATCTGTTTTTGAGGTTCAGGCATCTTTGGTTTTTCGGTTATCTCAGGCAGTTTTGTCGGATTTTTAGATTCGGGTATCTCTATAGGTGCTTTTTCTGTCTTAGACAACTCTATAGTCGGATTCTTCGGTTCGGGTATTTCTATAGGCGACTTATTCGGTTCTGGCACTTCTATAGGCGACTTATTCGGTTCTGGTATTTCTATAGGCGGCTTATTTGGCTCAGCTATTTTTGATGGCGGTTTGATAGGATTTATTTTCTTATCAATACCTGCCATATCACCTGCTTGTTCTCCAATTTCTGCGGCCTTAGATGAATAAACTATCTTTGAAGGCTGCTTTATATTTGAACCGCCTGCAATTTCATCTCCAATCCCGGATATTTTTGATGAGGTTTTTGATCCATTTGATATATCACTAACATCATCTGCTATATCAGCGGCTTTTGATGATCCAATTGCTTTTTTAGCCCCTTTTCCGGATTTCGCAGAACCATTTGCAACTACAGCCAAGCCTATTTCAAATGCTGCATGTCCTAAAAGCTCTGCTCTATCCTCACTACTTCCATGAATTATCTTTTCGTTTGTATAGTTTTTTACTGCTTTCACTAACATCCCGGGGTTCACTATTATATCTGTTAATCCCTCTACCGTTTTTATAGGATGTGCCACTGTACTATAAATACCGTCCGCAGTACCCAAAAATCCCTTTATATACACTCCTCTATAATATGCCCCTATTGTAGACATTAAGCCGGCATTCTTCGGCATATTTGTAGCTCCAAGGAATCTTCCGAGTCCATTTGATATTATAGGTATATTTGCAGCGTATACAGAGTTTCCTGCTTTTGTACTCTCTCTTATAACGGTATTCCTTAGATTATCATAGTGTATACCTATGTTCGGTAATTTTATAACCCCTGCTTCTTCAAGTGCTTTAAGGTTTTTTATATTTGTATTTAGGGAATCTATTGCTCCATAAGCTGAATACAAATAAAGTATCGGATTTTTCTTTGCCCTTTTTGCAAAGTCCTCATTATTCTTGTTTATATCTTGAAAAGCCTTTTTAGCCTTTGCTGTATCGACACTGTTATTATTTCTTTTAGGCGGTATTTTTTTGTTTATAACACCCATAAAGCTTTTTCTTGACTTTTCATTTACACGTTTAGCAACCACAGGTCTTGGTCGTATACTTGATGCAAATCTGTTGGCGGTATTTCTCCCTGACCTCTTTACATTTGCGTTAACATTCTGTGAATGTTTTTTAGAATAGCTGTTAGCAGTTCTTCTTCCAAAGCTTCTTGACAGATTTGTACTTTGTCTTATATTTTGCTTACCTAATCTTCTGCCTGAATTCTTTGGCTTAGCCTGTCTCTTTGATTGTGCTTTTGCCTTTGGCGATATCTTCGGCATCTTCAGCTTTGGAGATTTCGATTTATTTGAAGCTTTTCCCTTCCCGCTTGCTGTTGACTTTTTACTTACCTGCTTTCCCTTTGCACCCTTACCTCTGCCTGAGGATTTCCCCCTGTTTCTTGTATTTCCGCTTGGGTCGGTATAATTGACAGGGTCATTTTCTACAAAGCTGTATCCGTTTAAGCTGATCGCCGACTCTATATCTCCACTTACACTGTCTTCTGATAAGAACACCCCGGTATTCGGATCATAATATCTGGCTCTTAGATAATATAATCCTGTACTATCTTTCCATTCTCCATCAAATCCAAAGCCGGTTATTAAAGCTTTTTGAGTATCAATAAAATTTGTATCTTCATTATATCCAAATGGTGTATAGAACGTGTTTTCGTCTCCGATTCTACCTAATACACTTTCTTTTTCATCTGTTATAAATATACTCTCAGTACCGGTTGAAAGTTCAACTATCCTTTCATTTCCGTATATTAAATTTGTTTTTAAACTGTCATTATAAACAGATAGCACCTGTGTATCTTCAAAGCTTATATCATTTAGCCTGTATTTACTTTCCAAGGTACCGTCGGCATTCAGTTCTTTGGTAAGAACTCGCTCTCCCATTGCATCATAGGTCGCTTCAAATATTGTTACATCATTTTTCTTTATTCCTGTCAGATTATCATTGATATCATATGTATAGCTAAACTTCTCTCCATCACTTGTAGCTGATATACGATTGCCGTTTTTATCATAAGTATATATGGTAGTTTTCTTAGGTAATTGTTTTTTAATAAGCCTGTTACTTTCATCATATGTAAATGTAGTTACTTCTTCTTTATAACCTGTTTTTATAGTTTCACTTGTTCTATTGCCTGCATTATCATATGTATAGCTGATATCTTTTGCGCCGGTATCACCTACAATATTCTCACTTTTTAGCTGCGATTTATCAGTATAACTGTATCGGTATTCTACCTTTATAAAATCTGTATTATTACCTGAATTATCTGATACAGTATTCTCCTCTGATGATACATTCTCACTTGTGGCTATCGGTGTATCCTGATCTGTTGATGCACTTTCTTTTTTATCAGATTCCTTATTATCCTTACTCAACACAACATATCTTTTAGATATTCTGTCTTCACTGTCATACTCCAATGAGATCTTATATATGATATTTCCTGCATCATCAGTATATGTCTTATCTACCAAGTCGCCGCTATCATTATATTTTTCTACGATAGTCTTGTTATCCGGCAGATGTGTAATTGTAGTATTTTCCACATACTCATAGCTGACAGTTTTATTATCACCGTATATTACAGATATAATTCTATCTTCACTGTCATAAGTATATACAGTTGGCGGCTCACCGGCTGCTTCAAGCTTACTTAAATTTCCTCTTTCATCATAAGTATAATTTATTGTCTTTCCGAATATATCTGTATAATTTAAAATATTTCCACTGTTATCATACTTGTAGGTGGAAGTTCCGGTATCTCCTATAGCTTCTGATATATTCCCATTCTCATCATATCGGTATTCTAAAAGTTTCTTACTTTCACCATCTGACACTTCACTTTGAGATAGTATCCTGCCCTCACCGTCAAGCTCATAAGTTAATTGCTTTCCGTCAGCCTTTACTATCTTTATTGGAGTATCGCTGTTACCATATTCATAGTACTCCACATCACCATTTGGATTTTTTCTCTCTACCACTCGCCCCTGACTATCTCTTTTAAAATATGTAGTATGTGAATTTCCGTCACTGTACTCTACTATTCCATTATCGTCAGATTTGTAGAAAATATCTCCAAGCTTGGTCTCTATAAGTTCTTTTTGTATATCATTATTTTCTTGTTTCTTATTAGGGTTTATAGAAAGCAGACGATTTCTTACACTATATGTAAAATCGGTATCTTCTTTGCCTCCTCCGGTTATTTTTGTAAGATTGCCGTTAGCATCATATGAGAATTTTTCACTCCCTGCTTTACTGTCTTTTTGTGTTATCTGCCCCTTGGCGTTATAATATAACCTGATATCATCTGCATCTGTTTTTATACCTGATACTTGACTCTTATTATCAAGTGTATATGAAATATTTTCAGATACTCCGGTATTTATATTCTTATATACCTCATTTATTAGGTTTCCTACATTGTTGTAATTATAGCTGTTGGCTTCTCCGGTGCTGTTATTTTCTTCTATCAGCTGACCAAGTTTATCATACTTATACTGTGCGTTATATCCGCTGCTGCTTTTCTCTTCTAAAGTATTTCCAAAAGTGTCATAGGTGTATGAGAAGTCTTCGCCGTCAATGCTTTCTGCTGTCACCTGACCTATTTTATCATAAGTATATATATGTCTTTTTCCGCTTTGGTCACTCTCCTCTATAAGCTGTCCATACAAGTCATAAGAGTACCTTTTTTCATTCCCTTTATTATCTGTAATAGAAGTTATATCACCAAGAGTATCATAGCTATATTTTTCATAGTTTCCCGACGTATCTTTCTTTTCCACCAATCTACTTAGTGAATCATAAGTATATGTTGTTTTACTGCCGTCTATATCTATGAATTCAATTATATTTCCAAGTGCATCATACTTATACTTTTCACTACTGCCGTCAGGATATACTATCTCCGTATTTTGTCCAAGTGCATCATATCTATATACTACCGGCTGATTTTTACCGTCCACGTACAGTATCAGATTGTCATTGATATCATATGAAAACTTTTGTATATTACCCGGTGCGTCCTTTGTTTCTACTATATTTCCTTTAGCATCATACTTATATTCACTCTTGCTTCCGTCAGCTTCTTTTTCAGTCAAGAGATTGCCGGCATTATCATATGTATACTCACTTACATCTTCTCCGCTTGATTCTTTTATCAGATTTCCTGATGTGTCATAAGTATATTCTGTAACTACTCCATATATATCTACACTTTTTATCAGATTTCCGGTTTCATCATATGAAAAACTCTCAGAAGTTTTATCTGCATAGTTTATATTTGTTACTCTGCCCTCTGAATCATATGTATAGCTTGTCTTTTCTCCCAAGCTGTTTGTTTCCGTCAGTAGATTATTAGCACTGTCATAAGTATAGTTTTCATCTAAATCCTTATTATCATAAAGTCTTATGATATTTCCTGCATCATCATATTGTATATTTGTAATAAGACCGTTAGCTTCTGTTTGAGTAATAACTCTGCCCTGTGAGTCATACTTATAGCTTGTTTCACTATTATCCGGCAATATAACTCTTGATAGATTTTCACCGTCATAAGTATAATTTGTCTTATTCCCCAATGCATCTATATTGGCAATAAGCCTATTGCTCTCATCATACTCATACTTTGTTTCAAAACCAAGTGCATCCTTGATACTTGTTATATTACCGGCACTATCATATGAAAACTGTACAACATCTTTACCGTTAACCTTTCTACTAATCAGATTACCGGCTTCGTCATAAGTATCCTTAGTAACGGCACCATACTCATCGGTATACTCTTCTGCCGACTCACTTGGTATTTTTTCATGAGTTGTCTCTTTTTTTGCCACCTTAGACGCTTTACTCTTCGCATCTCTAAGTACATCTTGATAGTAATAGTATTTTCTTACCGATTCCTTATCCTGTACCGCACCAAAGGTCGGCACAATCTGCCCCAGCATTAAGCTGAAAGAAACCATACCTGCAACAAGACTTTTACAAAATATTCTGTTTTTCATCCTATTCACCCATTTCCTTTTTACAAAATTATATTTAATTGATTTGTTAAGATGTTTATATAACAAAAGATATCTTAATGTCAATATTTTTATTTTACCATTGGATAATTCGAACAAATTCAGGAATTAAAATGTACTGTAATATTCTAAGCTTGGTTGAGACAATAAAAAAGCTGTTATTTCAAGATTCTCCTGTATAACAGTATACAAAAAATACTGCATCAATTAAACCTTAAATAACAGCCTATTAAAATTTCTATACAACTCCATTTCCTATATCTATCTTTGTATTCTTATATAAAATCAGACTTAGTAAAACACAGATTATCTCTGTTGCAAGGAAGGCGCTCCATATGCCTGCAAGCCCGAATGTCTGTGAACCGATGAACATTATAGGAATCAGCACCAAAAGTTGTCTGCATAGATTTATCCATATACTTTTACCTACATTCTTTGTAGACTGCATATATGATGCTATCATTGTTGTAATACCTACAAATACATAGCTGAGACTCATTATTCTTATGCCGAAAATTCCAAACTCAAACATTTCCTTCGGCGGATTAAAGGTCAGTAATATGTTTTTTGTAAAAATCCAAAGCATTATTATACTGAATGATGTGAGTATTATTGCAACAATTGTGCCTATCTTTAGACTCTCCTTTAATCTGTCCTCTCTTTTTGCCCCGTAATTATAGCTCATTACCGGTATACATCCCTGTATAAGTCCGTTCAATGTCATTATTACCATCTGCTGTATCTTAAAATATGCTCCAAAGAAGGCTATTGCTATCTCTGAATATTGTTTCAGAAAGAGATTTGTATTATATACCATTGCCGCTCCAAGCACATTCATTATAAAAGACGGGAAACCCACTACAAAGATATCCCTTACATGATTAAAACGGATTATAAAGTATTTTAAACCAAGTTTAACCTTTTGCTTTTGGAATATAAGTACAAGAAATGCAAGAATCGTAGAGAAAGTATATCCCATAACCGTAGCAATGGCAGCCCCTCTGACTCCCATAGGTTTAAATCCCAAATAGCCGAATATTAAAACAGGATCAAATATAAGATTTACCACAACACCTGCTATCTGAAAGCACATAGGAGCAAGCATATTCCCTGTTCCCTGCAATACCTTTTGAATACAGATATGTACTGCACATGGTATAGCCATAAATACACATATATCCATATATGCCATTGCCTGATTTATAATCTCCGTATCACTTGTAAATGACATTATAAATCCTCTTATAATATTCATAGTGATAAATGTTACAGTGCTGCTTACCACAAAAGAAACAATTATTCCATTGGCTACTATTGTATTCGCCTTTTCCTCATCCTTTTCACCCAGATACTTGGCTACCAGCACACTGACACCTACCCCTATCCAAATGGCAATAGCCAAAAACAGTGTCGTAATAGGAAAAATTATAGAAACAGCACTCAAAGATTTATCACTGATACATGATACAAAAATACAATCTATCAGATTATATGAGTATTGCATACACATGGAAATAAGCGGAGGTATGGACATTTTTAAAATAAGAGATTTTATAGGCTCCACCTCCATTTTATTTTTTGTACTTACTCCTTCCATTTCCCCTCCTTATAATGATAATTTACTGCCCCTATGATAACAAAATCGGGGCAGCCTCAGCCACCCCATATTCATAATTTTACAAAAACTATAATACGAAATCTCCGGATTCTATACTTGAAACAAGTACCGGTATAATTTCTTTTAAATCGCCTACGATACCATAATCACAAATATCAAATATAGGTGCATTTTTATCTGTGTTTATTGCAACTATATACTTTGATTCGCTCATTCCCGCCAAATGCTGTATAGCACCTGATATACCGCAGGCTATATATAAATCAGGTCTGACAGTCGTTCCTGTCTGTCCTACCTGATGAGAGGAGCCAATCCATCCTGCATCAACGCAGGCACGAGATGATCCGACTTCACCACCAAGGGCATTTGCAAGGCTCTCTATCAGTGCAAAGCCGTCCTTATTTTTTATACCTCTGCCTCCTGATACGATAATCTTTGCATCTATTAAATTTACTTGTTTTTGGTCATGTTCGACTGTGCCGATAAGCCTTGTTCTTATATCCTCTTTGCCAAGTTTAGGAAGTATTTTCTCAAAATCTGCATTATTTTTCTCTGCTTTCTTTGCTCTTGACATTACTCCCGGTCTTACTGTAGCCATTTGTGGACGATTTTTCGGGCAAATAATTGTCGCCATAATATTTCCACCGAATGCAGGTCTTGTCATAAGGAGTTTTTTATCCTCAGCATCCACCTCAAGTCCTGTACAATCTGCAGTAAGTCCTGTGCCAAGTCTTGCAGCAAGTCTTGGACCGATGTCTCTTCCTATGGAAGTCGCACCTACTAAAAGCACCTCGGGCTTTCTCTTTTTTATCTCTTCTGAGAGTACTTCAACAAATCCCAATGTGGAAAAATCTTTTAAAAGTTCATGTTCCAAGTAATACACCTTATCAACATCATATTCAAGCAGTTCTTTTACTGCTTTCTCTATCTCATATCCGGGAACAATAACAACAAGCTTTTTTCCAAGTTCATTTGCAAGCTTTCTGCCCTCTCCCATCAGTTCCAAAGTGATAGGCAAAATCTTACCGTTTACGGTTTCTGCAAGTACCCAAACATCTTTATACTCATTAAGATTTATGTCTTGATTTACCTTTGCTCTTTCCACTATTTGGCACCTCCGGACTGTATCAATTTATTTTCATATAGCTTTGTCAAAAGAAGTTTTGCCTTTTCCATGGCTGTATTTCCTTCTATAAACTCACTATGTTTTTCTTTTACAGGTACAAAGGAGCGATGCACATTGGTCGGCGAACCTTTGATACCGATTTGAGTTTCATCCACATTCAAATCATCAAAGGTCAAAACCTTAATCAAATCCTCTCCGCTCTCATAAGCCTTAAAGATTCCTCTGACACTTGGATATCTTACAGTATTTAATTCCTTGATGGCGGTAATAAGTGCAGGTAGAGCCACCTCAAATTCATAATCCTTTGATTCGCAAAATCTCTTGACTCTGATTATATTTTCTTTGAGTTCTATTTCCTTGGCATAGGTTACCTGCGGTATATTAAGAAATTCCGCTATCTCAGGTCCAACCTGTGCGGTATCACCGTCTATAGCCTGTCTGCCGCATATTATCAAATCATAATCGCCTATTTTTTCTATAGCCGCCGCCAGAATAGTTGCTGTAGCCCAGGTATCGGAACCGCCAAATTTTCTGTCACTTATAAGATATGCGCTGTCTGCTCCCATAGCCAAAGCCTCAAGTAAGGCTTCCTTTGCCTGCATCGGTCCCATACTTAAAACGACCACCTGTGCATTATTTTCATCCTTCAGCTTTAATGCAGCCTCCAGGGCATTCTTATCATCAGGATTTATTATACTTTCCACTCCATCCCTTATAAGTGTTTTAGTCTCAGGGTTAATCTTGACTTCACTTGTATTTGGCACCTGCTTTATACATACAATGATTTTCATAATCCACCCCCTATTTAAGCACTTCTCTGGCTATAACAACCTTGTGAATCTCTGAAGTACCTTCATATATTTCCGTTATTTTTGCATCACGATACATTCTCTCTAACGGATATTCTCTCATATAACCATATCCTCCATGTAGCTGCAATGCTTTATCCGTTACTTCCACCGCAGTTTTTGATGCATTAAACTTGGCAATTGCGGCTTCTTTTGTATGCGGTAATCCGCTTACCTTCAGGCTTGCCGCCCTATATGTCATCCATCTTGCACATTCTACCTTGGTAGCCATTTCAGCCAAATACCATTGTAAGCCCTGCAATGAAGAAATCGGTCTGCCAAATTGCACTCTTTCCTTTGTATACTTTATACTTTCATCCAAAGCTCCGGCAGCAATTCCTACAGCCTGTGCCGCAATTCCTATTCTCGCACCGTCAAGTGCGGTCATAGCTATCTTAAATCCCTTTCCAAGAGGTCCTATAAGATTACCCTTAGGTACTCTGCAATTGTCAAATATAAGTTCAGCGGTTTCAGAGCCGTGCAATCCCATTTTATCTTCAATCTTTCCTATGGAAAATCCGGGTGTTCCACGCTCTACCAATATACAGCTAAGTCCCTTTGTTTTAAGTTCGGGAGAGGTAAGCGCAAATACCAGTACATACTTTGCAAGACCTCCTCCGGTTATAAAGCATTTTGTACCGTTTAACACATATTCTTCTTTACTCTCATCATATATCGCCGTAGTTCTTGCACTTCCCGCATCGGAGCCTGCATTAGGTTCGGTAAGTGCAAATGCTCCAAGTTCTCCGCCCGAGCATACATCAGGCAAATACTTTTGTTTTTGTTCTTCCGTACCGAACTTATCAAGCACAGAGGCAAAGATAGTATGAATCGACAGGGTGGCTGCGGTAGAAGCACAATGTTTTGCTATCTCTTCCACAGCTATTATTTTTTCAATATCGCTGCCTCCGCTTCCTCCGTACTTTTCATCAGTACCTATACCGGTCAACCCCATCTTTGTCATTTCAAGGAATAAATCCTTGGGGAACTTACTGCTTTTATCTATTTCTTCTGCTCTTGGCTTTACTCTGTTTTCGCTAAAATCAGCCACAGTTTTTTTCAGCATTCGCTGCGCTTTGGAAAAATTAAAATCCATTTCTTTTCCTCCACTAGATTATGCCTTCTTCTTTTAATTGCTTTAATGTCTCATCATCAAAGCCGTATACTTCTTTATTATGTTGTCCCAGTAAGGGTGCAGGAGCATCTACACTTCCCGGAGTCTCACTCAGCTTAATAGGACAACCCTGTATATACATATCTCCGATAGTAGGATGTTCTACATGTACCATCATTTCTCTTGCTTTAAAATGTGGGTGTTCTATAGCTTCCTTCATATCAAGTATCTGTCCGCAAGGTATTCCTACCTCTTCAAACAATCTCTCTACTTCCGCCTTACCTCTTTGCTTTACCCAATCTACCACTATCTCATGCAATCCGTCATTATAATTTTTAATTCTTAAATCATTGGTTGCAAACTTTTCATTTGTAACAAGATCAGGTCTGCCTATTACATCGCAGAACAGCTTAAAGAGTTTGTCTGTTCCTACTCCCAAAGCGATATATCCGTCCTTAGCTTCATATACATTAAACGGTGAAACCGTAGCATCTACATTTCCCTGTCTCTGCGGTATAATTCCCTTTAAGGTAGTATAAATAATAGCATTTTCAAGCAATGTAAAGATAGTATCAGCCATTGCCACATCCACCTGTTGACCTTCACCGCTTATATTTCTCCTGTACAGAGCCATAAGAACACCTACACAAAGGTAAATTCCCGTAACATTATCAGCCACTGAAACTCCGCATTTTACAGGAGGTGCATCCGGATAACCGGTAAGATTTATCATGCCTCCAAGCGCCTGAGCCACAATATCATAGCATGGTCTGTTTGAGAAAGGACCATATTGTCCGAAGCCGCTTCCTGAAGCATAAATTATCCTAGGATTTATCTTCTTTAATGTCTCATAGTCAACCTTTAATTTTTTTGTTACTCCGACTCTGAAGTTTTCCACCACCACATCTGCTTCTTTTACAAGATTATAAAATATCTCTCTACCCTTATCAGTCTTTAGATTTAATGTAACACCTTTTTTATTTCTGTTTATAAAAGCGTAGAATCCGCTCTCGCCGCTATTATCATCCATCGGCGGCCAATATCTGGACTGATCACCGCTAAGAGGCTCTATTTTTATAACTTCGGCACCATTGTCCGCAAGAAGTGCGGTACAGAAAGGACCGTTATATGCATGTGTAAGATCAAGAACCTTTAAACCCTCAAGTGCTTTTGTTTTCTTTTTATCTTCCTTTTTTTCAGGAATAATATATTCAAATATACATACTGTAGAAATCGGTGGATCCTCTAAAACATCTATGGAACTTTCAAACTCGGGTTCTTTCGGAATAACGGCAATCTTAAATGAACGAACTTCTATAACCGCTCTGCCGTTTTCTTCTCCGAGAAGTCTTGCCTTAAACTCCATATAGTCTCCGGCAAAACATGGTATGAAAAGTCTGACCTTTCTTACCTTTGCACATCTGCTCTGATTTCCATAAACCTTTGTCATCAATCTATTGGCAGTATCCTCCATCAAAGTGATGGATCTTGCCCCGTTTACTACTCCTCCTCCATAGAAAACATCTCTGTCGGACATTCTATATCTTAATGTAACTTCTGTACTCATACTCCCCCCTATTAAAGCTCAATCTCTCTCCAAGGGTTGATAACCTCACCGCTTGGCTGATTTCCTCGTTGTAATTCTTTCTTTACTACAAGTACAACAGTACCTTCTGTAATCAATTTCGGAGGATCAAAATAATACATATCTCCGGGCTTAGCATCCTTAATACCCATTCTATATGCAGGGGTAGCCACCTTATATGTGCTTATTCTGCATGTTCTTGATGTATTTCCTACCTTTAGCATTTCCGCCCTGAAATTAAGCTGATCTCCTGCATATGCATCTTCATACAGCTCAACATCCATATAGCCAAGACATAAAGATTCATCACCGTCATTTAATATCATAAGCTCTGTTTCAACATCACCTATAAAATCAAACTGCCTTCCAAAAGGTATAACCCCGTCCACATTGTTTGCATCGGCAGTTGTCATATTATAGTTTAATTCCGCTACTTTTCTAACACTCATTTTACACCTCTGTTTTTATGATATTGGGGCCAAAATGTATTTGACCCCAACAACCGTTCTATTATTATTGTGCATCACATTTTAATACTGCATTTAAAAGTACACTGGCACCCTTTGTACATTGATCCACCGGTGTAAACTCCTCTTCACAATGTGAATGACCGTCTTTTGAAGGAACAAATATCATTGTAGTAGGCATCATATAGCTTACAAACTGTGCATCATGTCCTGCTCCTGAATTTATTCTCTGATTTGAATATCCGAGCTCCTTTACAGCCTCCGTAACATATCCTACCAGCTTCTCATCATAATAAACCGTATCTCTTGACCATGCTCTCTCGTATCCTGTGGTACAGCCTACGATTTCCTTCGGCATATTCTTTATTACTTCCACTACCTGCTCAATAACCTTAGGATCCTCATGTCTTGCATCGATTGAGAACTCTACAAAATCAGGAATAACTGTATGTACATTAGGATGACATACTATTTCGCCTGTAGTGTATACGAGCGCTTTATCAAGCTTATCAAGTTCATCATGCAGATATTGTAAAAGCTTGGCAGCAGCATATAATGCATCTTTTCTATATGGCATAGGTGTTGTTCCTGCATGATCCGACTGACCGAAAGTCTTTATTCTGTAGTTTATCATTCCAAGCACACAGGTAACTATTCCGATATCATTATTTGCAGCCTCAAGGATAGGTCCCTGCTCGATATGAAGTTCAAACATAGACATATAATCCTTAGGATTTAATCTGTTAGCTTTATCTCCCTTATACCCTGAAGCTTCAAGTGCCTCTTTAAAGGTCTTTGTTTTATCAAGAACCGATGTGGATGCAAGCATATCCTCATGACGGAATTTCTTTCCGATTTCTTCCGGCAAATACTCATTGCATATAACACCCGATGACATCATAGCAGGAGGATATAATGATCCTTCCTCATTTGTCCAAATCATTGCCACAAGATTATGCTTATGAGGTATCTTTTGGTCGGCAACGGTTTCCAAAACCTCCATTGCACCCATTACGCCCAAGATACCGTCATAGTTTCCGCCATTTCTTACAGAATCTGAATGTGAAGCCATTACAATTGCCGGTAATGTAGGATCACTACCCTCAAGTGTTGCGTACATATTTGCCATATCATCGGTCTTTACTTTTGCACCTATAGCTTCCATTCTCTTTTTAAATTCCGCTCTTGCCATAAGATTTTCTTTTGAGAGAGAATATCTGGTAATACCGCCATGTCCCGCATCACCGAATCCGCTCATAGTTTTAATCTTATCCGCCATTCTTTCTTCGCTACACTTATACATATAACCCCCTATTAAAACAAGATATTGTTTGTAAATTCATACTGTCACTACATATAAGCTTCTAAAGTAGTGACAGTGGAATGAAATTTTTATTAAATACTTCAACTTCTTGGTACTCTCTTAACGAATCTACCCATTCCCGGTTTTCCTACAAAATCTCCATTGTCATAGACAAGTTGTCCTCTAAGGAATGTCTTTACAGGATATCCATGAAGCTTCTTTCCTTCCCATATTGTATGGTCATAGTCTGAATGCATATTATTTACACTAATGGTAAAATCCTTATCCCTGTCATAAATAACTATGTCCGCATCATTTCCCACTCTTACAGCACCCTTTTTATCACAGCCGAATATTCTTGCCGGATTTGTTGAGCAAAGTGCTACAGCCTGTGAAAATGTTATCTTTCCCGAATTTGCCGCATCCAACATATATGGATATAGATTTTCCAATCCTGCGCATCCGTTCGGGATCTTTGTAAAATCGTCTATTCCCCAATCCTTTTCATAGCTTTGGAAAGGACAATGGTCTGTAGCCACTACATCCACCTGGTCTTTCTTTATTGCTTCCCAAAGAGCCTGCCTGCTCTCCTCACCCTTTATAGGAGGTGAACATACAAAGTTTCTTCCGTCTTCTCTCTTATATACATCACATGTAAACTCAAGATACTGTGGACAGGTTTCAATATAAATAGGTACTCCCTCTTTCTTTCCTTCTATACATGCCTCAAGCCCTTCTTTATCAGCCATATGAACTATATAAAGAGGTGCATCCAAATGTTTGCACCAATGCAGGGCTCTTCTGTCCGCCTCTGCTTCAACAAATTCCTGACGGGCAAGATAGTGATACCAGGGGCTCATATTTCCTTCCTTCTTAAACTTAGCCTCAAAATAATCTATCATATCGGAGTTCTCCGCATGAACATTTACCAATGCTCCAAGTTCCTTTGCTCTAAGAAGTAAGGTCGCAAACATTCCGTCATCAACCATCATTCCGGCTTTCTTATATACCATAAAGCATTTGTATGAGGTAATACCTTCCTTAACAGCCTCTTCCATCTCTTCAAGTATCTGACCGTCATTAAAATCTGTAATGATGCAATGTGATGCCCAGTCCACACATGCTTCTTTTTCCAGGATGGCTTTTTTGGAGTTTATCAAATCCATGATAGTGCCACCTTTTCTCTGAACAGGGTAATCAAAGATTGTGGTAACACCTCCACAGGCTGCCGCTCTGGTTCCTGACAGATAACTGTCAGCCGAAATAGTTCCGCCAAACGGCATAGCCAGATGTGTATGTACATCCAAAGCACCCGGAAGCACCAGCTTGCCTGTAGCATCAACTACTTCCTTTGCCTCTTTATCCGGATTCACAGCCATCTCTACAATCTTGCCGTCTTTTACACCTACATCACATAAAAAACTATCAATAGCCGTAACTACCATACCACCCTTAATAATTAAATCCAACATAAATATTCCCCCCGAATATATTATAGATAACTATTACTTTCCTTTAAGTTAACAGTATGATTGTCATTCTTATCCTTATATACAAGTTTACCCGGAGTTATACAATGCATTACCGGACAAACATTTAAGCATAGATGACATCCAACACATTTTTCTTCATTTATTGTCGGAACTCTGGTTTCATAATCATATTCAATAGCCTGATGTGCAGCATCAAAACATGATACATAGCATCTTCCGCATTTAACACATTTTTCTTTGTCAATTCGGACCAAAATCTTATATGATCTGTCAAGGTCATCCGCACCGACAATATTTCCTACGGCACTTCCCACTATATCCTGAAGCTTATTTATTCCATAATCATTCATATAATGTGACATACCGCTTATCATATCTTCAACAATTCTATATCCATACTGCATTACCGCTGTTGTTACCTGAAGATTTGATGCACCAAGCATCAAAAACTCAAGGCAATCTCTCCAGGTCTCTATACCGCCCATACCGGTTATAGGCACCTTGCTTACAACAGGATCATGCATTAAATCCGATATAAATCTAAGTGCTATAGGCTTTACAGCTGCACCGGAGTAACCCGATATTGCGGACTTTCCGTTTACAACCGGCATACCTGTTCTTAAATTTATATCAAGGTTTGTAATAGATTTCACAGTATTGATAGCGGCTATTCCCTTTGCACCGCCCTCAAGTGCAGCTCTGGCAGGTATCTCCATATTTCCAAGATTCGGTGTCATCTTGGCAATTATCGGTAATTTGGTATTTGAAGAAGCCACCTCACAATAATGCTTTACCAAGTCCGGATTTTGTCCTACATCTGAACCCATGGTGGATGATGTCATCTGTGGACATGAGAAATTACATTCAATCATATCCGCTCCGGCTTTCTCAGATTCCTTAGCCAGTATTGCCCATTCATCATCACTTGCACCCATGATACTTGAAACTATCACTTTATTCGGAAAATCCTTCTTTAATTGCTTTATAAATCCGAAGTTTACTTCATTCGGCTTATCAGAAGTCATCTCCATATTTTTAAATCCGGTCCATGGAGTTCCCTCTTTTGATGCTATATCAAATCTTGGAGAACATTCATTTGGTATAAAAACACTGATTGTTTTATAGAAAATACCACCCCAACCGGCTCTTAGTGCCTTTGCACACATTTCATAATTACTGCCTACAGGTGAAGAAGATAGAAAAAAAGGATTCTCACAATCAACACCTAAAAAATTTATTGATAAATCTTTTTTTAAAGCCATATTAATCTCCTCACCTTATATAATCCAATATTTGGTAAGCTGCTTCTTTTCCTTCATGAACAGACTCTACCACTGTTATACCTACACCATGTAATGCATCTCCGCCTGAAAATACTCCGTCTCCGGCTACAAAATCTTTATACTCTTCAACCTGTTCCTGACCTATGGCAAAGATTACCATATCAGCCTTCAATGTCATCTCATTGTCATCCTTCATTCCCTTTGCAACAAGTCCTGTCACTCTGCCATTTTCTCCACAGATTTTTTCAGGTGCAAAGCCTGTGTAAATAGGTATACCCATTTCTCTTACAAATGAAATTTCATCAATATTTGCAGGCGCTTCTTCTATACTTCTTCGATAACAAATACATGCTTTCTCTGAACCTAATTGTCTTGCTGTTGTAGCACAATCCATTGCCACATCACCGCCACCTATTACAACTACTCTCTCAGGTAATTCCTTTATTTCACCTGTTCTTGCCTTGAACAAGAAATCAATGGCGGATTCAACCCCCTTAAGTTCGCTACCCTCTATATTTACTTTTTTTGAGTCCCAAAGTCCGACTCCGACAAATACGGCATCATAATCATTCTTAAGCTTTGCTATGTCTTCAAACTTGATCTCTTTGCCGAATTCAAATTTTACTCCAAGCTCTTTTATAAGCTCTATATCAAAATCCACTACCCTGTCCGGAAGTCTTGTAGGAGTGATACCGTATCTAAGTACTCCACCCGCCCTAGCCTGTTTTTCAAAAATTGTTGTATCCACTCCTGCAATCGCAAGTTCTCTTGCACATGCCAGTGATGCGGGACCTGCGCCTATAAGTGCCACTTTTTTTCCTATCTTCTTGCCCGCACCGACAAATTTTGCAGACATAGCCTGTTCTTCTTCAACAAGATATCTTTGTATTTTACCTATCTGTATAGGCTTATCTATTCCACATCTGCTACATTCTTCTTCACACATTCTGTCATAAGGACATACCCAGGCACATGAACCGCCCAATGGATTATTTTCTCTTATTGTCTCTGCCGCACCCTTTATATTTTTAAATCTAAGTGAGCGAATGAACTTAGCAGGATCTGTCCCGGCAGGACAGCCCTTTGAACAAGGTGCATCTTCACATAGAAGACATCTGGACGCTTCCTCCATGGCAAGTCTGTAATTAAAGCCTGTTGACTTTTCCATGCCATATGCCAATTTTAAAATTTTGCTCATATTAAAACCCCTTACTTTTGATTCTTAATCCTCTAAAAATTTAGCAATGACCCAGTCTTTTTTATCGGTTTTCTTGAAAAACTTTGCTAAAATAAATCTTCCTAAATAATCTGATGTGAGCCCAACGATATTTCCTAAGATAAAGCAAATAACAAGCATTTTCCAATTGCCACCTGATGCAAATGCACTAAAGCCACCCATAAATGTACATGTTGCAAATCTGGTCAAATCACAGTGTGTAATGTAGATAATAACTCCACTGAATATTCCGGTTATAAGTCCGTTAAACCATAGACTTCCGTTTACATTCACACATAACCAAATGATAGTACATCCGATCAATATTCCTGCCATATTGCTGCATATCGATCTGATAAAGCCGTTCTTACCGCATCCTGCCGTATAATAGGATGTACATCCTGCAAATCCCACCCAGGTTGCTATCAAGGGACCTGCAAACATAGCTGATATGTATGTCCATAGTCCGCATACAATTATGTTGGATATGGTATTTGATATAATAAAGCCTGCCATACTGTCCTCCTTTCCTCGATATTTTATTTTTAATGTTAAATAATTAACTATGATTGACGCTAAATCTCTTTTATTAGCTATTATCTTAAAATATACAGCCATTGTATATTCAACTTAAAAATTTATGAATTCATTATATATTTTATCTTTATTTCATTTTAATCTCCTATAAATTTATTGATTAATATCTTTTTTTACATATAATTAATTTATGCTTCTACATCAAAACTTATATTTTTGTATATATTGCTGATTATTGAAAGTAATCTTACACAATTTGAACCCTCTGTTTTTGTTAGATATGCCCATCTCTATTTTTTTGAACAGTATTTGAGCATAATAAAAAAGCCTCCACCTGGTGGAGACTTTTTATTCAAAAAAAATTGATTGATTTAATTTCTTGGTTTTACAGGTACTATTATTTTTACTATATGAGACCTTGTATTTGGTAAATCCACAGGTGAAAGCATAAATCTTTCGGTTACAGGTCCGTCTACTTTCAGATCATTATCTTCTATCCATCTCTTTAATGAAATATAGGTATGCACTATATCACTGTATTCTCCTACATGTATAGCATTTGCCGCAAGGAAATTCCCAAATTTTTTTACTTCAATATCTTTTATATCATTTTCCACTACAATGGAAAATTCCACTTCACAATCCCTGTGAATAAACTGTCCGAACATTTCAGTATGATAAGATACCAATATATCACCTTGAATATTTAAATTTCTTTCTTTAGCCGACTCTATAATATCAATCCACTTTTCCAGACTCACATTCTCATTTTTATAGGATTGCATCATAGTGGTCTTTCCAAAAACATATACTTCCCTTTGTTTTTCCAACTTAAAGGAGTTAAGCACATTGTAACTTTCACTGTTTTCCAGTATTTTCTCAGCTTTAAGGATTTTATCTTTTAATGTGGAAGCTTCTTCATATTTTTTATTTAGCTCCGTAATCTCGTTTTTTATGGAGTCTATCTTTTTTTCCACAATATGTTCTATTTTTTGAATATCATTCTCTTTTAATATATTCCTTACTTCTTCCAATGAAAACCCAAGATATCTGAGCCGCTTTATTATAAACAATCTGACCATCTGGTCATGGCTGTAATACCTGTAATTATTGTTTTCCTGCCTATGCCTTGGAACCATTACATTTATTTTATCATAATATCTTAAAGTCTTTATCGGTATATTACATATTTCAGATACCCTTCCAATAGAATAATATTTCTCTTTCAAGCCTCTCCTCCCAAATAAAACAAAGATGTCAAGAGTGCCAAAATAAATTTATTCTTATGGCACTTATCAGTTTTGCCTTATAATATCCGGCAAAATATTATTTTAATATTTATTTCTCATCCAAATCATTATATGTCGCTCTGAGCTCATCACATGATTTTGCAAACTTAGACTTTTCCTCATCGGTCAGAGAAAACTCCAAAATTCTTTGTATTCCGGCACTGTTTATTACACATGGAACACCGACAAAAACATCATTCTGTCCATATTCACCACGCAAATTCGCAGATACTGTAAGTACCGAGTTTTCATCACCAAGTATTGCCTTTGTGATTCTTGTAAGACTCATTCCTATACCGTAATATGTCGCTCTCTTAGCTTCAATTATCTTATATGCAGCCGTTCTTACATCCTCTTCTATACGGTCAAGTTCCTCTATATTTAATTTGCCCTTTGATTCCGCAATAAGATCCTTAATAGGCTTTGTTGCAAGCATTGCATTTGACCATGGTACAAACTCCGAATCACCATGCTCTCCGATAACATAGGCATGCACACTTCTTGGATCTGCCTGTATATATGATCCAAGCAGATATCTGAGTCTTGCAGAGTCAAGTGCCGTACCTGAACCGATTACTCTTCTCGGATTAAACCCTGAAAGCTTATATGTAATCTCAGTCATTATATCTACAGGATTTGTGGCCACAAGGAATATTCCGTTAAAGCCGCTCTCTGTGATAGGATCGATAATGGATTTAAACACTTCCATATTTCTCTTTAAAAGATCTCTTCTGCTCTCTCCCGGCGCCTGTGCTACGCCTGCACAAATTACGACAATGTCCGCATTGGTACAGTCACTGTAATCTCCTGCCCAGATTCTCATATGTGAGCCCGAAAAAGCCAAGCCATGATTTAAATCCATAGCTTCTCCCTCAGCTCTTAATTTATTTACATCTATAAGAACAAGCTCGTCCACAACATTTTGGTTTAACATAGCATATGCATAGCTCATGCCGACCATACCGCATCCCACAAGAACAACTTTTCTCTTATCACTTTTCATATATTGCTCCTTTCGCAATCCTCTGTCTGACTATCTCATAAGCCAATACACCACAGGCAACAGATGCATTGAGTGAATCAATATCACCGTTCATAGGTATAGAAGCTATGAAATCGCAATTTTTCTTAACACTTTCACTTACTCCGTCTCCCTCATTACCTATTACAAGTCCGATACTTCCCGTCAAATCAATATTATACATCTTTTCGCCGCCCATGTCTGCACAAACAAACCACATTCCTGCATCTTTCAGCTCCTGCATAGTTTTGTTTATATTGGTTACTTTGGCAACCGGAGTATAATTTATAGCGCCTGCGGAAGCTCTTGCGACCGCTGCGGTAAGTCCCACCGCCCTGTGTTTTGGTATTATAACTCCATGAGCACCGCTTAAATTTGCAGTTCTTATGATGGCTCCAAGATTATGGGGATCCTCTATACCGTCCAGTATAAATATAAATGGAGGCTCATTTTTTTGCCTTGCCTTTTCCAAAATATCTTCTACACTTGCATATTCATAAGCCGCAACAATTGCAATAACTCCCTGATGCTTTCCGGTTTCACTCATTGTGTCCAGCCTGTCCTTGCTTACAAAGTTTACATATGTACCATGCTTTTTTGCTTCTCTGAGTATTGTAGAAATAGTATAATCCTTCAAACCGTCCTGTAAATACAATTTATCAACAGTCTTACCGCCTCTAAAAGCTTCTATAACTACATTTCTGCCTTCGATGGCATTTTCATTCATATATTTTTACTCCAATATCATTATTTTCCAAAAATCTTTCAAGACCTTTTCTTACAATCCAAAGTGCTCTTTCAAACTGATTATTCAAATATAAATAACCTATAAGACTTTCAAATCCTGTAGCATGTTTATAATCCGACATACTTGCATTCTTTGCCATGGTATGAGGTGATGAATTCCTGCCTCTTTTAAAGATAATAAACTCCTCCTCACTCAGTTCCGAAGTAATAAGCTTTATTATCTGTGCCTGTGCACCCGCCTTTACAAGATAAGTTGCATCCTTATTCAGCTTATTGACAGGTCTGTTTCCTCCGGATACCAGAATGCTTCTTATTATAAGTTCATATACCGCATCACCTATATATGCAAGTACCAGTGGTGAGAACTCTTTTGCATCTCTTCTTTCTATATTAAAGGGCTTTAGAAGAAAATCTAAGATCTCTTCCATTTTACTCCCTCTCTGGTATCTTCAAGTACTATACCCATCTCAAGAAGTTCATTTCTTATCTTATCTGCAAGTGCAAAGTCCTTATTCTTTCTTGCCGAAGTTCTCTGCTCTATTAAATCCTCGATTTCACTGTCAAGAATCTCTACTTTTCTTTCTGTAATAATTCCCAATGTATCACAAAGAGGCAATATAATATTTAAAAGCCCGTTGGCATATTCAACTGTACTCTTCTCATTTAACGAAGTATTTGAAAGCTTTATAAGTTCAAAAATAGCAGTAATGGCATCGGCTGTATTAAAATCATCATCCATTGCAATCACAAATTTATCTTTCAAAACTTTTGCTATTTCAAGATTTGAAAGCTCTGCATCGGTAATAGCATCTGCATTATTTCTTTTTTGAACATCCTTGATATTTTCCACTCCTGTAAGTATTCTTTCAAGACTGTTCTTTGAAGCCTCCATAAGCTCTGCAGAGAAATTCAGAGGACTTCTGTAATGTGCCGACAACATAAAAAATCTAAGAACCTGTAAATCATACTTTTCGCTGATATCTCTCACTGTAAAGAAATTTCCCAGAGATTTACTCATCTTTTTATTATCAATATTTAAAAAGGCATTGTGCATCCAGTAATTGGCAAAGCTTTTACCGCTTGCGGACTCTGATTGCGCTATCTCATTTTCATGATGTGGGAATATAAGATCCTCACCTCCACCATGTATATCTATCTGATCCCCAAGATATTTCTTGCTCATTACAGAACATTCTATATGCCAGCCCGGTCTACCCTTTGACCATGGTGAATCCCAATAAGGTTCACCGTCTTTTTTCGGTTTCCAAAGCACGAAGTCATTACTGTCTTCCTTGTCCTCTTCACCCTTTACCTTTATTTCTCTAAATCCTGATTGAAGTTCATCTATATTCTTATGAGAGAGCTTGCCATAATCTTCAAAACTCTTTACTCTAAAATATACCGTACCGTCCTTAGCAACATAGGCATGCCCTTTTTCTATAAGACTGCCTATCATCTCCTCCATACCGTCTATCTCTTCTGTCGCCAAGGGGTTCTTTGTGGCAGGAAGCACATTCATGGCTTCCATATCTTTTTTACACTCATCTATATATCTTGTAGAAATTACTGAAGCCTCTACTCCCTCTTCTATAGCCTTATT
This sequence comes from Lachnospiraceae oral taxon 107 str. F0167, assembly GCA_000209465.1. Classification (GTDB taxonomy): domain Bacteria; phylum Bacillota; class Clostridia; order Lachnospirales; family Lachnospiraceae; genus Lachnoanaerobaculum. The sequence goes on along the minus strand of GL890591.1, from coordinate 85,599 downwards.
GATTATCTTATCATCCACATCGGTAAAATTTGAAACATAGTTTACATCATAGCCCCTATACTCAAAATATCTTCTGACTGTATCAAAAAAAATCATCGGTCTGGCATTTCCGATGTGTATCAAATTATAAACTGTAGGTCCGCAGACATACATTTTTACTTTTCCCTCTTCAATAGGTACAAATTCTTCTTTTTTTCTGGAAAGTGTATTAAAAATCTTCATAATTTACCTTTTATCCTTTACCCCGGCATCCGTCACATGCTGTACAGTCCTTCATATCCCTCGATACATAAAATGCATCTCTTACAGAGTTTAAAAGACAAACACTATGTGCCGATATACCGCTTTCATTTCCTGTAAAGCCAAGCCCTTCTTCAGTTGTTGCCTTTATATTTAATTGATTTGACGATATTTTTAGTGTACTGCATATAACTTCCTTCATCTTCTCAATATATGGTGCAAGCTTCGGCTTTTGAGCAATAATAGTTGCATCTATATTTTCTATTATATATGCATTCTCGTCAAGTATATTAGCAACTTTTTTCAAAAGCACTACACTGCTTACATCCTTATATTCCTGCGCACTGTCAGGAAAGTGCTTTCCTATATCTCCAAGACCTGCAGCGCCGAGAAGGCTGTCCATTACAGCATGTAAAAGTACATCCGCATCGGAATGACCAAGCAATCCCAAACTATGCTCTATCAAAACACCTCCGATTATCAACTTCCTTCCTTCCACAAGTCTATGCACATCATATCCATGTCCTATTCTCATGATTACCTCTCATAAAGGGGCAGAGCTGTATGCCCGCTATATTTTTTTGCGGCTTTTATCATATTATAATATTTTCTTTCTGCTCCTCTTATACTAAAAAACAGGCAAGTCTAAGACCTGCCTGTATGTTAAACAACTACCGGACAAGCCGGTTCAATATTTCACATATTTATGAGAATCTCATAAATATCTTTAAGCTATTTTTACAATTCCATTCATATGGTTATCTAAAAAAGCTTCCAATGCTTCATTTTCGCCATAGTATCTTACCATCAAAACATGTCTAAGATCCATGCTCAGTACTCCTATAATAGATTTTGCGTCGATTATTATACTATTATCACATAAATCCACATCAAAATCACATTCCGTAGTAACTTTTACAAAGTTCTTCGCATCTTCGACGGACTGAAGGCGGATTTTTCTCTCTTTCATATCTATACCTCATTTAATAACCTTGTATCTTGGACAATCCAAAATACGATATTCTATTAAATCACTTGTATAGATATTTGTCAAGTAAGATATGTTAAATTCAAAAAATTATTTTTCACCGAGACCTGATTCAATAGCCTCCACCAGAGTCTTCATTGCCTCTTCTTCATCCTCACCGTCAACTACCAAAGTTACCTCCGTACCTGACTTGATACCTGCCGCCATAACATTAAGTACGCTCTTTGCAACTATTTTCTTCTCACCATACTCTATTATTATATCCGACTTGAATTTCATTGCAGTTTGTGACAAAACTCCTGCCGGACGCAAGTGTAAACCTGAAGGATTTTTAATAGTAATTTTTCTACTTAACATAAGAATCTTCCTTTCATATTTCAAGATCTTTTTGATCCTTGACATAACAATACTGTCTTATTATAAATCAAACTGCATCAATCGTCAAATGTATTCTCCCTTGCTTTTGCCCTTTCTATGGACTCTCTCTTTGAAAAAGAGCAACCGCAATAATCCTGTCTGTAAAGTTCATGCTCCTTTGATAAATCAACAGATCTTTTATATCCGTTCTTTTTCTTAAAATCACTCGGCAAATACTTTACATTATACTCCTTTGCCACCGCCTCACCTATCTCACAAAGTTTATCGGCATTTTTCATAGGTGAAATGGTAAGTGAGGTGGTAAAATAATCAAAACCGTAGTCCATTGCGGCCTTTGCAGCCTCATGCAATCTCAGTTCAAAACAGATATCACATCTTTTTCCACCCTCTTTTTCATTTTCATATCCCTTTATTTTGCTGTGAAAAATAGACGGATCATAGTCACCTTCTATAAGTTTTACCTCACCTATAAAGTCCATTTCTTTTATAAGCCTTCTTGCCTCTTCCACTCTAAGCTCGTATTCTTTGGCATCATCAATATTGGGATTATAAAAAAATATGGTTAAATCAAAGTATTTATCCAAATATTCCATACAATATGATGAACAGGGGGCACAGCAGGCATGAAGAAGAAGCCTTGGGCGATTACCCAAAGCTTCCTCTTTCTTTATAATTTCTTCTAATTCTTTTTGTAAATTTCTCTTTATCATGCCAAAAAATCTCTGATTCTCTTTGATCTGACAGGATTTCTAAGCTTTCTTAGAGCCTTAGCCTCTATCTGTCTTATTCTCTCCCTTGTGACCTTGAACTCCTTTCCAACCTCTTCCAAGGTTCTTGGATGTCCGTCCTCAAGACCGAATCTAAGCACGATAACCTGTCTCTCTCTTTCTTTCAAATCTCCAAGCAATGTATCTATATGCTCTCTAAGCATCACGGATTCTACATTTCCCTCAGGAGTTAAAACATTTGCATCAGCCACAAAATCTCCAAGATTTGAATCATCTTCCTCACCTATAGGGGTTTCAAGAGAAGCCGGCTCTCTGGCTATCTGCATTATTTCCATTACTTTTTCTTCCGTCATACCAAGCTCATTTGCAAGCTCGGTCACACTCGGCTCATATCCAAGCTCCAATGTGAGCTTTCTTTGCATCTTGCTCATCTTATTGATGGTCTCAACCATATGTACAGGTACTCTTATAGTTCTTGCCTGATCCGCAAGAGCTCTGGTTACCGATTGTCTGATCCACCATGTGGCATAGGTTGAAAGTTTAAATCCCTTAGTGTAGTCAAACTTTTCTACCCCCTTTATAAGTCCCAGATTACCTTCCTGTACCAAATCCAAAAAGCTCATACCTCTTCCGGTATATCTTTTTGCAATACTTACCACCAAACGAAGATTTGCTTCTATAAGACGCTGTTTGGCATACTCATCGCCGTCCTGTTTTCTCTTTGCCAACTCAAGTTCTTCATTTGCCGTCAAAAGAGGCACTGTACCGATTTCCTTCAGATACATCCTCACCGGATCCTCAGTACCTACACCCTCAAGCAAATCTATTGCACTGAGGTCTATATCCTCTTCAGAGTCCTTATCAAATTCATCATCATCTAAGAGTAATGAATCTTCATCAGTAATATTATCGATATTATCAATATCGATATTCATATCATCTACACTGTCTTCGTTAATCTCAATACCCTTATTCTCAAGATATGAATAAATCTGTTCTATGCTTTCCGTATTTAATTCCGTATCCGCAAAGAAATCATTTATTTCACCTATACTGAGCTTCATATCCAAAGCAATTCCCTTATTTACAAGGTCTTCAAGCTTTTGTAAAAACTCCGGCGGTGACATCTTTTTTTTGCTTACGGTTTCAATACTTTTTGATGCCTTATTTCCTGTAGTATTTCGGTTTTCTTTAGCCACTAAGATCATCCCTTCACAAATAGTTACCTTTAACAGGCATATCTATCTTTTATTTCTAAATACAAATCAAATTGATTTGTAACGCTTAAAGAGGCAAAAACCTCAGTTCTTCCCTCTTTTTGCAGCTACCAATAATATAAAGGTATACAAATACCCATTTTATTTTACTTGTTATCTGCATTGACATTATAATGCTTTTAATGCAGTTTTTCAAGATATTAATTATTCTATTTTCAGCATAAATAATAAAACAAACTATAAAAAAATACTATACCCCCTACCTTGGAGAACGCATCATATAAAACTTTCTATCGTCTTCCTTCTTATTTAATGTAGTAACCGTATCTTCCAAAATCGCACTCTTAAATACGCTGTCAATATTTATATACTCGCTGTATATAAGATCGAGTACCAACAACATAGGGAACTGAGGTGAAATCAAATTCCCGTTCTCCAAATATTCAAGTGAAGCTACCAAAACCACTTCATCACAAAACTCATGTAAATACGGATTGTCCGCAGCAGTGAAAAACACTGTCTTTTTACCTCTGTCATGTGCATGCTTTAAGAGGAATATAATATCCTCGGTTTTTCCGCTGATACTGAATGCCACTACAGTATCACCATCCTTTAAAAATACCGACTGCATTCTTATTCTGTCCGAATCGGTAAGTGAATCTATATCAAGTCCAACCCTTACAAAGCGGCTTTCCATCTCACTGGCAGCATATCCGGAACTGCCCTTACCTACTGCAATCACCTTTTTGGAATTTACAAGCATTTTTACAACTCTTTGAACCTGGTCATTGTCAAGAAGTGAATATGCCTTATTCAAAAGGTCCTGATATGTATTAAATACATTCTGTGTAGTACTGTTTCCATTAGGCTTTTTCACTCTGGCACTGTCAAGATAAGCAAATATAAACTCTCTAAATCCCACAAAGCCGCATTTCTTTGCAAATCTTGAAATAGATGCCTGAGATACATATAATTGCTCCGCCACATTTTGGATATTTATATCCATATTTGTGTCACATTGTAAAAAATAATCCGCTATCTTTTTTTCTGTATTTGTAAAAAGTGTATATTTTGATTCTATTATTGGAATCACCGATTTTTCGTATATCATTTTCCCCTCTTTTCTAACGGAGTCTAACCTTTTACAGCACCCAGAGTAATACCCTTTGTAAAATATTTTTGTAAAACAATAAATACAATAAGTATAGGCGCTGCAGCCAGTGTAGCTCCTGCCATTATAAGTCCGAAATCCGTCGAGTTTTCTGCTTGTAGTTTAGCAATACCTAGCGATATTGTCAAATTGGAAGTGGAACTTAACATTATAAGTTGCATGAAATAATCATTCCAGCTGTTAATAAAGGTAAATATTGCCAATGCACCCACTCCCGGCTTTACCATCTCAAAAACTATATCTGTAAAAGTCTTAAACTCATTTGCACCGTCAATCCTTGCAGCCTCCAGCATCTCTGTAGGTATTCCTTCAGAAAACTGCTTCATTAAGAATACACCGAAAGGCCATCCTACAGTGGGAAGTATAACCGCCCATATAGTATTGTATAACTTTAGTGCGGACATTTCCCTTATAAGCGGTATTAAAATAACCTGCTTAGGTAATGCCATAGCACATACTATAAGAGTAAATAATAAAACTCTTCCATGAAATCTTTTCTTTGCAAGAGCATAGCCTGCCATAGATGCTGTAATGCATGTAAGTACCATAGCCATAATCGCCATAAAGACAGTATTTATCATCCATCTTACGGCTGCAGGTGCATCAGGTCCCTTTATAAATCCCAATTCAAAAACCGGTGCCATCTGTCTTGAAAAAAGCTTCTTAAAATTATCCATCACTAATTCCTTGGGAATCCAGTCAGGTGTCGGAGAGTTTATTGAAACAGGAGTTTTAAATGCTCCCGTAACTATCCAATATAATGGAAATACAAAGCAAAAAGCCAAAGCTATCAATACAATAATTGATACGATATTATACAGTTTTTTTAGTGAATTTGAAGTTTTCATATTATCTCTCCTTTGCCACTCTAAACTGAAGTGCAGACAATACTGCTATAAATATTGCAAGTACCACGCCCATTGCATTTCCGTATCCGTATCTGAACATCTTAAATGCCATATAGTATATATAATACATTACAGTATCTGTGGAATGATTCGGTCCGCCTGATGTCAAAAGCTGTATCAGAGCAAAACACTGGAAACTGTTGATAGTTGTTATAACCAAAATATATAATGTTGTCGGCATTATCTGTGGCCACTTTATCTTCCAGAATAATTGCAACTCATTGGCACCGTCTACCTGTGCAGCCTCCACCAATGAATTATCCACATTTCCGAGTGCGGATACATATAATACTATCGGCTGACCTACAGATGTAGTAAGTAAAATAAGTATTATGCACATAAGTGCAAATCTCTCATCTCCAAGCCAGTTGATATTTGTCTTTAAAACTCCGGTACTCTTTCCTATATAATTAAAGATACCGTAATAATTATTATACATCCATTTCCAAACCACTGTAACCGCTACCGAACCTGTAACTACAGGAAGATAAAATATACATCTGAAAACCGACAATACTTTATCATTAAGATTATATATAACGGATGATACCCATAATGAAAATATACAAACTACAGGAACTGAAATAATAACAATAACAAAAGTATTCTTTAATGCCTTTATAAAAATACCATCTTTAAACAATTCTATATAATTCCCGAAACCGATAAAAACATCCTTTGCATCCTTACCCATTGTGGAATCAAAAAAACTTGTATAAATACATATAATCATTGGTATTATTACAAAACCTATAAAGAAAACCAGACTCGGCAATAAAAACATATAAGCAGATGCAGTTTCTCTTCTTACCAGTTCTTTTGATCTGCCGGTATAAACAACTTTAGCCATGTTTCCCCTTTCTAAAAAATGTTGCTAAAGATTTTCTTTAGCAACATTTTATAATATGTTGGATTATCTAACTTTTAATAATCAATATAGCACTGTTAAATCTTTACTGTGCAGCCGCCGCATTGGCATTGGTTGTAAATGTTGCAGCCTCTGTTGCCACATCACCGCCTGTACCGATTCTTTGAAGCATATTCCACCACTCTGTACGAGCTGTAGTCCATCCCTTTGTAACCTGATAGTAATCACCCATTGAAGGCATAAACTTCTCTTCAAAAAGCTTCATTGTATCAGCTGTCTCTGTTCCCTCATAAACGCCTGTTACAGAAGGTCTAACCGGGAAGAAACCTGAAGCCTTTACACTTTCCTTTACCTGTGCCTCATCATTACATACGAAATCTATAAATGTTTTTGCAGCCTCGATCTTATTTGCATCTCCATTGTCAAAGATACCATATCCCCAGATACCGCCGCAAAGCTCTGTAGCTCCGTCATCACTTGGGAATAACATAGGTATTATCTCATCTCCGGCATTTGTCTTTCCTGCAGGACCATTGTCTGCATTTGTCTGCTGTGAAGCATTCCAGCAGAATGCCATTGCAAGTGTACCGTTTCTGAATAATGTAATCTCATCACCACCTGCTATAGAAGGATCGAAGTTTAAACCTGCCTGATCTACAATTGCCTGTAATGCCTTAACATTTTCAGCTGAATCAACTGTATATTTTGTGTGCTCTTTATCTGTAAATGTACCTGAGTAAAGATTGTTTACCAATGCTCTTGTTCCCTGATCTCCACCCTGTGAACTACAATAAATAGCTCCTACATTTTGCTGTCCTGAATCATATACAGCCTGAACCGCCTTTAAGAAATTCTCTGTAGTCCATGTATGTGTATCTAAATCAAGATACTGTAATGCATCAGCTTTCTCAAACATTGTTTTGTTAACAGCCATGCAATGTGCAACCATAAATGCAGGATACTCATAGTATTCACCGCTTGGGCTCTTACATGCCGTCTTTACAGGATCATAAATATCTGAAGCTGAATCTTTCTCGAATAAATCCTTTAAATCCACCATAAGTCCCTTAGCACCCCAGTTGGCTACAAGTCTTTCAGGTCCCTCAAGTACTATATCAGGTGCCTGCTTTCCTTCAATAGCTGTATTGATCTGGTCATCACCGTTTTGATAGTCAAGATACTCTACAGATACCTTGATATTCGGATATTTCTCATTAAAATTCTTAATGATACCGTCCACTGTTGCCGCATCGCCCCACTTACCTACAGGATATGTCCAAAGTGATAGCTCTGTCGCCTCGCCTGCCTGTGCTTCCTGCTTTGTTTCAGCTTGTGAATCAGCTGCCGCACTTGTCTGCTCTGCCTTTCCTCCACCACATGCAGCAAGCATTCCTGCCGCTGTAAGTGTCAATCCTGTTAACAATAGTTTCTTCATATTTCCTCTTTCCTCCTTGATGAGTTTTTCATTTCACTTGAAATAAATTTAAGTAAAAACTTTTATATTATAAACAAAAACTTTGACTTTATCAATTTTTTGTTTTTGACATCTGCTTTTCTTACCTTACAGATAATTCATCTAAAAATGTCCATGCAAAGCTTCCCGGATGTATTGTAAATCTTATGTATCTTGCTGACACTTCCTTATCTGTAATAATCCTTAAAGTTTTATTCCCTGATATTTTTCCTATTACTGCCTGCCCTGTATCTCCTATTTCCACAAAAGTATTTCCGTCTTGTGAAATCTCTACTTTTACTGAAGAAGGCAAAAAAATATATGCTGAAATATCCTGTTTAAATTCCATCTCTACTTCATGAATATATTCTAACTTTTGTAAATCCATTGTAACAGATAAAATTTTACCATTTTCTATACCTACCCAAGTTCCATCATCATATCTACCGGAACCAAAATTTCCGTCAGTCAGTTTTTTTAACATAGGATCTTTATACAATTCAAGTTTGCTTCCCTTTGGATCATAGTTCGGATTTGCTACACCATATGTATATGGTTTTCCAATTGACAGCAATGTGTCATAATTTGTTTTTGAAGAGGTTGAGGCTACAACGGCTTCTGATTTTTTTGATTCATTACCTGCTGCATCCCTGGCGGTTATAATATATTTATAACTTGTTTGTGGCTCCAATTGAACATCCATAAATTCATCGTTTTCTGTATATGTCTTTTTTACCAAAACTCCATCTCTATAAATATTATAACCGGCAACCCCCACATTGTCAGAAGAAGAAGTCCAATTTAATTCGATTGCCAAACTCCCCCTGTTTTCTGCAAAGATATTTTGAGGCGTTGAAGGCAAGCTACTATCTAAACTACCGCTATCTACGTATTCTTTATAAGTTTCATAGTATACTTCCGGTACCTGTTGAGGGCTCAAATAGTGATTAAAACTAAAGCATGTAACATTATCAACATATGGTAATACTGCATTAATATCTGCAATCATCTCTTTTGTAGGCATCGGTTATCTATCCAAGTCAAATGTTTCTACATCCGCCCATAAGGAAGTCTTTGATTTGCTCTTCTTAATCGCATTGTATGTAGCCTTAAACCATTCAGCCAGTTTTTCATTCTTTACATGACCGGCACCTACTCCATCCTGCAATGCTAAAATATCAATTTTAGAATGTGTAAGTATATATCCCCACATATCTTCCCATTGTTTTGAATTCAAACCGCCAACAGTATTGTAAAATGGTGAAATCATAATTGGTTTCTGTTCCTCAAAACCGTTTATACTGTCTGTTACTTTATTATAAAAATCTGTCAGTATCTTCCATTGAGACTCATCCTTAAAATTCCAATTATCCACCTCAAAGCTCAGATACCAACCTGCAAAGGATGAAGAATTTTTATATTTCATCCACAAGTCACTTGCCAAAGAGACAGCTACATCTCCTTGCTCATTAATCCAAGCTTGATCTCCTGTATACTTGCCGAACCAATCTTCGTTTAATTGTAAGCCCAAATAAACATCAATATCGTATTTTTCTCCCATATTCAAAACTTTAGCAACTAAATCTGATGTTGTGTTCTGCTCAAAACCTGAAATATCTGATGGGTACACTGTTGTCATATTTTTTAAGTCAGCAGTCCATTGCAAAATTAAATGTTCCATGCCAATGTCTTTCATTAAAGCAAATTCTCTCTCCCATTCACTTTCTGTCCACTTTTCACATAATTCAGGCTGTACAAATGTTCCATAAAAACGAGATTCAACATTCTTTTTCTTTTTAAAACTATATACTTCCCACTCATCTATAAATGACCACTGCCTACCACTTACTGTCAATCGTACATAACGTCCTGAAACATTCTTTTCTTTTGCATTACCTACATATGCTACTGAGCTTATTTCATCGAAAACCGTTGACTTTATACCGCTACATATGTCTATATAGTTATTTCCATCTTTTGATATACTAAGACTGACTGAATCAGGCAAAATAACTCCTGCATTTTCATATCTGAAAAAATCCGCCTTAAATCCGACAATATTTGTTATTTTACCTAAATCCACAGTAACTGTATATGAAGTTATGTTTTCTCTACCTTGCCAACCTTGATCAGTCAAATATGGTAAGGCATAATTCCCATCAGTTATTTCTCCACCTGTATCAGGATAAATTTCACTGGCTTCAGAACTAACTTCATAACTTTTACCAAGTAATATATTACAATTTGAATCCGACTCCTTTGAGTATGCCAAATTCGCATTACATATAAAAAATATTATTCCTATAATACATACAAAAAATACATTGTTAAAGCAAAAGTATTTCCTACTTATCCCACTAAATCCCCCTTTTACAAATTTTTATGGTCATTTTTTTCTGACACAACTATATTATAAAAATAAACACTATCCCAGTCAAAATCAAAATTTTTTATAGCAAAGCTTTTCTCCCAACCATATTTGTTTAAAAATTCATTAAACCACATTTCTAACTCATTCATGTACCACTCACGAATTTTTAAATGATTTTCCTTTAATCGATATAGATCAAGATTTTTTATGTCATCTACTTCCTTGGATACTCTATCCTGTAAAAGTGTCTGACAAACCCAGTCAGACAGCAAAAATCCCAACTTAAAACTTTCACTCTTTAAATAAGTCCTAACATTATTTCTGTACCCTTTATAAAATGATGCTATTATTATATGTGATAAAACTACGCCAATAGTATTTTGTGCCGTATTCCAACCTCCAAAAGCTGTGATATATGGAAATACATCAAGTTGCATCATCATTTCCATAAAACTGTTTTCACAACCATTGCAACAACTTATTTCAGCAATACCGATACTTTTATCCATTATTTTTCTATAAAATTTAATATAATTTAAAAATTCATGGATATTTGTACTTGTCCTGAAGGCTGAATCAATATCTTCCTTTTGTCTTGATGCTTCCACTTGTTTTGTCCCTGACATATTGACTGCCAGCATACAGTCGGAAAATTCTGCACATTCTTCAAAAATACCGCCTGCTGAATGAATTTGCCATTTTATACTTTCACCAAGTAACCTGTCTTCGTATTTTGGAACTACAAACGGTGCATTTGTGGCAGAATATCTCACATATACTCTTGGTAAATATGATTTACTCTCACAAAAAATACGTGTAAAAATATTACAAGCCACTTCATCCGTTCCGGGATATATGTATACCCTATGAGAAATACCCAATCTGTTCACTTCATTCAACATTACTTGAGAGTCCATTGCAGACATTCCATATTCTCCATTATCATCTTTAGGTATATTCAATGTATCAAATACATTGTCCTTCACTAATAAAGCACTTTTTTTATTAACTTCTCTGTCAATATTTCTTCGTTCAACAAAATCCGTCATGACTTCTTCCGGTATTTTTTTTCTATTTTATTTTTTTCTTCTCTTTCCCTCTCACTTATCTCGCCTCTGCTTTCCCTATCCAAAAAGCATGTATATCTCCAAATATCATATCCGTAAATATCCCAATACATAGGATCCTCAAAACTGTTATTGTAAGCGGCCACTCTTGCAACAAGGTTAAACGCATGTAACTTTATCTTAGGTATTTTTTCTTTCAGTTCTCGAAATCTATCCATTCTCTCCATACATACATCTATAGAAAGATTATGTATTCTGGAATTCACCAAATTCCCATACACCAAGGTATCAACAGATAAAATAGCATATTCACAGTCCCCGGCATTTTGAAAAATCCAATCCCATATTTTTTCAACATCAGCCCCTTGCTTTAAAAAACCCATCCATACATGTGGCGGTCTCAAAAGTTCTATATTATCTGTCAGCCTTGACAAAGCGTATGGGAATTCATAGTTACATGCTCTATCATCAAGTGGAACATATAATACTTTCATCCTTTACCCCTTTAATCCTGAAGTCGAAATTCCTTCTACAAAATGTTTTTGTCCAATCAAAAATATTATCAAGATCGGAAGCATAAACATAGTGGCAGCCGCCATAAGTGATGTCCAATTTATACTATGCTCATTCATAAATGAATATAAGCCTAATGACAAAGTATATAACTCGCTTTTATTGGCATATAACAGCGGACCTAAAAAATCTGAAAATGTATACATAAATGAAAAAATGGTAATAGTCGCAATACCCGGTTTTGCCAATGGCAGAGCAATCAAAAAAAATCTCTGCCATGCATTACAACCATCTATTTTTGCAGATTCCAAAAGTTCATCGGGAATTCCCAGCATAAATTGCCTTAAAATAATAATATAAAGAGGATATCCGAAGAACGAAGGAATAATCAGTGGCCAAAAACTTCCCACCAAACCGAACTTAACCCACATCCTATATAAAGGAATCATAATAGCAGTATACGGAATCATCATTGTCGCCGTAATCATTGTGAATATAATATTTCTTCCCGCCCAACGCACTTTCGATAAAGAATAAGCTATCATTGGAGTCACGATTACCGTTCCGAGTACATTCATTCCTGTAATCCACATCGTATTCCCAAAATATCTCAGAAAAGGAATAGTTTTAAACACATCAATATAATTTCCTAAATAAAGCGCATGAGGTAAAATTCCCACTTTAACATCAAATGCCTCTTTATATGTTTTAAAGGATGTAGTAATCATTACCAGCAATGGAAAAAGAAACACAAATGCCATAACAACTATTACGATATAAAATATGATTTTTGATATTTTTTTCTTTAAAATAGCCATAAACCCACCCTTTACATCTGTTAACGATTCATAACCCATTTTTTAGATACTTTTAGCAGTACAAAAGTTATAAAACTGACCACTAAAAATAAAATCCATGACATAGCTGCAGCCCTGCCCATTTTTAATACTGTGAAAGCGTTATAAAACAGATACAGAGGATACATCATCAATGAATCTCTCGGACCTCCATTAATACCCTGCGAAATATTTCCACTTTGTGCTCGTATAATAATATATACTTGAGTAAAATACTGAAAACCGTTAATCAAGGCAAGTATTACTTGATAGAGCACAACATGAGCTATCCCGGGCAATGTTATACTAAAAAACTTCGCCAGTCCTCCTGCTCCATCTATCCCTGCAGCCTCATACAATTCTTTTGGAACGTCCTGCATTGCCGCCAAAAAAATCACCATACTTGATCCCATCCCCCAAAGTGTTATCATAACTACACTCGCCATAGTCCAAGAGGGATCGCCCAACCAGTTAATTGTAGAAACCCCGAAAATCCTTAAAAAATTGTTCAAATAACCATGATTCGGGTCAAATACCCATACCCATATCATTGTAGAAGCCACTACCGGCACTACAGAGGGTAAAAAGAAAATCGCCCTAAAAATCGTTCTCCCTTTCCATTTTTTGTTCAGCATGGTGGCAATTACCAATGCAAGAAATATTCCCATAGTTACCGAAAACAGCACATACACCACGGTATTCTTTAAACTTTTATAAAACAACGGGTCTTTAAGCAAAGACTTATAATTTTCCAGTCCGACAAACACAGGATCCTTTATTGCGCTAAAATCTGTAAAACTATAATAGCCTGACATAAAAATAGGATATACACTAAATATTATGAATCCAATCAACCAAGGTAAGGCAAATAGAAATCCTTCTAAATTGGTTCTCACTGACTGTCTATTGGTTTTATTCATTTTATTTCCCCAACTATTTGAAATAAGCCTGCTACTGATACAGCAGCAGGTTAAAGTTTATTATTAAGCTATTTTTTATTTTATAGCACTTACAGCCTCTTTCATTTTAGTCAAAGCTTGTTCTGTGCTATCCCCCAACAAAACTGTCTCAACCGCATCCTTTATCGCCTTAGAATATTCTACCGTATGTAAAGATTGAGGAAGTGCTCCAAGATTATTCTTTGCTACAATTCCGCTAAATACACTCTGTGCCGGAGACAGTGAAACAATTTCCTGATCTTCCAATAATGCTTTTGTCGGTGGCAAATCTCCCTTTAATTTACAGAAAAGTTTATTTCCTTCTCCCATACACATATACTTCATAAAATCCCATGCTCCATCCTTATGCGCACTTGTTGTGGGAATATATAGCATAGATGTATCTACTGTTGACCATCCTTCACCTCCCACATTTTCAGCACCGGGGATAGGCATCATTTCAAAATTTACACCCGCATCCTTAGCCATGTTATAAAGCCACGGTCCGTCGATACGAAATACCTGTGTTCCATTTAAAAACGGATCTTGTGGAGTATTTAAGTTGGAATTACCGGAAGTAATAAAATTACCCAAAGCATCTTTACCAAATTTTTTAACCTGACTCTCCATAAATTCAAGTGATTTTTTAAATCCTTCATTATCAGGCGTCCAATTACTCGGCTGACCAAAATCTGAGCCGTATGCATATGTAAAAATATTCGGCCAATAATTGGTAGGCACAAACGGTGCACCCAATTGTGTCAAACTTTCTCCGTCAAGTAAAGTAGTATCTTCGCTCATTTGCATAAGTTCCTCCAAAGTTTGAGGTGTCTTTGTAATTCCAGCCTTATCCAGCAAATCTTTATTATAATAAAGAGCAAACACATTCACACTTATTGGTAAAGAATAGATACTTCCCTCATACTTTTGCTGTTCCAAAGCAGCATCAACAAACGCTGTCATGTCCACATTATCTTTTTTAATATATTCATCTAAATTCTGTGCAATATTTTCATTTGCATACTTTGGAACACTGCCTCCGAAATCATCAGTAATATCCGGTCCCTGTCCTCCGGAAATAGCTGTAATAATTACTTGTTGATCTGGTGTGCTTGTTCCTACCACCTCGTACTTATCCTGACTGGAATTGTACTTACTGATAATTTCTTCAATAATCTTTGCTTCTTCACCTCCCCACAAATACCAGAAATTGACTGTTTCTCGCTGTGTTTGCTTCGTTCCGCCCTCGCTTGAAACTGAAGTTGTAGTTGGCGTTGCTTTTGCTCCACAAGCTCCCAACATTACCGCCATTGAAAAACTTAATCCCAATGATAACATTTTTTTCATACCGAATACCTCCTTAATTCCTTATATTAAAAATAAAATTTATATTTTCTCAAGTACTTTCGAAAATTCTCTTGTTATAAGTTGAGGTCTTGTAATAATAGAACCCACTACTACGCTGAAAGCACCAAGCTCTATAACTCTTCTGCATTTATCAGGTGTATTTATATTTCCTTCGGCTATAACCCTGTGTTTTACTTTGGAAATGATATTTCTAAGAATCTCGAAATCATTTGCTTCGATTCTAAGTCCCTCACTCTCCTTAGTATAACCGACCATAGTAGTACCGATGAAGTCAAAACCTATTTCATCTGCAAATAAAGCCTCTTCTTCCGTGGAGCAATCCGCCATAAATAATGTATTCGGATATTTCTCCCTGACCTCTGAAAAGAATTCCCTAAGACTCTTTCCCTCAGGTCTAAGTCTACATGTTGCATCCATAGCAATTATATCAACTCCTGCCTCTACCAAAGCATCCACCTCATCCATAGTTGGTGTGATATAAACCTCACTGCCTGCATAATCCTTTTTTATAATTCCGATTATCGGCAAATCTACCTGTTTTTTTATCTCTTCTATATCCACAATAGAGTTTGCTCTGATGCCACACGCTCCGCCCATCTTTGCTGCGAGAGCCATTCTCCCCATAATGAAGTCTGAATGTAAAGGTTCATTTTCCAGTGCCTGGCATGAAACAATCAGTTTCCCTTGTAGGTTTTTGATTTTGTCATTCATTTTTACTACCTCCATCTGAAAATATCTTATCATTTCTGAAAGAAATTTTCAATGCTTTAGTATCATTCTGTTTTTACTTTCTTCACTCCATCCGGGCATTATTAAAAGTACACATTTTACATTGTTTTTATTTGTGCACAATATACTAATACGGCTATTTATCATATTTTCTCTTATTAGATTGATTTATATATTATATCTACTATGCCTACTAAATGCTAAACTTTATAAAATTTAATTTTATAATTATGATTTCTTTACTAAAACCCTCGATAAAAAAGAGATATGGGTTTCCCCATATCTCTGTTTAAAATATTTATTTAAGGCAGTGAAAATATAAGCTCTAATTAAAGTAACGCATATTTTAGTATAAACAATATTGAAAGTACATACATAAGCGGTGTAACTTTTTTAGATCTTCCTGTACATGCATTGATCAATACATATGATATGATTCCCATTGATATACCTTCTGAAATGCTGTAGAAGAGCGGCATTGCAACTATACAGATATAGCAAGGTATAGCCTCTGTCATATCTGAGAAATCAATATGTACCACATTTGTGAACATATAAAATCCTACCACTATAAGTGCAGGTGCTGTTGCAAATGAAGGTATAGCAAGGAATATAGGTGATAAAAGAAGTGATACTGCAAAGAGAACAGCTGTTGTCATTGCTGTAAGACCTGTTCTTCCACCCTCTGAAACACCTGAAGCAGACTCAACGAATGTTGTAACTGTAGTAGTACCAAGCATTGCACCTGCTGTTGTTGCTATAGCATCTGCAAGTAAGGCACCCTTGATATTCGGAAGCTTGCCGTCCTTATCAAGCATTCCCGCCTTTGTAGATACACCGATCAATGTTCCGATTGTATCAAATAAGTCTACAAATAAGAATGCAAACATAACTACTACAAAGTTTAATGACTTAATCTTGTCAAACTCAAGTTTAAATAAAACCGGACCAATACTTGGTATACTGAGTCCGTTTGAGAAATCAGGCAATACGCTGAAGAGTCCAAGTGCAGGATTTGGGACATAGAGTCCTGTTAATTGAGCAATTATTCCAAGAATCCATGTTGCCAATATTCCGAGTAATATATTTCCCTTAACTTCCTTTACAACTAAAAGTGCTGTAATAATAACACCTATAATTGCTATAAGCACTGTAATACCGACATCATTAACTGAACCTGCAACACCTTCCGCTGCATGAATACTATTGTATCCCTTTATTGAAAACAACTCTACCAATGTAGCACCGCCGATAACGATCTTAGCATTTTGAAGTCCGATAAATGCAATAAAAAGTCCGATACCCACACTTACAGCTGATTTTAAGTTTCGTGGAACCGCATTAAAGATAGCCTCACGCACATTTGTAACTGAAAGTGCTATAAAAATAATACCTTCTACAAATACTGCTGTAAGAGCTGTCTGCCAGCTATATCCCATACCTAAAACTACGGTATATGCAAAATATGCATTAAGTCCCATTCCCGGAGCAAGTGCAAACGGATAATTTGCCAATAATGCCATCAATGCAGTACCTAAAAATGCCGCTACTGCGGTTGCTGTAAATACGGCACCTCTGTCCATACCTGCATCGGCAAGGATATTAGGGTTTACTGCAAGGATATATGCCATTGTCATAAAGGTTGTAATACCGGCAATGACTTCAGTTTTTACATCGGTCCCATTTTCTTTTAGCTTAAAAAACTTTTCCATATATAGTCTCCTTTTTTTTATTATACTCCGGTATCCGGCCCGGAGTTTTTAGTTTCCTCTAAGTCAAATTTTATTCAAGTTATTCAGCCTATATATCACTGCCATTTAATATATTTTAAAAACTTAATCCGCCTCAATGTCTATAAACTTGTTTTCAAAAATATCGAACAAGCCTCTGGCAGTGAGCTTTAACTCAGGTATAACCATAAGTGACATAAAAGTAAGTGACATTACAGGCTCAAGACTTTCATTCACCCCTAATTCATCCACAGCCTTTTTGTGAAGACTTAAAAGTTTCTTTGATACCTCTTCTCCGCTCAAATCACTCATAAGACCGGCTACCGGCAAAGACAGACTTTCTATTACCTTACCGTCTTTGACCAGTGAAAAACCTCCACCGTTTTCCTTCACATTCTCTATTGCCATATACATTTCATCATCATTAACGCCTACACATATTATATTATGTGAATCATGTGCGACTGACGCCGCTATTGCTCCGCTCTTAATACCATAGCCCTTTATAATTCCAAGTCCGACCTTTCCGGTATTATGATGTCTTTCTATCACCGCACATTTGCAGGCATCTATATTTTTATCAAAGACAAAAAATCCTTTTTCATCCCTTTTTATCTTAATCTTTGTCTTTTTAGACAGCACTCCTCCCGCAATCATTTCTATTGCGAAAACTTCATCGGATTTTAGGCACATTTGTAGCATTTCTTTTTTGAAATTATCTAAATGTACGGTATCTGATACTCCCGAGATATCATACTTTTCTAATTCTTTTAGATAGTTTCCGTCTTTTGCGACCTCTTCTCCCAGTATATAAACCGATGAAACTTTAAAATCTTTAAGATCATCAAAGATAACAAAATCCGCTCTTTTACCCGGCACAATCATTCCTCTGTCCTTTAGTCCATAGCAATCACTTACATTTATTGTAGCCATTGCTATAGCCATAACAGGCGATATTCCCGCCTTTACCAAGGTTCTTAGATGATATTCCAGATGTCCGTCCTCAAAAATAGTCTTTGGTTGTCTGTCATCCGAACATAATAAACATCTTCTAAAATTAAATTCATTTATACCAGGTATAAGTGCTTCCAAATTGTGACAGGCTGAGCCCTGACGTAATTGTACATATATGCCACGACTCAGTCTGTCTTCCATCTCTTCGAGAGTTGAACACTCATGGTCCGTATCTATTCCGCCGCAAACATATGCATTCAAATCCTTTCCAAAAAGATTGGGACTATGTCCGTCTATTATCTTTTTATGATTTCTTGCTAAAACCAGCTTATCAAGTGCAATATTATCATTTTGTATTATTGCATTGTAATCCATGAACTCGCCAAGTCCCGGAACAGCTTCGGATACAATATCTTCTTTCATATCTTTTGCAAGTATTATACATCCCGCATCCTCCATACTTGTTGCAGGTACACAGGACGGCATCATATATTTAACTGAAAGGCAGGTGTTTTTGGCTGCATTTTGCATATAGTGAAATCCGTTTATTCCACATACATTCACTATCTCATGAGGATCGGCAATGACCGTGGTAGTGCCATGAGGCACCACCATCCTGCCAAACTCCTCCGGAGTGCAGTATGAGGACTCAATATGAATATGTGCATCCATAAGTCCAGGAGAAATATATTTTTCTTCTATATCTATTTCTTTTTCACCTTCATACTCTCCAAATCCCGCGATATATCCTTCTGCTATAGCCAAATCGGCTTTGAATACTTTACCGCTGCAAACATCTACAATAGATCCGTTTTTTATTACAAGTTCCGCTTTTTTCTTCCCATTCGCCACATCAATCAGTCGCTTTAAGCTGTCTTTGTCCATACTCCCTCCGAAAGTTCAGCTATCCTTTATTATTCTACTCCAAGTCTCTTTTTCATTGTCTTTTCAACCGCTACAAGTATATTTTCATAACCTGTACATCTGCAAAGATGTCCTGAAAGGAGTTTTCTAAGTTCTTCTTTTGAATACAGTTTTCCGCTGTTTAGAATTTCGGTAGCCGACATTACAAATCCCGGTGTACAGAATCCGCATTGTACCGCCGCTTCATCTATAAATGCCTGCTGTAAATCTGAAATTTCTCCATTTGGTCCCATAAGACCTTCCAATGTGAGGATATCCTTGCCCTCAGCCCAAACTGCCAGGTAGATACATGAGTTGAATGCTTCACCGTCTATAAGGACATTACATGCTCCACACTCTCCTACCTCACAGCCTTTCTTTACAGAAGTAAGTCTGTAGTCATTTCTAAGCATATCTGTAAGTGAGCTTCTTACATCTACCATTTTCTCACATTTCTTACCATTGATGGTACAACTGACTAATTTATAACTCTGCCCTGTCATCGACCTTACCTCCTGCCTGTTTTACAGCCTTTTCACAGGCTTTTCTTGCCATAACCACGCCTATATGACATCTGAAAGCTTTACTTGCTCTCCATGAATCACGAGGATTTATATCTTCCAAAACTTTCTGAGCAAAAGCCTCTATATTCTCCTCATTAACTTCTTTACCTCTGATAAAGTTTTCCGCTGTATGTACTCTCATAGGGATAGGACCTGCTACACCATAAGCTATTCTTACATCTTCGAATGTCTTTTTATCCTCTGAGAGTTTTACATTTACCGAACATCCTGTAGTAGCGATATCCATAGCCTCTCTCATGGCATATTTTATATAATGTCCCTTATAACCCTCATAAGCTTTCTTCGGAATGATGATAGCTGTCTGTATTTCACCCTCTTTTAAATCCACTGTTCCGGCCTTTATATAAAATTCATTTATAGGTACTAATCTTCTGTAGCCCTCTCCGGCTATCTCAACCTGTGCATCCCATGCAAAAAGTGTGGAAGCGGAGTCTGCTGATGTAACACCGTTACATGTATTTCCACCGATAGTTCCTATATTTCTGATCTGCGGTCCACCTATCTGATCCACAGCTTCACCAAGTACATTTATGTATTTTTGTATAATAGGATTCTTTGTAATATGTGAGAAGCTTGTTAAAGATCCTATTCTTATATTTTCATCGGCATCAAGGCAGATACCTCTAAGCTCATCAAGCATATAGATACTTACAAGCTCCTTACCCGCTCTCTTTCCTTCTCTTATCTGTACCAAAACATCACTTCCGCCGGCAATAACCTGTGAGTCCGGATGTTCTTTTAAAAGTCTGCAAGCATCATCTACGCTTGTCGCCTCATATAAAGCTTTTATATCGTACATTTCTTCCTCCTACTTAAGTAAACCTGCTTTGTCAAAATATTCATACAGTTTTTCCGGACGTAAAGGTAATTCATTAACACCTACACCTGTAGCATTCATAATAGCGTTTCTTATAGCCGGTGCCACAGGACAAACCGGTGGCTCACCCAATGATTTTGTACCGAATGGTGATGTAGGCTCAGGATTTTCAACGAACGCCGTCTCAAGATGTGGATGATCCATACATGTAGAAAGCTTATAATCAAGCAGGTTATCATTTAAAACTTTTCCTGTCTTCTTATCTACAAGCTGTACCTCCGAGAGTGCATATCCTATACCCATACTCATACCGCCCTCAACCTGTGCCTTAGCAAGCGCAGGGTTGATAAGCTTACCGCAGTCATGTACATTTATTATCTTTGTGAGCTTTGCTTTACACATATCAATATCAACTTCAACCTCTGCAAAACAGCATCCGAATGAATATGCATTTGATTTTATTTGTGCTGTAGACTCCGCTGTAATATGTCTGCTGTCACTTAGAGAATAAAGTGCTTCCGTTGCCAAATCCTTTAATGAAATAAGTTCTCTGTTATCAGTAGTTCTTATTATCATAGAATTCTTGATATCTGTGATTGCAGGTGGCATATTTGTCAAAATATATGCATAATCAAGTATCTTCTCCTTCAAAAGTCCTGCTGTCTTGGCAATAGAGAAACCGCCTATATAGGTCTGTCTCGATGCATATGCGCCTGTACCGAAAGGAGTAATATCTGTATCCTGGTTTGAAACGATATGTACTTCATCTGTACTGATTCCAAGAATCTCAGCCGCCATCTGTGAGAATGCCGTATCCGCACCCTGACCGATTTCGGTCTCACCAAGCTGTAATGTTACAGAACCGTCCTGATTAAGTACAAGTCTTGATGATGATGACTCAAGTGATATAGGCCAAACCGCAGTATTATACCAGAATGCAGCCATTCCTATACCTGTTCTTACTCTGCCTGTCTGTTTTGAAAGCTCTTTGACTCTGTTATCATAGTCCATATAAGCTTTACCTTTTTCGATACATTGTCTGAATGTATCATAGTAGTTTTCATTCTTTGAAAAAGCGTCCTTATATCCCTGCGGCATAAGGTTCTTAAGTCTGAAGTCAATAGGTGCAATGCCCATTATCTTTGCAACATCCTCTGTATGAGACTCTACCGCAAACATAGCCTGAGGTATACCGTATCCTCTCATAGCTCCGGCTACAGGTCTGTTTGTAAATACAGTATATGCATCACCCTCAACATTATCACATGGATAAAGCTGTGGGAAAGCTCCCAGTCCCTTTGCTGCAATAGAATGTCCGTGCGAAGCATATGCACCCTGGTTTGAGAATGCTTCTATCTTTCTTGCGGCATACGTACCGTCTTTTCTTACATGTGAAATTATATGGAACCTTATGCCATGTCTTGTTCTGTTTGCAAAGAAAGTTTCCTCTCTGCTGCAATCAAGCTTTACAAGATGTCCTCCCACCTGTAATGAAAGGAATGCACAAAGCGGCTCATATAGTATATCCTGCTTATTTCCGAAGCCACCACCGATATAAGGCTTAATAACTCTTACATCTCCCCAAGGAATACCGAGAGCCTGACCTACAACTCTTCTTGCAATATGAGGAATCTGTGTAGAAGCTACTATCGTAATTCTTTTGCCTTCTGCATATGCGTAGCAGATAAAGTTCTCTATATGGCAATGCTGTACAGGTTCAGTATTATACCATCTGTCAACTACAGTAAGGCCCTCTTCTTTGATTGCCTCAGCATAATTACCTCTGCTGATACTTGTATGCTTTAAAATATTGTTAGGGTAATCCTTATGAATCTGTGGTGCACCGTCCTTCATAGCTTCCAAAACATCTGTAACTACAGGATACTCCTCATATTCCACCTTTATAGCTCTGAGAGCCTGACTTGCAGCCACCTCATTTTCAGCTATAACCGCAGCAACATCATCACCATAGAATTTAACTTCATCGGTAAGC
Source organism: Lachnospiraceae oral taxon 107 str. F0167 (assembly GCA_000209465.1). Classification (GTDB taxonomy): domain Bacteria; phylum Bacillota; class Clostridia; order Lachnospirales; family Lachnospiraceae; genus Lachnoanaerobaculum. The sequence continues at coordinate 62,845 of GL890591.1, read as the reverse complement.
AATAATCTGTCTGCAACGTCCTGATGGCTTACATCAGTAGACCATGGATGTCCTGCCGTAGGAAAGTAATTTCTATACGGTCCCAGATCAAAGCATGTAACAACCTTTACAACTCCTTCAATCTTCTCCGCTTCACTAGTATCAACTGAAAGCACCTTACCATGAGCTATTGTAGAATGCAAAATCTTTGCCACATAGGCACTCGCATCACATAAATCATCGGTATACTTTGTTCTGCCTGTGACCTTGTCAAATGCATCTACTCTGACAATACTTTTTCCAACCTCCATATTCTTTCCTCTCTAATTGTAATATTTTATATTAATCAAATTATAGTTTTATCCTATATCTACTGCAAGAATCGATTGTTTTCAATTACTTTACAACATTAGAAACATATATGTTTAAGATATAAAATAAAGCCTATAATAATTAACTTATAAGATTTTTTTTCCTGATACATATTTTGCTTTCATAGAACATTCATCCGATAAATATAAAAATCTTTCAAATCTTTTTCTTAAATCGTCAATATCTTTATTTAATACTCCATCATCTATGATAAGCATATCCGCTTCAAAGCCCTCCTCAAATGCTCCAACCTTCCCAAAATAGCTTCCCGGAATTCTGGTTGCCATGGAAAACGCCTCGGCAAGCTCCAAAGGTTTTGAATTTTTATCTATATATCTCCAATAAAGCTTTGAAAGCCCTATCGCCTCTACCGCCTGATTTAATATATTCAGTGAATAGCCGGCTGCTATATCACTTCCAAGACCGACCTTTATACCACTGTTAAGGAACTTCCTTATCGGAGCTATACCTGATGAAAGGCAGATATTTGACTGCGGACAATGTGCCACATATACATCCCTCTCCTTTAAAAGCTCCATTTCCTTTTCATCGGAGTATACGCAATGTGCCATCACGGTAGGCACTTTGCTTTTATTTAAGCTACTCCTTTTATCATAGGCATCCAGATATCCTGTTGCATCCGGACAAAGTTCCTTCACCCATTCTATTTCCTTGGGATTTTCGGATAAATGTGACTGTAAACCGTAATTTTCACCTCTGATCTTTCCAAGTTCCTTCATCAGCTTATCACTGCAGCTTGGTATAAATCTTGGTGTAATTACAGGTTTGGTATTTTGATATCTGCTTTCGCAGACCTCCAACCATTTATTTGTAGAATCTATGGATGACTCTGTAGTTTCAATAAGTTCATCCGTAGAATTTCTGTCCATATTTACTTTACCTACAAAGCATTTCAGCCCGCTCTCTTCCAGCATATCCATCAATAATATTGTTGCCTGTGTATGTAAAGTAGCAAATACAATTGCCCTTGTGGAATAACTCTTAGTCAGAGCATCCACAAACTTTTTATAGGCTTTTTTTGCATATTCAATATCCTTATATTTTGCTTCCTCAGGAAATGTATATGTATTCAGCCAGTCTAAAAGTTCCATATCCATTCCAAGCCCTCTGAAAGCAAATTGAGGAGCATGTAAATGCATATCTATAAGTCCCGGTATTATTAAGGAATCACCATAGTCTTCAATCTCTTCATTCTTTAAAGAATCAGGCAATTCATTTTCCGAACATATTTTTGAAATAATACCTTCTTCAATCACTATACAGTTTTTTTTCCTTATTCTGATTGTACCTTTTTCGGTACAATCCACCAAATTCCCCTTAACTATCATATTCTCCCCTAATAAAAATATGAGGTGTATTCCATTGTGCATGGAAACACCCCACTCCACCCACAATTTCTGTGGGCCTATAGTCAATTATTACGGTAATTGGTAGAGACGCTCAACCGATTATGAGCTTATATTAGGCCTCTTATTCAATATTCTTATGCATTTCTTCTAAAAGAAAACATCCAATATATATAACTCAAGTATTTATTCATATAAAGAATAACATCTAATTAATTTTTAGTCAATTTTTTTTTGATTTTTTTATATGAATAATGTCCTATATCTATTTAAATTATCAATATATATAAAGCAATTATACTATTATGTTTTTTTCAATGTATTTTCTTAAGTACATAATTATAAGCATCTTTTGTATCAATATCCATAAGCTCATCCTCATTTTCAATATCAACAAATAAAACCTCACAAATATGCGCCTTTATAAGCTTTTTACCACCTTCATCTTCTCCCAGCCTAAGCAACTCGTCAAAGTATTTATTTGAAAATATGCATGGGTTACCAAGCCTGTTTCCACATCTTACACTACTTATAGTTTTATTCGATTTTTGAAATTCATCTATTATCTTTGATATGGTATCAGATCTTAAAAGCGGCTGGTCACATACTCCAAAGAGGACACTGCCCGAATTCTCAATTTTTTTCAGCTCTTCTACAGCCAGTTTTATGGATCTTGACTTTCCAAGTTCCGGTTTGTCATTATATATGGAAGTAAATCCCCTGCCCTTGTAATATTTAAGTATCTCACCGTCTTTACTCACTATTATCTTATTATCAAAGTCATATGCCTGATTATATATTTTTTCCATATATTGATAAAGCTTGATTCCCTTGATATCTGCCAGAAGCTTGTCTCCTCCGAACCTTTTGCCCTCTCCCGCCGCCAAAATCACCAAATCCATCAGACTTTCCTGCGGTTCATCATGCCAAGTACAGCTTCCAACACTCCGCCTCCTATGGCACTTGCCTTATCCGATACGCTAAAGCAATACTCTTTTTTTGCTCTTGGATCTATATCACCTGATTTCATACCCTTTTTAACTTGTACTCCATCCTGTAAAAGTCCTCTGACTATTCCGTCAATACCCGCATATACCGGAACCTCACCGCAAAAAGCAACTAAATCTCCCGCTTTAACATTATCACCGATACTTACATTTGCCCTAAAACTTCCGTCGGCAACGGCTCTGATGATTCTTTCCACCGTATATCCGCCTATATTTCCGGGCACACCGGTATTGGGGAATGCACATCCCTTCCACAACACTCTTCCAAGATTATGTCCTCTTTTAGTCTCTACTACGGCATGACAGTCTACACCTGCCTCAAATCCCGGTCCGACTCCTATTACCATCTTTGCATCATCAATTTTGGTTCCTATATTGGTTTTGGCAATTATAGCATCCACTATCACATCGGGCTTATATTCTCTCATAATATCGCCGCCCTGATCAACTATTACCGGTATGCAGCCTGCTTTTATTATCTCATCTATCATAGCGATATTTTCACAAAGCTTTCCGCAAATCCCCTCTACCACTGCCTCTTTATTATATATTGCAGGGGAAAATGCCACTGTTCTTCTGACTGTTGTAGGTGTATCAATATCAGACATTATTACATCAAAACCTGACCTAAAAAGCCTCAAAGCAATTCCGGTCGCCAAGTCTCCGGCACCTCTTATCCAAATCTTTTTATCCATCAAAACCTCTTACTCAACTAAAAAATCAAAATCACAAAACTCCCTGTTGTTTTTATATGAAGTAATTGAAACCTTATAATCCGAAACACTCTTTGCCTTACATAAGATTTTAATAAATTTTTCAACCTCCAAGGCTTTTTTCATATCTTCTTTTGTATCTACTTTATTTATAACAAACAATATTTTAACATCATGTAGCAGCCCTTTTCTCCCTACTCTTGAATCCGTCAAAATAAAAGCGGCATCCCTGCAGGTAAGTATATGTTCTTCATCCCAACCAAATAACTCTTCTGCTCTCTCATATCTAAAACAACATTCTTTAAGACTCTTTCCAACGGCATCAATACCCATACAAATTATACATATATTAGTATTTCTTGGTATTACAGGCTCACCTTCTCTTGGCAGCTTTATAGGAAATCCCTTTGCACCGTCAGCCTCCACCAGCACTATATCGGAATATAATCTTAAACGATTCAGCTCCTTTAAATCAATTGATGAAAGTTTCTTTCCCTCATCTACACCTATTACTAAAGGTTCAGTACCAAATTCAAATTCTCTAAGTTCTTTAGCCGCATTTATCTCCAAATAATTATCCGGCTTTATTATATGGGTACTTGTGGTAATAATAACCCTTTCCCCGCTATTTGCAAAATATTTTCCTATATAAAACATGGTGGTGGTTTTTCCACCACCACCAACTAATGATATCATGGTTTTTTTCATCGCATTCCAACCAGTTTCTTTACATCCATATCCTTTGGCAATATAAAGTTTAAAAGCATTGAAAGTACAAACACACCTGCCACTGAATTACCTGCAAAAATATCCCCTATTACGCTTGGGAAATATCTGAATATATCAGGTGTCTGGGTGAAACCTATACCGATGCTTATAGATAATGCCACAATTACAGTATTTCTCTGATTAAAGCCACATTTTCCAATCATATTCATTCCGCTTACCACTATAGTACCGAACATCATTATTGTACATCCACCAAGTACAGGCTGTGGTAATGTTGAGAAAAATGCACCTATAGGTGGGAATAATCCTGCCAAGATAAGTGTCAATGCACCAAACATTATAGTAAATCTGTTTACTACCTTTGTCATTGCAATAAGACCTACATTTTGTGAAAATGATGTAATAGGAGTACAGCCGAATAATCCCGATACCGCACTTAAAAAGCCGTCACATGCCAGTGATCCGGACACTTCCTTTTCTGTAATATCTCTGTCAAGTCCACCTGCCACTACGGCAGTTGTATCACCTATAGTCTCCGCTGCAGATACAAGGAATACCACTACCAACGATAAAATTGCACTTACATTAAATAACGGCTTATATGGCAGTACTCTTGGCAATGCTATAAATCCTACTTCATTTATTGTGCTTGCAAAATGTGAGAAATCCACAATACCAAATATAAAAGCTGCTATATATCCCACTATAAGACCGAACATTACATTAAGTTGCTTCCAAAAGCCCTTTGCCAATGCACTGAATGTTATACATGCAACAAGTGTAATAAGTCCTACAATCATATATTTCGGAGCACCGAAATCATCTACATACCCACCACCAAAACTTTTTGCACCTACAGATAATAAAGAAAATCCTATTGTGGTAACAACACTTGCCGAAACTATAGGCGAAATAATACTTTTCCAATACTTATAGGTTAAACCAAGACAACCTTCCACACATCCACCGACTATTACTGCACCAATCATCGTTTGATAATTAAAATTAGATGCAATGTAGGTCAATGTTGCAACAAAGGTGAAGCTGACACCCATTACAACCGGCAATCTTGCACCGATTCTCCATACAGGATATAACTGTATCAAAGTTCCAAGACCTGCTATAAACATAGCACTTTGCAAAAGCCTTGCAAGTTCCACTCCACTAATTCCGGTCTGATCACTTCCCAACAATTTTGCTACACCACATACCATAGCTATAGGTGCCAAATTTGACACAAACATCGCCATAACATGCTGCAATCCGAAAGGTATTGCCTTTGCCACCGGAACCCTTCCGTCCAGTTTATAAATATTGTCAATACTTACATCTGAACCACCTGATTTTACACCCATTAATACTCCTCCTAAAAATATATTTATTTATTTTGCATCTACTAAGAGATGTAATATACTAAGGATTTATACTGATATTCCCCCCTAAAGACATTCGCTCAAAATATTTAAAACTCACCGGATACAGACTATCTGATGAGTTTTACCCTATCTGAAATGGTCATTTAATAATAAACCTTTTTTGTATGATTTTAAATAAAAAAAGATTGTTTATTTTTTCTTTATTGTATGATATCATTTTTTATCATTAAAATCAATTTAATTTTTTTATTATTTGTAAATTCTGACACTAATGCCACACCTTGTCCGCACTGTTATATGAGGGATTTTCCTCTCTTATTAAATCATCTATAAGATTTGCAGACTCAAAATCCACACACCATGCCAGTCCGCATCCTGATGAAATTTCTTTAGGCACCGGTATAAGTCTTCCCGGTACAGCCTTTGCCTCACATAATTTCTCAAATGCCATTGCCGCTGTGGTAGTATGAAAGGTAACTATGTATTTCCAACTTTTTTCTCTCATTTTACTATTTCTTTTATTGCTTTAATTGCAGTATCAATTTCTTCCTCTGTGTTAAAATATGAGAAAGAAAATCTTACCATTCCCGTTTCCTTTGTTTTGAAAGCTTCATGTATTAAAGGTGCACAATGCGCTCCTGCTCTTGTGGCTATATCATAATCCTGCCCCAAACAATCCGCAAAATCTCCCGAATGTATTCCCTCAATATTCATGGAAAGAATACTCCCATGCCATATATTTTCAGACGGTTTTTTAAGTTCATCGCAGTCCATATAATATCTGATGCCTTCAATGTCCACCGTTCCCTCATACAATCTTTTTAAAAGATACATTTCCTTTTTATGTATATTCTTTATCCCGACTTCATTTATAAAATCTATACCGGCGCCAAGACCTGCTATACCCATTATATTTAATGTGCCTGCTTCAAGCCTTGTAGGATATTCACCCGGCTGCTCCTTATTAAAAGATTGCACCCCGCTTCCTCCAACCTTGAAAGTATCAATAATTATATCTTTATTTAATACTATACCTCCCGTGCCTCCGGGACCGAATAAAGCCTTATGACCTGTAAAGCAAAGTATATCTATGCCCATTTTTTCCATATCTATATCTATACTGCCTGCACTTTGTGAAGCATCCACTATTAAATACAGATTATTTGCCCCGGCAATTTTACTTATATATTCAATATCGGCTATTTCTCCCGATACATTGGATATATGATTTACCACTATTGCTCTTGTATTCGGTCTTATATATTCTTCAAATTCATTATATTTTAATCTTCCACATTCATCTATGCCGACAAAGTCTAAGCTAAGACCTCTTTCTTTTTCCATTTTATACAGCGGTCTTAATACACTGTTATGTTCAGTCACTGTACTTATCACATGGTCCCCGCTTTTAAACAAACCGAAAAGTACAATATTTAACCCTTCAGTTGCATTGGAGGTAAAAATAACTTTTGAAGGATCGCTGCTTCCAAAAAAACTTGAGATTTTTTCTCTGGTTTCATAAATCATTCTTCCCGAATCCAGTGAAGCCTTATGTGCCCCCCTCCCGCTGTTTCCATAAGAAGTAAGCGCATGATTTATCGCTTCTATTACATTTACCGGCTTTTTGAATGTGGTAGCCGCATTGTCCAAATAAATCATTATGGTCTTACCACAAGGTCGGCAGCCAGCAGATATTCCACAATATTGTACATATTTGTAGCCTCACCTACCAACAACTTTTCTGTCAAACCGTAGTTATTTAAGCATGCACCGCATGAATATATCTTTGCACCTGCATTTTCCAAAACTTTCAAATCCTCTATACTTGCAGAACCCTCTGTAGTCATTCTTACACCTGAATTATAAAAAATTATTTTAGCAGGAGGAATATCTTGAGAACTTAATGCATATATAAAGCCCTTTAAAAGAGTTTTACTAAACTCCTCATCTCCCTCTCCCATCTTATCCGAATCAATTACAACAATTGTTTCTTTTAATTTTATTTCATCGGATTTTACCTGTGCTGCCTTTACCTGCGGTGCTTTATCAGCTGTGGCTTCACCTGCTACATTTATTGTAACGACATATTCTTTATCCGATTTTTTTTCCGAACTTGCCTCATAATCCTTTTGTTTTGCCATTTTTAACAGGTTTTGTACGGCTATCTCATTGTCCACGCTTACCTCTACTACACCGCTTCCACCAATCTCTTTTATTGCATTCTTTGTTTTAACTACAGGTATAGGACATGCATCTCCAATTGCATTAACTTTAATCATATTTTACCTCTTTTCTATTTATTAACTACTTTTATAGTTGTATTTTCTTTTTCCTTTATTTCTCCGACTATTGCAGCCGGCATATTCGCTTTCCTTAATTCTTCCACAAGTAAATTTGCCTCATCTTTATCTACTGCAAGCAAAAGTCCGCCGGAAGTCTGAGGATCAAATAAAATCTCTTCCATTGCAAAAGCAATATTGTCAAATTCCACATTATCCCCTACATGATTTCTGTTTCTTTGACCGCCTGCCGTTATTAAAAATTCATCCGCCAATGCTTTTGCCTTTTCAAACACAGGTATTTGAGAAGCAAAAATCTCGCAGGACTTGTCATTATCCATCATTTCCAATAAATGTCCCAAAAAACCGAATCCTGTGATATCGGTGCAGGCATGTATATTGTATTTTTTTGATATTTCGCAGGCATATTTATTTAGAGTCTTCATTGAATCTATTGCCTCATTCAAGGTTTCTTCATCAGTCTCACCTATTCTTGCGGCAGTGCAGATAATACCTACTCCAAGCTTTTTTGTAAGGATAAGCTTATCTCCCGGTTTTCCGGTATTATTTGAATAAATCTTTTTAGGGTTTACCACTCCGGTAACACTTAAACCGTACTTTACATCTACATCATCTATAGAATGTCCACCTGCCAGTACTCCCCCTGCCTCTTTTACTTTTTCCAAGCCGCCTCTCATTATTTCACCGAGCTGATTCAAATCACTGTTTTGCGGGAAACATACTATATTCAGTGCCGTCTTTACCTCACCTCCCATAGCATATATATCGCTTAGTGCATTTGCAGCCGCTATCTGTCCGAATGTGTAAGGGTCCTCAACCATTGGCGGAAAAAAATCCAGAGTTTGAACAAATGCCACATCCTCCGTGAGCTTATACACCGCCGCATCATCCTTTGCATCAAAACCTATAATAAGATTTTCGTCAAAATTTTGCTTTGGCAATCTCTCCAGTATATGGCTGAGTATTCCCGCACCCAGTTTTGCGGTACAGCCTCCGCCCTTACAATAAAGTTTTTCCATATTTCCTCCTAAAATCATATAGTATTTCTCAGCTAATATATAAACTAATTTACATTATAAACCTTTTGGCATGATTTCTGCAATCAAATGGTCCAAACAAGGACTTATTTCTTATTCATTTTTTCAAAAAATAGACTCTATTTATAGTTAAAATGCATATATAGTTTTTTATTTAATTGAACAGTTTTTATTTCTATGTTATACTCCCCTTATGTAGTAAACTTTTAGTTTTACTATTGTATTCTTTTTTAGGAGGAAATATGCATTTAAAAAGAATTTCACTTGCATTTGCGTCAGCTTTGATGTTTTCTGCATCATTTACATCTGCTGCATCTGCTGCAACAGTAAGAAGAAATGTCACAGCTTCAGTAGCTGAGGAGACTTCTGCACCGGCTGAGAATACAGATCCGGCCCCTGCAACCGCTACAGGTGATGTGGCAACTGCTAATGAGTATATCCCCTCTACCGTAAATAATGTGCCTATGCCCGAGAATCTTGATCTTGACAGCGTAGTAGCCAATGCGGGACTTAGCAATGTAGGCGACGGAAACACAAATCCTGAACCTGTACTCGGTGAGACACAAATGGTACATTTCGGTCTTTGGAATACAGCCGATCAGGAAATCTCAGGTGCCGAAACAAATAACAGTGCTTACGCTTATGCTAAGGAAGGCTTTAATAAGCTATATTTGAACCATTCCGGAATCGGAAGATATTACTATAGGACATATAATATAAACTCAGGTTGGTCTACATGGATGAACTCCAAAGAGACTGCACCGATTACCGATCCGGCTAATAAAGTTCAGGCGGTTCAGATAAGAGTAAAAGGTTATACCGGAGTAAGAAGCGACCTTTATTACAAGGCTGTTTTAAATGACGGTACCATACTTGATTGGGCAAAGAACGGTCAAACTCTGGGTACTATAGGTACCGACAGATATATTGTAGCTCTTAAGCTTACATTATGGGATAAGCAGACAGAGTTTACACAGCCTACAAAGGTTCTTATGGAAGCTCCCGTATATGAAGGTACTTATGTGGATGCGGAAGGTCAGGTACAGTATTCTTCAGCGAATGCTTATACAGGATGGGCATTTTATAATAATGACCAGTACTATTTTCTGGAGGGTGCAAAGCAAAAGGGATGGCAGTATATTGACGGCTATAAGTATTATCTTGATGAGAATACAGGTGCTGTTGTAAGAGACCTTGAACCTGTTATGGGATTACAGGATTCTTATGAGATAAGATATAATAAGGCAACAATGACCATGTATATTATGGCAAAGGACGGTGCTAACGGGTATGTGATTCCGTATAAGACATTTATGTCGACAGACGGTCCGGCTACACCTGTAGGAACATTCAAAACTTATGTAAAATACAGATGGAAGATCATGCATGACAATATTTATTGTCAGTTCTTATCAAGATTTAAAGACGGATATATTATCCACTCTCTTATCTACCTTGATAAGGGTGAGCCTAACAGACTTGATGCATCAACATATAATTATATAGATGATGCCAGATCTGACGGATGTTTAAGACTTCGTGCCGGCGATGCGGCTTGGGTTTATTATAATACAAAGATAAACACACCTGTAATCGTATATGATGATCCGACAGATAAGGGACCGGTAGAAAAAGACGCTATCGAACAGCCTATTCCGGCAAATCAAACATATGACCCTACAGATCCTTTAATGCAGGGCAGATAATTTAATAGTTAAATCATAAGCTATGTGGAAAGATGTTTTCACATAGCTTTTTTGAATGCAGTTCGCTGCTCCCCAAGCGAATAAACGAGTTACGCATACTGCGTAGTTTTAAGAAAGAGTTGCGATTAGGATTGTAAAACAAAAGCTCTAAAGAGGCAGCCTGAACTGTAACATTCTGCTTTGGAAAACAGAACAAATTAATATTTTTCACCTTGTTTTCTTTCGTTTTTTTTATTAAAATATTAATTAAAGAAAGTTACTTGCTTTTTCCAGGGATGAATTTTTTGCAGAATATAATAAAAGTTCGTGAATATTTTGTCGAATTTCATTCCCCGGTGCATCTACATGTCAATGTATGGAAAGGAGTCATTATGGGTGCAAATTGGATTGTAACTGCTGTTGTAATAGTTTATTTGATTGCCATGCTTTTTATCGGTTGGTATTCATCCACCAAGATCAACAGTAACACTGATTTTATGGTTGCCGGAAGGCGACTTGGTCCGCTGCTTATGGCAGGAACTCTGGCTGCGACTGAAATAGGAGGTGGAAGTTCCCTTGGAGTCGTGCAAAACGGTATGTCCGGTTATGGTTTAAGTGCCGCCTGGTATATCATCACTATGGGACTTGCCTTTGTTATTCTCTCTTTTGTTGCTCCGAAGTTTCGTGCGGCTACAGTTAAAACAGTTCCGGAGTATTTTCGTAGGCGTTATGGTAAAGAGTCGGGATTTGTTACTGCAATCATTATGCTGCTTCCTCTTATAGGGCTTACAGCCGGGCAGTTTATCGCTTCTTCCGTAATTCTCTCTACAATGCTTGGCATCAGCTATAAGCTTTCCGTCATTATAGTAGCTGTTGTAGTAACCATTTATTCCATTATGGGCGGACTCTGGAGCGTAACCTTGACAGATTTCGTTCAAGTATTTTTGATTATTCTCGGTATGCTTGCCGCAGTTCCTTTTGCTCTAAACTATGCCGGAGGATGGAATGCCGTTATGACAAATGTTCCTGCCGAAACCATGGATCTTTTTGCCGGCTATGATTTATTCGGTATTATATCCTTAGTTATAATGTATGTAGGAACCTTCTCTGTAGGACAGGAAGCTGTTTCCCGTTTCTATGCGGCTAAAAATGAAACAGCAGCAAAACAGGGAGCATGGCTTGCTGCATTACTCAATTTTATTTATGCTTTTATTCCTACTGTTTTAGGAATAATTGTTCTTGCTCTTATAAATATGGGCAAATTCTCAGATCAGGACTTTGCATCTGTCGGTGCAAGATATGCTCTGCCTATACTTGCAATACGTACCATGCCGGCAATTATCTGCGGTCTCCTCTTCTCCGGTGTAATTTCCGCTACAATGTCCAGCTCGGATTCTGATCTCCTTGGAGCAGGCTCCATATTTGCAAATGATATCTATAAAATTTATATTAAACCTAATGCAGACAGCAAGGAAGTTATGAATGTAACAAAGATTACTATGATTGTAGTAGGCTTTTTATCACTTCTGATTGCACTGTTTAATACAAAGAGTATTGTATCCATATTGATGTTCTGCTTCACTCTGCGTGCCGCCGGTTCTTTCTTCCCATATGTACTGGGACATTACTGGCCTAAAGCATCAAAGGCAGGCACTATTGCCTCTCTGATTTTTGGAACCATTGTTGTAGTTTATCTTGAGCAGTTCTCCAAGGGATACCTCTTTGGAATACACTTCAGTCAGGCAATCATCCCTGGATTATTCTTCGCCTTTATAGGATTTATGATCTTCTCTTTGGCTTTCCCGCCAAAGCATCCGGGAACAGAGCTTACCCAAGAAGATGATGATTGATATCACAATATAATTTAAAACTTAAATAAAAACGGAGGTGGCAACACCCCGTTTTTATTTCATACTTTTATTATCATATAAAAATTGATCTATTCTTGATATATCTACATAAGCGCACAATTATTTTTTATAGCATTTTATTATTTTATAACTACAAAGTCAGTTTCTGTAAAACTCTCCTTATCCAAAATATTCATCAATCGAAATGCCGGACCTGTCGGATGTGTCCTACCCCCTTCCCAAGCTTCAACTGTTTTTTTTGATACCCCCATATATGATGCAAACACATTTTGTGTCATACCTGCCTTTTTTCGAATTTCTCTAATTTCTCTTTTTGAATACTCTCTGATTGGCATAATCATATATGTTCTTGCTTTAGCTTCACTTTTTCCCTTTTCGTAATCAATAGCCTCTTCCAATCCCTCTTTTAAATCATCAAATAATGAACTCATAACTTACTCCTGTTTTTTACAATCTCATCCTTCAAAGATTTCACTAATCTTTTAAGTATATTCTTTTCTTCCATAGTAAGATTTTCCTGCTCCTTCTTCTCAAAAGCAGTTATCAAATATGTCACCTCATACTCTTCAAAATCTGTGTAACATACCCTTACTCCCCCACTTTTACCTTTATTAGCAACAGCAAATCTTACTTTCCTTATTCCTCCGGTTCCCTCCATAACTACTCCAACTTCGGGATCTTTTAACAGCATTATTTGCAATGCTTTAAGTTCATCATCGCCTAACCCCATTTCTTTCCATCTTTTAGTAAATATAGGAACCTCAATAAATGTTCTTATCATACAATTATTGCCCTTCAAATTTAATATCTTTATTATATACCCTATATTATAGGGTGTCAATTTTTTTCCCAAATAAAAAAGGCATAGCCTTTCTAAAGACCATGCCCGATACTTTTCTTTAATTTGTTTCCTGTCTGAACTCCTCCCAGAGCTTATTATGCAACTCATTTGCCTCATCACTGATATTTTCTACAATCTCACCCTTTTCCATAAGTGAGAGCTTATCCTCAGGAAATACTATCAGATCCTTCCACTCATCTGAAATATGGCTTTCTGCAGCCTTATTTGTAACAAAATATCCGATATATTCCGAGCATTTTGCCGCCACCTCAGGCTCATTTATATACTCAAGGAAAGCATGGGCAGCCTCACTGTTTGGTGCCTTTGAAGGTATAAATCCTGCCATTATGCCAAAACCGAGCCCCTCTTTCGGATATACCACCTTTAAATCAGGATTTGCTTTAAGAGCCTGATTTACCTGTGATGTATACATAAATGCGGCTCCAACCTCTCCGCTAAGTAAATAATCCTGTAGATTGCTGTCACTTATAAGACGGATATTCTTTGCAAGAGTTTTTAATTTATCTCCGGCCTGCTGAATCTGATTTAAATCATCCGTATTAAACGAATAGCCCAAAGTCTTTAATGTGATACCGTCTATTACACGGTAATTGCCCACAATACCTACATTTCCCTCAAGTTCAGGTTTCCAAAGATCCTCATAGCCTGTAATCTCAGTCTTTACAGTATCAGGATTATATACTATTAAAGGAATACCTGCACCATAAGGAATTGTATATTTGTTTTCCGGATCATAGAACTTACCTTGAAACAGTGGATTTATATTTTCATAAGTGGATATCTTTGATTTGTCAAGCTCTGCTACCAGCCCCTCCTTTATAGCAAGTTCTAAAATATAATCATCCGCAATAACTACATCATAATCACCGCCCTTGGTCTCCTCAAGCTTGGCAAGCATTGTTTCATCCAGATCAAAATTTGAATAATTCACCTTTACACCGGTTTTCTTCGTAAACCCTTCCAGTACCTCCTGCGGAAACATTCCGTCCCAAGTATAAAGGTTTAATGTAGTGCCTTCAAGAGTGCTGTCTTTCCCGTCAGTACTCTGATTTGGCAAAACATCACTTCCTCCTTTGCCGCCTGCACAGCCCATAAGCGCAATGGTTGATACTAAGCCGATAACGGTAAATATTTTAAGTTTCATTAAATTTGCCTCCAATACATATTAAATTAATTCTTCCTTGTTTTTTCCGAAATAAATATAATTATCACAGTAATAAGCAACATAACTGTAGCCAATGCATTTATTTCAGGTGTAATTCCGGTCTTCATCTTTGTATATATCTTTATTGCAAGAGTATTTACAGACGGACCGGTCGTAAATATAGATATTACCACATCATCAAATGACATTGCAAATGATAATAATAGTCCGGATACGATTCCCGGCAGTATATACGGCAAAGTCACATCTCTGAAAGTTTCCGTTTCATTTGCTCCCAAATCTCTTGCCGCCTCCTCCAAAGATAAATCCATTCCCAGAAGCCTTGCCCTTACAATCAAAAATATATATGGTATACAAAATGAACTATGTGCTATTGTCATAGTTACAAAACCAAATGGTAATCTCATATATGAGAATATAGCCATAAAGACCATACCCAGAATAATCTCAGGTATCATTATGGGCAAGGTCGCAAAATTACTGATAAAATCATCAACAAAAAACTTTTTCCCTCTCATTGCAAGAGCCGCACTGACAGCTACCAAAAGAGAAAGTACACAGGTGAAAAATGCCAATACGATACTGTTTAAAAGTGCCTTCTTTATATCCGCATCATTAACAAGC
This sequence comes from Lachnospiraceae oral taxon 107 str. F0167, assembly GCA_000209465.1. Taxonomy (GTDB): domain Bacteria; phylum Bacillota; class Clostridia; order Lachnospirales; family Lachnospiraceae; genus Lachnoanaerobaculum. The sequence continues at coordinate 47,758 of GL890591.1, read as the reverse complement.
ATCTTATACCAGTAAAGTGAAAAGCCTTCCCATACACTTGTCAGCTTGGATTTATTAAAAGAATATATTACAGTCAGTACAATAGGCAGATAGTTTAAAACAGTTACCAGTCCCAAAAATACAATGGCAAACTTTGATACCTTTTTCAAAATAATCCCTCCAATTCTCCCGTACCTGAAAATCTCCTATACAGTCTTAAAAATAATATTGTAAGTAACATCAGTATCACGCTGAGTGCCGCCGCAAAAGGTATATTTCTAAGCTTTGTAAGTTGCTCCACTATCACACTTCCTATCAATACTATCTTATTTCCTCCCAGTATATCCGAGATATAAAAAAGTCCCATACTCGGTACAAAGGTAAGCACTATTCCGCTGAGAAGTCCGGGCATTGTAAGTCTTAGCGTTATTGTAAGAAAAGACTCAAGTTTTCCCGCTCCAAGATCTCTTGAAGCCTCAATAAGGCTCCAATCCATTTTCTCCACACTGGAATATACCGCGAGTATCATAAAAGGTAATAAAAAATACACCATACCTACCAAAACAGCCGGATAGGTATATAATAATTTTAAAGGAGATTTGGTAATGCCCAAAAACATCAATACTCTATCCAATACACCATTGCTCCTGAATATTATTATCCATCCGTTCAGCCTTATAAGTCCGCTTGTCCAAAATGGAATCATAAGCAGTACCATCATTCTTCGCTTCCATCTCTCACTTAATCTACCCATAAAATATCCGAAGGGATATCCTATCAATGTAACCAGTATGGTTGATGTAACAGCAAGTTTTATCGATTCCAAAAATATATTTAAATAGAAAGGCTCAAATACCTTTTTATAATTTTCCAAAGTAAATGTAAAATCAAATCCCCATGTCTTTGCCTTTGTAAGAATGCTTATAAGAAGCATATATGCAAGTGGTAACAAAACAAAAACTACGGTGAAGATATATATCGGTATTCTTAGCAGATATTCATTAAGCTTTTTATTTCTCACCTTGAACCTCCACCATATCGTTTTTATCCCATCCGATATTTATCTCCTCACCCGGATTTATAGCAATATTCATACCCATATGTGATGAAATAATTTCCTGTCCGTCTTTTAATCTCACCCTTACCTTTGAGAGCCCCGCCATAAAGCTGTTTTCAATCACAACCCCCTCATACTCGCCTACACCTAGTCTTATATGTTCGGATCTTATTGCAAAGGTCTTTCCTTCATCCTTATACAGATTTGCGCCACCTACAAATTCCGCCACAAAAGCACTGATCGGTTTATCATATATCTCACTTGGTGTACCGATTTGCTCTATTTTACCGTCTCTCATCACCACTATCCTTGAAGACATATTTAAAGCCTCCTCCTGATCATGAGTAATATATATAAAAGTAATGCCAAGTGTTTTTTGAAGCTTTTTAAGTTCAGCCTGCATCTGCCTTCGAAGTAATAAATCCAGTGCCCCCAGCGGCTCATCAAGCAGCAATACACTGGGTTTGTTTACAATTGCTCTGGCTATTGCAACTCTCTGCCTCTGCCCTCCTGAAAGCTGTGTGGTATTTCTTTTTTCAAATCCCTCAAGCTGTACCAGCGAAAGCGCCTTATTTACTTCTTTTTTTATTTCATTATTCGGCATTTTCTTTAATCTGAGTCCATATCCGATATTTTTCTCCACATTCATATGAGGAAAGAGTGCGTAGTTTTGAAATACGGTATTTACATCCCTTTTTTCAGGGGCAAGCCCCGTTATATCATTGCCGTTTAATATCACCTTTCCGCTGTCCGGAGTTTCCAGACCTGCTATTATCCTTATAGTAGTTGTCTTTCCACAACCGCTTGAACCAAGAAGTGTGATAAACTCTCCTCTATCTATATCCAGTGAAATATTATTTAAAACATTTTCGCCGTCAAAACTTTTTTTAATATTTTTCAGGCTTAATATAGTGTCTGCCATTTTCTTTTTCCCTCCTCGGGTTTTAGCTTTATACAATAAAATATAATACCATCTTTTTGATTTTAATTCATTAATAATATTTATCTCAGCTTTACTTTTACAAGTTAAAATGCTAAAATGTATATATTATTTGATTGGAGCATTAGTTATGAATAATAAGATTAGGACAGACGCGGTAGACCATCTATTTGACGCCATCCTTACATTAAAAAATAAAGAGGAATTTTATATTTTCTTTGAGGATGTATGTACTGTGAATGAATTATTGTCTCTCTCTCAAAGATATGAAGTAGCTAAGATGTTGCGTGAAAAGAAAACATATTTAGAGATTGCAGAGGAGACAGGTGCATCCACAGCCACTATTTCCAGAGTAAATCGTTCCCTTAATTATGGAAACGACGGTTATGATTTGGTCTTTAACAGATTGGGACTTTTTGAAAAAAAATAATTTTTTTATTTTAAGCAGAATTCACTGTCACTTTAAGATAGCTATAGCAGCCCATAAAAGCTGCTATAAAAGTATTTATCTTAAGTGACAGTTTTTTTATGCAAGCCCCAGTGCTTTTTTTGCCAGTTCATCCGCCATATCATTATATTTATCCCCTGAATGTCCCTTTACCTTTATAAAATCAACATCCACATATTTGGAGGCATTTTTATAAAATTCCACATATTTTTGTGTTCCTTCTTTTTTCGCCTTCCAATCACCGTTACACCATTTTTCTATTCCCTCATAATCATAGAAAATACTGATACTCTTTATTTTATTGTCCAGACAATATTGCATGGCTGCCATAGATCCCTGTATCTCTCCGGCAACATTTCTCATATCGGACATATCATCTTTTTCAAATTTTTTATTAAAATGTAATTCATCATCCTTAACCATCATAACCATTCCATAGGAATATGATTTGGTTGTATCATCATAGCTGCCGTCCACATAGGCAAAAGCCTCCGACTGCTTTTCATCCCTATCCTCATCCGCTTTAGAATCGGCTGTTACAAAGTCCATCGCCTCTTCTTTGCTTGTAAAACTTTTATAAGCCGCTCCCGAAAAGCCGCTTACCGCCGCCTTACACTCATCCCAGGTATCAAACACACCTGTTTTTCTTCCTTTTCTTACCGCATAATATTTTTTTGCCATATACTACCTGTTCCAAAATATATTTTTTTCATTTTCTGTTAAGTTACTTGCAAATTCTCTTTTTATTTCTAAGAATTGCTCAAAGTTTACCACCATTGAATAAAGTATCGCCCTGTCCTCAAATTCCACTCTTGTTTTCGGCAAATCAGAGTTTTTCATCTTTTCCTTTACAAGGTATAAATCCATCAAAGCATTTATTGCATTATTTGACTCATGTAATTTGGGGATGAGATTATAAATAAGGTCTGCGATATCCCTTGCCTGTTCAGGTCTTGTCTTTATAGCCTTTCCCTGTTCAAAAATATATCTGAGTACCATAATCTGAGACTTTCTCATTTCCATATAATCAATAAAATATTTCAAATCATAGCTTAATATATTATCTTTATCAATATATGATTTTGATATGGCACTGTCTATGATTTTTTCAAGACTTAAAAAATCATATTCCAGACTTGTTCTGCCGCTTTCATCATTTAAAAATCTGACCAGTATATTAAGTATATTTTTTATTTCATTCTCTATTTTAGCCTGATATTCTCTTATATGTTTTAAATTCCTCGGCATATACATATTTAAAATTATACCCACGGATGTACCTATTAACATAAGTAATGCTTCATTTTTTACAATATCAAAATTGATATTTTTCTCAGACATAATATGTGTAACCAATACCGTACATGGAGAAAGTCCCTCATTCAGACCGAAAGCCATACATATACTTACAAATACCGATAGATAGGATATCAATGCAATTATACCGAATCCGAATGTTTTAAAAACCATAAATGAAATCAGCATGGCAAGTACAAAGGCAACAAGCCTTTTTACTGCAATTTTTATAGTTGATTTTTTTGTATCCTGTATGCTTAGCAAGGTTATAATACCTGCTGAGGATACATAATTTAAACCGCTTATATTGGCTATAAATATCGCCAGCCCTGTTCCAACAGCTATTTTAAATACTTTTATAGGATTTATATTTTTTAAATATGTCATAGCCCTCCATTATTTTTTAAAATATAAGGCTGTTTTTCTTACCAGTCTATATACCGTAGGAAGAAAATATTCAAATTTTATAAAAAATCTCTCTCTAAAATCCAGTTCCTTATATTCTTTTTGAAATTCATTTGAAAGTATGTTTTTAAAATCTCTTATATTTACATAGGTAAGAAATCTAAGTCGCCTTTTTGCGCTCTCAACCTCATTGTGGAATTTATAATCCGAATCGACATCATAATCCTGATACATCTTTTCCATATTCAGATAATATTCTTCCTGCTTTCTTTTATAATCTCCACTGAATTGTGATGCTGTCCAGGAAGTCGGTACACCCATTCTGTATACGCTCATCACTTTGTTTATATAGTATGCGTCACCGTATTTTGCGGATATTATCTGCATAGGTATATCTCCCACCTTACATTCAAAATAATATTTCGGCAGCTCCTTCATATACTTTGTTCTAAGAAGAAGAGATGCCGTAGGATAATGTACCTTCTTATTTATCACCTCAGCCGCATTTATTATTCCGCTGTTTTCATAGGGTTTTATAAGATTGGGTGAAAATGTAGCATCAAGATTTTCTATTTTGGCGGCATGGAAGCAAAAACTTATATTGTCATTTTTTTCCATATAATCCACCTGCATCTGAAGCTTGTTCTCATCACACCAGTAGTCATCTCCCTCACACATGGCTATATACTTGCCGCTTGCCCTTGGAAAATTATAGACACCGCTTGGATTTGTCACTCCTTTAGAGTACATATTTTCCTCATGGAAAAGCGGTTTTATAATATCAGGATATTTTTTTTCATATTCTCTTATAATATCCGCAGTATCATCTGTGGATGCATCATCATTTATCAAAATCTCTATATCAAAATTTCTTTTCTGTGCCAAGAAGGAATCTATTGCCTTTTTTATATATTTACCATGATTATAGGTAATACAACATATACTTACTTTCATATTTTTACTTTCTTTTTATATATTCACCAAGCTAAACTTTTATAAAGATTACTCTATCCCAATACAATACTATAACATAAAAACAGCTTTATAGTTAGTTTTTATTCCTTTTACTGATTTTCAAAACTTGTAGATACTCATCTACTGTGGTATTATTATCTGCATTGGAGGTGATTATGACCGGATATACTCTAGTGCAATGGATTGCATTTTTTTATATATATTGTTTTTTGGGATGGTGTTTTGAATCGGGATACGCCACAATAAAGCAAAGAAAACTTACAAACAGGGGATTTCTTAGAGGTCCTTATATCCCAATATATGCCTTTGGCGCTATTTTTGTTCTTATTATCACTGATAATTTTCAAGGCAGTATTTTATCCGTATATTTTTCAGGCTTGATTGCAGCCACCGTTTTGGAATATATCACCGGATATGTAATGGAGAAACTTTTTAAAGTAAAATACTGGGACTATAGCGATCATAAATTTAATCTTAACGGATATATATCCCTGTCTACATCCATAGCATGGGGCTTTTTATCCGTACTGCTTACCGAAGTCTTACAAGTGAATGTATATAGATTTGTCTCTATGTTAACAGAACATGATTTAAAAATATCTATTGCCATTACAAGTACTGTATTTTTTCTTGACCTAATACTGTCCATCAAGGCGGCTTTCAGTATTGCCAAAGCTTATGCCGCACTTGAGAGAGCAAAGCTTGAGTTTTTAGAGGTTAAGGATAAGCTTTCTGTCATAGCGGATGAACTTTTAAATGAAACTCAGAGCAAGATTATAGGTATAAAGGACAGTGTGGCGGAGCGTATGAGTCAGGCAAACGGATATATTTCAACAGGAAAAGAAAGTCTTTCCGCATTGAAATCCGAAATAGAAAATGTACTTTCCTCACTATCAAATACTGTAGCCTCAAAAAGTCCCGCCTATCTTGAACTGAAAAGAAAATATGAGGTTGCCGGAGAAAAGTACACTCTTACCTTCCCGAAAATGGGCAAAATTATGTCATTTTTTATTAAAAATATGATAAAGGGCAATCCCGGATTAAACAAAAAATATCTGAGCCAATTAAAGGAACTTAGCGAGATAAGAAAAAGGAATAATAAATAAATTATAATACCGCCCGTTATGTCTGATTCGCCTTATCGGACGGTATTCTCTATTAAATCATATTTTTATATCTATAATTTGCAGTTCAGGTACTATATATCTTGAGAATTTTAATTTTACAATCCTTGTAGCGTTTAACCCTTTCGTAAAAATTTCTCTTTTACAAGCGCCATAAGAGAGTTTTTATTATTTAATTCAGGGCTTTTTATAACTTTCTTTAACAGATATTCCAATATCTCACCTATCTCAGGACCTTTTTGTATTCCCATATCCATCAAATCCCTGCCTGTGATGTCAAGCATACTGATTTCAAAAGCATGATTTTTTTCTCTTATTTTTTTATATCCGTCCTCTATTTCATATATATCTTTAAGGTTATTTTCATTATCTTTATCCGTTTTACATATTTTCAAATAGTCTTCAAAAAGCTCACATCCCAGCCTATGTAAAGACCATCTGATATCCTCATCATTTTTTGGCAGAGGAAGTCTAAGCTCTTTTATAAGCAAATCTGTATTTATTTTTGTTGCATTATCCGACTTAAGTTCTGAAAGTATTTTCTTTACAGAATTTATATCCTCTATATTTTTTAAAAATACAGTCCAGTACATATGCTTTTTATTGCCAAGTTTTCGTGGATAAAAATTATAGAATTCCTCTTTTATCCCTGCAAACTCTTTTCCTATATATTTATAAAGACCGCTGCTGTATATAAATTTTATATTTTGTGCAAAATCTCCACTCAATGTCTTATTAAGCTCGACAAAGATTCTTTCCTTACTTACCTTTGATAAAAGAGATGCCTTTTCAGTTATTGCAACAAATGTGTCTTTTTCTATTTCGAATCCAAGCTGTGCAGAGAATCTGACTGCCCTGAGCATCCTCAGTGCATCCTCATCAAATCTCTTTTTTGCATCTCCTACAGCCCTTATAATACCTTTTTCCAAATCTTCTCTGCCGCTATACAAATCCACTATTCCTCTTTTATGTGAATATGCCATTGCATTAATAGTAAAATCTCTCCTACACAAATCCTCTGATAAATTTTTACTAAAAAAAACATTATCAGGATGCCTTCCGTCTGAATAGTTCCCGTCTATCCTATATGTGGTCAGCTCATAACCGACACTGTCCATAAGTACGGTGATTGTACCATGTGCAATACCTGTATCAAATGTTTTTTTAAATATTTTTTTCATTTCACTTGGGAGCGCATTTGTAGTAATATCCCAGTCTGTCGGCGTCTTTTGCAATAATGAATCTCTTACACAGCCTCCTACCGCAAAACCCTCAAATCCGCTCTCTTCCAACATCTCTATGATTTTTTCAACATTCTTCGGTAAATTTATCGTCATTTATATTCTCCAAAATATTAAAACCGCAGCCATTTGACTGCGGTTCTTTAATTTAATATGCTTTTCCCCAATAAACCATCTTTGTAGCCTTCTTACCACAGCAAACACATACATCACTAAGCTGCTCCTGTTCTTTTGGCATACATCTTGATGTAGCTCCCGCCTCTTCCTTAATCTTATCCTCACAGGCTCTGTCACCACACCACATAGCTTTTATAAATCCGGGCTTATTATCTGCTATATCCTTGAACTCTTCCATATTTCTTGCCACATAGGTATGAGCATCTCTGTGAGCAAGTGCGGTTTCAAACATATTTGTCTGAATATTCTCAAGACATTCCTTAGCATCATTTTCCACATTTTCAAGTGAAACAAATGTCTTTTCTCCGGTATCTCTTCTGACAAATACGCATTGATTATTTTCAATATCCTTAGGTCCTATCTCTATTCTTAAAGGAATACCTCTCATCTCCGACTCTGCAAACTTAAATCCCGGGCTCTTTTCGCTGTCATCCAGCTTTACTCTGACTCCTGCAGCAATCAATCTGTTCTTTAAATCGTTTGCCGCCTCAAGTACACCCTCTTTATGTGCCGCCACAGGTATTATATTTACCTGAACCGGTGCTATATGAGGAGGTAATTTAAGACCTGAATCATCACCATGCACCATTATCACAGCACCTATTATTCTTGTTGTTACACCGAAGGAAGTCTCAAATACAGTCTTTATCTGATTATCCTTATCTGTAAATGTCACATCAAATGCCTTTGCAAACCCGTCACCGAAATAATGGCTGGTACCTGATTGCAATGCCTTACCGTCATGCATAAGAGCCTCTATGGTATATGTTGCTTCCGCTCCTGCAAACTTCTCCTTATCTGTCTTCATACCTCTTACAACAGGTATTGCCAGATCCTTCTCAAAAAAATCCGCATATACTTCAAGCATCTGTACCGTTCTGTCATGTGCTTCCTTTGCTGTAGCATGTATTGTATGTCCTTCCTGCCATAAAAACTCTCTCGAACGCAGGAAAGGTCTTGTGGTTTTCTCCCATCTTACTACAGAACACCACTGATTCAAAAGCTGTGGAAGATCCCTGTAGCTTTTTACCACCTTGGAGTAATAATCGCAGAATAAGGTTTCCGAGGTGGGTCTTACACAAAGTCTCTCCTCCAACTCCTCAAGTCCGCCATGAGTCACCCATGCAACCTCAGGTGCAAATCCCTCTACATGATCCGCCTCCTTTTGCAATAAGCTCTCAGGTATAAACATAGGAAGGTAGCAGTTTTCAATACCTGTTTCCTTAAATCTTCTGTCTATTTCATTTTTCATATTCTCCCAGATAGCATAGCCTGCAGGTCTTATTACCAGACAGCCCTTTACACTGGTATAATCAACAAGCTCAGCCTTAAGCACAATATCAGTATACCATTGTGCAAAATCAGTCTCCATGGAAGTAATTTCTTCTACAAGCTTTTTTTCCTTAGCCATTTTATTTAATCCTCTATATCTTCTTTTATTTCTTTTTTCTTTCTGATTACAAGATCGGATTCGGCATCATCAATCCTTCTTTTTAAATAAAAATAAAGTACGATGCCTACAATGAATAATATAATAATCAATGCAATCTCAATTATATTTCTTATTAACATTGCCCCTCAATTTTTCTTTTCTCTTCTTATTTATCCATTTTGATGCATTTACCATCGGCAGTAAAATAATTACAGCCCACCATGCATAAACTCCCGCCGCCAAAAGTGTAGCTCCGTCATATCTGTTAAAACTGTTATCATAAGATTTACTTTCAGGTATGTCGTTATCTACTTTCGTAACTATAACTTCTTTGCTCCCTGTAGCAGCTTCCGTTATTTTTACAGGTGTTTGCTTATTCCCTGTGGAAGCTTTTATATATTCAGACTCCTTAGTTTCCTCAGTATCCTCAATACTATGCACTACAGTTTCAGGAACGGTACTGTTTACATTCCTGCTTTTTTTATTTTTCTTTTCAGATTTACCGACATTACTTTTTACAGGTTTAACATTCTCTGCTCTGATATCATCAGCCATACTGCTCTCTTCGATATCCTCACTGCTTAAAACTTCTGTACTGCTTTGTGGAATTGTATCTTCTTTTTTTACATTTCCAAGTTTTCTGACACTATTGACTCTTCCCGATCCCCTGTGAATATGGTAATCATCGGAATTTGATCTTGTAGCCGGAGTTTCATCAGCAGTCGAAGGCGCCTCTGAAGGCATTTCCTTTGAAGGTATCTCCTTTGAAGTTTCAGTTTCAGTAGGCAATTCATTTGACGGCAATATCTCTGAAGATGTTTCAGTAGGCAATTCATTTGACGGCAATATCTCTGAAGACGTTTCAGTAGGCAATTCATTTGACGGCAATATCTCTGAAGACGTTTCGGTAGTGCTCTCCATTGTTTCTGTGGGTATATCAGGTCTTTTAAGTCTTGGTATACTCTCATATTCCATAGAATATGAACCTTCGTAAGACTTAAATTCCCTTCTCCTTAGTCCCTCTTCTTCATATGTAGGCTCTTTTATAACAACCCATTCTCCGTAAGTACCTCTGCCGGGATTGTTCGGATTTCCGGGTTCTACCGTATTTCCGTTTTCATACTGTGTAGTACTTGTTGACTGTGTAGTACTTGTTGACTGTGTAGTGCCGTCCACACTTGGTGTGGTTTCATATATACTTGGTGTGGTATCGTATGTATTTAATGTATTGACTCCCGCAGGATATCCCAAAGTTGTAGCCTTACTGTTTATAATACCTACACCATATACCGATATAAAAGCCGTTACCAATACTAAAGACATAGCACCGACTGCTCTATACTTTTTTTTCATTTTATCACCCTATTGCATTCTCTTTCATTGCATCCTTTAATCCGCTATAGTATTTTCTACCTACTGAAATAACTGTATGATCAATTAAAGTTATTTCCTCATAAGTAAATGTTTTTATATACTGCAATGAAACCAAAAATGACCTATGCACTCTTAAAAAACCTTTTGTAAACAGCAAGTTTTCAAGTTTTCCAATTGTTGAAATAAACTCAAAGCTTTTACTGCCATAGTATACGGTTATTATTTTACCTCTAACTTCAAAATATTTTATGTCATTGATTGCGATATTTCTATATTCTCCAATACCGGTAAACAGCATATACTCCTTAGACTTTTCAGATGCAATTTCCAATACATCCTTTATTATCTTCACAGTCTTGGCACCATCGGTCTCGCCCTTTACAATGTAATTGAAAGCCCTGACATCAAATGCCCCAAGCATATGGTTTTTAGATACTGTAGTAAATACTATCTCACCAATATATCCATTTGAACGAAGTTTTGATGCTGCCTCCATTCCGTCCATTTCCGGCATATTTATATCCAAAAGCATCACATCAATAAGTTCTAATTTATCTTCCACTTCAAATAACATCTGCTTGGCATTTTCAAACACCTCAAATTCCGTATCATATCCCTCGGAATTTGATATATCCGTAGTGACCTCTAATAAACTGTTTCGTTCTATTGGATTATCATCACATATCACTATTCTCATAATCCAAAACCTTATATTTATTTTTTATTTCTTACCTTATCGAGCAAAGTATTGATTCTGTTTGTAGGAGTCAAAAGACCGCTTATAGTAGAATCATGATTTAAATTATCTATGATAAGTGCCACATATTTACTCATTTCAACATTATAGTAATAAGGTTTACTAAGCAGGTTCGGTGATTGATATACAAGATTTGTAGTAAATATACCGTCTATAATGCCGTTCTCATAATATTTATCAAACTTTGCAAAACCGTTTGTAAACAATCCGAAAGTTGCACATACAAATACTCTTCTTGCTTTCCTCTTTTTTAATTCCTTGGCAACTTCCTGTACACTCTCTCCTGATGATATCATATCATCAATGATTACCAAATCCTTTCCTTCCACATCCGAGCCTAAAAACTCATGTGCTATAATAGGATTTCTTCCGTCAACCACTTTGGTATAATCTCTTCTTTTGTAGAACATACCTACATCAAGCTTTAACATATTTGCAAAATATATAGCTCTTCTCATGCCGCCTTCATCCGGTGAAATAATCATCATATGATCCGAGTCAACCTGCAAATCCGGGAAATGTTTTAAAAGTCCCTTTGTGTATTGATAAATCGGCTGTACCGTTTCAAATCCCTTTAGCGGTATGGCATTTTGTACTCTCGGGTCATGGGCGTCAAATGTAATTATATTGTCAACCCCCATATTTGTAAGTTCCTGTAATGCCAATGCACAGTCAAGCGACTCTCTTCCGGTCTTTTTATGCTGACGACTTTCATATAAGAAAGGCATTATAACATTTATCCTTCTTGCCTTTCCTGCTATAGCGGCAATGATTCTTTTTAAATCCTGGAAATGATCATCCGGTGACATATGATTTATCTTACCTGACAGTGAATAAGTCATAGAATAATTACAAACATCTACAAGCAAATATAAATCATCACCTCTTACAGACTCTTCTATAGTACCCTTGGCTTCACCAGAACCGAATCTTGAAATATTGGCCTTTACAATATAATCATCTTTTTCGTATTCTGAAAATAAAAGCGTATCCTTATGCTCGTTTTCTCTTTCTCTACGCCACTCTACAAGGTAATCGTTTACCTTCTTTGTAAATTCCTCCATTCCTCTAAGAGGTATTAGCCCCAGCGGACCTACAGGAATAGAATCAATTTTTTTATCTTCGTACAGCATATTTCCTCCATTAAAGCCTTGCTCTGATATCATTGCCAAACAATCTTATATAAATAAAGCTCTTTCTTATACGGGAAGTAACCCTTTCACTATATATATCCCTCATTTCATCCAGGCTGAGATTGGTCGATATTATAGTGGATTTTTCATTATTTATCCTACGGTTTATTATATGGAAAAATTCGGTAGTTGTAAAGTGATTGGAAAGTTCCGTTCCTAAATCATCAATTATAAGCATATCACTTTCATAAATACCGTCAAGAAGAAGCAGATATTTTTGCTCTTCGCTCTTTTCCATTTTTACCTTTACCAATACTTCAAAAAGTTCCTTCGCACTGAGATATATTACGGAGTAATATCTGTCAAGTGCAACCTTTGCAATACAATTGCTAAGATAAGTCTTTCCAACTCCTGTATTTCCGCTAAATATAATATTTTTTCTGTCATTTTCCTCACCCGAGTCCAAAGCTATGTCATTTTCAGCTCTGTTTTGCTTAAAATATTTATCGGCAAATCTCTCGCAGAATTTTTTAACGCCTTCCATATATGAGGCATTTGTCATATTTTGACCTGCAAGAATATTTTTATTATCATAATAATCAAATGAAAAATTCTCAAAATTTTCTTTATTTAATATATTTTCCAAATTTGACTGCGCATATAAGAGCTTTCTTATCCTTGCTTGCAGACAATGGCATTTCTTCCCCTCGATATATCCTGTATCCCTGCAATCCTCACAATTATAGCTTATCTCCATATAGTCTTTTGGAAATCCCGCATCCAGTAAAAGTTTTTCTTTATCTTTTTTTATCTTATCAATATCATTTTTTAAATCAGGCATTGATATTTTACCCGATTTTAAACTCTCCTTATATCTGGATACCGCCATACTGCCGGTCGAATTATTCAAATCCTTCATCTGCGGTATCTTTTTATATACCTCTTCAATTCTTCTTACCTGTGCAGCCCTGTTATTTGCTCTTATATTTTCATATTCTCTCATTATTTCATTATATGAGGAATTATTTATAGCCATATATCTCCTTTAAGCTAAACTACATTTTGTTCAGCTCATTTAAAAACTTGTTCTGCATATCGGATTCAATACTGTCATTTCTCTGTTCAAAATTATTGAACTTTGATTTAGACGAAGTATTTGCAGGTTTTGGGGCATTCTTTACTCTCTCATCATGCTTTTCATCCTGTGCTTTTATATCTGAAACAGTGCGGACATTATTATTATGCCATCTTGTAAGTATTCCGTCGGCATAGGAAAAGCTCTGTGAAGAAGTGTTTAAGACAGTTCTACTTATAGCCTCCACAACTATCTCTGTGCTGAATCCGAATTCATCAAACCATTTTTTTACATATCTTGACTCTACAGGTGCCAATACCCTGTCATAAATTCCAAAAGCCTTTAATACCGCTTTATTTTCATTATAAAATTTTATATTGTCCTCTTTGGCAGCCTCCACTGTGGTAATACCCTTTTCATGTAATGACAGAGCAACTCTTTCGATATAGTTTATATTCTTCTTGCCCTTTTGAACGGATAACTCTGCTATATATTCGAGCAAATCCTTTGACATTCCCACAACATCATATAAATATGCAAGCTTTTCCGTATCTGTAGGTGTAAATATTTTTTCAATATATGTCTGCACACAAAATACCAGTTCCTGGAAATCCTCATCACCTTTAAGCTTTGGCAAATCCACCAAACTTCTGTCAGGAAGCTTCGGCTTTTCTTCCTTTACTTCCTCTTCCCTCATTTGGTCTTTCGGTTCAGCCTGTGTTTCTCCATCTGTCTGATTTGTATTTTCATCCGAATTTTTATCAGGTATTTCCGCCTGTTCTTTTATATCTTCTTTAGCTGTATTTGCCTCAGCCATTATATTTTCCTGATTTTCTTTTCTCTTATACAGTTCATTTGCGGCATTTAAGATACGCCTTGCCTCTTCCAGTTCCTCTTTTGTAGGCAGATTCTTTGTAAGCAGTATTTCCTCAAAATCATCTCCGCTTCCAATCTTTGCGATATTTTCCTCTTTTTCTATAAGTATACCACTCTTGCACCAATATGTTATGGCTCTCTCTACATCCTTTATTGTAAGTTCAAGGGCATCCGCTATGATTTCAGGATTTATCAATCTACCGGCATTTCTTAGCATAAAAAGGTATACCTTTATATAATCACCATTTGCCTTTAGCATATATTTATCTATAAATTCTGATGGCAAACTTACAATGCTTGTTATATCCGCCTTTAAAAATTCGTACTTCATAGCTCTCCCTTTGTATTAAATTTATAATACATATTTATTATACAGCTTGGAATATTCTCTATTCTCCAAGTAAAACCTCACCGACTCTTACGATGTCACCTGCACCCATTGTGATAAACAAATCTCCATCACATAAGTTTTCCAAAAGATAATTTTCAATTTCATCAAAGGTATCAAAATCCCTTGAATTGCCTCCCAGCGAATTTATCCTCTCAGATAAAAGTTTGGCACTCATTCCTAAATCATCCGTTTCTCTTGCCGGATAGATTTTAGCTATAATACAATTATCCACATCTTTTAAAACATCGGCAAACTCCTCAAAAAAAGCCTTCGTTCTGGTAAAAGTATGTGGTTGAAAAGCAATTACAAGCCTCTTATGCGGATATCTCTTTGCAATATTTAAAGTGGCGGCAATCTCACTCGGATGATGTGCATAATCATCTACTATAGTGATATTTCCCATTTTGCCCTTTATCTCAAATCTTCTGTCGGCTCCCGAAAACTCCAAAAGTCCATTCTTTATATCTTCTATACCCACACCAAGCTCAAAAGCAACACAAATAGATGCCAAAGCATTGTCTATATTGTGATTTCCACCTACACAAAGCTTAACATCCTTATATGTACTTCCCTTATAAATAAGATCAAATGTAGGATATCCTAATTCATCATATCTTATATTATTAACAAAACAATCAGAATTTTCACTTCCATATCTTACTACTTTGCCTTTGAAATTCTCTGTGATTTCCTCATTATTTTCAATTTTATCATTTATTATTATACAACCCTCATCGCTTGTATTTGTTACAAATTTCTTAAAAGAGTTCCTGATTTCATCAATATCTTTAAAGAAGTCCAGATGATCCTCTTCAATATTTAATATAACACCTATTGTCGGGTTTAATGATAAAAAACTATTGGTATATTCACATGCTTCGGTAACAAAAACATCTCCGCTTCCTATATGAATATTTCCCTTTATTTTCTTTAATACTCCGCCTACAGATATTGTAGGGTCCTGACCTGAATCCAATAAAATATATGACAGCATGGAAGTTGTGGTAGTCTTTCCGTGAGTACCGCTTATAGCAATACTTTCCTTAAATTTTGACATCACATATCCAAGAAGCTCTGCCCTTGTCATTATAGGAATATTTTTTCCCTTTGCCTTTATAAACTCGGGATTGTCCTCATGTACGGCTGCCGTATATACAAATAAATCTATATCATCCTTTATATTGGACTCCTGTTGGGAGTTAAATATATTTACTCCCCTCTCCTCCAAATCCTTTGTTATATTACTTGCTTTTGTATCCGAGCCACTTATCTTAAAGCCCTTTTCTAAAAGTACTCTTGCAAGTCCACTCATGCTGATGCCACCTATACCGCAAAAATATATATGTTTCAGCTCATTAAAATTCATCTCTTTCACAAGATGCCTCCCAGATTACTTTCTTTTCTTCTTTTTTACACTGTACCCGAAGGTACCCAGCACTTTTGACAATCCAATATACTCTCCATGATTATATACTACCATGTCGGCTTTCGTCAGGTCAAATTTGTTTTTTTCATCCATATATTTTGCGTCCACATTTACAGCAACTACCTTCGCAGTAAACATATGATGTGAACCAAGTTCGAGAATATTTTCGACTTTACATTCTATACAGACCGGACTTTCTTTAATAGATGAAGCAGCTACCACCTTTGATGGCAACTGCTCTATCTTTAATAATTTCCATTTATCAACATCTCTGCCTGATTTTACACCGCATTCATCTGCTATTTTTGCCAATCTTTCATTGGTAAGATTTATAACAAACTCACCTGATTTTTTTATTATATCATATGAATACCTGCTTGGTCTAAGAGAAATATATACCATGGGAGGATTTGTACAAATAGTACCTGTCCATGCCACTGTTACTATATCACTTCTCCCCTCACTGTCTGCACAGCTTACCATTACCACAGGTACGGGATACAGCATATTCCCGGGTTTAAAATCAATTCTCATTTTTCTTAAAATATTTCTTTACACTTTTTCTTTGAACATTATTTTTATTGTCTTTATAATTTTTTTGACTGTTTTTAGACTTTTCCTTGCCGTCTTTTTCTTTTTTGATTTTTCTGCTTTTGAAATTTCTTTTTTTCCTCGGCTTTTCACCAAGACTTTCACAGATTTCATCAATGGTCTTTGACAAGGATTTTTTCATTTCATTGATTGTTATATCGGCATATTTTTTATACAATGGAGTTCTTTCCAAGTACAAATCCTTTAAAGTCTGTCCGTCCTTTAATGTAATCCCTCTCTCTCTCAAGTCTCCAAGCCTTGATTTGATTGCGGTATATGAAAGTTCCAGATATATGACAACACTTATTTCTTTCAGATGTTTCATAGCCCTTTCGCCATATACCACACTTCCTCCGGGAGATATTATACTGTTACTTACATCAATTGTGGCATTTACCTCATCCTCAATCTCTCTAAATCCGTCATCTCCATGTTCTTCTATAAGCTCTTTTAAAAGCTTTCCATATTTTTCCTGGATAACTATATCTGTATCTACAAATTTCTTTCCAAGTCTTTTTGCCAGAACCACTCCTACTGATGACTTACCGGATGCAGGCATACCTATCAATGTAATATTAGACTTCTTTCCCATATCTCTCCTACATCTGTATTCCTATCATAAGACTTGGTACAAGCTGTTTTTTTCTTGATACCACGGAAGCTAATTTAATGACTCCTACATCATTGATATCATATGCCGCTTCATCTATTCTAAAGGATTTCACCACAAGAGCCATAGCTCCTGCACCTACACATATAAGTCTTGTTGATTGCTCCAATATATTTGTCAGCATAAAGAACATCATATCTTCTTCACTCTCTTCATGAAGCTTTGTAAGGAACGGCAGCAATCTGCTTTCAATACCGTCAAGCTCTTCCTCATTTAAAGAGCTTATCTGTCCTATACCTATACTGATTTGTCCGAGTGTGAATTTCTTATAATCCTGATGGAAAATCTGTTCATCGGTTTTTCCGTTCAGATTGCTTGCTGAAGCAAACATCTGATTTGCATATTTTTCTATATCAATACCGGCTATCCTTGCAAGATCAAGACCTGCAGCCTTATCCACCTCCGTACATGTCGGAGATCTGAAAAGTAATGTATCGGATATAATGGCTGAACACATAAGTCCCGCAATATGCTTCGGAATCTCCACGCCTTTTTCATGATACATTTGATATATAATGGTGGAGGTACATCCAAGAGGCTGATTTCTAAAATAAACCGGCCCTATTGTTTCCACCGTTCCAAGTCTGTGGTGGTCTATTATTTCCAGTACATTTGCATGCTCTATTCCATCGACTGCCTGGCTTTTTTCATTGTGATCCACCATTATAACTCTCTTGCCCTTTGCACCGAGAAGATTTCTTCTTGAAAACATTCCAAGATACTTTCCGTTTTTATCAAGTATCGGAAAATCTCTATGTCTGACATTTGCCATGACTTCCTTTATTTCATCCAAATAATCCTCATTTTCAAATGTTATAAGATTCTCAGTTTTCATAAAGTAATTTATAGGCATGGACTGATTTATAAGTCTTGCAACGGTAAATGTATCATAGGCTGTTGTGATAATGGTAGTACCATGCTCCTTTGCCAGTTTTTGAATGGTTATAGACGCACCCGCACCCTCGCATACTATGATACATGCCGCTCCCATCTCTATAGCACAAAGCTGCATCTCATATCTGTTTCCAAGAATTACAAGATCATCCTTTTCGATATAAAACTCCATCATATCGGGATTTGCAGCCGCCACTACAACCTTGCCTTCATTAAAATAGGCTTTATCATTTCCTACCACCAAAGAGCCCTCAAGAGTTTCCAAAATATTTGAATATCTTGTATTGGCTTTTGCAAGTATTCTGCTGTCATATATATTCATATATGAGTTTGCAATATCACTGATGGATATAATTCCTTCCAGGTTACCTTCGCTGTTTACTGTCGGCAAGGTCACTACATCAAGCTCCTGCATAAGTGACCACGCCTTTTTAAAGGATATATTTTTATCTACACCCTTGGTATGTTTTATTTCAATGTCTTTTACTTGGGTTTTAACACTTTCGGTAAGCTTAGGCGGTTTAACCTTGAAGTAGTTCAATACAAATTTGGTTTCCTCATTGATCTCTCCGGCACGCCTCGGTGAAAACTCTCCCTCTTCAGTTTTTGACTTTAGATCGGCATAACTTATAGCCGCACAGATTGAATCTGTATCCGGGTTCTTATGCCCCACTATCAATGTTCTAAGCTTTGTCATAAACTCCTCTTAATTAAAAATTTTATCAGGATAAACTCCATTATCTACCAAGGCTCTTATTGAATTGACAACAATATCCTTGTCTTCTTTATATGTTACTCCAAACCACTTGTCATGGCTCTTTAATACTTCAACACTTATCTTTCCTGACTTAATAGCTTCATCTATTACTGAAGGCAATAAATATTCGCTCTTTAGCTCATTTGACATATTCTCAAGGAATTTCGGGAAATTCGCCTCCAAAATATCCAGGAATTCAGGTGTAAGTCCCCACATATTCATAGATACGATATCATCAAGACTTATATCCCTTTTATTTCCGTTTTCATCTACGGCATTTAAAACACCGTCCTTTAATTCAATTTCAAAGGTCTCTTTTACATCAGCCAGTTTATTATTTGCATCCGCCTTACATACACCTCTTGTAACTCCTCCATTATCGGAGAGTGTGTTCTTTAATACAAATCCTGCCATGCAAAGATCAAGCTTTTTGCTGTCCTTATCCATTTTATTTGCCATGTAGTCGTATATTATCTTAAAACCTTCTTTTCCATAGTAATCATCTGCATTTATTACCACGAAAGGCTCGTTTACAATCCCTTTTACAGAAAGTAATGCCTGTCCGGTACCCCATGGCTTTTTTCTCTCCTTAGGACATTCAAATCCCGAAGGAAGATTGTCAAGTTCCTGATATGCGTACTCTACATCTATATATTTCTTTACTCTGTCTCCTATAATTTCTTTAAAATCCTTTTCCAGATCATGGCGAATAATAAAAACCACTTTATTAAAACCGGCTTCTTTTGCATCATATATGGAATAATCCATAATAATCTCGCCATTTGGTCCGACCGGAGCCAGCTGCTTTATGCCGCCGCCAAATCTTGAACCTATACCTGCCGCCATAACCACTAATGTTGCATCCATAATAAATAACCCCCTAAAATTCTATTTGTCTTATTCCTCTGATGAATAGTTCGGTGCCTCTTTTGTAATATGTATATCATGAGGATGACTTTCCTTCAAAGATGCCGCACTTATCTTAATAAACTGTGCACTTTCCTGAAGTGTTTTAATATCCTTTGCACCGCAATATCCCATACCTGATCTGAGTCCGCCCAAAAGCTGAAAAACCGTATCCTCTACAAATCCCTTATATGCCACTCTACCCTCAACACCTTCAGGCACAAGCTTTTTGGCATCACTTTGGAAATATCTGTCCTTACTGCCCTTTTCCATAGCCGCAAGTGAACCCATACCTCGATAAACCTTATATTTTCTGCCTTGATAGAGCTCATAATCTCCCGGTGACTCATCACAGCCCGCAAAAAGCGAACCCATCATACATACATTTCCGCCTGCAGCCAATGCCTTGGTAATATCTCCCGAGAATTTGATTCCGCCATCAGCTATTATAGGTATATTATATTCCTTAGCTACGGCATAGCAGCTCATAATTGCACTTATCTGCGGTACACCTATACCTGCAACCACTCTGGTCGTACATATTGAGCCCGGACCTATTCCCACCTTTACACAGTCGGCACCGGCTTCTATAAGAGCCTTTGTAGCCTCACCCGTTGCCACATTTCCGGCTATTACCGGCAAATCCGGATATTTCTTTTTTATAGCCTTTATACACTCAATTACATTCTTTGAATGTCCATGAGCCGAATCGAGTACTACAACATCCACCTTTACTTTTACCAAAGCCTCACATCTTTCAAGTACATTTGCTGTAATTCCCAGTGCCGCACCGCAAAGAAGTCTTCCGTAAGAGTCCTTGGCTGAGCTTGGATATTTGATCTGTTTTTCTATATCCTTGATAGTGATAAGCCCCTTTAAATTGCCGTTTTTATCCACTATCGGCAGTTTTTCCACACGGGCACGTGCAAGTATTTTCTTGGCTTCATCCAAAGTAGTGCCTTCGAGTGCAGTTACCAGATGCTCCTTTGTCATACACTCCGCTATCTTTTTTGTAAAATCTTCTTCAAATTTTAAATCTCTGTTGGTAATAATACCTACCAGTTTTTTACCCTCAGTTATGGGAACTCCGGAGATTCTGTACTTTGACATCAATTCATTGGCATCCGATAAAGTATGTTCAGGCGATAAATAGAAAGGATCGGTAATAACTCCGTTTTCAGAACGCTTTACCTTATCTACCTCCTCAGCTTGTTCCTCTATACTCATATTTTTATGAATAATTCCGATGCCTCCCTGCCTTGCCATAGCTATAGCCATTCTATGCTCGGTAACCGTATCCATTCCCGCACTCATCAAAGGAATATTTAATTTAATATTCTTTGTCAAATATGTAGAAATGTCAATTTGATTTCCTATAACCTCTGAATATGCCGGTTGCAATAGGACATCATCAAATGTGATGCCCTCACCTATGATCCTTGCCACTATCTTTCTCCTTTTCCGGATATACATTGACTAAAACTGCCACTTCAATGCCATTTCTATTACTTTTTTCTCATTAGTCTAGCAAATCCACACTACCCTGTCAATCATTACCAATTATACTCATACAAATATAATATTTATATATTTATTTTAAGCCAACCGGGAAATATTACAACATTTGTTGCTTTATTAAACAAACTTATTCATTTAGTACTTCGCTTCCCTCAAGTACAAATTTTCCATCCTTTATAATATATGTATTTGTTCCGTCAGGCTCATTGGTATAAATATCGCCAAGCTCAACCAATGGTATTGTAATATCTGTATGACAATTAAAATATGCCTTTTTAATATCGGTTTTCCTTTTTATAGAACATTCATTATCTCTTGCAATGATAGCCTTGCCGTCAGGATTATATGTAACACTCTCCTCATCATGAGAATAGCAGGTATCGCCAAAAGCAAAATGCGGTCCCATCTTTTCAGCTATCAAAATAGGCATCTTCTCAAAAATATTATACTTCTTTGCCACATTGTAGGCAATCACATTAGTACCTATTGCAAATTCTCCCATCGGCAAAGATTTATGTCCCTTTAAAATCGAATCCTCTACAAGTCTTCTATTGTCATCCCTATTGTCAAAATTCTCGCAAGTATAATCCTCTATCATTCCATCCTTTACTGAGATTGAGAGATTTTTTAAACTATAGCCTGCCAAAAAAACATCCTTTACAAAGAGTTCTCCCTCAGTTCCTTTAAGTACCGGTGATGTAAATACTTCACCCACAGGAATATTTACATCTGCCACGCAGTTTTCAAAATTAGTTTCTTTTTCAGGATTCTTAAGTTCATGAAGCTTTATGGTAAGGTCTGTTTTATTTCCCTTTCCACCAATTATTCTTACTGTACTTGCCCTATCAAGTGCATCTATAATTTTTTGCTGTGCTTTCCTGTATTTATCAGCATCCAATGTATTTATTTTTATTATATCATCAAAAATATCGGGATAAATACTTTCATCCTTTGCAATGCTTGGAAGCGGCCATGCTATTATACAAAATGCAGTACCTGAAGTATCAATATACTCGTCCTGTAAAAGCATCATTTCATTTCTGTAATTATTCATCAGACTGTTTTGCTTTTCTGCAAAAGCATTGGCAGAAGGCTTTTTTATAGGTAGAAACTCAGTTTCTCCAAAGGATTCCATAAGAGTCGGACCGCCATATTTTGCCATATTATCTTTGATTTCTTCAAAAGTCTGCTTACTGATTTCAAACTTCCTGTCCAGATATGCTTTTTTTGTAAAGATATTCATATCATATTTATGATCATAGATAAACTGTCTGTTTACACCGTCACTGCAAATCCCCCTGTTTCTGACATGTGATATATCGGCAAGTCTGTATGCTTTTCTGTCAAGTATAACCTCAAAGCCCATATCTTCAAATAAAATAATCGCTTCCTTAACTATTCTCTCAAAACCTATATGATATATCAAGGATACAATACTCCTTTTTGATATATCCTTTTGCATTGCAAAAAAACCATCCCTATATCCATCCACAAAAGTCTTGGCACATAGTCTGACAGTTTCCTTATCGAGCGAATTTAAGTATTCTGCTGTTTTTATCTCATTTGAGCCGATATATTCTCCGAATTTAAAAAGATATCTTAGATCAGATAAATCATCATTCATTATTATATTATAAAAAAATCTGTTAGAGGGGGTAAAACTTTCTATAATTTTTTTTCTTGCAGTAATATCCAGATAGTCTGATGCATACCAGTATATTGCATCCGTAACTTCCTTTGCATCCCCGCCTTCAAGGCATATTCCATACACCTGTAAAAACAGCTCAAGAATATTTACAAATCCCTCCAAATCACCCTCAACTACTGTTATAAGGGCTGCTCTGATTTCAAATGAAAGGCTTAAAAAAGGTGAAATAAATTCCTTTTCACATATTTTCTCCAAAAAATCAGGATCATACACTGAATTTTTATAATTTTCTTCCTTTAGATCATAGTACAGCTTATCCTGAAAAGCCGCCAGCTCCTCAAAGCTTTGATTATAAAAATCTCCTTTTTCCTTTTTTAATCTGAAATCATTTACTTTCTCTAAAAAGTCTGACAGAGCCGAGAAAAAATCCTTAAATCTAATATCTCTTTCCGTTTTAATTTGAGATATTCTATCCATTGCCAGATTTATTCTCTCCACTATCAGCTCTTTATTCCAAGAATAAATATCATAAACCATAGTAAAAACAAAATTCCTCCAAGTATTGTTGTAACCACCGAAAGAGATTTTCTGGCAGTTCCCTGTTTAAAAGATTTTATTGAATAACAAAAGCCTGTAGCAGCAAAGAGAAATGAGCATAGTGCAAAAGCCGATATTTGAGTACTCGGCGCCCCTTGATTCTCTATTACTCTTCTTACTGCAATAACCAAAAGAACCACGGAAATTATATCCAAAAGCAGTGCAAACTTAGCATCCCTTGCAAAAGGTCTCCTCATATAATCGACCATATCTTCTCTGCTGGTAGCAAACTTTGCCCTGTCCTCTGCCGGTAAGAATATATCCGAATCTAAAATATTCTCTTCTCTTCTATATGGTATTCCTAGTCTCTTCTTCTTAAAAAAAATCATTCCTGTCTCCATATGATAGATTTACACAGAATAAAAATAATATAACCGAGAAAAACTCCGAATGTATTTAGTATAATATCATCCACATCAAAACTTCCTACATTTGTCAAAAGCTGTATTACCTCCACCATGCATGAAAACAAACAGCCCTGAAATAAAGTTCTGAAAAAACTTATTTTTTCTTCTGCCAATTATCGGTCTGAAAAATCCGAAGGGCATAAAAGCAAGTATATTGCCACCCAGATTTAAAACCGTTATCATACCAAGTCTATCAAAATTATTGATATATCTTTTAATCTCAACAAAAGGTATAGTATTGTATCCATGTACTTCCACCGCCATTCCTCTGCCGAAAGCCTCGGCAAAAAACAGCAGATAGCATAAAATCAAAAGATATATTATAAATAAAATTATACCTATGAATCTAAACTTAGTTCCAAGTTTATTCATATCAAAACTCTATATTGTTTTTTCCGATAAGCAATCTTGCACCATTTATAATGGAAATAATGCCGGTAGTTACACCTACAACAATCATTATTATCCCGATTGCAATACCTGCACCACCTGATGTCTTCATCAGTTTATATGTCTTTTCCATCTTTCCTCCTGTTGATTTAGCCTATTTTACTCCATAAATCTTATAATAATCATCAATAGCAGCCTTTAATTTATCATCAATTATTATCTTGCCGTCTATCTCTTTATTATACAGATAATCAACCACCTCATTCATAGTAACAATTGCGGTGGTCTTTATTCCATATTTCTCACTTATCTCTACAAGTGCAGACTTCTCTCCCTGACCTCTCTCACATCTGTCAACACTTACCACAAGCCCGAGTACATCTACATTTCCCTGCGCTTTTATAATCGGCAAAGTCTCCTCTATAGATGTTCCTGCTGTGGTCACATCCTCTATTATTACTATCTTATCTCCATCCTTTATAGGTGAGCCGAGCAAAATTCCTGTATCACCGTGGTCCTTTACTTCTTTTCTGTTTGAACAATATTTTACATCTACACCATCCTCACTAAGTGCCATTGAAGTTGCCACACTGAGTGGAATACCCTTGTATGCCGGTCCGAAAAGTATATCAAACTTATCTCCGAAAGCGCCTCTTATAGCCTTGGCATAGTATTTTCCAAGCTTACTAAGCTGAGAGCCACTTCTGTAAAATCCCGTATTTACAAAAAACGGTGTCTTTCTTCCGCTCTTTGTTACAAAATCTCCGAATTTAAGTACTTCACATTCTATCATAAAATCAATAAATTCTTTTTTGTAGTTCTCCATACAATCTCCATTCATCCGTACTATTTTACCAGTCCTATAATCTCATTTACATCTTTAAAACCGTTATTATCAAGATACTTCTCAATTCCCTCAGCTACTAAAATACTTGCATTGGGATTTATAAAATTAGCTGTTCCGACACTTACCATATTTGCACCGGCAAGTAAAAACTCTATAGCATCCTCAGGTGTGGATATGCCTCCCATTCCTATTATCGGAAGCTTCACGGCATTTGCGACCTGATATACCATTCTAAGTGCAATGGGCTTTATAGCAGGACCTGACATTCCACCTGTTTTATTGGCTATTGCAAAGCATCTTTTATTTATATCAATCTTCATGCCTGTGATAGTATTTATAAGAGAAAGCGCATCCGCTCCGGCAGCCTCCGCACCCTTTGCAATCTCGGTAATATCTGTAACATTTGGAGAGAGTTTCATAATAATAGGCTTTTTTGAATGAGCCTTTATCTGACTTGTAATCTCTTTTACACTGTCAACATTTGTACCGAAGGCGATACCTCCATGTGAAACATTCGGACATGATATATTTATTTCAAACATATCCACATCTTCATCGGAAAGTCTTTCAACTGTTTCTACATAATCTGAGATACTTCTGCCGCATACATTTACTATTATTTTTGTATCCTTTTCTTTTAGAAATTTTAAATCTCTTTCAATAAAAGTATCAACTCCTGGATTTTGAAGACCGATAGCATTTAACATACCGCCATAAGTTTCAGCAATTCTAGGCGTAGGATTTCCCTCCCATGGAATATTGGCAACTCCCTTTGTAGTAACCGCTCCAAGTCTGTTTATATCTACAAGTTCCGCAAATTCCTCTCCATGCCCAAAGGTTCCGCTGGCAACTGTAACGGGGTTTTTAAACTCCACACCTGCTATTTTTACTTTTGTATTTATCATAGTTCCACCTCTAGGGCATTAAATACCGGTCCTTCACTGCAAATCCTTTTATTTTTCACCTTGGAATGACTGTCCACCTTACTTGATTTACAGGTGCAGGCAAGGCATGCACCTATTCCGCATGCCATCTTTTCTTCCAATGACAGGAAACATTCTATATTATTTTCCACGGCATATTTTTTTATCGCTCTTAACATAGGTGTAGGTCCGCAGGCAAGTATTCGCTTTGCACTGATATTGTTCTCCCTTATAGCGTCCAAAACATTGCCCTTTGTACCGATACTTCCATCCTCTGTAGCAATATAAACCTTTCCATAGCTTTCAATTTCATCCACAAGAAAGGTGTCACTGTCTCTAAATCCCAGAACAATTATTCTTCCACCCTCTACCTGCTTTGCAGTTTCAAGCATAGGCGGTATTCCTATACCTCCACCTATAAGAATGGTAGATTTTGAATCAATGGGAAATCCGTTTCCCAGAGTTCCAAGAAGCTTTATATCATCACCTGCTTTTAAACCTGAAAACTCCTTTGTTCCCGTGTCCTCTCCCGTAACCCTGTATACAAGTCTGATAGAATCCCCGCCTATCTCACATATACTTATCGGTCTTGGCAAAAGCTTTGAAGGATTTGATGTATATACATTTACAAATTGTCCCGCCCTTGCATCCTTTGCCATATCTGTCTTTATCCAGATTGAATAAATATCTTTGCTTAGCCTGTCCTGGGAAAGCACCTTCCCATTGTCCATTATCTTCGTCATTTTTCTCTCTTTATAAAACCCTGTTTATATCTGTTATCATATCTTTTACCGCAGCTCTTGAAGCCTCTCCAAACTCAAGTGAAGCATACTTATCCTGCTTATATGCCGCTATTATTCCTCTGGAAGAGTTTACTATAGCACCCAGACCGTCTGTATTAAAGCAAGGCTTTAAATCCTCGGCTGTTCCTCCCTGAGCACCGTATCCCGGTACCAAAAAGAATGTATTCGGCATTTTTTCTCTGAGTATGGCACTCATCTTCGGATAGGTCGCACCTACTACAGCACCTACATTTGAATAATTTCCATCCATACTCATAGCTCCCCACTCGCAGGTCTTTTTAGCTACAAGTTCGTATAAAGGTGTGCCGTCTATAAGCTGATCCTGAAACTCTCCGCTTGAAGGGTTTGACGTTTTTACAAGTACAAATATGCCCTTGTTCTCACTGTTACATACATCTATAAAAGGTTTTACACCATCTGTACCGAGATATGGGTTTACCGTTACAAAATCCGTATCAAAGCCTATAACCTTTTCTCCCAATATTTCGCTTACACCTATATGTGCCTTTGCATAGGAAAGGGATGTGGAGCCTATATCTCCTCTTTTTGCATCACCTATTACCAAAAGTCCTTTTTCTTTGGCGTATTCCACGGTTTTTTGGTAAGATATCATTCCCTCTATACCAAACTCCTCATACATAGCTATCTGAGGCTTTACGGCCGGTATCAAATCATAGGTCTTATCAATTATCTCTTTATTAAAATCATAGAAAGCCTCTCCTATGGCTTTTGTTGTTTTTCCGTATTTCTTTATTTTTTCTTCTAATATATAATCAGGAATATGTGAAATAAGCGGATCCAATCCTACACATATAGGGGCATTTGTTTGCTTGATTTTTTCAATAAGTTTTGCAATCATATTTTCTCCTATTGCCATTTGGGCATAATTATGTTTTTAAAAGTATAACACATATACCCGCATTATTTCAATAAATGCAGAATCGGAGATTATAATGAATATAATAAAAGTTAGTATACCCTCACAAGATATAATAAATCAAATAAATTTTATAGTAGAAAAACAAAATAAAGAAAGAGCCCTCCCCCTTTATTTTGATTTTGAAGATGAGTGTTGCATATATTATTTATGCTATGACAATGAAAAACTGATGTCGGTTTTGGCATTGTTTGAAATAGATTCGGATATTTATGAGGCAATAGCCTATACTGATATTGACTATAGGAAAAAAGGTTATTTCAAGTCGCTTTTAAGCTATATTGATGACGATTTGCCATCCGATATTGAAATCTCATTTCTTTGTGAAAGAAAGTATCCTCCGGCGGTAGAAACAGCAAAAAAACTTTCTCTTATCTATGATTGTACAGAAACTATGATGGTACTTGACCTGTATACATATAAATCGGAAAAACACCCTTATATCGAAATTTTAAAAGAGGATGATGTTTTTTATATATACTATAAGGAAGATGAAATAGGCTCATTCTGTTTTGATAAATTCAGTAGTGATGCAGATGATATCTATTTTCATAATTTTATTATCTATGAAGAATATCGAAACAGAGGGCTTGGCAAACTTTCAATGAAGGCAATACTTGATTTTTTAAAAGCTCTTGGCAAATCAAAGATACATTTGCAGCTTCTTCTTGAAAATACCCCCGCATATAAGATTTATGCAGAGCTTGGATTTAGAATTGTAAATGAGATAAGCTATTATAAATAATTACAGTTCAGGTAGTTTTTTTAGATACACAGTACATAAACTGTTGCTTATAAAAAATATTAAATTTAAATATTTAGGGTGCGGCATGTGTATTTTTTATGAATAAAGGACTCAGCAGAACTGTACAAAGAGCTTTAACCGGCTTTGCGGCAGGTGTTATGGTGGCAGCATCTGTATGGAGTCTTATAATACCGGCTATTGAACAGATGGAGAAGTCCGGTGCCGGGAGACTGAGCTTTCTTCCCGCTTTTATCGGCTTTTGGTTAGGAACTTTATTTTTACTCAGCCTTGACCATATTATTCCTCATTTGCATATGTATACAAGCAAAGCAGAGGGCAGAAAAAGCAAGCTTGCAAGAACTACTATGATGGTGCTTGCAGTTACACTTCATAATATCCCAGAAGGAATGGCAGTTGGAATAGTATATGCCGGATTCTTAAACGGCAATATCGGCATATCCGCAGGAGCAGCTCTTGCTCTCTCTCTTGGTATTGCCATTCAAAACTTGCCGGAGGGGGCAATTATCTCTATGCCGCTTCATGCTGAGGGGAATAGCAAGATGAAAGCATTATTCTACGGTGTACTCTCCGGTGCTGTTGAACCTGTCGCAGCCTTTATAATGCTTGGTGCATCAAAGATTTTTATCCCCGTTATGCCCTATCTTCTAAGCTTTGCTGCAGGTGCTATGATATATGTTGTAGTAGAGGAACTAATCCCTGAAATGAGTGAGGGAGAACATTCAAATATAGGAGTTATACTGTTTGCCTTCGGCTTTACAGTGATGATGGCACTGGATGTAGCTCTGAGTTAAATAATAAACCACCGGCTAAACCGGTGGTTTATTCTATGTATACCATTCCTGTTATATTAAAATCTGTTAACCGGGATTTTATCACTTCTTAACACAGTTCATATTTACTAAACTCATCAATTGTATAGAATAGGTATCTCTATGATAAACTTATCATCCATGTGCGTTTCTTAAAAATAACAAGTGATACAACAAGTCTGAATATCTCTTCTGTAGTAAGCAATGTATATACACCTACAATTCCCCATTTAAACACATATGCTGCAAGCATACAAAGAGGAATTCCTATACACCATGTTCCTATAATGTCAATAATCATTATAATTTTTGTATTTCCTCCACTTCTTATAATACCTCCTCCAAGAATCATATTTTCAACCTTTACCGGAGCATATAGGGCAAATATTACAAGAAGGATTTTCCCAAGCTCTTTTACATTATAATCCACCTGATAAAATCCTGTATAGACTCCTGCCAGCAATATAAGAATTGATGATATAAAGACTGCGCCTATTAACCCAGCAATCATAATTTTCCCTGATTCCCTATATGCCTCCTCATACTCTTTCTTTCCAAGTCTCTTTCCGACCATAACGCCTGCTGCAGCTGACAAACCGCTTAAAGCACCCATAACCAATCCCTGAATCGGAGCCGTAAGCATATATGCCGCAAGATTTGCCGTATCAAGATGCCCATACACCCCGGTTTCCACATTCTGCCCCAAACTCCAGAGAAACTCACTTACAAGAATAGGTATAACCATTATAAAATAATCCGGTATACTGATCCTTTTAAAATGTAATGACAATATCGGCTTATCCCCATCTTTTTTGATGCAAAGAATAAATCCGATAAAAATAAATATAAGATTAAATAACTGAGAAACAAGGGTTGCAATTGCCGCACCTTTTATTCCCATAGGTGAAAATCCGGCTTTCCCGAATATAAGTATATAATTAAGTCCTGTATTTATACCTACAGCTAACAGGCTTGCTAAAAACGGTATGACAGCATGCTCCTTGCAGCGCAGCCATGTGGATAAAATGATACTGATTGCCATCGGAATATATGAAAATGCTACAATGCGAAAATACACGGCACCCATATTTATAATACCTGCATCCTTTGTATACAGTCCAATAATATGTGTCGGAAAAACTCCTGATGCAAACAAAAATAATACAGATATTATCACTGCAAAAACCATGCTTATATCAAAGCTGCTCCATGCTTCTTTCATATCCTTTGCTCCGATAAACTGTGCTGTTAATATTCCTGCAACAGTTCCCACCGTACCTGTTACCACATGAAAAATCAAAGAAAAATTACCATACAGTCCAACTGCCGATATATTTATTTCCCCCAGCTGACCGATCATTATCTGGTCAATAATTGAAAATGATGCCTGCAACATGCTCTGCAATGTAACAGGAACAGCTATTTTACATAATGATTTACTAAACTCTGACATTATAATTCCCTTGTACTTTCTCTTTTTATAAGTTTTACCGGAAGAACTATTCTTGTATCATATTCCTTCCCGTCACGCATATCTTCAATACATTTGATTGCAGCCTTTGCCCTTAAATATGCGTCCTGATGAATTGTAGTCAATGCCGGAATGCTTTCCCTACTTGCCATACTGTCATCCATCCCAATTATTTGCAAATCTTTCGGAATCCGAATACCTTCTGCCTGTAAAAATTGCATAAAGTCCAGTGCATAATAATCGGATACTGAAAAAACTCCGGTAATATTAAGCTTTGAAAGTTCCAAAAACTTATCCTTGTAAAATTGTACTCTTCCTTTCTTTGTATTAGGTATTTTCCAGATTACAGTTTCCCCGGGTTCAAAGGCTTTGCAAAATCCATCAATACGCTCCTTGTCCATACATATATAATTATCTGAGATACATAATGCTTTTTTATGTCCAAGCTTCTTAAAATATTCCCCTGCCTTATAACCTCCATCATAATGATCAATCACAAGATTAACAAATTTTGAGCATTTATCAAAATAGCCGTCATATACAACAAAAGATATCCTCATCTGATTTCGCAGTCTTTCATAATTCTCTTCACAAAATCCCATCAGAATCAGCCCGTCCATATTCCACATTGAAGCAAACGCTATTACTTCATTGATATCTGTCGTTGTTTTTATCATAAGGAAATATCCTTTTTTATTTACCTCGTGAGAAAGTGCGTTTAATGACGACATTACAAATCCGTCCTCTAAAACTCTGCCCTCATATTTGGGATGATCATTCACTACCACTCCGATAATTCTTGAATTATTTCTTGCAAGCAAGATTCCTGCCATATTAGGAATATATCCGGTTTTTTCAAGCTCCTGTTGAACCCTTTTTACCGTTTCATCCGAAATTTTCCGGGTTTTACCATGAATCACATTTGAAACCGTTGCTGTACTAAGCCCCAGCGCATCTGCAACATCAACAATCCTAACTCTGCTTTGTGCCATATAATCCCTTCTCTTCCCATTATTATCCGGTGTATTTTTGATATTAACCTTATTACTACTTTTCTAATATATTGTATAATAAAGAGATTTGCTCTACCATTTCTGATATTAATTAAATATCAATGATACATTACACCGGTGCATCACTTCTACATCGCCTAAAAGGATATATTCCCCTTTCAGCAAATCCATTGTACAATAGGAATTCAGCTTTCACAACGGTTAAACGCATAACCTATCACAAATTTTATATCTTATTTTTCCCAATTTTTAGTATATTGATAGAAATTTTTATTACATTTTAGATTTCAACTTTTATTCAACTTATATAAATAAAAATAGGCTATAAAAACTTTACTGTATTTTTATAGCCCCTTCAAAGTATAAATACTATTTAAACATAATATCCTCTTGCCAAAAATTACTTTCTCCCCATTTATTCCTATACTCCAAGTATATATCAAACAGCATTATGCACTTTTGCCTTTTAAATATAACATAAAGTCTGACACACTCTTTTGGGCGGAATTGCTACATATATATGGGAATAATCTATGCACGCTCTTCCATCTGTCAGGTTTACTTGTCCCAACTCACACAACTTTTTTATTATTTCTGCCAAATCTTTTTTAGTTCCTCCATACTAATTGTAGTCTGCATATCTCCACCAAGCTATTGTTAAAATAAATCCCGAAATACTAACCACAAACAAACTAATTATACCCCCTAAATTAAAAATCACTTTTCCCGTAATACCACTTGCGAGTGAAGGAATAGACCATGGAATATATTCACCCAAATTAAGAGCTGAACCAAGCTGAGAGAAAAGAACTGTGAAAATGATAAATGCCAATGGCGATAAATATCCACGACCTAAGCAAGCAAAAAAACCAACCGGAGTAGATAGTAAGATAGTAAGGGTAGTACAATAAGCAAAAGTAAATATACCTTTGAAAACGGTTATTGAGTTCCAACCTGAAAGTCCAATCAATTTGCCGGCTAACAATCCTAATATAAGCGCAATAATTGATATAAAATAACTCCATAAAGCGATAACTATAAACTTGGATAATACAATCGTACCTCTTTTTATCGGAATCACTAATAAGTCTATCATGGTTTTATCAGAGTATTCTCTACCAAAAACCCAAGATGTTGTAAATCCAAAAATGAGTAAACCTCCAATAGAAATTACTTGTGATAAGGACATAAGGTATGATGACCAATCCGTTATTCTAATCATCTCCATTTTTGCAGAAATCAAACCGAGATTTTTAAAAGACTCCGGATATTTCATCATAGCTGCAAATATCCCGACAATAAAAGGAACGAAACAGATAGTACAGGCAGTTATTATCGAAAGTTTTGATTTTATCAGCTTTCTCCATTCAATTAAAATACAAGAAAGGATCTTATTCATTTTCATTCTATGCTCCTCTATTACAGTCATTAAGTACTCTAAGAAAATAATTCTCTAAATCTTCTTTTTCAACAGTCAGCATTTTGGGTGGATAACCTGCATTAACCAGCAATGTGGC
Source organism: Lachnospiraceae oral taxon 107 str. F0167 (assembly GCA_000209465.1). Lineage (GTDB taxonomy): Bacteria > Bacillota > Clostridia > Lachnospirales > Lachnospiraceae > Lachnoanaerobaculum. The sequence goes on along the minus strand of GL890591.1, from coordinate 14,188 downwards.
AATCTCTTCCGAAGATTCCACGGACTTTGTATCAATCAGTTCTAAGTAACAGGAATTATTTTCTAAATCTGATTTGAAATTCACTTGATAACCCTTAGCAGATAATACTTCTTTCATAGCCTTGTTGTTACGACCGCTTACCAACAACCTTTTTTCTAAATACAGATCCAACTCTTTACTTTCAACTTCTCTTATGAGTCTACCCTCATGTATAATTACTATTCTTGTTGCAACTTTAGATATCTCTTCCAGCTTATGGCTTGAAATAAGAACAGTTGTACCAAGATTATTTGCTAATTCTTTTAACAGCTCTCTCACTTCAATGACTCCAAAAGGATCCAGTCCATTTGTCGGCTCATCAAGGATTAAGATTTCAGGTTTATGAATAATTGCTTTTGCAATTCCTAAGCGAGCAATATTTCCTAAAGAAAGATGTTTTACTTGTTTATCTTTATATTGATCCAGTTTCAGTTTTTCAATTACCCAATCAATAACATCTTTATTTCTAATCCCTCTTAGCGTACTGACAATTTCTAAATTTTCTTGCACGGTTAATTCAGGATAAGAATAGGGCGTTTCAATAATATAACCTATTTCATTTAGAGCCTCTACATTATATTGGTCCATCTTATTTCCTTGGATATAACATTCTCCTGATGTAGGTTTTATCAATCCTAACAGCATTCTCATAGTCGTTGTTTTTCCTGCGCCGTTCAGCCCTAAAAAACCTACTATTTCACCGGAGCTTATTGATAGATTCAAGTCATCAACAACAAGAGTTTTTCCATATTTTTTAGAAAGATTTACTGTTTTAATTGCCTCTTTCACCATTATCCTCCTCAATAATTTGTCCAACAATTCCTTGTATTAGTAATTTTAATACCGCATCAAATTGTTTTTCGCCGATTTCTTCGACGTGTAATATGCTCATAGCAATCGTTCTGAATAAAGCGGAAACAATTTCTACCGATACGCTTTCTCTAATATTGATTCTGGACAAAATTTTTTCAGCCATTCTATCATCTAAGAGTTGATGAGTTGTTATTACTTCTTTCGGTAATTTTCTTATGAGTAATTCCATTTCGTGATTTTTAAATATATTAAAGACAAATGAATAGCGAAAATCCTGATAAAAATCATATAGTAACTGTACAAACTGATTTGCATTTATTTGATTTTCCTGTTCTAATTTCTCTGCCAAACGATTCATTATATCTATTTGATATTCTTCTAAGACTGTAAAAAACAACATTTCTTTTGAAGAATAAAAATTATAAAAAGAACCCTTGGAAATATCAACCATTTCTACCATTTGGTCAACTGTTGTTTTCCTAACCCCATATCTTTGAAGACATTCCTTTGCAGCTTTTTGTAATTTCTTTCTAATTACTTCTTTTTCTTTATCAGTAAAAGCGGTAGCCATAACTTCCTCCTAAATTATCTATGACTATTTTTATATTTATAGTCATAGCATATCATATAAAATGAAAAAAGTCAAAAAGACTTATACCCTCTTTGTAAAAGTTATAAGTCTTCAAATTCAAATACTATTCACTTTGCAATCTTTTAGTTCTGTCACCATTTTAATCATTTATCTAAGATATCAATATACTATGTGATCTACAGTTTATTTTTTTATATTTGTTTGTATTATAATAATATAAAATTAAATTTACTTAACACTTAAATTATTAACTACACTTTCGTAATAAACACGGTAAGTGCATATGCACTTACGAAAAATCACTTAATCCTCACTTTTGTATCGGTCTCTTTCATGCAATTTTCCTTGTTAGGGAATATCCATAAGCTCCTGCATAAGTAACTTACTTTATTTCATCACCTAAGTAGTTTTTGAAAAAGTTTTTGCTTCTTTCATTGAAGTTTACTTGTAAGGCTCTCTATTTGATTTTTAAGATTTACATTCCATTTTGGTCATATTCTAATGAAATGTATGAAATATCCGGAGAAAAAACTGTATACAACTTTACATTCCATTCTGGTTATATTCTAATGCAATACCTCAGCAGTTGCATTTGAGCGTAATGGCTTTACATTCCACCCTTGTGTCAAGTATTGCATAAATTTTTTAAAATTCCCAATCTGTTTTACTTCTATTTTAACTTCAACACCGGATTTTTCAAGAGCTTATTGATAAGGTCAGTGTAAATCATCTGATCAACTACTTCCGTTATGCTCGTAATTCTTTGTCCTGCATCTTTGGAAGACGCTCCACAATGATAGATTCTCTGATGCTCGGTATTCCAGTCGATAATAATATACCTGTCATGAAACTCTCCGACGGATTTTTGGAATGTTATCTTTCTAAACGGATATTCCTCACAAAAATCCCAATATTCAAGGGTATGAAGTCCTTTGCCGATGTTATCACTGAATATAATGACCTCTACCGATGAAGGAACATCTTTTAACAAGACCAACGTTTTCACTCCAATGTAGTTATCTACGATATAAATGCTCTTTTTCGCTATGCTATAAATGTCCTTATAAGCGAGATTTGCTTCGATCGGCTGTCCATTCAAAAGTAAAAATCCGTATTTGAGCTGTGGATTGCTGAGGTCGAGAATCAAATCAGACAGCTCAGATTTATGTACAACATTCCCTAAATTATCCACTAATCCTGCTACCTTATCTTCAACATCTCTTAAATCTCGTCTTAAATCCTGCATTTCCACGACATTACTTGTGATTTGCATCGAAAGCTGCAAAAACTCTCTTTTCCCAATCAAGCCTTGATTTTCTACAATGTAGTCTTTCATTTGCTTGAAAGTACGAACTAAAGCTCTACTTTGCCTTACAGCAAGGTCACCCTTTAATACAGTCATCAGCATATAAATTCCCTGTTCGGTAAAGGCATAAGGAAGGTATCTTGTACCACCCCAGCTTGAGGTGAAAATTTTGCACCTCAAGTCATCCATTTCTTCTTCTGTGAGCCTGAACATAAAATCTTCGCCTTCAAACTTCTCAATATTATTCTTGACTTGCCTGTTAAAATTTTTCGTTTCATATCCATAGATTTCGGCTAATTCAAAGTCAAGCATAACCTTTTGTCCCCTAATAATATAAATCTTTTTTACAAGGGATTCATGATTTACAAACATCATTTCATCTTTTTTATCCATTTCATTATCCTCTTATTCAAATTTCCAATACATTTCATATACTTTATTGTATCATGATTTTACAAAATCAATCTCGATACCTTAAAAAATTTACAACTATACCGGTATCCCTATCAGAACACAAGCATATTCTGGTTATATTCTAATGACAGTTCTGAACGACCTGATGAATTTATAATCCGACTTTACATTCCATTCTGGTTATATTCTAATGATTTAAGGCATTACTCCGCCTCGATTCTTCACGCTACTTTACATTCCATTTTGGTCATATTCTAATGGAACAAACTACTGGCGAGGCGGATACACTACAGTCTTTACATTCCATTCTGGTCATATTCTAATCCGGAACATTCTTTACAACGGATGAGATATTTAACTTTACATTCCATTTTGGTCATATTCTAATGTGTTTCGACCCTGCAAACGCTGCAAAGTTGATGACTTTACATTCCATTTTGGTCATATTCTAATTAGCTGCTTGCCCTTCTTTTCTTATCAAATACCTTCTTTACATTCCATTCTGGATATATTCTAATGATTTAGCTATATCCAGCTTTAGCAATCAGTATCTAAGCTTTACATTCCATTCTGGATATATTCTAATATGGACAGTAAATTTTTACGGTGATTTAGGCTTACTTTACATTCCACGCTTGTGTCAAGTATTGGATACATATTTTTCTAAATATTAAACTCAATTTCTTTTTAAATTATATTTCAAGTATTTTCTTTCGTATTTGTACTAACATATGATAGATTAAAGATTTTCAGAAAAATTTTTCTGTTTATTATTCTTTAGATCCCGTTATCATAGATCCTATTACTGTTTTCACCTGAAATGGACATTTAGATTCTTCAAGTGCTTTATATAATTTATTTTTATTTACAATCCATCTCTGTAAATACGGTTGATTTGAAGGATATCTATTCCCTATGTCCGTTTTATATCCATAAAAACACTCTAATTTTCCTACCATTTCATCATTTAAATTTACAAGTTCCAATCCCTCTGACCCAAATTTTGTTTTCCATCCTAATGCTGAAAGTATTAATTTTCTAAATCCACACATAATGTTACTTTGCTTAAAACTCTCAATTCCATTCTGATGTATTGTTACATTTGGACTTTGATATTCAATATAGTCTTCTCTCTTTGTTAAAAATAAACGTGCATTTCTTTCAACTTCTAAAAGCGCATATTGTTCATTCATTTCTGGCACATTTAAATACCCTAAAATATAACCAAAAAGTCGCTGATTATATGTATAGTCCTCAATGGCACCCGCTAACACAATATAATCAGAATCTAATCCTGTATTAAATATTTGACCTATATTAAAATTTCTTTCTTTTTCAGATAATAAAACTATATCCTCTGGTTTGTCAAATAATCTACCATTATTCCACTCCCATCTATAAGGAGATAATAACAATGTAAATGGTTCAGAAGCAGAAAGAATGATTCTAGCCAATTCAGCCTCTACACCATTCCATCTTCCGTAATACCAGTCATTGTACAATACACGAAAAAAAGCCAAATTCACTGTATCACATACAACTCTACAACCTCCAGCTTTTCTTCTAAAAAGTGGCAACAAATTTTGAACTGATATATTCTCCGAATAATCTGCCGTACGTCTTTCGACATCTATCAAATCAATATAGAACCGCTTCTCTATTAGAGATTTCTGCTCCAACACACACTCATATCCATTAATCCATGGGTTATTTCTAGGTGTTTTTATTAATAGTTTTTGACTATTCGTGGGAATTGAAGAAAAGTAGTCTTTTTTTTCTATACAATAAGCTTCTGAATATTCAGGATTAATATTCTCACAAAGTAGTTTTGAGTACAGTGCTACATTAAAATCATCATCTTTCGAATGAAGAACTAAATATTCATAAATCTTTGCTCGATGTTCAGGACATAACTCAAAAACAAATTCATACACCATTAGAAACCATTCTTTTGCACGATAATGTAATTTATTCCAATATTCCTCTATTTTAGAAATATAACTAATATCTACACGTAATATAGCCGCTATACCTCCAATAGCTACTCTTGCAACATCAGCATCATCCGATATGATCATTAGCAACAGAACTTCAATTAAGTTATCAAATACATCTTCTGACTCAAAATCAACATATTTAGAATAATCATATTCCTCTTTCAACTCAGGTTCTTTAATATGATTGGAGGCTGTAATCCAACATTTGAAAGTTTCAATTAATTTTTCCAGACATTCAACAATATATTCTTCTTCATTATATTTAAGTCTCCAACCAATAATATATGGTAGATCTAGATATGGATAGAATCTATTATTATCAATAGCCTTTCTAATGTATTGTCTTAAGAATTTATCTATATCATTATCTTTTGCAATACCAAATATAAATTTTAAGATACTATTTTGATTAATGCCATAATTGTCTTTGCTTAACTCAACATCAAGTAATTGATTAACTTGAGTTTCACTTAACTTATTATCAGTATAAAGAGTCTTTAGTGCCTTAATAACATCAGAATATTCTGGTAAATCTTCATTTCTATTTGTAATATATAGTGTCAATATTTCTTCTGCATTATCAAATTCTTTAACATTATTTTCATTATCACACCATCTGTCTGGAATAATATACCTCACCGGATCCGTCAACAAATCAATATATGCAGGTCCAAGCTTTGACAAATCTTTTTTTATATCAAGGATTCCATTTTTTGTTGCACAAATTTCAATTGATCTTTGTAATGCAGAAATAGAAGCATGATCATCTTCATTTCTCCAATCAAGTAAACCTATTCCTATTGCCCAAATTGTAAGAAGTTGTTTCTTATCAAATTTACGATCTTTGAGGTATCCAATCAATATATCTATTATATATGATGGTCGGGCAATACATTGACCAAATAATGATCTATTTTGCAATATACTTTGAATACGAGAAGCCCCTTCGCTTCCAAAGTCAGAATAGATTTTACTGTTTAATATATATTCTATCCTATTATCTCCAAGCACCTCAATTTCATCAGAAACCTCTTTAACAATTTCACCATACTTGGAAATATACTCAGGAAATCTGTCCACAAGACTGTTATACCAATTTAATAGATAATCTGCACAGTATTCCTTATGTGAAGCAAATCCAATAACAGAAAATCTAACTCTTTCTACAGCACCTCTAAGATTAAGATCATTGTTCTTATCATATTTTTCTTTTTCTTCCGTGATTTTTCTAATTATACTGTTCCTTTCGCCAATAGGTTCTGACCATACTCTTCCATTATCGTCTATCCATTCATCAATCCATAGTTGCATTCTTTCAGAATTTTTTCTGTAATACAACATTCCAGCATCCAGTAATTGATTCACAGGATTATCCTCAAAAACTCTTTCAAAAGAATCTCTTAGTGCATCTTGAAATTGAACACTTTCTTCTTCTGAAAGTAATATATAGGCCTTAAGAATGAATGCTCTAATAAATGATGTTTCAAAATCTCTGTCATTCGGATTCCAGTTCTTACAATATAAATTGGCTATTATAAGTTTAAGATCATCTATTGATTCAAGTAACTGTTTTTTCTTATTTTTAGATTTAAGCCATTTACCTAAATAAGCAACGGCATTAAAGTACAGCAAAAAATACTTTGGTTTCTGATGCGTATGCGCTTCAATATATTTGTTAGTTACTTCTTGGGCAACCGTTGATCTACTTTTATTTTGTGCGTATGATGCTACAATTGTATAAATGCTGTAATAAGACATTAAATTTTCAATCATATTATCAGGCAACTCTACTGATTCAATTTCACTCCATATAAGATTAGATTGATCATCATCCCAATCAGCATCTACCGTTATGATTTTTAAAAACGCTAGTATCAATCTACTCATGGCATTAGTTGCTCTTCTTTTCTTAATTGAATTTCTAACCATTTCCATGTCTTTAAAACGATTTTGCTCAAGCAAAATCTTAATTCCATTTATTAGTGGATCTATTAGCAATACCTCTAACGAATCTAAAGCCTTTTCCAGTTTATCCGCGTGAAGATTTTCAATTATTTTTCCTTCTATATTTTCAACTACATCATTTAAAAAACTATCTATCTCAAGTTTTGAAATATTTTCAAAAATCCCAAAGTATTCTAAATTTACACAAGCTTTACTTAGAAGTTCCGCTATGATTTTGTCATCAACTGAGCGATAATCATCATCTTCAGTACTCAAGATTTCTTGAATTTTTGAAATATTGGTATCACCAAACCAATTCAAAAATAGAGTTTTTCCACGATATTCTTCGCCATTATCAAACAAATCATTGATCAATTGAAGTACCTCAAATAGAATTTTAGAATTCCACTTATCTACTGACGTAATATAGCATTCATAAGGATGAATACTTATAACCTTTATACTTTTACGGAAAGATGCCTCTTCTATCTCATACGAACTTTTTCGTATCTGTTCAATAGTTAAATATCCAAGAGTAACGCTCAGAAGCTTGTGCCAATCAAGACAATCTTTATCAATGACATATAGCATTAATTCATCTGTAATGTGATTCAGTTCTAATAAATCAATTCCATTAACATATGCATTTAGTACGTACTCTGTAGTATAAACAATTGAGAATTCATGTATCCTGCCTGCTGATATCAAAAACCTTATAACATCTCTGTAAAAACCAATAGTTTTTTCTTCTTTAGAAAGATAATAATTTACAAGACAAGAATATACCTCTCTTACATGATCTTGATCTCTGCCAATAATTCCTGACAAAAAAACACGAATATCATTGTGGAGAATAGTATATGTACCATTTTTTTCTATCAAAAGTGGACTTAATGCTTTAAGAATGTTATTCCATGAAGAACAACTAATTCCTTCATCTTTAAAAATCAGGTTAAGTTTGTCTGCACTAATAGGTTCATTAAAAAAAGCAAATACACCAGCCATTTTATAATCAACAAATGGTATCTGCATTTTCTTTTTCGTATCATCCCATATTGTTCTGTAATACTCTTGAATGTTGCCACTTAATTTTCTAGACTTAAGTCTTTCCTCAAATGATACAGGGGCAGAACAATTCAAAGACTCATGCACAGCAAAAATAGCAGACAGTGTATTTCCCCCTGCATACCTACAAATTATATTAGATACAATTATTTTATTAGAAGCACTAAAATTATCGCATCTTTCATTCACAAGAGTTTCAATATCGCTTGGTTGAATATCTGGAACTTCATATTCTTTAATATTATAAGAATCTGCATACAACCAATCTGGATAATTTCTATAATGTTCTTTTGGTTGACCTGCAATAATAATCTTTACGTTATCTGGAATATATTCTGGATTAGGAAGTGTTGGTAAAAATGTTTCATCTACTGCACCAGCTCTAGCAGCATGGTCTAATCCATCTATAGCAAGTACGAATATACTGTTTCTATCCTTGGCAAATTCAGAAGCAATTCTAAAAAACTCGTTTTTCTTTTCTTCCAATTTTAGAAAACTATTTAACACGGGTACTTTATATTTATATAAATTCCCTATTAGCAATTCCCTTAATTGATTTAATAATGTATCCCAAAACACCTCTTTTTTTACTCTTTCAGAAACATCGGATGGTAAATATTCTTTATTGGGATCAATCGGCTCGTATGCATAATAACGGATGTCAACTATACTATCCTTTTTACTACAAAGTTTACTAATAATATTAGTTTTTCCTGTTCCTGGTACTCCCGATAAATAAAGAACTTTTTCATCCCCCTCTAAAACACCCGCTTCAATATTATCTACAAATTCCTTTCTACTATCAAAAAAAGGATTAGCCGGTATTAAATCATGATTATAATTAATAACTTCTTCTTTTATAGATAGCGCAGAATATAATTTCTCTATAGTTATTTTTGAGTTTTTTCGCTTGGATGTAGTCCAATCTCTAAGAGCATGATCAAGTTTTCCAAGCAAAATATCCGAAAATTCTTCAGAAACCGAAAGATATATCTGCAATTTATTTTTTATAGAATTTCCTAGCTCTTCCAAACTTTCCTGATCTGTTTCAACATGTAAATTTTTTAAAAAAGTAAGCTTGTCCTCATCCTTTTCAATATCTTTAAGTTGACTACACCATTCTTCCCAAGCTTCCTTATTATCAGAAAAAACTACATCTGAAAACTGCTCTGCTTTACTTACCTTTTCTTCCAATTCTTCCAAAAAAACATTCAAAGGCGGCCTTTTAATTCTTTCTTTTCCAACCAATGACGCCCTATTTCCTGCTTTTCTATTTGTAAAAATATATACTTTCGAATCTGTATACAAGTCTTTTTCCAAATTCCAGGATCTTGCAAGCTCTCCTAACAGTGAACATTGAAACTTACTATCCTTTTTAGATCTATCAACAGAAACAAGATCCCCAAAAGTTATCGTGTCATTAGCTCTAGTATGCTTTACTTGAATAAATTTAGTTTTGCCATCATTATATGTGATTACTACATCATCTAACCCTAATTGAACATCTGCCTGTAACTCAACATACTGAATATGGCTATCTGGATTCAACATTTCTACAATATAGTTCTGACCCACGGACCATTCATACCAATAAGGATCTGCCATTCCCGGTTTTGTTTTCTCTGAGTATTTCACATTATTCACCACCATTTTATTAATTTCTAACTAAAGAATAGTTAGTCTTATTTCGATTTCGATATAAAATTTTTTATGAGCTTATTAACTAAATCCGTGTGAATCATTTAGTCTACCACTTTAGATAAGGTTATTATCATTCAGCTTGCATCTATTAAAGATGATCTCTCTAATTTTGAATTGAAATCTAAAATCATAATCAAATTTTTCAATATTATTTTTAACTTAACCTAGATTATTCATTACAAAGCCGCAGAAGTTGCTGAAAGCCATATAATTACTATATTTTAACAAAATATTGCTTTCACTTATTGAGTGAAGAAAAAAAGAGCGTACATTTATGGTAAAATTAAGGTGCCAAAACTCAAAAATTACACAAAGGAGCCCTTTATGAATAAAGTAAACACCTTATCACTTGAAAGCAATAGAAAAATTAAAATTAATTTCGATGGAGGCGATTTATCCTCCGACACAGGCTTACTTCTTATAAAGGAATTCGTAAGTAAACTTGGCATTGATAAACTTTTCAGTCAATCATTTAAGACCAATGATTCTGCATTATTACGTTATCACCCTTGTGTCAAGTATTGGATACATTTTTTAAAATTTCCAATCTGCTTCACTTCTTATCTTAACTGCAACACCGGATTTTTCAATAGGTTATTGATAAGGTCTGTATAAATCATCTGATCGACCACTTCCGTTATGCTCGTAATTCTTTGCCCTGCATCTTTAGAAGACGCTCCGCAATGATAGATTCGCTGATGTTCGGTATTCCAGTCGATAATAATGTATCTGTCATGAAACTCTCCACCGGATTTTTGGAATGTTATCTTTCTAAACGGATACTCCTTACAAAAATCCTGATATTCAAGGGTATGAAGTCCTTTGCCGATGTTATCACTGAATATAATGACCTCTACCGATGAAGGAACATCTTTTAACAAGACCAAAGTTTTCACTCCGATGTAGTTATCGACGATATAAATACTCTTTTTCGCTATGCTGTAAATGTCCTTATAAGCAAGATTTGCTTCGATCGGCTGTCCATTCAAAAGTAAAAATCCGTATTTGAGCTGTGGATTGCTAAGGTCGAGAATCAGTTCAGACAGTTCGGATTTATGCACCACATTATTTAAGGTGTCCATCACTTCTGCTACCTGATCTTCAACATCTCTTAAATCTCGTCTTAAATCCTGCATTTCCACAACATTACTTGTGATCTGCATCGAAAGCTGTAAAAACTCTCTTTTCCCAATCAACCCTTGATTTTCTACGATGTAGTCTTTCATCTTCTTAAAGGTACGAATCAGAGCTTTACTCTGCTTGACCGCAAGCTCTCCTTTGAGAACTGTCATCAGCATATAGATTCCCTGCTCGGTAAAAGCATGAGGATTGTACTTAATATTACTACCTCTTCCTGCACTCTTATTCAAGGTCACATTTTGTGACCTTGAAAGTTCAGATACTTCCTCGTCAGTTAATCGGAACATAAAATCTTCATCAAATTTTTCAATATTCCTTTTTACTTGCTGATTAAAAGCTTTTGTTTCATACCCATAAATCTCTGCCAGTTCAAAATCAAGCATAACTTTCTGTCCCCTAATAATATAAATCTTTTTTACAAGGGATTCATGATTTACAAGCATCATCTCGTCTTTTTTATCCATCTTTTTCATCACCTTCCTCAAACTTCCAAACAATCTCCACCGTATCCTTGTCATAAACATAGATTTTGTCTATGACTTCGTTGATCCAGTCTAAAACAAGTTCTCCTTTTGCTACCGCTTCTCTTAGTTTATCCACATTCAGATGATGTCCTAAAGCTGTATTTTCTTGTATCTTGTCCTCTATGATCAATATTTCCTGCTCTATGTTCTTTACTCTTTGTGTAAGGAATTCCCGTTTTGAGAGGTATTCTTCTTTCTCTATTATACCTTGCTTATGCCTTTCATAACACTGCATTTTGGAAATTTTATTCTTTTGTTGTTCCGCTTTCAGCTTTTTCTTTCGCTCAAGCAGGCTCTGACAAATACTTTCTCTGACTCTTTGCTCAACCATTCTCGTCTGCTCTTTCTCAAGAAAGCTCTCGGTGTAAAGATGAATTTCCTTTGACACGATTTCTTCCAGTATTAAGGCTTGTATCTTTCCTTTCATGCAGCCACAGTCTTTTTCTTTGTACCGATACGAACAGCAGTATCCGTCGT
>GL890591.1:0-1911 GCA_000209465.1 Lachnospiraceae oral taxon 107 str. F0167 | reverse complement strand
GTCATAAACAAGATTCTTAAAAGGAATTTCCAAACTGCTGATTCCGTTTTCGTTGTTCTTACTGTCATAATTGTCATTCACAGAAATAAAGCGGACTTGCATAAAGGGAAAAATCTGCTCAATATAGACTCCGGATTCGATATAATCTCTGGCAAAGCGAGATAAATCCTTTACAAGTATGGTCTTTACTTCATTTTTCTTGACAAGAGCAAGCATCTTTTGAAAAGCAGGGCGATTAAAGTTTGTTCCTGTATAACCGTCATCGATATGCTCCCTTATCTGAAAACCTGTAAATTCTTCCCTTGAGCGGATATAGTCTTTTAAGATTTCCCTTTGAGAAGTGATACTGTTGCTTTCATCTTGCTGATCGCCATCTTCCAGTGAAAGTCTTAGATAAAAATCTATGGTATTCATATCATCACCTTTTTACCTTTCTTCCAATTTTTTCGGTAATGACAGGCATTTCTTCAAATTTAAATTTGATTTCTACTGTATGGTCTTTTCCGATGAATATCTTATCTATGATGGCTTTCACAAACTCTTTGTTCCATTTCTTTGACTTGCCTTTAAAGATTGCTTTCAAATACTGATGCTTTTCTTCAAGCCTTCGTTTTTCTTCATCAAAGATTGCAACTTGCTTTTCTTTCAGGCTTTCCAGCTCTTTTTTCTTTTGATGGAGATGTTCCTTTTCTCTTTCAAAATCTTCTTTTTTCCAATCTCCCAAGACATATTTTTCGTAATACTCGCTTTGAAGCCTGCTCAGTACTGAGATTCTTCTGCCGATTTCTGTCAGCTCTTTTTCATTTTCCTGCTTAATTTCTCTTTTTATATCCGCATAACCTTCTAAATATGCCTTATAGCTTTTCTTATTATTGGAAAGAATAGTATCAAATGCAGCTTTTACGGTATTTTGGATTGTACGGTCTGTAATTACTGCTTGGCATTTTTCTGCCTTATATTCTCCAAATCGGTTACAGCTAAAGTAAAACACCGTTCTTTTCCCACTTAATTGTCGATGAACGCTCATTCTTTTTTGACAAATATTACAGTAAACCATACCTCGAAAGATAGTGTCGTCTTTAGCAGCCGCATTTTCCTCTCTGCTTCTTTTTATTGGAGCTGCTTTTTCGGAAATTTTCTCCTGCACCTTTTCAAAGGTATCCATCGAAATAATGGCTTCATGGGCATTTTCGGTTACTATCCAGTGTTCTTCAGAGAGCCTTTCCCTTGGTTTCATTTCATAAAGATGTTTTTTGATTTCTCCCCTGTATCAGCGTTCCTGTATATGCACGATTTTTAAGCAGCTGTAAGATGGTTGTCTGTTTCCACAGCCTAATTGGTTCATCGCTATCAGATATGGCTTTTCCAATTTTTCGGTAATCGGTTTCGATATATACTCTTTTTTCCAGAAGAAGTTTGGATATACCTGATGTACTCAGTCCTTTCAGATAGGCATCAAAGATTTCTTTGACAATGGGAGCAGTATTTTCATCCGGATACAAGCGTCTGATTCCATCTTCGTCTTTTTTTGCTCTATATCCATACGGTGCAACTCCGCAGATAAATCCTCCTTGTTTGAGCCTCATCTGATGCGAACTTGAAACTTTCTTCGAAATATCTTTAGCATAGGTTTCATTAACCTAGATTATTCATGGCAACATCATGAACGTGGCTGAAAGCCATATAATTACTATATTTTAACAAAATATTGCTTTCACCTAGTAAGTGAATAAAAAAAGAGCGTCCATTTGTGGTAAAATTAAGGTGCTAAAACTCAATATAATCACACAAAGGAGCCCTTTATGAGTATTGTAAACACCTTATCACTTGAAAGCAATAGAAAAATTAAAATTAATTTCGATGGAGGAGATTTATCCTCCGATGCAGGCTTACTTCTTATAAAAGATTCGT
>GL890590.1:5852-111508 GCA_000209465.1 Lachnospiraceae oral taxon 107 str. F0167 | reverse complement strand
CATCAAGCTCATCAATTAATGAGTAGAGCAAGAAGTGTCCTATATTAAGTTCAACAGGGGTGGAAAATGCACGAGGACGGTATTCTTCAGAAAGAACTTTTGTTCTATTCTCGTTTTGCTCTTTTACATAGTCGCTGTAAAATTTAACAGGATCCGGAATCTCACATGAAATCAAATCCTCAACATAACCAAAAGATTTTACATTTTTTGTTCTTGGTTGTTTTTTATCCTTATCCCAAAATGATTCATACATCTGAAGATAAGTACCTTTTTTCTTCTTTTCTTTTCTCAAAAAATAAGCCATAAACACCTCTAAAAGTAAAGTACTATGAAGTACTATGATTATAACATACTCTAAAAATTTTTTCAAATTTTTTAAAATATTTTTTATGTCAGAAAAGCCTTTAAAATAAAGGCTTTAAAAGAATTGCACAAAATCAAATAGTTTATTAGAAATTTAAAACGTCGGAACTTTCATAGTACTTCGACGGAAGACGGGGCTATAGCATGCCTGTATCAAAGCCTTCAATATTTATTATAATTATTTAACTCCAATATAATGCTTTTGCCATTATACTATATTGTGATAAAATAGTTATAAGATTTAAAACCTCTACTAATCAAAGGAGTATATATGAATGAATTAGAAAATCTGCGTGAGAAAATTGATACTATAGACAGAGAAATGATTGCCCTCTTTGAAAAAAGAATGGATGTAGTATGTGATATTGCAAAGTATAAGCAAAAAAATAATCTCCCCATATTAAATCAAGGCAGGGAAGATATCGTGATATCCAAGGTAAAATCAATCATAAAAAACAATGACTATACCGACAGTGCCGCCGCCTTTATCAAAGAGGTCATGGAAATCAGCAAAGATTTACAACAAAAAATAATTCATCAAGAAAATCCCTAAAAAAATTCAGGCTTTTATTTGTAATCCCCCCTGTCGGGAGTATAAAATAAAAGCCTGTATCTTTAATCTTCCTTTGCCCACCCAAAGGCGTATTTTACCGCCTTTTTCCACATTTTGATTTTTTCATTTCTCACATCATCACAAATATTCGGCGTAAATATCTTTTCAATGCTTCTGCTACCTCTTATATCATCTATACTGTTCCAAAACCCAACAGCCAGACCTGCCAGATAAGCAACTCCAAGTGCGGTCGTTTCCACGCATTCCGGACGCTGCACACGCACATTACAAAAATCCGCCTGTGTCTGCATCAAAAAATTATTTGTGCTTGCACCACCATCCACATTTAATACACTTACTACTATTCCCGAATCCCTTTCCATCACATCCAGTACATCTCTTACCTGATAAGCCATTGATTCCAGCGTAGCTCTTATTATATGATATTTATTAACTCCTCTTGTAATCCCTACTATAGTTCCTCTGGCATATTGATCCCAGTAGGGTGCTCCAAGTCCTGTAAATGCCGGAACAACATAACAGCCATTGGTATCTTCCACCTTTGTTGCCATATATTCAGAGTCCGCGGACGAATCAATCAAACGCATCTCATCCCTAAGCCATTGTATTGATGCACCTGCTACAAATACAGAACCCTCCAGCGCATAGTTTACCTTTCCGCCAAACCCCCATGCAATGGTAGTCACCAGCCCGTTATCTGATTTTACAGGACTTTCCCCTGTATTCATCAGCAGAAAGCAACCTGTACCGTAAGTACTTTTTGCCTCTCCCCTCTCAAAACAGTTTTGTCCAAAAAGTGCCGCCTGCTGATCACCTGCCACTCCTGCAATCGGAATACTGTGCCCAAAAAATGATGAATCGGAATCTCCATATACGCAGGAAGATTCCTTTACCTGAGGCAACATTGACATAGGTATACCAAGTAAATTCAATATCTCTTCATCCCATTCCAGTGTATGTATGTTAAAAAGCATAGTTCTTGAGGCATTTGAATAATCAGTTACATGCACTTTCCCATTTGTAAGTTTCCAAATAAGCCAGGTATCCACTGTACCAAAGAGCAGCTTTCCCTCTTTTGCCTTTTCTCTAGCCCCTTCCACATTGTCAAGAATCCATTTGATCTTGGTTCCCGAAAAATAAGCATCCGGCATCAGACCTGTCTTTTCACGAATCATATCCGTATATCCACTATTCTTTAACTCATTACAATAATCTGCAGTCCTTCTGCACTGCCACACTATTGCCCTATATACAGGAATACCGGTTTCCTTATCCCAAACTATGGTTGTCTCCCTCTGATTTGTGATACCTATTCCCGCAATATCACAAGCCGAAATCCCAAGCTTTGCCATCGCCTCCACCGCCACACTCAGCTGAGTTGACCATATAGTGTCCGCATCATGCTCCACCCATCCCGGCTTTGGATAATGCTGTGTAAACTCCTTTTGTGCCAACCCGCATATCTCACCGCTATGATTAAAAATTATACATCTGCTGCTTGTAGTACCCGCATCAAAAGCCATAATATACTCTGCCATACATACTCCCTCTACATTAATCTTTTCTTTTTAACGGTTCTTCTCCACTCAAATCTTTTACAGTCATTTCCATACTGATATTGTAGTCTTTTTTCAATTTCATTAAATTTTCTTTTATCATATTCCATATTTCATCCATTCTCTCACCAAAGTTTTCTAAAGTAAGCGGATCATTCTCATCATATCCCACTTCATTTGCAAACTCACCAAAATAACCGCCTTTTGAAAAATTTGTGTTAAAATTTTTTATAGCCTCCGGAGTATCTATATTGGTTTCATTAAAAAGAATAAATCCCGGATAAATACCATAGCTAAACCCCTCTATTGTGTTTATATTCGGATCATATACAAGCACATATGTACTGCGCAATCTAAAATAATCTGACATAATATCTATTTCCAATAACTTATCATATACTTTTCTAATTGCAATACTTCTAAACTCTATATTCTCTTCAATATCTCGATAATCCAAATAACCGAAGCTCGTATATTGCACAATCATATTCAAATTTTTATATCTACCATATATACTGATATTTCCAAGATTTATAAATGATTTATACTTCTTGTATGATAAGACAATATCATAATTTTCTTTTATGGTTGCCCTGACAATGTATTCCTTATTATCACTGTCCGGATACGATTTTGCTAATAAAAGATCATCAGCAAAATATGACATACTCGAAAATGTCTGAAACAGTTGTATCATACAATGATAGTATCCCGTTTCGACAGACTTTTCATCTTCATCTTTTGTTTCAGGCATCGAAATTGCACGATCGACTGTATATTTACTTAAAATTTCGAACGCCTTAATAATCTCTTCCAGCTTTTCATTTTTTCTATACAGTTTGCTTCCAATATCAATATATCTCTTATACCCGAGAAATCCATAGTCACGGTCAAAGCAATACTTAATAACAGTATTTAATACTTCATCACCATCTTTTAGGCTATATATCAAAATGCCGTCTACTATCAGATACTCCATAACAGTCTTTTTATCATTGTCTAATTCTTGGGATAAAATATTTTCTACAGTAGCCTTTTTCCCCAAGGTATCATATATTTTTTCAAGTTCTTTTAATCTCGCACCACACTCGACATCATCCTTTGCATAATAACTTGCCACTGCCCATATATCTTTTACATCGCAATCCTTTGGAATCTCTACTAAATTTTCAAGTTCATCTATTCTTTTATATCCGGTTTCATCCCTGTTATATCTTGCTCCGTTCCATATTATTTGATTCGCTATCACATTATAGTCTGAAGACATTAGTTCGTACATACCTGTCACCACATTGATTATACATACAACAAGTATCAATATTAAAGCAATATATATCCTATTTCTGTACTTTAATTTCATATACCCCTCCTCTATACAAAAACTAGTCTATAAATACTCTCGCATTCGGGCATATTGCTTTTACATCACTATTTATCTTCAAATGATATAGCTGTATCCTTCTCAATTTTTTAAGGCTCTTCAAATAATGCACATTTTCAAGTATTTTCTCTTCCTCATATATGCCGATATCTTCCTCATTATCACCCATATATGTCAGTATTATAGTTTCTACATTCTTAAAATGTTGCAAATCAGTGATATCTTTCACATGATAGTCTTTAAAATTTATAGACAGAAAGTTCATTTTCCTCAAAGACCTTTTCCAAATAATACCCTTTATAGGCTTTTCTCGTCTTTTTGCCAAAGACATACGGTCTTTACCCATAGTATCTCTCACAGCTCTCAAAAATTCTTCATCTTTAAAAAATGCTATTCCTTCCATTAAAAATAAAAGAATAATTATGAATATGCCTAAATAAAATGTTATTGTATAGCTCATATTTATGCCCCCTTCCTATATAAAATCACATGTCTTTCAGTTGTTATTATATGTTTATTCTATAAATATTTTTAACATATTTCAATGTTTTTATTAAAAATCAGGTATCGAATATTACCTGCCACATTATTTTTATATATTAAAAGAACCTCTATGCCTTTTCACATAGGGGTTCTAAACAATAATATTACTTTTCACTTTCTGTGATCATAACCTCATCAGGATCTACATAGTCAGCCCAAAACGGATTATCCACCCACAGATAATATCCTCTATTGCTGTCATCCATAGTAATCTGCCAAATCTCAGGTGAAAACATCATAGAGCTGATACCTATCTCTTCAGGATCCTCATCATCCTTAACTACAACTTGAATGTACATAAATCGTGGTGAGAGCTTCTCATTTCCTCTTTTACTCTCAACTACATAATATGTTTCAATTCGCTTTATTCCCCTATCCTTATCTTCTGTAACTAAAGGTAGTCTTCTATCGTACTTTGCACTTACGAATTCGTCTGTAAACTTTTTCATCAACAATGCAATATTAAAATCAAAATCTTCAATATTATCTCTCGCATTCTTTGAAAATAGTGATTTCATAGAATCTATATCATTATTCTCCAGCGCATCTATAACCTTATCCTTATACTCTTTTTCCTCAGGAACAACCTTGTACTCCCCTGTTACTTCACTCTCACTAACATTACTCTGTGCTTTGGAACATCCTGACAATGATAGTATAAATATTGGTAAAAAAATTAAAAGCTTTCTCATATTTTTCCTACTTCCTTGGAACCATCTGACTTGAAAGATCATAATCATTGTCATACATAGATTCTTTCGCATAATCAATCTTATCTCTCAAACTACTAAACTCGTCACTTCCTATATCCAATAAAAGTTTTAAATACCAACAAATATATTTAAAACTATCACCACTTCTTTCACTCCGATAATCATCCACATCTGTCATAATATCCACAAGTTCCTTTCTGGTCTCAAGCAATGTATCTTAAAATCTATCATACCTGTTTATCGTTTTTACCATGCCGGCAATATTTGACTTAATTTCTATTCTTTTCCTTCCATAATCAATGCCCAAATGCATATATATCATATCCATCTTTTTCTTTATCTATGTCATTTGTATTAAAATCTCCATAACCTATTGCAAATGTAGCTATACCTACATTATTTTTATTAAAGTCATCTACAGGTATAATTTCCATAGCTATTTTATAACAGGTTTTCTGCGCCTCACCATCCACCGGCTTTGCAAACTCTATAGTAGTATTAGCATATACAACTCTTTGCACCTTTCCCCTATCAGCACTTGATTGGTAATTGTTATTTTCATTAAGTTTATATCTTATAATAGTGCCTGGACACATCTTATTTTCCTTAATAATTCGATCTATCTTTTCATCAAAGTTGTCTATCTTGCTCCTAGCATGTTCCGGAAATAGACTTGCCAAAAGCTCTCTATCATTAGTATTTAAAGCTTTTACAACCTTTTCTATATACTCATTTACTACTACAGAATCACCAAATATATAATTATATGCCATTTTATCTGAATCCTTTACATGGCTTATGATATTTACTATGCCACTACAACCTGTTAATAAGCACATCATTATAACCCCTATGCCATACCTTAATTTCATTAGTTTCTATTACCTCCAGTCCATTTCATCACAGCATTACGATGCACCAAATCAAGGCACCGGTTATCATTTATCTTGTCCTTATTAAAATCATAAAACTCCGCAGTTTTAACAAATCCTTTCCACATTTCTCTGTCTTCATCAAAGTTAAAAATTCCTACTATTATTGCCGATATTTCCCGTATAAAAAAGTCATAATATATTCAGCCATACTTGCACCCTCTACATTAATCTTCTCTTTTTAACGGTTCTTTCCCACTCAAATCTAAGGTAATACATTTAAAGTCAAAACCGTACTCTAAGCCTATAACTTCATAACATTTATATTCCATATTAAATATTTCAACTAATCTTTCACCAAAATTTTCTTCATTAATAGGATTGTTTTCATCATATCCCACCTCATTTGCAAACTCACCAAAATATCCGCCTTTTGAAAAATTTGTATTAAAATTCCTTATAGCGTCCTTTGTATAATTTACATCTACAGGCCTATGGCGAGTCAATATTTTATATGTTGGGTAAACAGCATAAGCTGTTCCCTCAATTAAATGCATATCCGTATCATATACAACTGTATATGTGGCACAAAGTTCGAAAATATCAGAAGTCGATTCTAAACGATAAAGCCTTCTAATAAATGTCAGTGTCGACAAATATTTCAGTGAAATATGATCTGTTACATCTCGAACATCCAAATATCCAATCATTACACCATATATACGCATATTTAAATTCTTATACCTGCCATATACATTTACATTTCCAAACTTTATAAATGCTTTATACATTGTATAATACAATGAAATATCTCTACTATCACCCTTAACTGCCCGTATAATATATTTCTTATTATCTCCGCTATGTGATTTTGCCATTATAAGATTATTATCAAATTGTTCTATACTTGAAAATGTTTGAAACAGCTGTATCATATTGTGGTAGTATCTTATATCTGTATCTCTCCGGTCTTCATCCACTATTTTATCTATACCCTCCACATAATCAACCGTATATTTGCTTAAAATTTCAAACGCTTTAATAATCTCTTCTACTTTTTCATTTTTTCTATACAGCTTATCTCCAATATCAATATATCTTTTATAACCAAGTACTCCAAAATCTCTGTCAAAACAATAGTCTAATGCAGTATTCAATAATTCTGTGCCTTTATCTAAATCTTTTGTCAGGATTCCTGCTACTATAAGATATTCCATTCTTGTTTTCTTATCATCGCCTAAATCATGCTCAAGAATATTTTCTACGACTTGCTTTTCACCTTGTTCATCATTTATCTTTTCAAGTTCTCTAAGCCTTGACTCACACTCGGCATCATCCTTTGAATAATAACTTGCTACCGCCCAAATATCCCTTATATCACACTCTTTTGGAAGTTCGGATAAGTTTTCAAGCTCGTCTATATTGTGGTATATATTTCCATCCCAATTGTATCTTGCACCTTTCCATATTATTTGGTTTGCTATCACATTATAATTAGAAATAAATACCTCATACATACCGGTCAGCACATTGACTACACATACAATCAGTATAAACCTAAGCAACCAATATATCCGCTTTTTATACTCTAATTTCATCTATGTCTCTCCTAACCATAAAACCCGGTTTATAAACACTATCGCTCTCGGAAATTCCCTTTTAATCTTTCTTATGCAACGGTTCTCTTCCGGTAAAATCATTTACAATACTATCTATACCAATATTATATCCTATATACAAAAATCTATAAATTTTCTCTTCCATATTGCAAAGTTCATCTATCTTCTCGCCGAAATTTTCCAATGTCAGTTGATTATTCTCATCATAGCCGACATCATTTGCAAACTCTTCCAAATAACCACCTTTTGAAAAATTTGTATTGAAATTTTTTATAGCCTCTATTGTATCTACATAGTGACTGTCAGGAGATGCAACTACATTGTATATATCAAAGTAACTATACACCGGAAGTACAGGATAAAATCCGTAGCTTAAGCCCTCAAGCGTATGTATATCCGAATCATATACAATCACATATGTACCATAAAGTCTAAAAATTTCAGATACAATTTTTAGACTGACTAACTTATCATTTACCATATCAGTTGCAGGACTTTTTAATGATATATAATTTG
Organism: Lachnospiraceae oral taxon 107 str. F0167; assembly: GCA_000209465.1. GTDB lineage: Bacteria > Bacillota > Clostridia > Lachnospirales > Lachnospiraceae > Lachnoanaerobaculum. Next base: position 103,371 of record GL890590.1, on the reverse strand, counting down.
TAATATCAAAATCATCCAAATCTCTAATTGATACACTCTTTATTATCATATTCAGATTCTTATATCTTCCGTATATACTGATATGTCCAAGATCTATAAATGATCTGTATTTTTTGTAGGATAATACAATATCATAATTTTCTTTTATAGATGCCCTGACAACATAATTCTTATTATCCATCCCGGGATATGATTTTGCTGCTAAAAGATTATCATCAAAATATAATAAACTTGAGAATGTCTGGAATAGTTGTATCATACGATGATAGTATACCGTTTCAGTTGCACTTTCATACCCATCTTCTGATTTGGGCATCACAATTGCACGATCAATTGTATATTTGCTTAAAGTTTCAAATGCTTCTATGATTCTTTCAATCTTCCCGTTCTTTTTATAGAGCTTATTTCCGATATTAATATACCTTTTATATCCCATGAATCCATAGTCACGTTCATAGCAATGTTCAAGAACATTATCAAGCAGTTCCGTGTCGTTACCAAGACTTCTTATTAGGCAACCGTCCACTATCAGGTACTCCATCATAGTTTTTTTATCATCTCCTACATCTTTAGACATGATATCATCTACGATAGCCTTTACTCCCCCTTCATCATATATATTCTTAAGTTCCTTCAGTCTTGTGTCACACTCACTGTCATTCTTTGCATAATAACTTGCCACCGCCCAAATATCTTTTACATCACAATCTGTCGGTATATCCACCAAATATTTAATCTCATCTATACTGTGATATCCGGTCTCGTCCTTATTATATCTCTTGCCCTTCCATATGATTTGGTTTGCATTTGCGTTTTTGCTTGTACTACACATCTCATAGAATCCTGTCAGCACATTGACTACACATACAATCAGTATAAACCTAAGCAACCAATATATCCGCTTTTTATACTCTAATTTCATATATGCCTCTCCTAACCGTAAAACTAGTCTATAAACACTATTGCTCTCGGACATTCGTTCTTCACGCTCTTATCTGCGTTAAGATGATATAACTGTACCCTTCTAAGCTTATTAAAATCCCTTACTTTATTTAGATTATCAAGGACATGTTCCTCATTATACATACCTATATCTTCCTCATTATCTCCCATATATGTCAAGATAATTGTCTCAACATTCTTGAAATATTCAAGATCACTTACATCCTTAACATGGTAGTCCTTAAAATTGATTGATAAGAAGTTCATCTTCTTTAAATCCTTTTTCCAAATGATACCCTTGATAGGCTTCTCTCTTTTATGTGCCAGAGACATACGGTTTTTCCCCATAGTATCTCTTACCGCTCTAAGAAACTCTGCATCCTTAAAAAAAGCTATTCTGCTCACCACAATCATACATATTATTGTAAATATTCCCAAGTAAAATGATAATGTATAATTCATTTCCATATTTCCTTTCTGTTAAACTTCTCTTGCAGACTTACCATATTATTTGTGTATTAAGAGGACTCTATACTTTTACTTATTGAAAGATTATAATCATTAGTGCCCAAATGCATAGATATCATATCCATCTTTTTCTTTATCTACATTTTCCTTATTAAAACCTTCATACCCCATTGCAAGTATAGAAATTCCAACATTATTTTCGTGAAAGTCATCCACAGGTACTATTACCATAGCAATCGTTAAGCTTGGTCTATGTACTTCTCCCTCCTTAGGGTCTGCGAACTCTATGGTAGTATTAGCATATACCTCTTTATATATTTTACCTCTATCTGATCTTGATTGATAATTGTTATCTTCATTAAGCTTATACCTTATTATGGAAGACGGCCATGTTTCATTTTCTCTAATAATTCTATCTATCTGTTCATCAAAATTGTCTATCTTACTCCTTGCATGCTCCGGAAATAAACTCGCTAAGAGTTCTCTATCATTAGTATTAAATGCTTCGACTATCTTTTCTATATACTTATTTACCACTTTTGCTTCACCATATATATAATTATCTTTTTTACCGGAGTCATGTATATATCTTACAGTTTCAACTACTGATGTACATCCTGTAAGCAAACTTAATATTAAAATGCTTATCAATATTTTAATTTTCATTAATTTTTGTTTCCTCCTTCCCACATTTTATTAAAGTCAACCATTCATACCATTATTAAATTCTTAAAATATATTTCAATCCTTTATTTAAACTATGTATCTGATATTACTTAACATATTATTTCTATATTAACAGAACTCCTATGTCTTTTTCATAGGAGTTCTAAAATACCTACCTGCTGCTTTCTGTGGTCATAACCTCATCAGGATCTACGTAGTCTGCCCAAAACGGATTATCTACCCAAAGATAGTATCCCCTGTTACTGTCATCCATAGTGATCTGCCAAATCTCAGGTGAATACATCATAGAGCTGATACCTATCTCATCAGGATCCTCATCATCCTTGGCAACAACCTGAAGGTACATAAAATCTATATTACCACCATCTGTCTTTACAACATAATAAGTCTCAATCCTTTTTATTCCCTTTTCTTTGTCTTCTGTGACTACCGGAAAATTTCTGTCATACTTGACACTCTTTGACTTTCCCTTATACCTCTTTAGCAGTAATGCAATCTTAAAGTCCATATCCTCTATGCTCTCTCTCGCATTCTTTGAGAACAGTGCTTTCAATTCATCAGCATTTTGATTATCCAACGCAGCAATCACTTTATCTTTATATTCTTTCTCCTCAAGCGGCTGCTTATCATTTTTTGTAATCTCACTCTTTGCACCGTCCACTGTATTTTTAACACTTGAGCAGGCTGATATTAAAAAGACTGATGCAATAATAAGGAATATTATTTTTTTCATACTTTTACATGCTCCTTACTTTGTATCTGATTCGAAAGATCCTCTCTAACGTGATCTAACCCTTCTTCACACTTTCTATATTTATGGTATGAAGATTCCATCATATCTGCGTTTGATTTGATTTCCATATATCTACCTCCAACTATTATATCCAAATGCATAAATATCATATCCATCTTTTTCTAAATCTAATTTATCACTTAAAAAATGTAAATTTAAACTATCTATGGCAAATTTTGATATTCCTACATTATTCTCATGAAAATCATCGACCGGTCTAATCAAGAAATAGATTTGTATTGGAAAATTGTACTCTCCACCATCATCTGCAAATTCTATAGTTGTTGACGCATACACCTTCTTTTGAAGTTTTCCTTTATCTGAGCTTGATTCATAGTCATTATCTTCATTCAGCTTATATCGTATAATTTTACCTGAAAACTTATTATTATTGTAACCCCTAAATATATTATCTATCTTCTCGTCAAAATTGTCTATCTTACTCCTTGCATACTCCGGAAACAAGCTTACTAAAAGCTCCCTATCATTAGTATTTAAAGCCTGTACTATCTTTTCGATATATTCATTAGCCACTTTTGCATCACCATATATATAATTATCTATTTTATCAACGTCGTGTATATATCTTGCCGTTTCAACTACTGACTTACATCCGGTAAGTAAAATTATTATTAAAATACCCATCAACATTTTAATTTTCATCAGTTTGTATTTCCTCCTTTCCACATTTCTCCCTCAGCAAAATCAACCATTCATGCAATCATTAAGTTCTTAAACTATATTTAAATGTTTTTATTAAAATTACGCATCTGATATTACTTACCGTATTGTTTGTGTATTAACAGAACTCCTATGTATTTTCATAGGAGTTCTAAAGGATCTACCTACTGCTCTCTGTGGTCATAACATCATCCGGATGGACAAAATCAGCCCAAAACGGATTATCCACCCACAGATAATATCCTCTGTTGCTGTCATCCATAGTAATCTGCCAAATCTCAGGTGAATACATCATAGAGCTGATACCTATCTCATCAGGATCCTCATCATCCTTGGCAACAACTTGAAGGTACATAAAATCTATATTACCACCATCTGTCTTTACAACATAATAAGTCTCAATCCTTTTTATTCCCTTTTCTTTGTCTTCTGTGACTATCGGAAAATTTCTGTCATACTTGACACTCTTTGACTTTCCCTTATACCTCTTTAGCAGTAATGCAATTTTAAAGTCCATATCTTCGATACTCTCTCTCGCATTCTTTGAAAACAGTGCCTTCAGTGCATCAGCATTTTGATTATCCATTGCAGCAATCACTTTATCTTTATATTCTTTCTCCTCCGGTGGCTGATTATCATTTTTGGTAACCTCACTCTTAAAGTCACTTACTATATTTTTAGCAATTAAACCGGCAGATAACACAACTACTGATAATATTATGATAGGTAAGATTTTTTTCATATTTTAGCTACTCCTTATTTTGTATCTTATTTGAAAGACTACAGTCATTGTAATTCATAGCCTCTTTTGCATCATTAACTTCACATCTAAGTTTATACAACTCACTACATCCTGTGTCTAATAATATTTTGAAATACCAGCAAATATATTTAAAGCTGTCTCCACTTCTTCCGATCCAATAATCATCAATATCTGTAATAATATTTACTAAATCTTCTCTAACCAAATTTAGTCTATTATTCAGAATATCATAATTATCTACTGCTACTTTCATGCCACCACTATTTGATTTAATTTCCATTTACTAAACCTCCTTCCTATTCTTAGTGACCAAATGCATAAATATCATACCCATCTTTCTCTTTATCTACACCCTCTGTACTGAAATACCCATAATCTATAGCAAATATAGATATCCCAACATTATTTTCATGAAAATCATCTACAGGTACTATTACCATAGCAATCTTTAAACTTGGTCTATGTACTTCTCCCTCCTTAGGGTCTGCAAACTCTATAGTGGTATTAGCATATACCTCTTTATAGATTTTACCCCTATCAGCTCTTGATTGATAATTGTTATCTTCATTAAGCTTATACCTTATTATGGAAGACGGCCATGTTTCATTTTCTCTGATAATTCTATCTATTTGTTCATCAAAATTATCTATCTTACTCCTTGCATGCTCAGGAAATAAACTCGCTAAGAGTTCTCTATCATTAGTATTAAATGCTTCTACTATTTTTTCTATATACTTATTTACCACTGTAGCCTCATCATATATGTAGTTATCTAATTTATCAGAGTCATGTATATACCTTGCAACTTTAACTACCGAGGCACATCCTGTAAGCAAACATACTATTAAACAAACTATAATAATTTTAATTCTCATTAATTCCTATTACCTCCTTCCCATTTCATAACTGCATTTCTATGAACAAGGTCCAAACACCAGTTATCATTTATCTTATCTTCATTGATATCATTAAATTCTGCTGTATGAACAAATTCTCTCCACATGGCCCTTTCTTCATCAAAGTCCACCATACCGACCATTATAAGGTCTTCAGCAGTAATATCTTGAAACTCCTTTGCAGGATTAAAGCTTGTTATCCACCACTGATACTGATCATATGCATCCCAATCCGATACTACTGTTCCATCTTTTAGAGTAAGATTCATATACATTTTCAAATGACTTTGTGTATAACAATCCACATGCCAGTCCTTTCCTTTATATATACCTATTTCACTGCCGGCACCAAAGTTGATATAGTCTCCCTTCCACATCCAAAGAGTAAAAGTTGATTCTCCAGAACCAAATTTAAACCTAGCTCTATTCATAGATGTAAATGAATTAAATAAAAAATCGTACATTGGATTATATCCCCACCACATTTGCCAACATTCACTCATTGTATGAATAATACCATTATTATCTTTATAAAAATTAAATTTGTTAAGTTCTCTATCACTTCTTATACCACTTACTGTAAGTTCATTTGTCACATCACTTAATCCTGTATATTCTATGATGTATCTAAGTGTTCTTATTGCTGTATGCATTATTGCTACCATAGGTGTTCCTATACTATCAGGAATATTATTAATTGCAAATTCTCGACCGGCATTCATAACTACATCTAATCCTCCTACTGAGGGTAAATTAAATATAGCCAAAAGTCCCTCAATAGCTAGGTTCTTAAAACCATAGTATCCCGGTGATATAGTATATTCCATATAATCTAGTACAAATCCCATAAAATCTTTATAAGTAAGTGCATTTGCTTCCGGTGATTCTCCTGTACTGTCCACAAATATCAGTGGTGAGTTATAACAGTAAGTATACTCATTCTGAGTAAATCCATATCTCAGATCTCCCTTGATTTTATCCTTTCCGAGGAATCTTCCAAGATTTTCATCGTACATTCTTGTAGCTGAAAGATAGTTTCCGCTTATATCATCTACCCTAAGACCTGCAAATCCAAAGTTCTTTGGCTTACTTCCAAGCACTTCACCAAACTCTCCATACTCAAACAGCTTATCTCCCTCAAGTATTACACTGCCAAGTTCATCACATATGATATTGGTGCTATTATCATCCTCTACCTCTGATATCAGTTGAATATCCCATACAAAACTTCTCCCATTTCCATCAGTATTTTGCCACAGTATATTATCAGTCTTTTTTCTGATATCCATTACATAGCTTGTAGTATGTGACTCATTTCCATCAGTCTCTGTCTTACCGATTCTGTGACCAAGTCCATCATATTCATATGTAACAATGTTTTTACCGGATATGACACTGATAAGTTGTCCCAATCCATTGTACTTGTACTCTGCTTCAAGCTTATCACCTGCAAACTTCTTGATAAGATTTCCTCTCTTGTCATACTCATACCTTTTTTGAATCAAACTGTTATTCTTAGATATAAGCTCTTCTAAAAGTTTTCCACCCTTATAGATGTAGTTTGTAGTAATCACTTCTTCTTCAGCATAATCTACTTTAGCAGTTCTGTTTCCAAAGATATCATAACTGTATTCCCTTAGCATTTTACTGTTCAATTCAACTTTTGTGATTCTTCCAACCTCATCATAAGAATAATTGTAAACCTTTACTCTGCCATTCTTATTGATACTTATACCTGTCTTATTTCCCACCAAATCATATGTATAAGTATATTCCATATTGATTTTTTCATCACTGATATGAGTTATTTTTGTCGGACTTCCGATATCATTGTATTCATAGAAAGTTTTGCTTCCATCGCTATACTCTCTTGATTCAAGTCTGCCCAAACAGTCATAGGTCAACCTGATATGTTCATTTCCTGAAACGGTTTCTATAAGTCTACCTTTTTTATCATAGTTATAGCCCACCTTTTTACCGTCAGGATATACTATCGCCGCAGTTCTTCCAAACTTATCATATTCGTAAGTAATACTGTTTCCGTCTGTAGTTAAAGCCTTTTTCACCAAGCCTTTCTTATCTCTTTCAAAGCTCATAGTTCCGAAGCTTCCTGATACAGCTTTCAAAAATCTGTTTCTATCGTACTCATAGTCTACATAATTTCCGTCGGAACATTTCATCGAAGTTAAAAGCCCGGTTTCATTGTACTTTAGCTCTGTTTTAAAACCGTCTTCATCAATATTTTTCACCACTTGTCCAAGACTGTTGTAATCCATAGTTTTATAAGTACTGTCGGCATTTTCTATTTTAAATATTCTGCCCATGTTGTTTCTATGATAGCTTCTTGTCAGGCAATCTTTTTCATTATCTTTTTTGTACTGTCTTATTCCTACAAGATTGTACATTTTATCATAACTGTACTCACTTACCAGACCGTCACCATCAACCACTTTTTCAAGTATATTTCCTACACCATATTTAAAATAGTTTGTATTTCCGATACTGTCTTTAATGGATGTTATATTTCCTTCGTTATCATAGCTATAAGTATTTTCTCTACCGGTATCAGTCCTTATTCCGGATACTCTTCCTAAGTCGTCATAGTCATAATAGATCTTATTTTCCGCATCGCCCACCAGTTGGCTTTCTTCTGTAGGTCTTCCAAGCTTATCATAAGTATATATGTATTTTACATCATCACTTAAATTAACCGCTTTTACTCTGCCGTTCTGATTATATTCATAGCCTGATACATTGCCAAATATATCAGTATACTCCAATACCCTGTTCATAGAATCATATACAAAACTTTCACTTACAGTCTCATCTAAAATTTGCTTTGAAACTCTTCCATATTCATCATATTCATATCTGATACTTCCGCTTGGCAGTACTATCTCAACAAGTCTGTCTCCGTCATAAACAAAATCAGACTTCACTCCGTCAGAAAATTCCTTACTGATACACCTATTTAACTTATCATATTTGTAATTCTCGCTTAGACCTGTTGGGTAAGTAACACTCACAATATTTCTATTTTCATCATAGGAAAAGCTCTTCATACTTCCATCCGGAGCTGTTATTTTTGTTATATTGCCCCTTTTGTCATATTCAAATTTCCCCGCTCCGCCGGCTCTATTTATCTGAGATATTCTTCTAATATTATCATATACATACTCTGTAGTATTTCCATTTTTATCTTTTAACCTTACCGGTAAATTTATATTATTGTACTCTACTTCATAGGTTTTCCCGTCAAAATCCTTTAATTCTGACACCTGCCTGTTGGCTGTATACTTATATGTTCTCTTCTCTCCAAAAGAATTTGTTACCTCTGTTATATCTCCAAGCTCATTATACTTATAAAGTCTTTTCCCTCCATTATTATCTTCAATACTTACAACTCGATTCAACTCATCATATTCATATCCAACCATTTTAACAGTATCATTTGCTATCTCAGTTACATTTCCACTACTGTCATAGCTTATATTCATAACACTTTTATCCGGAGCTGTTATCTTTAAAGGTCTTGAGTTCTCATTGTAAACAATATCAAATCTCTCATTCGATGCACTAAATATCTCTACAGGATTTCCCTTTACATCATTGAATTGCTTTAGCCTTTCTTCACCATTTACCCTGATACCGTTTAAATGCCCTACACCGTCATAGGATAAATCCACTATTATATTCTCCGGCAATTCTACTTTTATAAGCTTTTTATCTGAATTATATTCATATATTGTTTTATTTCCCCTTCGATCTATGTCAAATATACATAGTCCGTCTTTATCAAACTCACGGAGACTGCTGACTCCATTTTCTGTTATTTTTACGGTACGATATCCCTCATCATGGTAATAAACAATTTCCGACTCTCCATTGTTAAATGTTACGCTGTTTTTATCATATTTAAATGCAAGTTCCACTCCGTCAGCAAATCGCTGTGAAGTTATCCTTCCTGCTTTATCATATTTGTTTTCCAGAATTACCTTACCCTCATAATCAGTAAGCTTAGTTATAAATCCGTTTTCATACTCAAATAAAATACTCCTGCCCAATTCATTCTTTATACAGGATAAATTGTCATCCTTGTATAATAAATTTACGCTTCTTCCATTGCCGTCGCAAACTCTGACTACTTTATTATCATCATACAGATATTCAATATACTCATTTGAATTACTTCTTTTACTGATAAGCCTTTCTCCATCATAAGCATAGGTAACAGTGTTTCCTTTTCCATCATCTGTTTCTGTCAGCTTGCTGCTTTTTCCCATGGAAAAACGTAGTCCATTCCGATGTGTCCTCTTATAATATTCCTTGTATTCTCTGCTATTTGTTGTGTAGGATCTATAGCTTTCATCATTATTTTATACACATTAAAGATAACTTCATTTTTTTCATATCTTTTACAAATGCTTTTGCATTATCAATCCAAGATCTAGCCGGCGTTCCTCTAAAAGATATATATACCTGATCATTTCTTTCAAATGTACAAGCTTGCATTCCTTCAGGATTATGGTCCTGATTACCATCACCATCATTGTCCTTCCAACTCATATTTAAAATTCTCGCTTCACCTAGTTCAGGTCTGTATTTTAGGATTGCCTCTATTGCCGGGAGATTGTCGGATATAGCTTTTTGAGCTGACTTACTTTCTTTATCTAGCTTACCTTCAATTTCACCTAGTTCCCTTTCTTTGTTTTGAGCCAATGTAACTATATCATTTATATTTTTGAACTCACTTATATCTAATTTATCCAATGGCAGATATTGAATAATATCATACAGTGCCTTCTCTTGTAGCTCATCATCTGTAGGCCTATTGCTTGCCATAATTCTTATCTCCTTCTAAAATATCTACATCACCAAATCCTATCTTATCCACCTTACTGTATACACTTGAGATTCTATAGTAAAACTTAAGTCTATTAAATGTGTAGTCTATCAATCTTTCTTCAAATTTATCAAACTCTTCTTTTTTTATATATGTAACTGATAGATCACCTACATGTAAATCTTTGTTTATAAAGTTTTCACATGTTCTTTTAAAGTCCTCCTCTATACTTTCTGCTTGTTTAGATGTGAATATGTATGCATTATACATTCCAACACTTTCATATGTTCTCATGTCTATACCTTTATTCCAACTATCCTCCAGTGCAAAACCATATGGATGTATATATACTTTACACGCTCCGTATATTGGCTTTACCAGCTCATATATATACTTCTCAAGTTCCGCTTTCTTAAGATATCCTACATAATTATCCTGGAAATAAGTCATCATTCCATCATTTTCAATCTCTACAACTGCATGCCAATAAGGATTCGCCTTTGGATGTACATATATACTATTATCAACTATATACTCCCCTTCAAACTTCTATCCATATTTTTTCTGCATATAATATTCTACTGCATTCATATAGTCTTGCCTTGTCAGCATCAAAATATTTACGCCTCTTTTTACCAGCATATCTCTAAGAAATATCAAACCTATTATAAAAACTACTATTAAAAGAATACCCCTTATTGCTTCTTCATTCTGACTTAATCTTCTCTTTTTCATCCTATTCCTTTAAATAAAAAATGCCTCTGTGTTCATATATTGTAATAAACCATAGAGTCAAAAAAATCTGTATATATTTACTCTATAACTATCCTTGCCTTTGGAAACATTTTCTTTATATTTTCTACATCTTCATTGCATAACTTTAAGTGATATAATTACAATGCTTTTTCCTGCAGTTCTTTATCAGTTGGTATATTATTTGCCATAATTTTCATCCCCCTCTAATATCTTTATTTCATCAAATCCCACTTTGTCTACTTTACTATAAAAACTTGAAATTCTATAATAATATTTTTGTTGGTTAAATATGTAATCCATTCTATATTCTTCAAATTTATCAAAGTCTTCCTTTGTAAAATATGTAACCAGTAATCTATTTGTTTGTAAATTTTTATCTAAAAAAATATCACATACTTTTCTAAAGTCTTTTTCTATATTTTCAGCCTTCTTATATGTAAATATACATGTAATATAGTTTCCTCTATTTACATATGTCATTATATCTGTATCTATATTGAAGCTATCATCAAGGGAAAAATCATATGGCTGTGTATACACCTTACACTCCCCATATATAGGTTTTACAAGCTCATATATATATTTCTCAAGTTCTTCCTTCTTTAGGTAGCCCACATAATTATCATGAAAATATGTCATAACACCTTCACTCTCGAAGTCCACTACCACATGCCAATCAGGTTTTGACTTTGGATGCATATACACACTACCTCCATATATGTATTCCCCTTCAAACTTCTCCCCATATTTTTTTTGCATATAATACTCTGCCGTATTCATATAATCTTCTCTTGTCAGCATCAAAATATTCACCCCTCTTTTTACCAGTATATCTCTAAGAAATACCAATCCCAATATAAAAACTATTATTAAAAGAATGCCTTTTATTGCTTCTTCATTCTGACTTAATCTTCTCTTTTTCATCCTATTCCTTTAAATAAAAATGCCTCTGTGTTAATATATTGTAATAAACCACTGTATCAAATCTTATGAAAGGAATGATTAACTCATGATTTACATAGACATTGATATTGTCAATCTTAACAATTTTGCCTCTTCCGTTTCTTTGGAATATGCAAATACTCATCAAGTCGTTTAAATTCACAAATGACACTGATAGCTTCCAAACTCAATTCATTCGATAAGACCGGCACCATCATCTGCATCTCAAGAAATGCAGGTGATAGCAAATCCATAAGCCATTTACTCGATAAATACATCTACATTAGGAAACATTACCTCAATATCTTTATTTACTTTTACATGATATAATAATATCATTTTTAAATTCTTAAAGTTTTTAGCAATATGTATGTTATTAAGTAAATTATCCTCTTCATATATACTTTTGTCACCCTCATATGCACTTCTATAAATAAGCCAAATTGAATCTACATCTTTGAAATATCTTATATCACTTATATTTTTAACATGATATTCTCTAAGATCTAATGACACCATTATTATGTTTTCTAAGTCTTTCTTCCAGATAATCCCTAATATCGGCTTGTTTCTTTTTGATGTAAATGACATATATGGTGACTCAAGGGTATCCCTAACTGCTCTTTCAAATTCCTTATCATGAAAAAAAGCTATCTGATTCAGAACATATATGCAAATCACTACAAATACAATTGCAGCAATTTGTATTCTTCGCTTTTTTAGCATATCCCAAACTGCTTATAGAATCATTAGTCTTTACCTTTTTTCTGCAACATAGTGCCGGTGTTAGCATATAATGCCTTTTCCTGTAAGTCTTATCCGTAGGTCTTTCACTTGCCATAATTCTTGTCTCCTTCCAATATATCTATATCTTCCAGCCATGTTTTATCTACATTATCATAAATGCCTAAAATTCTATAGTAAAGCTTTAACCTATTAAATGTATGGTCTATCAATTTTTCTTCAAAATTATCCAAGTCTTCTTTTGTAATATATGTTACCATTAAACTATTAGTCTGCAAATTTTTATCTACAAATATCTCACACACCTTTCTAAAATCTTCTTCTCTATTTTCAGCATTTTTATCTGTGAATATACAAGTAGTGTAGTCGCTATTACTTACATATGTCATCATATCTGTATCTTTATTAAAGCTATCATCAAGTGAAAAACCATATGGCTGTGTATACACCTTACAATCCCCATATATCGGCTTTACCAGCTCATATATATACTTCTCAAGTTCCGCTTTCTTTAGGTATCCAACATAATTATCACTAAAATAAGTTAATCCATTTTTACTATAAGCTTCTACAACCGCGTGCCACTCAGGTTTTGCCTTTGGATGTACATATATACTATTATCAACTATATACTCCCCTTCAAACTTCTCTCCATATTTTTTCTGCATATAATATTCTACTGCATTCATGTAATCTTCTCTTGTCAGCATCAAAATCCTTACTCCCCTTTTTACCAGTATATCTCTAAGAAATACCAATGCCACTATAAAAACTACTATTAAAAGAATACCTCTTATTGCTTCTTCATTCTGACTTAGTCTTCTTTTTTTCATTCTATACCTTTAAATTTAAAAATACCCATGCATTCATATATCTTAATAAACTAAATAATAACTTATCGATAACATAAATACATGGGCTGTTCTTTTCCCTATTCTTCCTTAGTAAAACCGTAGTAAGAGCCGGTTTTCATATTTGCAATATCTAGCACTGTTTCGTCATTCAACATGAATCCCATATAGGGTATCATATTAGGCTTTGATACCTGCTCCTTACCTTCAAGCATAAAGGTAGTATTCTTGGTGTAGATACATATAAAATCCTCCACCATATACCTGTCTGTTTTGTTTATAACTTCCATCAATCCACTTTTGGTAACATTATACGAAGAGAGTTCCTTTTCTATAAAATCCATAGCAGCTTCGCCTCTGTATAATTTATATACTCCGCCATAGTAATTGTCATCTTTTTCATCCCTGTCCTGATACCAGAAAAAACTGTGATCTTCATTAAAAATCCAATATGAATCGTCATCAACTGAAGTCCATGCAGTTCCCGTCAAAGCATCCTTTTCCTGCTTTTTATCCTGATTGCTCTCTTTTGAAGCCTTTGCTCCCGCACAGCCGCTTAGGAACAATAACATACATATAACAATCGTCAAAACAATCTTTAATTTTTTCATAAAGTAACTCCTTTTATAAAATTTTCAAATAACACGATAATATCTGCTTTTATTATATATTATTATGTAAATTTATTAAAGTCTATTCTTTATGTCCGCCTATCTGCCTGTTTCTATCAAGTGCAGTGCCCTCTTTTTTAAGATTCAGCCCCTTAAATATTGCATTTTTTCCGAACTTTCTTTTTAACTTCAATACGGCTTTCATTCTTTTATTTTCTTTGTCTTCCGATTTTAACTCGCTTTCCAAAAGATTTCCCGTATAATTTACCTTGTCATTTCTGCTTATATCACTTGCTACTATTACAAGCCTCCTAAACAGTAGTATAGGATTTGCCAATCTTTCAAAAAGCTCCTCACTTTTATTACAGATTTCCAAGGTTGAGTTCGTATATGATGAGAGATTTATTGAGCCATGTACACTTTCAGGCTTACTTCTTCCATAAAAATCCACCTTTATATTGCCGGTATATTTTTTTGCCACCTCGGGATCTAAGAGACTATCCACATCATATCCGAGGCTTAAAGTAATCTGTCTTGTAACAGTTTCTTTTTCAAGTAGTGAAAATGAAAGTCTCTCAGCCATTTCTATAACAATGGTTCTGACTTCATCATAATTATAAGCTCTTAATAAAACCTGACCTTCACTTATACTTTTTTTCTCAGGTGTATAGGACTTTATATCCTTAATATCCGTACTGTCAATTCCCCATGCATGTTCTATCAAAAAGCTTGCATTTTTACCAAACAACTTATACAAAAGATCTATTCCCTCATTGACTCTGTTCTTTTTTAAGCTCTCCAAGGCTATATCCCCCATGGTATATATACCGTATTTTGCAAGACTCTTACTGTACCCTCTTCCGATTCTCCAAAAATCGGTAATCGGTGTATGAGACCAAAGCTTTTCTCTATATGATTTTACAGAAAGTTCTCCTATCCTGACACCATGTTCATTCGGCTTTGCTTTCTTTGCCATAATGTCCATGGCTATCTTTGACAGGTACATATTTTCACCTATACCTGCACTTGCTATTATTCCCGTAGTATCAAAAACATCCTTTACCATCTTTTCAACAAACTCTACCGCATTGTCCTCGATATAGCCTGTGATATCTATAAATACCTCATCCACAGAATATACATATATGTCCTCCGGTGAAACATATTTCAGATATACGCTAAGAATCTTTGCACTGTACTCCACATATTTTTTCATTCTCGGAGTGGCTATAAGTACATCCATTTCAAGCCTTGCATTATTTTTAAGTTCTGAAAGAAAATATGATTTCCCCTCAGATTTTCCGGTAAGCTTTTGCCTCCTGAGATTGACCTCGTCAAGTCTTTTTATTACTTCAAAGAGTCTTACTCTACCCGGTATTCCAAATGTCTTTAATGCCGGACTCACCGCCAGACAGATTGTCTTTGAGGTTCTGCTCTCATCCGCCACCACCAAGTTTACATCCATGGGATCCAGATTTCTTTCCCTGCATTCCACGGATGCATAGAAGGATTTTAAGTCAATCGCAACAAATGTTTTTTTACTCTTCATTCTAATTATCTATTATTTTTGCTTCTTTCCCCAAAGCCGGTATTATTTTATTTAAAAAGTCCTTCGTACTTATTTTCAGTGTGGATGTATTTTTACATGGATGGCATCTGATAAAATCAGCCTTTATTACATCGCTGTCTATTATGAGATCCACTCTGTTATCCTTATCATTTAAAAGCCCCAGTACACTTACAGAGCCCGGTGTCACATCCAAAAACTCCTTCAGATAATTTTCCTTTGCAAAGGAAAGTCTCGACATATCAAGCTTTTTTGAAATATCCTTTGTCACATATTTTTTATCTCCGGGCATCATAAAGAGAAAAAATCTGGTTTCCTGCCTGTTACATAGAACTATATTCTTACAAATCTTTACTCCCAGTGCACCTTCTATCTCCCTGCATTTATCCATATCCGAAGCTTCATCATGATCCACCACTTCATATTCTATTCCTATGCTATCCAAAAAATCATAGCATCTTTTTTCATTATCCTGCCTTTTTTCTATATCGACAGGTCTTCCCTTATAGGGTTTTGAAATATACATAAAAACCTTCCAAATATCGTTCTATTCTAATATAAATACATATTTTTTATTATTTGACAGCTCTTTATCAAACTTGAATCCGAGTCTGTCAAACTCTTTTATTTTTTCCTCATCCTGAATATTGTTTGATGCGATAAAATTTACCATCTCTCCCCTTGCCATCTTTGCCAAAGTCGCTTTTTGCACTGTTTTTCCTTCTTTTCTCTCCGCAAAAATACAGCTGATAAATTTATCTTCTTTTGAGAGATAACTTTCTACAGTCTTTGAGTATTCTTTTGAAGCCAGATTTATAACTACATCATCTTTTTCAAAAAGCTTTTTATATATCTTATCGCCCCAAAACTCATATAAATTCTTATGTTCTCCTACAAAAAACTTTGCCTGCATCTCAAGTCTGTACGGGCTTACACCGTCAAATGCCCTAAGTATCCCAAAGAATCCTGAAAGTATATACAGATTTTCTCTGATATACTCAATTGCAGAAGCTTCCATTACATTCACAGCCATATATTGATATTGTATACCTTGGTAAGAAAATATTGCAGGGGTGAGACTCCCCTGCAAATTCATATCTTTAA
The DNA here is from genome assembly GCA_000209465.1 of Lachnospiraceae oral taxon 107 str. F0167. Lineage (GTDB taxonomy): Bacteria > Bacillota > Clostridia > Lachnospirales > Lachnospiraceae > Lachnoanaerobaculum. The sequence goes on along the minus strand of GL890590.1, from coordinate 86,723 downwards.
ATCTTTCAAAATTTTCATCCGCAATTTTTTCATTGCATTTCCAGATTTCTTTTAATTCCTCATAAGTCTTTTTTCTTATTTCCTTTAAAAGATTCTCACTGTAGTCAATATATGTCGGTATACTGCTGCCAATATAGCTGTCCGTATTTTCTATCATGGTCTTGGCAGGTGATACTATTATTTTCATTCCACTATCTCCAGCATCTCTCCCGGATTTTTGGCTGCTTTTACCTTATCCATCGCCTCTATAATGATCCCTTTTTCATCTATAAGATATGTGGTTCTCACCACTCCCATAGAGGTCTTTCCATAAAGTTTTTTCTCATGCCATACATCATAAGCCTGTATAACATCAAGCTCGGGATTTGAAAGCAGTGTAAACGGCAATGAATACTTATCTTTAAACTTCTTATGTGATGCCACACTGTCCTTGCTTACACCTATTACCTCTACTCCCTTTTCACTAAACTGCGGGTAAAGTTCTCCGAAACCGCATGCCTGACTTGTACATCCCGGTGTATTATCCTTTGGATAAAAATACAGTATCAGCTTCTTGCCCTCATAGTCTGAAAGGTTTCTAATTGTTCCGTTCTCATCCGGAAGTGAAAACTCCGGTGCTTTTGTTCCTATTTGTAACATAAATCTCCATCCTTATAAAATCTCTTTAAATATTCCCTTTAATGCAGGGTATATCTTTTTAAACTTCTGATATCTTTCCTCGTATTTTAATACAAGCTCTTCTTCGGGCTTTATTTTTTCTTTTATTTTTATTATAGCTTTTGTGGCTGTTTCAACATTATCATATTCCCCACAACCTACTGCCGCAAGTATGGCGGCTCCAAATCCCGGACCTTCTTCGCTTACAGGTACTTCCACCTCTACATTCATGATATTTGCCACAAGTTTTTTCCAAAGTGGGCTCTTTGCACCTCCACCGCATATCATGGTTTTCTTTATCTTTATACCGAGACTTCTTGCCACCTCCAAGGAATCTCTAAGAGCAAAGGTCACACCTTCAAGTATTGCAAGTGTCATATCCTCTCTTCTTGTGTCCATGCTCATTCCGATAAAGCTGCCTCTGGCAAAAGGATCATTATGGGGTGAGCGCTCTCCCATAAGGTATGGTAAAAAGAAAACCTTGTTTTCTCCAAGATTATCTATATCTTGTTGCTCTCCCCCAAAATCCTCCGTTTTTAATATATTCTCCATCCACCATTTATTACATGATGCCGCACTGAGCATACATCCCATCAGATGGTAATAACCATCGGCATGGTCAAAGGAATGAAGGGCATTATATTTATCCACTCCGAAGTTTTTGCTTGAGATAAATATAGTTCCCGAAGTTCCCAGAGAAATATTACAGGCACCTTCTCCCACTGTAGCTGTGCCTATAGCCGCCGCGGCATTATCTCCTGCGCCTGCTATTATTTTTATATCTTCATTAAGCCCAAGTTCTTTTGCAAGCTCCGGCTTTATATTTCCTACAACCTCATAGCTTTCATAAAGCTTTGGAAGCATATCCTCGGAGATAGAACAGATTTTTATCATTTCCTGTGACCATTTTTTATTTTTTACATCCAAAAGAAGCATGCCGGAAGCATCTGAATAATCTGTACAAAAACTTCCGCTAAGCATATAGCTGATATAATCCTTTGGAAGCATTATTTTAGATATTTTTTCAAAAATTTCCGGTTCATTATTTTTCACCCAAAGTATCTTAGGAGCGGTAAATCCTGCAAATGCAATATTTGCTGTAAGCTCTGAAAGCTTTTCCTTGCCGATAACATTGTTTAAATAGTCGGTTTCCTTAGTACTTCTGCCGTCATTCCAAAGTATTGCAGGTCTTAATACATTGTCATCTTTATCTAAAATTACAAGTCCGTGCATCTGTCCGCCAAAGCTGATACCCGCTATTTTTTCGGCTGCTCCTGCTGCGAGTTCCTTTAAACCTTCCTTTACCGCCAAAAACCAGTCTGTAGGATTTTGCTCCGACCAGCCTGAATGAGGGAAATATAGCGGATATTCCTTAGATACGGATTTTACAAGTTCACCCCTACTATCCATCATCACAAGCTTTAGGGCTGAAGTTCCCAAATCAACACCGATATAATACATACTTACCTCCTTAGTCTCAATAATTCTAAGCTTATTTACAGTCTTTTTATTACTTATTACATTAAGGTTATAAAGTTTATCTGTCAATTATATTCTTGCTGTTTTTTCTGATAAAATTGCTATTGATATTTAATATTTTTGCACAACTGACTATGAGCCGTTTCTTTTTGGCAAATGCAGCTTAAACACCGAATCCACAAAAAATATCGCAAGTGCTATCGAACCTGCAATTTTTAAGGCTTCATTCATATAGGTGCTTAAATATGAAGATTCTTTTATAAATGCATAAGCACATCTGTATATTGAGCCTCCGGGAACTATCGGCAAAATACCGGGAATCAAAAAATTACTTACCGGTGCCTTCAAAACTCTTGCCAGTATATGTGACATGGTTGCAATACAAAGTGCGGATACCAACGCGGCTATCTCCACTCTATATGCAAAAATATCTACGATAAGGTATACCGCCCAGCCGACCATACCTGTAAATCCTGCCTGTACCATATATTTTTTTGGCAGCTCTATCATTATGCAAAAAGCCACCACTGCAATAAATGCACCAATTATTTTAAAAAACATATTCGCCTCACAAAATAACATATGCAAGTGCCACCCCTACAGCTACCGCAAAGGCTACAACTCCTGTTTCAAGCCCTCTGCTGACACCTGCCGTATAATCTCCGTTTAATGTATCCCTCATAGCAGTGGTAAATATTACTCCGGGAACTATGGGCATGATTCCGCCTATTATCACCAAATCAAGGTTTATGCCGGGAAGCAGAAACCGCTGAAATCCGATTGCAGTCAGAGTCATTGCAAATGTGGAAATCATATTTAAAAAGAAAGAATTAAAGCCGAAAGGTACAAGTACCCACTGTGTAACAGCCATAGCAAGACCTCCGACTCCCGCTACCACGCAGTCGGTAAAATCTCCTCCAAGCATCATAGTAAAAAACAGTGCAACTCCCACAAATGAAAGTCCGTATAACACTCCCCTAAACTGCCTCACATCTTTTATACGCTTTATTTCTTTATATGCCGTATATATATCTGTTTTACCGGAACTGAGCGCTCTGGATACATTATTTACAAGATATATCCTATTGATATTTGTGGTTCTTTCCGGTACTCTCTTTGACATTGTGATAAGCCCTTCATCACTGTCAAGAGTCAATGTAATGCCTGTAGCCAAAACGAAGGCGGTATGTGAATCACATTTTGAATAATCCAAAATCCTGTTCATAGTATCCTCTACTCGACTGATTTCCGCCCCGGCAATGAGCATGGTTTCACCGGCGAGCATTGCCGTCTCCGCGACCACCCTCTCAAGGCTTTTTGACATATTTTTTTCTTCTGCCACTTCCTCTTTCTCCATTGCATTATTTTTAAAGTTTATAAGTTTGCACGCAACTCACTTATTTTATCACGCAAAAGTGCTGCATTTTCAAAATCCAATTCCGCAGCCGCTCTGAACATCTTTTTCTCAAGTTCTTTTATAAGCTTATTTATTTCCGCCTTGTCCATGGACTCTACATCCTTATCAATAGTTGAAACGCTCTCAGCCGCCTTTGATATGGCTATCAAATCTCTGACAGCCTTCTTTATTGTGGTAGGAGTGATTCCATGCTCCCTGTTATAGGCTTCCTGAATTCCCCTTCTTCTATATGTTTCATCAATGGCGGCTTTCATGGAGTCGGTCATATTGTCGGCATACATTATTACATGCCCGTCAGCATTTCTTGCCGCCCTTCCTATTGTCTGTATCAGCGAAGTTTCACTTCTAAGAAAGCCCTCTTTATCGGCATCCAGTATTGCAACTAAAGTTATCTCAGGTATATCAAGACCTTCCCTTAAAAGATTGATACCTACAAGCACATCAAATTTATCAAGTCTCATATCTCTGATAATCTCGGCTCTCTCCAAAGTATCAATATCAGAATGTAAATATCTTACCCTTATACCCACTTCCTTCATATACTCGGTCAAATCTTCCGCCATTCTTTTTGTAAGAGTTGTGATAAGGATTTTGTTCTTTTTTTCTATCTCTTTATTCACCTCAGATATAAGGTCGTCTATTTGACCTTCCACCGGTCTTACACTGATAGGAGGATCCAAAAGTCCTGTAGGTCTTATGATTTGTTCGGTTCTAAGCATCTCATGATCGTTTTCATATACACTTGGGGTGGCGGATACAAAGAGCATTTGATCTATCTTTGACTCAAACTCGCTAAATTCCAACGGTCTGTTATCGAGTGCCGAAGGCAGTCTGAAACCGTAGTTTACCAGAGTTGTTTTTCTTGATCTGTCGCCTGCATACATTCCTCTTACCTGTGGGATGGTAATATGTGACTCATCTACAATTATAAGAAAATCATCTTTAAAATAGTCTATCAATGTATATGGAGGCTCTCCCGGTGCTGAACCTGTCAGATGTCTTGAATAGTTTTCTATTCCCGAGCAAAATCCCGTTTCTCTCATCATTTCCACATCAAAATGTGTTCTTTCATCTATTCTTTGTGCCTCTATAAGCTTATCTTCCGATTTAAAAAACTTTACCCTCTCATCACATTCTTCAAGGATATGTTCTGTAGCAATCTTCATTTTTTCAGGTGCTACAACATAGTGAGATGCCGGAAAAATAACCGCATGTGCAAGCTCTGCCAGAATATTACCTGTGAGCGTGTCTATTTCAAGTATCTTCTCCACTTCATCTCCGAAAAACTCAAATCTGAGTGCTGTGGATGTGGATGCCGCCGGGAAAACCTCCAGTACATCTCCTCTCACACGAAATGTACCACGGTGAAAGTCCATATCATTTCTGTCATATTGCATATCTATCAGCTTTCTTATAACATCATCTCTGTCTCTTTCCATACCCGGTCGCAAAGAAACCACCATCTCCTGATAATCAATGGGGCTTCCAAGACCGTATATACAAGACACTGAAGCCACTATTATAACATCCTTTCTTTCTGAAAGTGATGCTGTAGCCGAATGCCTCAGTTTATCTATCTCATCATTTATTGCAGAGTCTTTTTCTATATATGTATCTGTAGAGGGAACATACGCCTCGGGCTGATAATAATCATAGTACGAAACAAAATACTCTACGGCATTTTCAGGAAAAAACTCCTTAAACTCACCATATAACTGTGCAGCCAAGGTCTTATTATGTGCTATTATAAGTGTGGGTTTTTGCAGTCTTTGAATAACATTTGCCATTGTAAATGTCTTACCGGAGCCTGTAGCCCCAAGCAATGTCTGAAACTGATTCCCTTCTTTAAAACCGTTTACCAAAGCCTCTATTGCCTGAGGCTGGTCTCCTGTAGGCGAAAACTCTGAATGTAATTTAAATTCCATTATTTTAACCTTTCTCTATCGACAAGTAGCCAAGCTACAAAAATTATAGCATGTGAGAAAATAAAAGTACAGTATAAAAGAACATTTGTTCGAAATATATTGCAACCAAAATACGAATTTTATACAATGCTTGATATGTTTTCATATTCGCTTGCAACCTGAAGTTTTGCCGCCTGCTTTTTAAAAGATCTAAAAAACTCTCCATAATTTCCCCTTTTTTTATATGTTTGATACAGGATTTATGTTATATCATGATATCTGTTATATTAAATTTCATATTTATTTTTCTTAAATTATATATTTAATTTTTTAAGATTTACATTTTACACGCAAACCTACTATACTATAGATATATAACTTTGCCATCACAATATTGAATATGATAAGCTGATCGGAGGTGTATTTTATTTAATGAATAAAGATGATATCAGGTACATAAGCTATGTGGAAATATTAAGAGAAGAGCTTGTACCTGCCATGGGATGTACCGAACCTATTGCACTGGCCTATGCCGCAGCAAAGGCAAGAGAGGTTCTTAACAAACTGCCAAAGAGCGTGGTCGTTGAGGCAAGCGGCAGTATAATCAAAAATGTGAAAAGTGTTATTGTTCCAAATACCGGACATTTAAAAGGCATACCTGCGGCTGTTGCAGCCGGTATAGTTGCCGGAGATGCAACAAGAAAACTTGAAGTCATATCAAATGTGGACGAGGGTAAAAAGACCGAGATTGCAAATTTTTTGCATAATATAAAAATTGATGTTTTTCCGCTTGATCCGGGTTATGTATTTGACCTTATTATTACGCTTTTTTCCGATGATGATTATGTAAAAATCCGTATTACAAATCAACATACAAATATAGTGCTTATTGAGAAGAATAATGATATAATATTCGAGGCAAAAATAGAAAATAATGCTACATCCGGCATTGCTGACAGAGAACTTCTTACCATGGAAGGTATATGGGATTTTATCAATTCTCTGGATGTATCGGATGTCAAGGATATTTTGGACAGACAGATATTTTATAATACATCCATATCCGAGTAAGGTCTTTTAGGCAATTACGGAGCAAATATAGGTTCCGTTTTACTTGATACCTATGGAAATGATATAAAGGTCAGAGCAAAGGCAAAGGCTGCCGCAGGCTCCGATGCCAGAATGAACGGCTGTGAACTTCCTGTTGTTATAAACTCGGGCAGCGGCAATCAGGGCATTACCTGCTCCATACCTGTTATAGAATATGCCAAGGAACTGAAAGCCTCCAAGGAAAAACTGTATCGTGCACTGGCACTTTCAAATCTCACTTCCATACATCAAAAGCATGGTATCGGTACTCTTTCCGCATACTGCGGTGCTGTAAGTGCAGGAGCAGGTGCAGGCGCAGGAATTGCCTATCTCACAGATGGAAGTTTTGAAGCTGTCGAACATACCGTTGTCAATACACTTGCCATAGTATCGGGTATTGTATGTGACGGTGCCAAAGCCTCATGCGCCGCAAAGATAGCTTCCTCAGTGGATGCCGCTATAATGGGACTCAGTATGTATAAGGACGGACAGGCATTCCATGGCGGTGACGGTATTGTAATGAACAATATAGAAGAAACCATCAAGGGAATTTCAAAGATTGGCAAGGACGGTATGCGAGAAACAAATAATGAGATAATAAAACTTATGGTAGAGAACCATTAAATCTTAGGAGGATTTTAGATATGAAAAAGAATGGTATTTTAAACAGTCTCCCTTTTAGACTGTTGCTTGCACTTGTGATAGGAATTGCTGTAGGCCTTTTCCTGAATAAGAGTGATACAAGCGCACTATCTGTTGCACTTCTCAATATAATAGTGACTGTAAAGTATATTGTAGGGCAATTTATAGGTTTTTGTATTCCGCTTATTATAATAGGATTTATAGCACCTTCCATTACAAGGCTTGGCAGTAATGCATCGAGGATACTTATAGTGGCTCTTATAATAGCCTATGTGTCCTCTATCGGTGCGGCTTTCTTTGCTACAGCATCAGGATTTTTAATACTTCCTCATATGAGCATTACTCCTGATGTGGAAGGGCTTAAAGATTTGCCTCAGCTTGTATTCCAGCTCTCCATACCTGCAATAATGCCTGTTATGAGCGCCCTTTTCTTCTCAGTAATGGTGGGACTGGCTGCCGCATGGAATAGAAGCGAGCTTATTACAGGAGTTTTGGAGGAGTTCCAAAAAGTTGTACTCAGTATTGTAACAAGATTTGTAATACCTGTGCTTCCTGTACTTATCGGTACAACCTTTGCTACTCTTGCCTATGAGGGAAGTATTACAAAGCAATTACCTGTATTCATTGTAATTATTATTATGGTAATGATTGGTCATTATATATGGCTTGCGCTCCTTTATCTGATTGCCGGAGCTTATGCGGGAGCAAACCCTTTGGATATATTAAAGCATTATGGACCTGCTTATATGACCGCCGTAGGTACTATGTCAAGTGCCGCCACTCTTTCGGTTGCTCTTGAATGTGCCAAAAAATCAGAACCTACGCTTCGTGATGATATGGTAAATTTCGGTATTCCTTTATTTGCAAATATCCATCTTTGCGGTTCTGTAATGACTGAGACATTCTTTGTAATGGTCGTTTCAAAAATGCTTTACGGTGAATTCCCTTCTCCTGCAAAAATGATTTTATTCTGTTTGCTTTTAGGTGTATTTGCAATAGGCGCACCGGGAGTTCCGGGAGGTACCGTAATGGCTTCACTCGGTCTTATAACAGGTGTACTTATGTTTGATGAGACCGGAACAGCTCTTATGCTTACAATCTTTGCACTTCAGGATTCATTCGGTACAGCTTGTAATGTAACAGGCGACGGTGCTCTGACACTTATCCTTACCGGGTATGCAAAAAAGAATAAGATAGAGCCCCAAAAGCTTGGAAATATATTGGAGTAAAATAAAATATTTGAGTAAACAAAAAATGGCTGTCACTTATAGAACCGGATTCATAAAGTGATAGCTATTTTTTTATGTATTTCGTACGAACTTATTGCCTATACTTTATTATTATAGTATATATTAAGGGTATCAAACTGATTGTTAATTATATGAACTGTAATCCGATAAATTTACTTTTACGGACATCATATAATTTTCTTATGTACGAAAGGAAAAGGTTATGAGAAAAAATAAATACTTGCTGCATATTATAATTGCGCTTACCATTACAGCCTCTGTAGGTATTACAGCCTGTAAAAGTTCAACTGATGAGACAAAGATAAGTGCCGATGATCCAACTTCCTCTGTAGTAGAAGAAAATAAAGAATTGGAATCCCAAAAAAACACAAGGGATCTTGACTATAAGAGTTTGACGGTAGAAGATCTGACAAAAAACTTGATTAGTAAGAATGAGCTTACAGATGAAGAATTTTTAGAGTTGGTATCAACTTACAGATATGTCCCCATTACTGAAGATTTAAATCTTGAAGACGGAAGTGTTACACAACAGGCATTTTCGTTGTTAGACGATAAGAATGTAAAGTATACTGCAAGCCAAAATGTACTAAAAACCTTGATAAAAAGTGAATATCCTCAACTTAGGGGTATTGCATGTGAGCTGATGGATGAATTTAACGGAGCAAAAGAAGAAAACATAGATTTGGTGAAAGAAATCCTAAAGACAGAAACAGAGCCATTTGTACTTAGAAGAGCTGTCAGTGTAGTAGCATATAAAGCCGGAGAGGATCCCGAAATTGCAAAGTTCCTTCTTGATATGGCTAAAAATGAGAATCCCGGAGTAAGAGAAAGAGCAGCCTATTGGTTATGCATCGGCTCTAATAAGGACATAGAAGGAGCGCAAGATCTGGTTTTTGAACTTATGCAGGATGAGAATAAAGAAGTTATGAGAACTGCATGTGAAAAAAGCGGAGTATTTAGAGATAATACAAAAATCACGGAGTATTTAAAAACAATACTTCTTGATGACAGTAAATACGAACTTCATGGTATCTGTGGAAAAGCTCTTATAGACATGTGGCTTAATCCTACTTATATGAACGGTCATAATGAAACTGCTTATAATGCGACTGTTGAATATATTGAAAAGACATCAAGAAATGAAAATATACCTGAGTTTACAGTGCTTAATTATATGAGTGGAATATCTGATACAGGTTTTGAAGAATGGAAAGTACAAAATCCGTACTACAATAAGGATAAAATAATATCTGCAATGATTGAAATTATTAAGGATCCTAATGCAAACAGTTTGGCACGTGCTTCTGCTATTGAAGTAATACATGCTTATGGAAAAAAAGAAGCCCTGGCATCTATAAAATCTGTAATTGAAGCTTTGACGGACAAAGATGCCTCATTTATAAAGGATGTTTTTTCTAAAGAACTTACAAAATAAATCACAAAATGCGACAAGGGTAAATAAAACTCAAGTCGCATTTTTTAACTTTATATTTTAACAACTTTTATTGAAATAAGTAAAAATATCTTAGTGTAATACAAATCTCTAATTCCCTTTATTATTGTACATCCACTTCAGTACTGCCATAGATATAATAATTGTATATCCTATAAAGCTTAATCTGTCCGGAATCTGACCTACAAATATAAATCCTAAAAGTGCTGAATATATAACCTGTGTATAGTCATATACCGAGATTTCCTTTGCCGGAGCATATGTATAGGCTTTTGTAATGCAAATCTGTCCCACCATTGCAGAACATCCTGAACCCATAAGCATTATAAACTGTATAGGGCTTGGAATGATAAAATCTATAGCCATAAGCGGTACACAGCATATGCTTGAAAAAACCGAGAATGAAAATACTATGAACATTCCTTTCACACCGTTACCGGTCATCTTTCTCACTAAAGCATATGCAATACCTGCCATAAGTCCGCCCATGACTCCTATCATAGCTACTACAAATGCAAAATTTGCACTTGGCTTTACTACAAATATCGCACCTATAAATGCTACTACCGTAGTTAGAATATCCATCATAACCGGTTTTTCTTGTAAAATTATAAAGCTTATCAGTATTGCAAAAAAAGGACTAAGTTTATTCAATATGGATGCATCTGCTATATTCATATGGTCAATTGCATAGAAGTTACAGATAACACCGATAAATCCACAGGTTGACCTAATAAATAATAAAATCCAATTTTTTCTTCCTATATTTTCCCAATTATAACCGTTTTTTATAAGCATAAAGAATGCTACAAAGGCTGCAATAAGATTTCTGAAAAACACCTTTTCAAATGTGGGCAGTTCTCCCGCCATTCGCACAAAGAGTCCCATTAGGGAAAAACCGAATGCAGCTCCAAGTATGTACAATATTCCTATTTTTTTATTATATTTATTCATAATGAAATTTTTCTCTTATCTCTTTTTTTCTAAATACTTCTCTTAATACATTTATGCAATATAAAAATCCGGGTATAAGAAACATATCCGCAACTATCCATGCCAGAGGTGATGCCATACATGCAGCCACAAAACCAAGATGTGGAACTGCCACAAAACCTATAAATCCTCTGGCAAACATCTCACATACTCCCGACAATATGGCAAACATAGGAAATCCCATACCTTGAATGGAGTTTCTCCATACATTAACAAAGATAAGTGCAAAATAAAAGCCTGAATTCCACAAAAGGAATATCCTTGCCTTTTCTATTACATCAGTCTTTGTTGCATCAATGAAAAACTTGGGCAATTCTCCGCCGATAAATATTATTAAAACAAATACTGTTGCGGAATATATTATTCCTATTATTGTAGCTACTCTTACGCCTTCCTTTACTCTTTCAAGCTTTCCGGCACCTACATTCTGTCCGCAATAAGTAGCCATGGTCGCTCCAAGAGCATCTGTTACAGCCACACAAAAGCTGCTTATCTTACTGCCTGCCGTTACCGCAGCTACAGCCACAGCTCCCAGTCCGTTTACGGCAGCCTGCAATATTACAGAGCCTATGGCGGTGATTGAATACTGCAATCCCATAGGGATGCCCATGGACAATAATATCTTTATATGCCTTGCAGATACTCTACCCTCTCCCGATTTAAGCTTTAATATATGAAACCTTTTAACCATAAATATTACACATAGTATCCCGGATACCAGCTGTGATATAACTGTTGCATAGGCAGGTCCTGCCACTCCAAGTCCCATAAACTGTATTGATACAATATCCAGCACTATATTAAGCAATGCCGCCACTATAAGAAAATATAGCGGAGTCTTTGAGTCTCCCAATGCTCTTATAATACTTGCCGTCAAGTTATAAAGATACATTACAGGAATGCCTGCAAATATAACAATAATATATATATATGCTTCATCCAGAATTTCTGCGGGTGTATTTGTCACTACAAGTATTAACCTTGTAAGCAGACATACTATTGAAGTAAGAACTACTGAGAAAAATATTCCCATATATACCGCATTCATAGTGAATCTTCTCATCTCACTATAGTCTTTTGCACCGAATTTTTGTGCTATAGGTATGGAAAATCCTGCCGTATTTCCAATAACAAAGCCGTTTACCATGAAAAAGATGGCACCTGTGGAACCCACAGCTGCCAATGAATTAACACCCAGATACTTACCTACCATTACCGCATCCACCATACTATAGAATTGCTGGAATAATGTTCCTATAAGCATGGGTATAGCAAATGCCAATATAAGTTTTAAAGGTTTTCCACAGGTCATATCTGTGATTCCCTGCGATTTCTTTTGTATATTTTCTTCCATAATTACCTCAAAACAGCATTTACATTTCGTCAATACTTTTATTTAAAACCATCCTAAGATTATCTATACTGTTATTCAGTATAAGTTCTTTTGGGAAATCCATTTCAGTCAACAATGTATCACAGTTTCCAAAATCACCCACATCATCCGCATAATGGCTGTCAGTATTACATATTATATATGTTCCGTATTTTCTTGCAGCCTCAAGCATCTTTATGGCATTCTCTCTTCCGTGAAGTCTTGCGGACTTAGGATTCAATGATGAATTGTTAAGTTCAAGGACAATGCCCTTTTTTTTGGCTTCCTTTGCCAGTTCATCATGATCCATAGGATATCTTCCGTCATCCGGATGCCCTATAATCTTTACATATGGATTTGACATGGCACCAAAATATGCATCCATATTCTCCTGCAGGCTTCCCGGCTCTATACAGATGGTATGCATACTGGCTATAACATAATCAAGTCGATTCAAAATATTATTATCAATATCTAAATTTCCCTTGAAATCAATTATATTTGCCTCTACACCTCTAAGTATCAATACCCCTTTATATCTTCTGGGTATTACCTTAAAATTCATGAAATATATATTTTTGCATGAACCTGGTACCGCTTCACTATGATCTGAAAAACCATATGCCAGAAGCCCTTTAACAGCCGCTTCTTCCATGTTTTCCTTCAATGTAGAGTAAGCATGACCGCTGGCAATGGTATGCGTATGCAAATCAAATAAAAATTTCATATCAGTTCTTAAAAAGATCTCCTAACTTATCTATTGCATTTGCTGCACCGATACCGGCAATCTTAGTCTTTACACCTGCAATAACATTGTCGAGCTGACCGTCAGGTATATCAATACCTGTAAGGCTTTCTATTGTTTTCTCAGGATCCTTAGCCAGATTTGCTAAAAGTGCAGGATCTGCCTTTGCCTTATTTACTATATCTGTTACTATTTTTGTGATATCCATATTTTCTCCTTTCTCTATAACGAAAGCCAAGATTATATATTGTATCTTGGCTTAGGTAAATCAATTATATTATTTAATTAGTTGCCTGACATCTGCTTTGCAACTTCTTCTGCAAAGTTCTCACTCTTCTTTTCAAGACCTTCACCTGTCTCAAATCTGACAAATCTCTTGATTGAAATATTAGCATTGTTTGCCTTAGCAACCTCTGCAATGTAAGCAGCTACAGACTGCTTTCCGTCTGCCGCCTTTACATAAGCCTGGTCAAGAAGGCAGATCTCCTTAAGTTCTTTCTTAATTCTTCCCTCGATCATTCCCAATATAACCTTCTCAGGCTTTGAAGCTTCCTTAGGATCATTCTTGATTTGAGCTAAAAGAATCTCTCTCTCTTTTGCAAGATACTCAGCATCAACTTCCTTATCTGAAGTATACTTTGGATGAAGTGCCGCAACCTGCATTGCAACATTCTTTGCCATCTCTTTGATTTCATCATTTACAACATCTGTTACAACGTCTACAAGTACACCGATCTTTCCGCCGCCGTGAATGTATGAAACTACGCAACCGTCATTTTCTTCAACTTTCTCAAATCTTCTGATTGACATGTTCTCACCGATAACAGAGATCATGCTTGAAAGCTTCTGACCTACTGTAAGGCTCTCATCAAGCTCCCACTTCTCCTCGAGGAAAGTTTCCACATCAGCTGCACCTGTCTTTAATGCCTGTGCTGCAACCTCTGCAACATAAGTTCTGAACTTCTCATTCTTTGCAACGAAGTCTGTTTCGGCATTTACCTCAACTACAACCGCTCTCTTTGCGTCATCACTGACACAAACATCTACCACACCTTCAGCCGCTATACGACCGGCTTTCTTCTGTGCTCCTGCAAGTCCCTTCTCACGAAGAAAATCAACAGCTGCATCCATATCTCCATCAGTTGCAGCGAGGGCCTTCTTACAGTCCATCATTCCTGCACCTGTCATCTCTCTTAATTCTTTTACCATTGCTGCTGTTACTGCTGCCATTGTAAAACCTCCTAAACATTTATAATATGACAAGTTGCAAAGCGGTAAACCCTCTTTGCAACCTGCCTGTAAGTCAATTATTTTTAATATTAAAACTGTCTGTCGTCCAATGCTTCCTTTTCAGGAGCGAATGTCTCACCCTCAAGAGCATCATCGGCAACATCCTCTGATGTTGAAAGGATCTCACCCTGATTTGCCTCGATAACGGCGTCTGCCATCTTAGCTACGATAAGCTTTACAGCACGTATTGCATCATCATTTCCCGGGATAAGATAATCAAGCTCATCAGGATCACAGTTTGTATCACAAATACCGATAAGCGGAATACCTAAAGTATGTGCCTCCTGAACGCAGATTCTCTCTTTCTTCGGATCTATAATAAATATTGCGTCCGGAACATCCTTCATATCCTTGATACCGCCAAGGTTCTTCTCAAGCTTTTCCCATTCCTTCTTTAACTGGATAACTTCCTTCTTTGGAAGCAAATCAAATGTACCGTCTTCGCTCATCTCTTCCAACTGACGAAGTCTCTTGATTCTTGACTGGATTGTCTTAAAGTTTGTAAGCATTCCACCAAGCCATCTCTCATTAACGTAGTACATTCCGCAACGCTCCGCCTCTTCCTTGATAGCATCCTGTGCCTGCTTCTTTGTACCTACAAAAAGAATCTTTCCACCATCCTTAGCTATATCAGACATAGCATTGTATGCTGTATCAACCATACCTACACTCTGCTGAAGATCGATAATATGGATACCGTTTCTCTCTGTGTAGATATATGGAGCCATCTTAGGGTTCCATCTTCTTGTCTGATGTCCGAAGTGAACACCTGCCTCAAGTAATTGCTTCATTGAAATAACACTCATTGTTTTTCTCCTTTGGTTTTTCTTCCAACGGGCTTAAGAAAAGGACCTATGGCACCACCTTCCTTATTCACCCATTGTGCTTATTTAGCTATAAAATTTTATCATATAATTTATTCTAATTCAATAGAAAGATATAATAAATAGCATGAGTTTTTTAAGTTTTTTTCAAGTTTTTTATTTTAAAGCAGAGTCTTTCCTATATTAAAAAAGGGAGCTGTTTACAGCTCCCCGAAAACCTTGGTTATAAAATCAACATGATATCATTCAATAATTAAGGTGTTTCTCTTATCCATTCGCCATTGGCATCCACATCATATCCGTCCGGTGTCTTCATATTTGCATACATTGCTCCCATAGGTTTGCCATTTGATGAATCCTGACTTAAGTAATAATACTTGCTTCCGATATTGATCCATCCTGTACGCATAACTCCTGATATCTGATCCAGATAGTACCAGTTGGTTCCGTCATTGATCCATCCCTTTAACAGGCTTCCAAAGCTGCCGTTATGGCTGGTTGACAAATAATACCATCCCGATTCTGTGTTTATCCATCCGGAATACATAACTCCGTCAGCATTGAAATAATAGGTTTCAGTCTTTGTTTGACCATTGTGGAGATAAATTATATCAGCCCAAACACCTTTAAGCTTATCACCGTTTTTAAGGTTAAACTCCCAGTTGTTTCCAACTTGTTTCCAGCTTCCGTCTACATTATCCATATAGGCTTGTGCTCTGGCAGGACTCATTATAATTCTTGAGTTTCCGGAAGTTTGTCCGCCTTTTCCACTGCTTCTGCCACCGCCTGAAGAACCTCCGCCTGAAGAACCTCCCCCGGAGCCGCCTCTTCCGCTGCCACCGGAACCGCCTCTTCCACCACCGTTATTTTGAGGTCTCTGTGGAACATATCCGTTTATCTCCTGTATTACAGCATTTAATGCAGCCCTTGCCGAATCCATTTCAGCTACTGTAGGTGACGGATTGGTTTTGTTAAATACCGCAACCGCATCTGCCAGTGCCGATGTAAGAAGATTTCTATGTTCTTCTTTTAAAGCTGAGTTGTTTAACATACCGTTGGCAGTGTTTACAGCATTGGCAAGGTCTGTCCTTGACTGTACCCAATCAGGTGCAAGCTCATAGAATGCATATAAAGTCAAGTCCGAGTTTATAGATTCAGTATTTATATCAAATGCCTGATAATCTCCCTCGCTTCTTGAATAACCCTTAAATGCATACTTTCCGTTGTCAAGATTTGATGTAAAATCAAGTCCCAATGCGGTAAATGTTGTATTATCTACCAGCTTACTTCCCTTTCTGATACGAATTGAAGCATTATTTGAAGGAGTTCTGCTGTCCACCAACTTAAAGTTTACAGGCTTGCTGTAGGAAAGTACAAAACTCTCTCCTATATTTGCATCAAAGGAGAATATTCCGTTAAATCCGTCAGAATTTAAATCAGGCTGTGTAGGAACTTCAGAAGCACTTCCGCTTGCTTCATCAACTCTGTAAAGTGCATAACCGATCATTCCCATATCCGCCGGTGCAAGTGTTGTATATATCTGCACAGGTCCGTAGTTTTCATTCTCTGTAGGAACAGGTTTATTAACACCGTTTACATTTCTCTTTAAACCTACATTTAACTGCCATAGAGTATCTGTATTATCACCTCTTTGTGATTCTACAATACCGAACACATTTGCAGACACACTCTTCTTGTCAAGACGAATAATATACTCAACAGTCTTACCTGCACTCAGTGCGTCAAAATCGCTTCCTGCACTTGTAGCATTTGTATTAAAGCTGTTTTTTGCCTGCTTTAATGATTCTGTTGTTATTCCGAATGCTCCCGTCTCAGGTGCAAACTTTACAGCAACTGAAGGAGTTGCAGGAATAGGCTCCGCATACACCGCCTCAAGTACAGTATTTGAATTTACGGTAATTGTCTGTGAACGGTTGTTTCCGTTAAATCCGTTTACATTTCCGCTTATAAGCTGCCATTTTACAAAGGCATTTCCTGCTGCATCAGTTGAATTTGTACTGATGCTTACCTGATCTCCTGCCTTAACATCGCTTATCAGCTGCTGATTATTTACAGCTACAGAAGCTCCGCCGCTTGTATGACCGCTTATTCTTCCCTCACCTTCAATTTTAACTGTAAGAGGAAGTGTGCTTGATGTATTTCCTGATGATACGGATATTGTTTTTCCATATCCTGCCGCAGCGTTTGCCTGAGGTGTTTGACTTCCTCCGACAGGCTTTGATACAACACTGTATGTTTTTTCAGGTGAAAGTCCGCTGAATGTAACACTTCCTGATGAAGGGCTTACCCAACCGTCAGCACTGCCGGCCTGTGCCACAACATCTCCGTTCTCATCTACAAGTGCATATACCGCTGATGAAGATGCCGGATTTACTGTAATCGTTGCACTGTTTCCGCTTATATTTACACTGTATCCGCTTCCCACTGAAGGCACTATTGCTACCGCAGGCTGACTTTGATTTGCTCCCGGTACAAATGGTGATCCCACTGACTGAGGCTGTCCTGCCGCAATTTCATATACACTGTATTTTTGTCCCGGAACCAGATTCTCTATTGCTCTGTTTTGCAAAGTTATTCCGCTTTTTGCGGCTACAACAGTTCCGTTTTCATCAACCACTACATAATCTCTTAATGTGTTGACATTTTCAACCTTTATTTTGCCGTTTCCGTTTGCATCAACAGAAGGATTAAGATGCGGTATTGCATATATATGATCCTCATTTAACAGTGGATCAAGCATGAACATCGCTGTATAAGTATCTGCCGACTGTACCGTATCGCCTGCACTGAATCCTGAAGTAGTTCCTACAAGATTTCCTGACAGATTATACCATCCTGCAAATACATATCCTGCATTTGCCGTAGGTGTAGGTGCTATACTGCTGAGAGCGGTTCCGTTTAACTTTTCTGTTTGAGACGGAGCTCCTGCTATACTTCCATTACTTCCGGCTCTAAAGCGAACTGTTGACCATGCATTCGGATCCTTTACATACTTAAATATAAGCTTTGTAGTCTGACCGCCTGTTAATGTCAACATATCAGTCATCTCAAGTTTGTTCGGATTTGTCGTAGACACTCCGTTTCCTGATGCATTGGCATAGTACCAACCGTCTTCAACATAGCCTGTATTTGCAGTTCCTGCAGTTGTAACGGAAGCCACAATGTCGGATAATGCATGAGTTCCTGCTATGAACTGAGGAGGTGTTGTAATTCCTCCAAGGCTTCCACCTGTTGTGGAAGAAAGTGTAACTGTTGCCATATCCGCAAGATTCGGTGAATAGTACACTGTAATTGTATCTCCACCTTCCTTAGGATCATAGGTTATACTTCCCGGTGTGCTTCCTGACGGAGGAACCGGAGTAAATAAATTAAACTGTGCCGTATCATAGTCGATATAAGAATAGGTGTAATGATCTACTACAGGTAAAACTATATCGCTATATGTTGATCCCGCCGCATGTGTATGTGTTTCATCATTAATTGTAGGGAAGTTAGGATCTGTTGCCCCTACAGTTGAACGATATTTTACAGTTACATTTGTCGGGAATGCCGCATTTTCAGTATATTTATACTTAATTGTTACACCTTGATTAGGCATCTTATTGATTTTAAAAGGTGTAGTAGCATTTACAGAGGCATGATTTGAAGTAAATGGTGAACCTGTTGTATCAAGTCCCCTTACCTTATAATAGGTGTTACTTCCAATCGTTACCGCTCCCGAGTCATTATTTCCGGTTACAATCTCATAACCTAAATAATTATATTTGTGCTGTACAACTCCGTAAGCATCCGGTGCTGAGGGAATATTTGCCAAAAGCGGAACTGTTATTCCCGCTCCTCCGTTATCACTTTCCGCCGGGAAATTACCCACATTATTATTATTTCCGGAAAGTATTATAGGAGTTTCAATTCCTCCATTATCAGCCACATACTCAACCTTAACTCTAAAGGTCTTTGATGTATCAGGCTCATAATTAAAATTTACATCCACATTACGGTTCGGCATCACGCCGGTAAAGCCGTTACCCTGAGCATTTACAAGAATCTTAGCATCTCCTATAGGCGTATTGTCCGCACTGTTGGTTTTACTCTCACCTATCTCAACTCCGTTTGCAGATAAGAGCTTATATCCCGGAACCTCAATAGCGGTTCTTTCAACCGAGTTTCCGGGCTGCAATCCTGTGGTCTGCTCATTAAACTTCCATGTATTTCCGCCACCAAGATCTCTCACAGCTGTAGTTTTTAAGTTAAATGTAGATGAACCGCTCCAAAGTGCCTTATAAATTACATAGCTGTAATAAGGATATGCCGGCTCCATAGATGTTTTGGCTTCCTCATTTCCGCCTGTAGCATCATTTACCACAATTCTTTTCCAGCCCTGAAAACTGTAACCGTTCCACGTAGGTATGGTACCTCCGGCACCTCCCCACGGAAGATCCGGCTTATTTCCGCCTGAAAACGCTATGCTTCCATAATTTCCGCCATTAAACGGTGCTGTAGCACTTAGAAGACTTCCAGCCGCTCCTGAAAATTCATAATAGCCGCTTGCTCCCACTGTGCTGCCTGCCCATCCTGTATAAGTGGACTTATTAAGTCCCGGTCCTTCTCCGGTATCAAATACTATCTTACTTGCAGCTGCATGTGCTACACTTGTAGATGCGCCGAATTTTCCATGCACAATATTGTAATAATCACTGCTTTCATTTGCCAGAACATTTGTAGGCATCATGGACAAAGCGGTAAGTGCTGCAAGGACTGAAGCAAAATATCTTTTAATTTTTCTTCGTTTCATTTTTTCTCCCATAGCCGTGGCGGTTTCCCGCCACGACACATTCTTTACCTCACTCTAATGAATGGAGGTTCCATCCAAAGTAATCTCTAGTTTATAAACACTCCATTTGAGTCAACTTTATAACCGTCAGGTGTTGTTTCGGATTGATACATCTCTCCTGTACTTCTGCCCTCTCCAAAACGTGCAAAGTAATACCATTTGCCGTCTACAAGCTTCCATCCGGTTGCCATAATTCCAAGGGTAGGATCAAGATAGTACCATTTACCGTTATCATCCTTAAACCAACCTTCATGCATTTCAGCCTTGGCATCAAAACGATACCAACCTGTCATACTTGCGTTACCTGTATCATATACAAGCCAAGCCCACATTGAAACTAAAGGTATACCACCATTCATCTTAAACTGCCACTTTCCGTTGGCATTCTTTGACCAGTTTCCGTTAACTCCGACATGGTAATCATTCTTTGTTCTGGAAAGGATCGGATCTGCTTTTGTTCCGCTTCCCTTTCCGCCGCCTCCTGAGGTTCCTCCTCCGCTTCTGGCTGTAGAACGCTCTGAACGCTTTGTATTGCGATCAACTCTGGTTACGGTTCCGTTATTATAATCACCATATCTTATATCAAGCACTTCTTCATATGGCTTTATCTGCTCTTTGAAAGTATCTATTGCCGCATTTATCTCCACCAAACTTGGTCTTTGAGGGCGGTCAAGCAATTCTGCAATCTGCTTAATAAATACATTCAACTCACTTGCTTCCTTCTTCTTTAAGAAATAAGAATCTGAATAAGAAATTGCCTTTTTAAGCAGGTCATTGAGTAAATCTCTTGCCCTGTCCACATCTTCCTTATTGCTCTTATAGAATGAGAAAACTGTAGTCTTTCTTGTAAGCGGAGCACTCTCATCAAATGCCTTGTATGCAGTAAGTGACTTACTCCATCCAAGCTTTGTATATTCATATCCTGTGCTCTCTTCAGAGTACTTTTCTACAAGTGCCGGAAGTGCGGCATACTGCGGATAATCCACAGGGGCATCTCCCTTTCTTACCTTAAATCTCTCAGTAAGATTCTCATAAGTGTATTTAAATGTAAGTTTATATGCTTTAGAGTATGCAAGTACATATCTCTTAAACGGATTACTTCTGAAATGGAACAAACCTCCTGTACTTTCAGGATCCTCAGACATTGCAACTTCAGTTAAAACAATGTTTCCCGAGCCGCCTCTTCCTATTTCATACAGCTTATAATCAAGCATATCCACATCATTTCTGTCAAGCTGGATATAGGTATCAAACTCTACACCGCTTGCATAGCTCATATCTCTGTCAACTTTTCTTCCGTTTACATATCTTTCAATGTCGATATTAAGTGACCATGCACCTGTATATGCCGACTCATGAAGATTAAACGGATTCTCAGTCTTTATAAGAGCATTTTCAGCTGAAGTGGGTTTGCCCTTCTTATAAACAATCTTATACATAACATCTGCATTATTTACAGCCTTTAATGAGATATCCTCAGGTGTTGTAAGCAGATTTGAAAGATTATCAATATCCTCAGGATTTAATGCAACTTCTCCTTCACTTCCGCCTCTAAGTTCATCTACAACGGTTGCATTGCTTGGTGAAGCAACTCCTGCATAATATGCCGTTAAGAGCACATTGGTTGAAGGCATGGTAAATGTAAAGTTCCTGTCTGTAATCTTGCCGGTTACTCCCGGTATTGATCCTACAGTTACCCTCCAATATAAGAATCCGCTTGCAGGTGCATCAAGTACAACACTCTCTCCTGCATGTGCATCTTCAAATCTTGATGTGCTTACCGCATTGCCTGCAACACTTGCCACACTTCCTCTTTGTGTTTCCACAATAAACTTAGGTATCTCAAGTCCTCCGCTCGGGTCGGTAACTATTACCGTTCCGTCGGCCAACTGATCCTGCGGTGTAAGTGATGAACCTCTGGGTCTTGCCACAACGGTGTAGGTTGCATTGTATATAAGTTTTGAGAACTTGGCAATCGCCGGATTGCTTCCGGTAGGTGTTTGCCATCCGTCTGCCCTTGTTTCAGGTGTTATCACAACATTTCCGTTCTCATCAAGCACGGCATAATCCGAATTGGGATCCGCCGGGTTTACGATAAGTGTGGTGTAAGCTTCATCTTCCTCGTCAAAGTCTACCTTGTAGTTATTTTCAAGAGCAGGTATTAAAACCTCTGTAGGTCCTGCCGCTCCTCCGACTGTAGATATATTGTCGCCTACATTTGCGATAACAGGTGATACCACCTCATATACATGATAGCGATGTTCAGGATAAAGATCTTCAAAGATATTTCTTCCTGTAGCATTTCCGTTCTGGGTTGCAACTATTGTACCGTCAGTTTCAGTAACAATATAGCTGTATCCCTGTGCAGTATCATATACTGTTATTCTTCCTCTTCCGCTGTCCTGATTTATGCTTCCGACAGCATCCGGAAGTCCTGCATTTGTTCCGAAAGCATTCGGATCCGGAACGAATTTAAATGTATAGGTATTTCCGAGAGTTATACCTGAGCCTGCGCTCATGGCGGAATTTCCGTCATACCACTTATCATTTATAAAGTTTGCTACCGGTGTAACCGCAGGAGTTATTACATCCGACCAATGCTTATCCTTTGTCAGATGCATTGATGTCGGCTGACCTGCATTAATACTTCCGTTAGGTCCTGCTGCAAAGTAAATATCTCCCCACCACTGAGGATCCTCTGCAAAGGATGCACTAAGTGTTACCGGTCCGCTGAATTGCTCCGTATTTGCAACCAAACTTTCGCCGTTATTTCTGATTCCGTCACCGTTACTGTCGATGAACCAGCCTTCAAATACATAATACTGATCGCCTGTCGCATTTGGAACTAAATTCTTTTCCACAATTTTTTCAAAGGTGTAGGCATTTGCCGCACCGTCTGCGCTTCCGTCATTAATAAGAACCGAAGCCTTATAGCCGCTGCCTGCCGCCATTACATCTGTTGAAACATAGAGCGGATTTGAAGGATCATTATTCGGCTGATTTGTGATGCTTCCGTTAGCGCCTGCCACATATGTTATATCAGCCCATTTTGAACTTACTCTGTTGTACTTATAGCCGATCTGCAACTCTCCCGCAGGCATTACCACATCATAATCATGTGTAGTAGGATTAAAGCTTCCGCTTCCTGCCGGATCTTCAGTTGTGGAATTAAAGCTGTATCCGTACAATGCTCTGTAATTTTCCGTAAACGGTGTTCCTACAGGTATTGAATCTGTCTTTTCAGGAATTATATCCCTAAGAAGTTCATCTGTAGTATCCATATCCTTATAGCTTACACTGTATGGCACCGCTGAACCGTTTGTTGTTAAAACATATACAAGAGTAACCTGCTGGTTAGGCATCTTTCCTGTAAAGTTATAATCACTGTCAAATCCATACTCAGTCATTGCAGTCACAAAATTGTCGGTAGCAGTTGCCGGGCTTGGTGTAAGACCGTCCACAACCTGTGCATCAGATATGTCATATCCCATAAACTGCTGAGGTGTAAAGCTTACATTTTCCTCAGGGAAGTAAAGGGCATTTCCACCTGTGCTGTCAGATGTAGGTACAATCGGTCCTGTCACCGATCCCACTCTGTAATATACTTTAAACGGAGATCTGTCCGCAGGATTTGTGCTTACATTATAACCATATCTTACAGTTGCATCCTGTAAAGGCATTGTGCCTGTATATGTTCCATGTACATCAAAGCTTCCGGGAAGGCTTGAAGGCACCTTATCCGATGCCGCCGCACTCCACTCATAACCTCTTACAGTTTTTTTAGATATTGTAAAAGGCAGTGTGAAAGCATGTCCCGATGAAGTAATACTTCCGAAGGTTATACTGTGATCATAGTTTGTATACTGTGCGGTAAGATCAAATACCTGTGATGTATCAGGTGCCCACTGAGCATAGTAAACATCAGCCTCACCTGCTCTTACGGTAGCCTTATAAGCTCCTGCTATCTGAGTAAGCGCCGTTCCGCTTCCGTCAGCCGCAGAGTTCCATCCGCTTAATACATATCCGAATTTTGTAGGATTCGGAGCTGCAATCTGTGCTCCGGCATTTCCTGTCTGAGGTGCCGTTGATGCCGGTATACCTCCGTTTCCGTTAAATGCCACTGTTCCCGTATTCGGTCTGTACTTATAGGTTATCTGAAGTTCTTCAGCAGGAACAATTCCTGTAAAGGCTCCGTCCGTTGCAAAAGGTGATGCAGGATAGGTCGGATAAGTCTCTGAAGCATCCACATCCAATGTATAAGTTGTAGTACCTGCTGTAAATGTAGCCGGAGGTGCGGCTAAGGTCACCAACTCACCTACAGGCTTTTTCTGGTCTGCAATAGTAGGTGCGCCTGTTATTACAGCGCCGTTATTATCCCTTATTACAGTCTTTATGGTCTGTTCATTTGCCTTTAATACAACCTTTTCCTGAGTTGCATCATCGGTATCCTTTATAATACCTGCCGCATCACTGTCCTTTACAAATTTGTCAAGGAAAGGTGCAGGTGATACAACACCTCCCGGATAAGTTGAAGCCGGCTCTGCAATAACTACAGGTGTGGTATCTGTAGGTAAGGTCTGTGTGGTAACACCAATCTCTGAACCTCTTATTGCATCGTTTACAGTAACCACCTTTCCGCTTCCAAGATATACATTGGCCTTTGAAGGCAATGTTCCCGGAGGCGCACTGGACGCCGGAGCCTTGGTATTTCCCTGTATCTTTACAAGACCCGATACAGTCATAGAAGCTGAACCTGTAATCTTAACAGCTCCTTCAATATCTGAAGTACCGGCATTGTTTTCAACAGTCACCGGATTTACGGGTTCATCCGACTTACCCTTTAAGTTTATCGAACCGCCGCTTATATCAAGTGCTCCTCCTGTAGAACCGATAAGCTTTACACCGTTATTTAAGTTGACAGTTCCGTTATTGGAAATAAGCAATGCCTCATTTCCTCTTCCGTCACCGTCCAAGACGATATTGTCAAAGTTAATTGAAAGGCCTGTAGTATTCTTAAAGAGTGCACCCTCAAATCCCGTGGCTCTCTTTATGCTGACCGGAGTAGCAGCACCGCTACCGCCTCCATAAGTTCTTGAATGAGCGTCAAATGAAATATCCGTACTTGAAATAGTAAGCTTTGTGTTTGCACTTAAGCTTGACGGTATCTCAATCGTGCTTGATATAGGATCATAGTCCTGTACAAAGATTGTAGCCACCTTACCGTTTGCCTTTGCAAATGCAGCTTCAATAGTCTTTAAAGGCTGATTGTAAATACCGGTATTACTGTCATTTCCATTTGCAGAAGATACATAGATTGCCGCCTCTGAATAAGTGTAGGCAACTCTTCTATGCACAGTCTCATATGGACGCAGTACTATATCCCATGAGAACACTGTAGAGAAATCCGCATTACTAAGTCCCTGACCTACCAGATCATTAATATTGGTAGCTGAATAGTTACCTTGCACTCCGTTTCTAAAGGAAGACGGAATTCTTGAACCGAAGTTACCAATCCACTTTGTACTTGCCTGACTTGCTCCTATTGAAGCATCACCCAAGATAACATTAATTGTAGACAAATCACCTGTTCTTCTTAAGTAAAAGCCTCTGTCTGTAATTACAACATCCTTTTGTAATGAACCGTTTACTTGGAAGTCATAGGCCATTGAAATAAGAAATCTCTGACCGCCTGCCGGAATATTTTCTCTTCCATAGAAATAATAGTCCGCATATATGTACTTCTCATCCGCAGTGGTCGTTACCATACTCTCAATGGTTCTTTCATCGGAGCCTGAACCGAACTTTGTAGTTTCTACAGCACCGTTCCATGTGGTTCCGGATAATGCAACAGGCTGATTACTTCCATTTACTGCATTACCGCCGCCAAGTTCAGACTGCCTTTGCCCCATCTTCGCCATATAATAGCGGCTGTTCATAAGTGTTTCCGGATTGTAAGTGCTACTGTTCGGGGGAATATTAAAAGATCCGTCTTGTGCACCATTATCACTATTACTTTTAGGCATGACTATATATAGAGGCACACCGTACTGGCTATATGTTACATCACCGGTGGTGCCGTTTCCGTTCTTGGACTCAAAATTGTATCTATAGGAAACAGCTCCGGTTTCTCCCCAGTCACCCGAAGTCTTCCAAGAATACTTCATATTGTCATTTTCACCGGTCGATGATATTCCCGGATTTTGCAACTCCGTCGCCGCAAAAGCCTTTATAGGCATCGCCCCTGAAAAAAGTGTGGTGGTCATGGCCGCTGACAACAGCCACGCCGCTCCCTTTTTCAGAGCCTTTTTAAATAAACCTTCATTTTTCATATTTACACTCCCGACTAACATTAAAAGTTCAGCCTTGCATCATCCGGAAGATCTGAAAACTCCGGATTCTCTACCGCTTTACCGGCTAAACCACGTGCATATTTATCGGACTCTTTTTTATCATAATGATAGAATCCGGTTCCCTCTGTTCCTGTTCTGTATACAGGTTTATACTCATCCTCGGTATATCCCACAACACAGTTATTAAGAAGCATATAGTAACCGCCTTCGGAGTCCCTTACTACCTTTTTATGACCTTTTATTACCTTTCCTGATGCATTTACCAGTTTATAACGATGTTCTCCTGATGGAAGAGTCTCTTTTACAACACCATATCCGAGATCTTCGGGCGCATCAAGCCTTAGACCGTTTATATAATATGAGTCGTTCCAAAGTTTCATTTTATTCCTTCCGCCTATAGCCTTACCGTTGCTGCCAAAGCCGAAAGCGAATGTACCGTCTTCGATATTTATATATATATCATGTCCGGTTTTCATACCACCATCATTAAGCTCATCATTTGAGAAGAAGTATAAATCAGATCTCTCCACTCCATAGATATTTCCTTCTATAAAGTCTTCCTTCTTCCATGCATCCACATCATACTGAGCAACAAACTCATGTCTTCCGTCAAACAGTACAAATCCCGACTGCATTCTTCCAAGACCGTCAAAGGCATAGTACACATCATTTACCCTTCTTATGGAATTGGTAACAACTCTACCGGTATCATCTGTTCTCCACCAGCTTGCCTCAATACTTTGTGCGTCCTCAATGCTCATTTCATCTGAAGGATACATCCAAAGCCACTCATTCTTTGAAAGAGAACCGTTGGTACTTCCGTTAAAGTACTTTGTACCTTCTCTTTTACCATCCTTATTAAGT
Source organism: Lachnospiraceae oral taxon 107 str. F0167 (assembly GCA_000209465.1). Classification (GTDB taxonomy): domain Bacteria; phylum Bacillota; class Clostridia; order Lachnospirales; family Lachnospiraceae; genus Lachnoanaerobaculum. Next base: position 59,542 of record GL890590.1, on the reverse strand, counting down.
GTTGTAGGATTACTTCTGTTAGCATTGCTGACAGTGGCTATATTTCCCCACCATGGATTTAAAACACCGTTTTCATCAAACTGATAGGTGCCTCCATTGATATCCCTTTGCTTCGGGTTATCAGTGGTCGACTTGAGTTTTTTACTCTTCGCATCAAAATAGAACCACATACTGTCATAATCTTTGTAGTTTCTTTGTGTCACCAAGCTGTCTGCATTTGAGCCACCGGCATTGTTCTCGTAGTAGTCAAGCCATGCATCTGTAAGCATTGCACCGTCATCATAGCTGAAATACATACCCTCCTTAAACGGATCTTCATCTGAAACAGGATTTCCTGTCGCATCAATCCATCCGGTAAGCATCACACCGTTCTCATCGAATATGTATCTCTTACCGTCAATATTGTGGACAACAATACCGTTTTTCCTTCTGTAGGCACTTCCGTCATTACCGAAATACCTCCAGCCGGGTTCCTCACCCTCAGAAATAAATGCCCACTCATCCTTTGCCATCTTTCCATCCTCTTTTACATAGTAGTCATCCCCCTTCCATGTAAAAAAGGCGTCCTTAAGGATTTTCCCGGACTCGTCAAGATAATACATGTAGCCCTTGGACTCTCTCCACACATCTGTAAGAGGAGTTCCGTCATCTGCTAGGTACATCCACTCATCACCGGATTTGGTCCATCCGGGTACTGCTGCAGAACTGCTTATCGTTCCAACAGTTCCCATGCTGAGGATGAGTGCAAGCACTCCGACAGAAGTCAAAAGCGTCTTATCTTTTTTCTTCATATTCACCCTTTCTCTAATTTATTTTGTATTAACAGTATTTATTTTTTTGTTAATACAATGAAAAATATAAGTTTTTTATATTAAAAACATCTTAAAATATAGTTGCAAAAACTTATATTCTTATTAACATTATATTACCTAAAGAAAGAAAAAGCAAATCATTTAATTTTAATAGGTAACAACATATTAATATTTAGTTCTTATCTTAATTTATTATTATTATCATCTATTATTTTTATATTTTTAATAATATTTTTATGCCATTTTATGCATTTTAAATCAACAAATGTTGCTTAAATAAATCTTATATATTTTCATAAGTTATTTTTAACTCTAACTTCACAAAATGTGTCATATTAAATTTACATTGAATTTTGTTTTTTCCATCAAAAAAGGAAACACCCGTCAAGCAGATATTTCCTTTTTTACATTCTTTTATATCTTTATCAAACATCAACTTACAGTATATATTTACAAAAACTCTATATCTTCATAGCTCTTATCAATTTGTGGACGATACAATAGAAGGCAAAGCAAAAATCCGCCAAGTGCCCCTACCACATGTGCCACATTGTCCACCCCCGTGGACTTAAATCCCGCATATAACATAAGCACAAGTGAGGCGGCTATCTGATAGAGACTCAGATCCTTTATTCTGCCTCTGTTTATTATCAATGCATAAAGCAATGCTCCGACCACTCCGAAAATTGCTCCGGAAGCTCCGGCACTGACCGCATAATCACCACTGTTTGTCTGAAACCAGTCAGATGCTATATTAGCCAGGACTCCTGAAAGCATATAAATTATAAAAAATCTTATATGACCGGCTATATCCTCCAGTTTACATCCAAGAATCGCCAAAATAAGCATATTATTGGCTATATGCTCTATTCCGAAATGCATAAACATGGATGTTACAAGTCGGTAATACTCTCCCCCCTGTATATTTACAGGGAATGATGCACCATACTTTAACATTACCATGGTGGATGTGGAGCCTCCATGTGTTTCAAGAAATATAAAATATATAATATTCACTACAATAATACTGATAGCTATATAGTTTTTTTTACCGATTCCAAACTCCATTATCTAAAACACTCTGAAATTTTCTTTGCAGTCTCTTTTTGCACTTCCTTATCAGACTCTCTCGGAGTCCAGCTGACAATACTTGAAGCATCATCATATCTTGGTATAACATGAATATGACAGTGGAACACCGTCTGTCCGGCACTCTCTCCCGTATTCGCCAAAGTGTTAAACCCTGTAGCACCCAAAGCACTCATGGATGCCTTTCCAAGTTTTGCCGCAAGTACAAGCGCCTTACCTGCTATATCCTCTTGAAGTTCCGTAATATCTCTTGCATGCGACTTCGGCAAAATAAGCATATGCCCTTTACTTGCCGGAGATAAATCGAGTATTACTCTAAAATTTTCATCTTCATAAACCGTATCTGACGGAATCTCTCCATTCGCTATTTTACAAAAAATACAATCCATATTTCCCTCACTTTAATCATTATTTGTCCACTCGGGCTCTTGCGGAACCTCAAAAGTTCCCTTTATATTTGTATCTCCGTCTATTGCAACCAATACTCCGGAAGAATTTGTCTTATATTCCACCTTATCCGCATCCTTGACTCTGGCATTTGATACGATTTTCCCCGAAGGAGCTACCACATAATTTGTGCTTCCTGTTCCGTTTTCATTCGGAACACTGAAAACCTGATACTTTAAAGAAGGATTTGCTTTTACAATTCTTCCCTTATAATAAAGCTTTGAATCCTTTGTTCCCGTCCAACCCTTGCCTGTTGAGGTCTGAAAATAATACTCTTCAAGTTGACCTGAACTCTCCTTTATATTCTGCTTTCCTTTTATCAAATAGCATTGAGAGCTTGTACCGAAATAATATGCCGAATAGCTGTTTCCATGATAAACCTTTTGAATACCGTATACGGGATTTCCGTTTTTATTAAATAAATACTGTTTATCATTTATTTTCAGCAAATCACCTGCATTAAGATTATCGGTCTTTGAGGCATATGGTTCTCCTGTGGTTGAAAAATAAAACCACTCAACAAGATTATTATATCCCCCTGCCAGCTCCTCCGGAGGCTCTATGGAATACCATCCTTTTCTTACGGTTCCGTCCTCATTTATATATTTAAAATTTCTTATAGACGGATTGGAGCCACCCGATATTTGAACCCAGCCGGTTACAAGTTCACCGTTTTCATTAAATGCATATCTTGAACCGTCTATTTTTTTCTCACCGTATTTAATCCCGTTTGTCAGTACAGGTTTAAACTTCTTTCCATTACTTGCAAAGTAAAACCACTTCTCACCCGATGTCTGATTCGGTCCCGGCTTTGACTCCTCACTGTATGGCGGCACAAGCTTATACCATCCGGTCACCATGGTTCCGTCACTTTTTGTATAGTAATCATCATCCAATATCCAGCCGGTAAGCATCTTTCCTTCATCATCAAAATAATAATGCTTATCACCTATATTCTTCCAACTCTCTTTTACAGCCTTGCCTCCGCTTTGGAAATATGCCCAATGATACTCATTTCCAAACTTCAGCTTTTTCCAGCCTTCTACTATAAGTCCCTGATCATCAACATAATAATTACTGTCATCTACCCAACTCTCCGTTGCCATTACACCTTTTTCATTCAGGTAGCGCCACTTATCATCAGCACCCTTTCTCCACTCATTTGTTATCTTATTATTGTTATTATCTAAGTATATCCAGTCGGATCCCGACTTTGACCACCCCTCAGCATAGACTGTTCCCGGTGATACAAAAAGTAAACCAACAGCAAAAAGCGATAAAAATATTTTTTTTCTCATATTTCACTCCATTATGTTTTATATTTAGTTCAAAGTTTTAAAGTTACTGCCATATAATTACTTCTAATATACATTATACACTATGAGTGTGTTTTTTTCCTTACGATTACCTTAACTAATGTAAAAAACCGCCTCTGTCTAAGACAAAAGCGGTTATTTATATTACGATCATTTGACCTTATTATCTGTATATCTTATTCTACAACATAAGGAAGAAGAGCTATATGTCTAGCCTTCTTGATAGCTACTGTGATTTCTCTCTGATGCTTAGCACAGCTTCCTGAAATTCTTCTTGGAAGTATTTTTCCTCTTTCTGAAATATATTTTCTAAGAGTTGCTACATCTTTATAATCAATAGCCTTTTCCTTATCACCACAGAATGTACAAACTTTCTTTCTCCTGCGTAATCCGTTAGCAGGTCTTCTTCTAGAGCCATCAGCTCTATCAGCCTTGTTAAATGCCATGATAAAGTCCCCTTTCTTATTTTAACCTAGTTAAATGGTAGACCCTCGTCATCAACTCCGTCCGGTATATTCATAAACCCGTCCGTGCTTGCCGATGCCGGTGACGGTCTTGTGGAAGTCTGATAGCTACCTGCGCCATCACTTGCTCCCTTACTGTCTGCAAATTCCTGAGTCTCTATAATAACCTCAGTTGTATAAACTTTCTGACCTTCCTTGTTTGTATAGCTTCCTGTCTGAATACGACCTGAAATCAATACTCTCATTCCCTGTCTAAAATATCTCTCTGCAAATTCGCCGGCTTTATCAAATGCAACACATGGTATAAAGTCTGCGGTCTGTTCCGATGAATCTCCTCCACGCTTAAAACCTCTGTCTACTGCAAGAGTATATCTCGCAATTGCCATGGATCTCTCACCACTTGAATATCTTACTTCCGGGTCTCTTGTTAGCCTGCCCATCAATATGGCTTTGTTCATACAATCTCTCCTTTATATTAAGCTTACTGCTTAACGACTAGGTATCTCACAACTGATTCCATGATACGAACATTTGCCTCTAACTCATTAGGGCAGTTATTGTTCTCTGACTGGAACTTAATGAAATAGTAGAATCCCTCTTTTTGCTTGTTAATGTCATAGGCAAATCTTTTCTTGCCCCAATCATCGACATTTACAACGCTTCCACCAAATCTTGTGATGTAGTTTTGAACTTTCTCCAGAGCTTCCGCTCTTGCATCATCTTCAAGCTTACCATTAAGCACTAATGCTAATTCATATGTACTTGTCATTTCTTACCTCCTCTTGGTCTCTGGCCTTTGATATAATCAAAAGCAAGGATTATGTGTCACAGTACTTAATAATATCATGTTTCTTTTTTCATTGCAACTGTATTTTTTTCTTATATTTTATTGTTCACTTTATCTCCATAAGACTTAAAGCGGTTATAGCCGCTACAGATATTGCAATCACTTGCTTTTTCATAAATTTGTTCCTCCAAATATCTAAAACTTATAGAGCGATTATAGCTTTCGGTAAAAATAAAAGAAACCTAATAATAGGTCGATATATCCAAAATTCTGAACTTCTTATCCACGAATGGTTCTTTTGAAATTTTTATGCATTGTTTTATCAGCTGTTTTTCATTATAATAATTTATACGAATAAAGTTTTTAGGAGCATTGCTATGTTAATACAGTTTAGTGTCACCAATTTTCGCTCTATAAAGGATAAAGTTACATTATCCATGCTTGCAGGTAATGTAAAAGAGCATCCTGAGCATTTAATCTCATATGCAAATGAAAAATATTTGAAATCCGCTGTTATATATGGTGCTAATGCTTCAGGTAAGTCCAATATAATCAGAGCTTTTTCTTTTATGGTTGATTTTGTATTAAATTCTCATAATTTACAACTACATAAAAAGATACCCCGCTATCCGTTTCAGTTTGATAAAGATACCCAATATTTTCCCAGTAAATTCGAAGTTATTTTTATATCAAACGGCATCAGCTATGCCTACGGTTTTTCCATAAACGATGATGAGGTTATAGATGAATATCTTTATCATTATCCAAAAGGAAGACAGGCTATAATATTCGAACGCAGTAATACAAAAGATTTCCGTTTTGTCAAAGATGTATCCAAACAAAATTCCTTTAAAGAACGTACATCTGCAAATAAATTATATCTTTCTGTTGCTGCAAATTGGAATTATTCTGAAGTTATTCCTGCTTTTGAATGGTTTGCGTCATGTCAGTTTTTTACAAAAGATATTAGGACAACTTCTTCAAAATTTGAAAATAATGATTTCAAAAATAGCATTTTATCAATGCTGAAAGTTGCGGATTTTGGAATAAATGATCTACTTTTAAAAGACTCCGGTGATTTAAATGTCATTGATTCCATATTTCCTACAGATAATTTAAAAACTGTGCATATTGTATATAATACTGACGGACAACCATCTTATTATGATTTAAATATTGTGGAAGAATCTGACGGAACAAGGGCATATCTGGAAGTGATTTGTTTTGCCAAAAAGGCTCTGGATGAAGGAACAGTATTTATTGCTGATGAAATAGATGCACATCTGCATCCGTTACTGACAAAGCATCTTATTTCTCTTTTTAACAGTAAAGAGTTTAATACAAAAAATGCACAGTTGATTTTTACTTCCCATAGCACCATATTATTAGATTCCGATATCCTAAGAAGGGATCAAATTTGGTTTACAGAAAAAGAAGAAGAAACTGCCGTTACCAATCTTTTTTCGCTATACGATTTTCCTATAAAAAAGGGAACCGAAATAGAAAAAGGCTATCTGTTAGGCAGATATGGTGCCATTCCATTTATAAAAAGAGGTGAATAAATGCCAAGAATAAAACCTGAAAAAAGAGGGCAAAAGAAGCGAAAAATAAAGCCGGTTATATTGATTATAACAGAGGGTTCAAAAACCGAACCGATGTATTTTGATAACTATCGTACACGGCAAACTAATATAGATGTTCGAATAGTAAGTAATAAAGCTGACGGAGCAAAAACCGATTATACGCATCTTCTGGATAAAGCTATTTCATACAAAAAAGAAGAGCAAATTTCTATTGAATATGGTGATAGTACCTGGATAGTTGCTGACGGTGATGTTGATTATAAGACACAAAATGCATTAAACACAAAAAATCAAAAGCTGTTAGATGCAAGAAAAAGAGCCCATGCTAAGAATATTGAAATCATAATTTCAAACCCCTGCTTTGAGTTTTGGTATTTATTACACTTTATGTATAGTACCAAACATTTTAACGACTATAGGTCAGTCCAAGTGGAGTTAAATAAATATATACCAAACTATGAAAAGTCCAAAGATATATATTCTCAGTTATAATCTTATACCGGTAAAGCTACCGAACATGCAAAGCAAATAGAGAGGAGCCATATTAATAATGGTTATAGTCTTCCATTTGGATTAGATGTATCCCCATACACGGATGTATATAAGATTATAGAAAAGCTCCCTAATATCTATCCAACAACTTAAATACAATAAAAGTGGTATAATTCCTTACTGAATGATTAAACAGTAATGTTGTTAGAAGCAATTTGTGGATTAGTACAGGAGAACTTTATGAATCAATACATTTGTAATTATCGTACTATCGGAGATATATCTACTACAGACAACAGTTTTTTGCCGTCGGTTTATAACTTTTATAAAAATGATATTATTATGCCCAAAAAATCACTGGATGATATGATTTTACTGCTTGGAAAAGAATATGGACTGCATAAAGTATTGTATAGTGAGCTTGACAGGATGACAGCAGAATCCGCCATCTCACTGATTAATTATAATAAACCCGAAAATACCCTAAAATTTCCCACTAATGATATTTGGCAACTCCCACAAAATTTGGCGACTTCCCGCTTTTATAAAGATTTTTATGAGAGATTTGTAAAAATCGGAGATTCTCCTAAGATTATATTGGTTTATATACCGGATAAAGATTATCTTATGTCCAATTCTTCCTTTTTTGAAACCGCAATTTATGTTTATAGAGGAATAAATGAGGATGATTTTAATAAAAAAGGACCTGAGTATAAACATTATATCAACAATATGTTTTTATTAAGTGAGGCTCTAAAAGATAAAACACAAAACCGCCTGTGAAAACAAACTCTTTTCACAGACGGTTTCTTTATTTCTTAATTATTCATCCCCTGCATTTCTTGCAGGGCATCCAAGACTTTGCCAGGTAAGGTATGCAATAATGAACTTATCAATATCTCCGTCCATAACCGCACTTACATTTCCGCTTTCCGCTCCGGTTCTGTGATCCTTTACCATTGTATATGGCTGCATTACATAGGAACGAATCTGATTTCCCCAGCCTATGTCCTTTACATCACCTCTGATATCCGAAAGCTTCTCAACATTTGCCTGCTGCTTTAACATAAAGAGCTTTGCTTTAAGCATCTGCATAGCCTTGTCCTTGTTTTGGAACTGGCTTCTTTCATTCTGGCACTGTACTACCACACCTGTAGGGATATGTGTGATTCTTATAGCTGAAGAAGTCTTGTTGATATGCTGACCTCCGGCACCTGATGAACGATAGGTATCTATCCTTAAATCATCCGGATTGATATCCACATCAAGGTCTTCTTCAATATCCGGCATAATATCACAGGACACAAATGAAGTCTGACGCTTTCCTGCCGCATTAAAAGGTGAAATACGCACAAGTCTGTGCACACCATGCTCACTTCTAAGATAACCATAGGCATTCAAGCCGTTTATCTGCAATGTGACTGATTTTATACCTGCTTCATCACCGTCAAGTATATCAAGCACATCCACAGTGTAGCCTTCTTTTGCCGCCCATCTTGTATACATTCTGTATAACATTGAGCACCAGTCGCAGGATTCCGTACCTCCGGCACCGGCATTTAATTTCATAATAGCACTTGCATCATCATATTCCCCTGTAAGAAGAGTCGCTATTTTTAAAGCATCTATTTCCTTTGTAAACTCCTCAAGCATAGCCTCTATTTCAGGTATAAGGCTCTCATCATTTTCCTCATAGCCCATCTCTATAAGGACTCCGATATCTTCGTATTCAGACTTTAACTTATTATATTTTTCGACAGTATCTTTGAGCTGTTTTGCCTCTCTTACTATCTTGGTACTCTCCTTCGGATCATCCCAAAATGTAGGCTCTTCCATAGCACGATCAAGCTCAATTATCTTTTTTTCCTTACTGTATAAGTCAAAGTGAATCCCTCACTTCCAGCAATATTTTTTCGTAGGATTGTAATGTGGTTTTAAAACCATCTAATTCTACCATTTGCTCACCCACTTTCATATTATTCTAAATATCCAAATGAATATCAACGACATTATATTAAAGTTTGGGGATTATGTAAACAGGATGAGTGTTACTGAACCGCTTCATAATAGATTTTAATATGCACTTATGTGTTAAATAATAAGATACTGTTCACTCTTATATATTGACATGTAATTATTAAATAATTATAATACAATTATAGAAAGGCAACAAAATCAGAATCAAAAATTTATGAAGAAGGAATTTAGGAGGTTAAGATGAGAGAAGAATATGATATTAAAAACTTAAATCCAAGAAAAAATCCATATACAAAACTTGTCAAAAAACAGGTAACTATAAATCTTGATGAAAATATAATTATATACTTTAAAGAAAAGTCTGAAAGCACAGGCATACCCTACCAGACATTAATCAATCTTTATTTAAAAGATTGTGTTACCAATAATCGAAACCTTGAAATATCATGGAACTGATATAGCTTGTCCATATTTTTTTTACCGGAATTAGACAAGCAGTCAAAAACACATCAATATAGGCGGACAGTACACTGCCCGCCTATATAATATCTCCTAAGCTATCTTCCAACTTACCGCCAATTCTCTGGCATTTATAAATGTTTTGTAGATTCCATCCTGCTTCATCAGCTCTTCATGCTTTCCTTCCTGTACTATTTTACCCTCATCTATAACCACTATCTTATCCGCATTTCTAACGGTTTTTAATCTGTGGGCTATCATAATTACCGTCTTTTTTCTGGTAAGTTCCTCTATAGCCTGCACAAGCTCCTTCTCATTCTCCGGATCCACATTTGCGGTGGCTTCATCAAGTATTATAATAGGTGCCGATTTCATCATAGCTCTGGCTATTGAAATTCTTTGCTTTTCTCCACCTGAAAGAGAAGCTCCTCCCTCTCCTATCACAGTATCATAACCCTTGTCAAGCTTCATTATAAAATCATGGCAGCATGCCTTCTTTGCCACTTTTATTACCTCATCCATACTTGCATCCGGATTTCCAAATCTTATATTATTTGCAACAGTGTCCTCAAACAGATAAACACTTTGAAAAACAAAGCTGAAGTTTTTCATCAGATAGTCCATGCTGTAATCACGCACATCCTTGCCTCCAAGCTTTATACTTCCGCTGTTGACATCCCAAAATCTTGCCATTAGCCTGCATAATGTGGTCTTTCCGCTTCCGCTAGGTCCTACTATCGCAGTAGTGGTTCCCTCCTCTATATGTAAAGATATATTATTTATAATCTTTCTTTTATCGTATGAAAAATCAACATCTTCCAAATCTATATTATAGTTTTTGGGAACTATATCATCTCCGTTTATATCCATAGGATCTATTTTCAAGATGGAATTAGCCTTTTCTATAGCTATATTTACACTTCTTATAAGAGCCGAAAAACTTCCGGCACTGTCAAGTGCCGAATACATCATAAAGGCACATATAAGCATCATAATACAGTCTTCAAGACTCATGCTGTTATTTATATAAAAATATATGGAAACCGCCAACAGACATACACCGGTAGCCTTTGTAATAATTGTCTGCAATGCCATAAACGGAAGCAGTCTTTTTTCCATTTGAAAGTTTACATTTGAGGCATTTTCTATAGCCTCTGTCAATTTTTTATTTTCTCCTCCATACAGTGAATATGATTTTATCTCAGACATACCCTGCACATACTCCAACACTGAGGAAACCATAGTTCTGTCCGCATTGTCCTTGCTTTCAGATACACTAAGTGCTCTGTACTGCAGATATTTGTTTGTGGCTAAAAATATAAGTAAACCGGTAACGGCTATAAGAGCAAGACGATAATCAAAGGTAAACATCATACATATTATAAGTAAAGTTGTAAGAAGTCCCTGAGTGGTCATCATAACTACCTTTGTCGCAACATCCGCCAAAGCCTCCATGGTATTTGTAGTAACCGAGGTAATATACCCCAGACTGTTTTCATTAAAATATCCCATAGGAATATATCTCATATGTTCCGCAATCTCTATACGCTTATTTGCACAGGTACCATATCCGGCCTCTGTCTGCAACATTGTGGTTTTTGCTTTTACTATTATGGTAAAAACTATACTTATAAGTAAAATCCCCAAACTTATATAGCCGGTATTTGTATTTACACTTCCCCTTACTATCGCCTTTATCACCACATAGGTTGCAGGTATACGCAAAGCCTCAAGAAAAGCCATCATTACTCCCAGCACTATAGATATATAAAATTTCTTTTTATTTACATTTCCGCAAAAATCAAAAAACTTTTTTAATACTTCTATCATACTCTTCTCCTATGCCCTGTCTTTTACTTCTATATGTGCTTCCCACATATCTTTGTAAAGTTTACTGCTCTTTAATAATTCATCATGAGTATTTGCAGCTTCCACTTTTCCGTCATTTATCACATATATTTTATCCACATCCTTTATAGTACTTAATCTGTGAGCTATCACTATCATTGTTTTATTCTGTGACAACTTTGCTACAGCTGATTGTATCAATGCCTCATTTTCAGGATCGGTATATGCGGTAGCTTCATCCAGGATTATAAGCTTTGCATCCTTTAACATCGCCCTTGCTATGGAAATTCTCTGCCTTTCGCCACCTGATAGATGTCCTCCGGCACCTCCTACAACAGTTTCATATCCGTCACTCAGATTCATTATAAAATCATGACATCCGCTTTTTTTAGCAATCTCTTCCACCTCTTTATCACTTGCTTTCGGATTTCCAAGCCTTATATTCTCTCTTATACTCAAATCAAATAAATAATTGTCCTGTGATACATAGGCTATAAATTTGTTTTGCACATCTAAGGGTATTTCCTTTGTATTTACTCCACCTATTAAAATATTTCCCTCTCCGGTATCCCACAGACCCGCTATAAGCTTTGCTATTGTAGACTTTCCGCTTCCGCTTGGACCTACAAGTGCCACAACATTTCCGTCATCTATTTTCATATCGATACCATGCAAAACTTCTTTTTTATGATAGCCGAAGCGAACAGCCCTAAGCTCTACATTAGCATTCACTAACTTGCGTTCGAAATTTTTAGGCCTTTCCATATCTTTTTCTTCCATCACACTGCTGATTTCAGACATAATAGTGCCTACCTTGGCAAGATCCTCGGCAAAAGCCGAACATGTAATAAGCGGTGCTACAATTCCAAAAGACAGTATGATAATAAGTACAAATACCGAACCTAAAAGACTTCCCTTATTATAAAGATATACTCCTATCGGCAAAATTCCTACCAATGTTGCAGGCAGCAAAGACATTGCCGTAGCCGAATACCGGATACATTCCCTCATCCATTCTATAAAGCAATCAGCTCCCTCCTTGGCAGCCAGCACAAATTTATCGTAGGAACTCTGCGCTTTTCCAAATACCTTTATTACCTCGATACCGTTGATATATTCCACTGCGGTATCATTTAGCACCTTTGTTTTTACTATAGTATTATTATATCTTTCATCCATATTTTTAAACATTCCCATATAGGCAATTATACCCACGGGAACAGTTATAAGGGATGCCAATGCCATTCTCCAATCCAGGAAAAACAAATAAATCACTATACATACAGGTCCTAAAATATTGGCTGTAAGCTCAGGTATCATATGTGCGAGGGTAATTTCCATGCTGTCAACTCTTTCAACTATGATATTTTTTAGCGAGCCTGAAGGAATATCCTTTACATAGCCCAAGGGAAGTTTATAAAGTTTTTCACAGAGATTTTTTCTTATATCGGCAAGCATTTCAAAAGTTATTTTATGCGAAATAAATGTTGATATATTATGAAATAATATTCTAAAAAGCCAGGCAATCATTATAACCAGGCATAAATTAAGATATATGGAATAATCCTTTACTCCCTCCAAGAGATTTACCATTATATTGCCTATTATAAAATAAGGTGCCATCGCAAAAAATACTCCAAGTATTGCCGCACTTACAGATATAATATACCATCCCCTTTTTTGTTTAATGATATTTTTTAACCATGTAAAATCATATCTTTTCTTCATACTCAATTCTCCTCATCATATTTTAATCCAAGTAATCTGTCCCAGCCGGCTGCATAAAAATCCTGCAGACTGTTTACATATTCTATGGCATCATTCTTGTCAAAATCATGTGCAACGGTCTCAAAGATTCCGTTTAATAAAGAGCTTGCCAGCATATGACACAAATCCACTCTTATATTCCGGACAATATAGCCCTCTTCCCTAAGCACATCCATAAATTTAATGCTGCTTTCCACCTCCATATCCACAAGATTGTCTACATAATGCTCATAACTTGAACCGAATCCATAGCATACTATCAGCTTAAAGCTGTCAAAGTATTCATATATTATGTCCATTATTTCCTCCATTCCCTGCTCCGAAAAGCTGTGCATGGAGGATATCTGTTCTTTAGGGGATGATTTTCCGAACATATCAAGCTTATTCTTAAAACCGTACAGAAGTTTATCCGCCCCCTCTTTTACCAGAATACTGAAAATCTTATTCTTATCGGCAAATCTGCTATAAAGCATTCCCGTAGTACATCCTGATTTTTCAGCAATAACTCTCATGGAAGCATTCATATATCCTTGCTCCATAAACTCTTTTTTTGCAATTTCAAGTATTTTTAATTCAATATCCGTATCTTTCATAAGTCTCTCCATTTCTTATAACACCGTTATTATAACGCTGTTATAGAAAAATGTAAACTAAAAATAAGCTGCAATTTTAAAATTAATGTGGATTTTTATGATGTATTTTCTTTATAAAATCAAAAAAGAGATATGACTGTTGCCATACCTCTTTCTTAATTCAAAAATAATAATTATATAATGCAAAGCAATCTTTTATAAAACCGTTTTCATTGCTTCCCATCTTAATTTATATTATCTGTTTAATATCTCCATAAACTCATCACCTGTGATAGTTTCCTTCTCATACAGGAAACGGGATATTTCCTCAAGCTTTTCTCTGTTCTCCATAAGTATCTGAGCAGCTTTCTCATGCTGTCCCTTTACTAATGCCACTACCTGCCTATCTATTATAGCCGCAGTTTCCGCCGAGGCTGCCAGTGAGGTATCTCCCCCAAGATACCTGTTTGTAACAGTCTCAAGTGCGACCATATCAAAGTCTTTACTCATTCCGTATCTTGTAATCATAGCTCTTGCAAGCTTGGTAGCCTGTTCGATATCATTTGATGCTCCCGTGGAAACATCACCGAATACTACTTCCTCCGCAGCTCTTCCACCTGTGAGTGTGGCTATTTTATTTTCAAGTTCCGATTTTGTCATCAGATAATGATTGCCCTCATCCACCTGCATAGTATATCCAAGTGCACCTGAGGTTCTTGGTATAATAGTTATCTTGGTAACCGGTGCGGAATTTGTCTGTTTTGCCGCAACCAGTGCATGCCCCACCTCATGATAGGATACTCTCCACTTTTCGGCATCAGTTAAAATAGAATTCTTCTTTTGATATCCTGCAATTACCACCTCTATACTCTCTTCCAAATCGGATTGAATAACAAACTTTCTGTTATCCCTGACCGCCCTCAGTGCCGCTTCATTTATAATATTTGCAAGTTCCGCACCGGAAGCACCCGATGCCATCCTTGCAATGATTTTAAAATCCACATCATCTGCCAGCTTTATTTTCTTTGCATGTACCTTGAGTATTTCTTCTCTTCCCTTTAAATCAGGAAGTTCCACAGGTACACGCCTGTCAAATCTTCCCGGTCTCGTAAGTGCGGGATCAAGTGCATCAGGTCTGTTTGTCGCCGCAAGTATTATAACTCCTGAATTTCCCTCAAAGCCGTCCATCTCAGTCAAAAGCTGATTTAGAGTCTGTTCTCTCTCGTCATTTCCGCCTATATGACCGTCTCTTTTTTTACCTATAGCGTCTATCTCATCAATAAATACTATGCATGGGGCTTTCTCCTTTGCCTGCTTAAATAAATCTCTTACCTTGGAAGCTCCCATACCTACAAACATCTCAACAAACTCGGAACCCGACATTGAAAAGAATGGTACATTCGCCTCACCTGCAACCGCCTTTGCAAGCATGGTCTTACCTGTTCCCGGAGGGCCTACAAGAAGTATTCCCTTTGGCATTGAAGCTCCGATATCCTTATATTTATTGGGATTATGCAGATAATCCACTATTTCCGTAAGATTCTCCTTTGCCTCGTCTTCACCTGCCACATCATCAAATTTTATACCCTCTGATGATTTTACATAAACCTTTGCTCCCGATTTGCCCATATTTCCAAACATCAATGAGTTTGCACTGTTTTTATCAAACATTCTCTTTGAAATTCTGTTCCATAAAAAATAAAATATTCCAAGCGGGATAATCCAGCTTATAATTGCCGACATAAACGGAGTATCTTTTCTTACTATCTCGCTTGAAAACTCAACACCCGCATTATGCAGTCTGTCTGTAAGCCCGGGATCATCCATCAATCCTGTTTTATACACCACATTATCATTCTTTGATTTAAAAAGTATTTGATTACTCTGTATATCAACTTTTGATATCTCTTTATTCTCGGTCATGGACATAAATGTGTTATAGCCCACTTCCTTTACCTGACCTTCTCTTATAAACGGAAGTACCATAAAATTTATTGCCGTCATTATTATAAATACTACAATATAATAATAAATAAAGGGCTTTCTGTTTTTGGGATCTTCTACCATATTGCCTCCTTTTCCAATATATCTAAATTCATTTCTGAATATGTAGACAAATATCTTTTGCAACTGTTGCTAGCACTATACCATACCGAGTGCTAGCAGTCAAGCAAAATTATAAGGTTAAATTGTATGCAACTTAACCTTATAATCAACTATTCCACTTTTTCAAATTTTATTTGAACCTTAAAAAGATCACCGTCAATAATTATATCAAACTTTCCACCCTGCAGCATGGTCAATGACTTTGCTATAGAAAGCCCCAATCCGCTGCCTTCTGTAGTTCTTGATACATCACCTCTTACAAATCTTTCGGTAAGTTCCTCCGGTCTCATATTCAAAGGATTTTCGGAAATATTTTTTATAATAAATGTGGCGGTTTTCCCATCAGCCAGTATATCAATATAGACTCTGGAATTTTTTGCCGCATATTTGAAGGCATTATTATATAAATTCTCCAACACTCTCCACAGATGTCTGCCGTCCGCCCTTATCTTCACTCCGTTTGAGGGGGCATTTGATATAATGCTCAAGCCCTTTTCACTAAATTTTTCTTCAAATTCTCCATTGGTCTGATTTATCATCTCCACCAAATCAATATCCCTTAAATCCACCGAGATATTGCCGCTTGAAACCTTACTTGCTTCCACCAGATCCTCAGTCAGATTTTTTAAATGCTGGGATTTTAAGGATAAGATATCCAAATACTCCTGTATCTTCGCATTTTCCGGCTTTTCCCTCTTTATAAGATCCACATAATTTATAATTGAGGTAAGAGGTGTTTTTATATCATGAGAAACATTTGTGATCAAATCGGCTTTCAGCCTTTCACTCTTTACCTGATCGTTTATAGCGCCCTGAAATCCCTTACTGATATTATTCAGATCCTTTACTACACTTGCCTCTCTTCCGCTAAACTCATCCTCTTTCAGTCTGTATCTTGTATCCCCGTTTGCTATCTCCTTTATCGCCTCGGCAATCTGATCAAATGCAATGGCAGTCTTATATACTTTGTTAAATACAATGAAATTTATAATTAAAAATAATATAAAACAGATAAATATAATCAATCTTCCCAAAAGACTTTTCTCATTTATCGTTGTGAGCAGGAAAAACGTCATGGCTACAAAATCCACCAAAATCAGTATCAGGAAATTGGAACCGAGTTTTTTCTTAAAGCTTCTTCTAAACATATGAAGTGAAAAGCTTTCTTTAATAACCTTGGTATAAGAATTTTTCCACAGAAGTCCCGCCTTATACTCTCTTAATATAGAGAATGCTATGGGCAGTGATATCAGATATATGGATGCATAATTTAACATTTGGTCTGCAAAATTCCAATGTTTTTTTTCTATATATATATGCACCACTCTTTGACCTATAAAATTATTGGCTGTAAAAGAAATAACTGTGGCAAAAATAAGCAGTAAAATTTTCACCTCAAAAGGTATTATATCAAAGAGATTATTAAGTTTTATATCACTTCCGCCGTCACTGTGTCCGCTGAAGATAACAAGATATGCAAGGCTTAGCGCCATCACTGTCATACCTATGGTTACGGATACCAGCCCTATCACATACAGTCTTCTCTGACTTAAATAGTTCACATTTCCCACTGCATATATATCTGTAGCTGTATATACTGTATTTATTGCAATATATATTTTATAAGGCTTTGAAAGCTTATCCGTAAGTTTTTCCGCATAATAAGACAACTCTTTCGGTACAGTTCTAAGATTTGTATCCACCACCATTCCCTGAGAAGATGTTATAACATATTTTCCATATTCATATACACTTTTTATATTTAGAGATCTGTCATTTGTATACACTTCCTCGCCATATTCCAGTCTATATCTGAAATTTGACGGTGCCAAAACAAATCTCTCATAGGCATTATAATATATTGCAAGTAAACCCAGACTTTCAGTTATGGCAGTCTTCATACTTATATACCCGTCTCCGGGTTCCACTATACCCGAGCTGTCCGCATATGTTCTGTAATTTACAAAATAGGATGTATCTTCTATCTGATCCACAAGCTTTTGATCCGTAATACTTAATTGAAAATGTTCATCAATATAGTATCCATGTCTTTTGGCATATTCTATGATGGAGCCGACTGTAAAATCCACATCATTACTCGGTCCCATATTCAATCCGAAGATATCCTTATTTATATCAAATTTCCCATCCGTTTCAAAAATATCTTTT
The DNA here is from genome assembly GCA_000209465.1 of Lachnospiraceae oral taxon 107 str. F0167. GTDB lineage: Bacteria > Bacillota > Clostridia > Lachnospirales > Lachnospiraceae > Lachnoanaerobaculum. The sequence goes on along the minus strand of GL890590.1, from coordinate 41,654 downwards.
AAATTTGCATACGAAAAAAGCAATGAAATATCCGAATCCACTTGTGACATAAATAAAGGCGAATCTTCATAATTCTCCGCATTCATCCACAAAAGTCCCTTATTGAAATTTTCATTGCAAAAAATAATTGAAATACCTGTGACAAAAAAAACAAATGCTATCAGATGCAATATGCTTGCCCATAGCTTCATTTTTTTCTTTGACAAAAACATATTTTTATCCATATCAGTTTTGTTTTTCAATCTTATATCCTACTCCCCAAACCACCTTTAAATATCTTGGTTCCTTAGGATTTATCTCTATCTTCTCTCTTATATGTCTTATATGTACCGCTACGGTATTATCAGCCCCGATAGCCTCCTCATTCCAAATCTGCTCATATATCTCATCAATAGAAAATACTTTTCCGGCATTTTTTGCGAGCAATAAAAGTATATTATACTCTATAGGTGTAAGTTTTATCATTTCTCCGGCTATAGTGACCTCTTTTGTCTCATCATCTATCTCCAAATCACCTACTACCACCTTTTGTGACTCCGGTATTGATATATTTCCAAGCTTTTTATATCTTCTAAGCTGACTCTTTACCCTTGCTACAAGCTCCAAAGGATTAAAAGGCTTTGTCAAATAGTCATCCGCACCTATATTAAGTCCCAGTATCTTATCCGCATCCTCTGATTTTGCGGAAAGCATTATAATAGGCACCGTACTGTTCTCTCTTATCTTCATTGTCGCTCTTATTCCATCAAGTACAGGCATCATTATATCTATTATAAGCAGGTCCACCCTGTTTTTTGCCATCAATTTTATAGCTTCTTCTCCATCATAGGCTGTAAGAACTTCAAAGCCTTCCCCTGAAAGATAGATTTTTATTGCGTCCACTATCTCCCTGTCATCATCACATACTAATATTAATTCCATAGTTCCACCTTTTAATATCTTGACTTAATTTTTATTTTGATTTAGTTTTAAATATAACTCATTATATTATACCATTTGTTTTAATATAAAAAAATGAATATTTTCTAACAGTTTTTAATTTTACTATTATAAACCAAAACTGTTAAATTTTTATGTCTTATAAGGAATATATGGATAGAGATAATTATTTTTTAAAGGAAGCTGTTAAACAGGCAAAAAAAGCGGGTGAAATAGGTGATGTACCCATAGGCTGTGTGATTGTTTTTGAAGATAAGATAATAGCAAGAGGATATAATAGAAGAAACAAGGACAAGAGTACACTCTCTCATGCTGAAATTATTGCAATAAAAAAAGCTTGTAAAAAGATTGGAGATTGGAGGCTTGAGGATTGTACCATGTATATCACTCTTGAGCCCTGCCCTATGTGTGCCGGTGCCATAATCCAGTCAAGAATAAAAAGAGTGGTACTCGGCGCCATGAATCCAAAGGCGGGATGCGCAGGCTCAATAATAAATATCTTGCAAACCGAGGGCTTTAATCATAAAACTGAGATAAGTCTTATAGATGAACCTCTTCACAGTGAATGTGTTTCTCTTTTAACTTCCTTTTTTAAGGCATTAAGGGAGAATAAAAAATAATATAAATAAAATGGGCAGACAATTTTAATATCGGTTTTTCTACCATATTAAAATGTCTGCCCATAATTTTATTCCTCTACCAATTTTGCATTTGCAATCCTTCCATAGGTATTAGGCCCTTCCTCATATGTCTCAAAGATTCCTTCTATGGTAACCATTGCATCCTCCTCCGGGCAGCCTTCATGCAGATTCATCTTCTCATCCTCCCAAAGAAGTTCCAAACCCTGCGCACAGCAGGCAGCCGCATCCTTTATCATACAAAAATGATAATATTCATTTTTATCCTTACTATATGACGAATAATAGTTTCCTCTTATTTTAAATCTTTTCCCCTCATAGGTGTGAGGATCAATCATCATCTGATAAATCGTTGCATAAACCATGTCGGCTCCCATAATACTGAGGTCAAAGTCAATCTCCCCGTCATACTTTAGTGTTTCGCTTTCCGATTCATTAAATGTATTGCTCTCCGCCACTATACTACTTTTATTACCTGCCTTTTCACCATTGGCATTAACTTCATCAACTTTATTGGTGCTATTACATCCAACCATAAAAAGACAGGATAATACCAATATAAATCTCTTCATAAGCATTTCCTCTATCTAATTTATTCCGGCTATTATTATATTTTTTTTATAACGATATGTACAGTTGAAATTTAGATATTCCATTTTTTTTAATATTTATCATCTATTTTTTTCTTTCTTTAAAGTCGTTTTTCATTTGTAAATTTTTAACTAAAATATATATTTTTTATTTGCACTTATAATATTTTTGTTTACCTAAATTTTTTTTAGATTACTATTGATTTACTCTACTAAAGGTGCTATATTATAGATACCTAAAAAAAATTTAGGCATTCTAATAATAAAAGGAATGGCAATAGTGATTTTATGAATAGAGATGATTTGACTTTAGAATCTTTGGTAATGATTGCACATGGTATAGCCAGACATTTTGGCAGTGATTGTGAAGTCTGTATTCATGATTTACAAGCTGACGATCTAGAGCACACTATCTGCTATATCATTAATGGTCATGTATCGGGAAGAAAAATCGGTGACGGTGCTTCAAAGATAGTTCTTGGAACTTTGGAAGCCTTGAAAAAAGGTGAAAATGTAAGTGATCACCTTGGTTACAGAACACATACCACCGATGGAAGGATTCTAAAATCTTCTACCGTCTTTTTAAAGGATAAAACCGGAAAATACAGATTTATCCTCGGTATAAACCATGATATGACAAATTTCATAAACGCTCAATCCACACTCGCAAGTATAGTTGAAAATTTTGAAACTGCCGAGGAAGACGTTTATGGACAAATCCCACTTAGTGTAAATGATTTGCTTGAAAATCTGATCGAACAAAGCGTAAGGATTGTGGGAAAAACACCTGCCCTTATGACAAAGGATGAAAAGATTAAGGCAATAAAGTTTTTACAAGATGCCGGCGCTTTTCTTATAACTAAGTCAGGGGACAAGATTTCTCAATTTTTTGGAATTAGTAAATTCACACTGTACAGCTATATTGAACAGGCAAAAACAGTGGATGAATAATAGCATTTTGCTAAAAATTTAGGAGGTTTAAAATTTCATGTCACAACTAAAATGGGTCTTAAACAATATGCCCAAAACAGAGGATGCCAATCTTCCAATAATGTCTGTGGAAGAAGTAACAAAAGCGAAAGAATTCCATGAGAGCTTTCCACAGTATACTCAAACACCATTGGCAGATTTAAAGGAAATGGCTGAGTTCCTGGGACTTGGAACAGTAAAGGTAAAGGATGAGTCTTACAGATTCGGTTTGAATGCATTTAAGGTTCTTGGCGGTTCTTATGCTATCGCTAAGTACATAGCTGATGAGATGAATGTAGATGTATCGGAACTACCTTATTCAGTTCTTACATCCGATGAGTTTGCAAAGAAATTCAAACCTGCTACATTCTTCTCTGCTACAGATGGTAACCATGGTCGTGGAGTAGCTTGGGCAGCAAATAAATTACATCAAAAATCAGTAATTATCATGCCAAAGGGTTCTACAGAAACCAGATTAAACAATATCAAGGCTGAAGGTGCTGATGCTTGGATTTCTGATGTAAACTATGATGAATGTGTTCGTGAGGCTGCAAAGCTTGCTGCCGGAGTTGAGCATGGTGTTGTAGTTCAGGATACAGCTTGGGAAGGCTATGAGAAGATACCTGCATGGATAATGCAAGGTTATGGTACTATGGCTCTTGAGGCTGATGCTCAGTTTGCTGAGAGACCGACTCATGTATTTGTTCAGGCGGGTGTAGGTTCACTTGCAGGTGCAATGGTTGGTTACTTTGCCAACAAGTATAAGGACAACCCACCTGTTATGGTAGTTGTTGAGGCGGAGGCTGCTGCATGTCTTTACAAGGGTGCTGTTGCTGCAGACGGTCAGATAAGAATAGTAGATGGAGATATGGATACAATCATGGCAGGTCTTGCTTGCGGTGAGCCAAATATCACATCTTGGGATATATTAAAAAATCATGTGACATGCTTTATAGCTGCTGAAGATATTGTGGCTGCAAGAGGTATGCGTATGCTTAATGCTCCTTTAAAGGGAGATACTCAGGTACTTTCAGGTGAGTCAGGTGCTGCACCATTTGGTGCACTTGCTACTATCATGATGGATGATGAGTACAAGGAGCTTAGAGAGAAACTAAACTTAACTAAGAATTCTAAGGTATTACTTTTCTCAACTGAGGGCGACACCGATCCACAGCGTTGGAGAAATATTATCTGGGAAGCTAAAGAAAGATAAGATATAGTTATTTATATTGAAGGAGGAACAATACAATGGGTAAATTATCAAGTGAAGAGTTAGAGAAGATTAAATCTTTAGCTGAAGGCTACAAAGCTGATATGACAGCTTTCCTTCGTGCTATCGTTGCTAATCCGGGTGAGTCATCTGACGAGGCTGCTCACGTTGCTACTATCAAGGCTGAGATGGAGAAGGTAGGCTTTGATGAGGTTAAGGTTGATCCGCAGGGTAATGTTATGGGATTCATGGGAAGCGGAAAGACTCTCATCGCATTTGACGGACATATCGATACAGTAGGTATCGGAAACAGAGATAACTGGAACTTCGATCCATATGAGGGATTCGAGGATGATGAAGAAATCGGCGGTCGTGGTGTTTCAGATCAGCTTGGCGGTACAGTTTCTGCAGTATATGCTGCAAAGATTATGAAGGATCTCGGTCTTCTTAACGATAAATATCGTGTAATGGTTGTAGGTACAGTTCAGGAAGAGGACTGTGACGGTCTTTGCTGGGAATATATCTACCATGAGGATAAGATCAGACCTGAGTTTGTTGTATCATCAGAGCCTACAGACGGTGGCCTTTACAGAGGTCAAAGAGGACGTATGGAGATCAGAATCGATGTTAAGGGTGTTTCTTGCCACGGTTCCGCTCCTGACAGAGGTGACAATGCTCTCTACAAGATGGCTGATATCTTAAGAGATGTTCGTGCTCTTAACAACAATGGTGATGCAGAGTCTACAGACATCAGAGGTCTTGTAAAGATGCTTAACCCTAAGTACAATGATCAGTGGAAAGAAGCAAGATTCCTTGGTAGAGGAACTGTTACAGCTTCACAGATCTTCTATACATCTCCTTCTCGTTGTGCAGTTGCTGACTCTTGTGCGGTATCTCTTGACAGAAGAATGACTGTAGGTGAGACTTGGGAGTCATGTCTTGAGGAAATCAGACAGCTTCCTGCAGTTAAGAAGTACGGTGATGATGTAGTTGTAAGCATGTACAACTATGACAGACCTTCATTTACAGGTGTTGTATATCCTATCGAGTGCTACTTCCCTACTTGGGTATTACCTGAGGATCACAAAGTTTGTACAAGTGCAGTTGCAGCTTACAAGGATCTCTTCGGTGATAAGAGAATCGGTAATGCAAAGACTACACCTGAGCGTGAGGTAAGACCGCTTCTTGATAAGTGGACATTCTCTACAAACGGTGTTTCTATCATGGGTAGAAACGGTATCCCTGTAATCGGATTCGGACCGGGTGCAGAGGCTCAGGCTCATGCTCCAAATGAGATTACATGGAAGAAAGACTTGGTAACATGTGCGGCATTCTATGCAGCTCTTCCTGCTTACTACTGTGACTAATTTAAAATAATATTCATGTTTAACCACCGAGCTTTTGCCCGGATGGTTGAACATTTGCACAAGCTATAAAAAATATATTAAAATTTTAAGCGTGTAACGCTTTGTTAAATAAGGAGAAAAATATGTCAAACTTCAAAAATTTAGTTGAAAAGTTAAAAGGCCTCAAAACACAGGATATGTTCATGAACGACTTCTTCCTTACATGGGAAAAGACAGATGATGAGCTTAATGCTGTATGGACAGTTGCTGATGCACTTCGTGACCTCAGAAAGAGAAACATCTCTACAAAGGTATTTGATTCAGGACTTGGAATATCACTCTTCCGTGATAACTCAACAAGAACAAGATTCTCTTTCGCTTCAGCTTGTAACCTTTTAGGTCTTGAGGTTCAGGATCTTGATGAAGGTAAGTCACAGATCGCTCACGGTGAGACAGTTCGTGAGACAGCTAACATGATCTCATTCATGGCTGATATCATCGGTATCAGAGATGATATGTACATCGGTAAGGGTAATGCATATATGCACGAAGTTGCAGACTCTGTTGAGGCAGGATACAAGGACGGCGTTCTTGAGCAGAGACCTACTCTTGTAAACCTTCAGTGTGATATCGATCACCCTACACAGTGTATGGCTGATGCATTACATGTAATCCATGAGCTTGGCGGTATCGAAAACCTTAAGGGTAAAAAACTTGCTATGACTTGGGCTTATTCACCGTCTTACGGTAAGCCGCTCTCAGTTCCACAGGGTGTTATCGGTCTTTTCACAAGACTCGGTATGGATGTTGTTTTAGCTCATCCGGAAGGTTATGAGGTTATGCCTGACGTTGTTAAGCAGGCTGAGAAGCAGTCAGCTGCATGTGGCGGTAAGTTCACAGTTACAAATGATATGAAGGAAGCATTCAAGGATGCTGATGTCGTTTATCCAAAGTCTTGGGCACCATTTGCTGCAATGGAGAAGAGAACAAATCTTTATGCAGAGGGTGATTCAGAAGGTATCAAGGCTTTAGAGAAGGAGCTCTTAGCTCAGAACGCTAACCACAAGGATTGGGCATGTACAGAAGAAATGATGAAGCTTACAAAGGACGGTAAAGCTCTTTACCTTCACTGCTTACCTGCTGATATCACAGGCGTTTCTTGTAAGGAAGGCGAGGTTGATGCTTCAGTATTTGACAGATACAGAGATCCGCTTTACAAAGAGGCAAGCTTTAAGCCATATGTAATCGCAGCTATGATCTTACTTGAGAAGTTCAAGGATCCTGCTAAGGTTTTAGAGCAGCTTGAGGCACGTGGACAGGACAGAATCTTTTCAGAAAAATAATAAATAAGGCCTAAGAGTCTTAATGAATTTGGCAATATAATTTTATTGCCTATACAAAGGGGCAGGCTATACTGCCCCTTTATCTTTGTAAACTATATCCTAATAAAAAGGGGAGATTTATATGAAATTCAAAAGCAAGATTGTAATCGCTCTTGGTGGTAATGCCCTAGGTAATAATTTAAAAGAGCAGATGGTAGCTGTAAAAACTACTGCAAAGGCTATCGTAGATTTGATTGAAGATGGCCATGAGGTTCTTATCGTTCACGGAAACGGTCCACAGGTCGGTGTAATAAATAATGCCATGACAGAGTATGCGCATAATACCGACTCTGATTCAACTCCACTTTCAGTTTGTGTTGCAATGAGCCAGGCTTATATCGGATATGATATCCAGAATGCGCTTCATGAGGAGTTCTTAAACAGAAATCTTGAAGTTCCGCCTATCGCTACAGTTGTAACTCAGGTAAGAGTGGATGAAAATGATAAAGCATTTGAGAACCCTACAAAACCTATCGGAAAGTTCATGGGTAAGGATGAGGCTCTTGAAGCTGCCGGAAGCAGAGGTTGGATAGTAAAAGAAGATGCCGGAAGAGGCTATAGAAGAGTTGTTGCTTCTCCAGCTCCACAGGAAATCATTGAATTGTCAGCTATTAAGTCAATGGCGGACAACGGTCAGGTTGTAATCTGCTGCGGTGGCGGCGGAATCCCTGTAGTATCAAACGGAAAGCATCTCTCAGGTGCTCCTGCCGTAATAGATAAGGATGCTGCTGCTGCACTCCTTGCAAAAAATGTAGGCGCAGATACACTTATTATCCTTACTGCTGTAGAAAAAGTTGCCATCGGATATGGCACAGAAAATGAAAAATGGTTAGATAAGCTCAGCACAGCTGAAGCTTTAAAGTATGCTGATGACGGAGAGTTCGCTCCGGGATCAATGCTTCCAAAAGTACTTGCCGCAGTAGATTTTGCTGCTTCAGGTGAAAATAAAACAGCAATGATAACATTGCTTGAAAAAGCTAAAGATGCAATTAACGGCAAAACAGGTACAAGAATTGTAGATTGATCGGGGAGGTATTGATAATATGAGTAATTCAGCAAATGCAGGCCAGAAGCAGTATGCTTCTATATTTGAATCAGACGGATTTCCAAAGCTTTCAGAAGCTATTCCACTCGCACTTCAGCACGTGGTTGCAATGATTGTAGGTTGTATTACACCTGCTATTATCGTGGCAAACGTTGCCGGTGTTTCTGAAGCTGATAGAGTAATTATGATACAAGTTTCACTTGTAGTTTCAGCTCTTTCCACATTCCTACAGTTATTCGGTATAGGTACCAAAACCTTTAGGATCGGTGCAAAGCTTCCTATGATTATTGGTATAAGTTTTGCATATGTTCCGAGTATGACAGCTATTGCAGGTACTTCTGGTATTTCCGCAATACTTGGTGCACAGATAGTTGGCGGTATTATCGCCATTATAGTAGGACTTTTTGTTAAGAGTATTCAGAAGTTCTTCCCGCCTCTTGTAACAGGTACTGTAGTATTTACTATAGGTCTTTCACTTTACTCAGTTGCTGTAAATTATATGGCAGGCGGTATAGGTAAAGACAACTACGGTTCAATACAAAACTGGGCAATTGCTTTAATAACACTTATTATAGTTATAGCATTAAACAACTTCGGAAAGGGCCTTGTAAAACTTGCCTCAATCCTTATTGCAATGATTATAGGTTATATAATAGCTCTTTGTACAGGTATGATCAATTTCTCATCTGTTGCAAGTGCAGGTGTGTTCTCACTTCCACAGCCTTTACACTTCGGAATAACATTTGAGCCTGCTGCTTGTGTAGCAATCGGACTTTTGTTTGCTATCAACTCTATTCAGGCTATCGGTGACTTCACAGCTACAACAAGCGGTGCTATGGACAGACTGCCTACAGGTGACGAGCTTAGAAGCGGTATTATGGGTTACGGTATCACAAACATTATCGGTGCTCTTCTTGGCGGACTTCCTTCAGCTACATACTCACAAAATGTAGGTATTGTAACTACAACAAAGGTTATAAACAGAGTTGTACTCGGACTTGCAGGTGTTGTAATACTTATAGCGGGTCTTATACCTAAGTTCTCCGCACTGCTTACCACTATTCCGTTATGCGTACTTGGCGGTGCTACAATCTCTGTATTTGCTTCAATAGCAATGACAGGTGTGAAGCTTATCTTCACAGAGAAGATGGACTTTAGAAACACATCTATTGTCGGACTTGCAGTAGCTCTCGGTGTCGGTCTTTCACAGGCGCAGGATTCACTGTCTGCATTCCCGCCGGCATTCACAACCATCTTCGGTAAGAGCCCTGTAGTAGTTGCAACTATTGTTGCTATATTATTAAATATCCTTCTTCCAAAATCACAGGAAGGTAAGAAATAATAATTTATAATTTGAATCATAGCAAAGCTCCCACCCGATTTCGGGTGGGAGCTTTTTTAAGGAAATATAAAGTATTATATAAAATCCGTTTTAAATTAATTAAACGGTTTATATCTATCTTTTGATCTCTGATAAGCTTACCTTTCTGTCTTCATTAATTGATATTGTAAGCGCATCAGCTGTCGCAATAGCCGCTCTGGCAGCTTTTCCTGTAAGAAGAGGCATAAACTCATCACTGACTTTAGCCCCATGCATTACATCATTAAAGAATTTCATTTCATTCTTCATAATACTGTGCAGCCACATAGGAGGTTTCTTACCCGGCTTTCCATACATAATAGCACCGTCCATCTCCGTTCCGTGATAAATTCTTGTACGGTCATCATCTTCTTCCTTTGTTTCATGTACAAGGAAGTACTCTTCTTTATCTCCTACTCTTAAAGTACCTCCACAATCATACATATCAATCTTTATGGCGCCCTTTGTTCCCTGTATAAGCACATAATGCTGTGGCCAACGAAATGCCGAGCCATATTCAAGTACTGCAAACTTTTTACCTGGAAATTCAAGGCTTATAAAAAGCATATCATCCTCATCACCGAATTCCTCACCCTGATGTGCTACATTTCCGCCCATCATTGTTACTTTCTCAGGCTCACCCATTATAAACTGAATGCAGTCAAGCTCATGTATATGATGATATAAATGTCCTCCTGATTTTTCACGGATTTTCTTCCAGCTTATACTCTCCTGTGGCTCTTCCCATCCGTTTCTTGCGGAATGACAATAAAGCACATCTCCTATAACTCCGTCATTGATAAGCTTCTTTGCATATCTTACACCCTTAAAGAAGTTCATAACATGACCTGCCATAAATCTTACACCATGCTCCTCACAGGTTCTTACCATCTCATCACAATCATTGTAAGAAAGTGCTATAGGCTTTTCACAGAATACATGAACACCATGCTCTGCCGCCTTTATTACAGGCTCCTTATGTAAGTAATTAGGTGAGGCAACAATAACCGCAGTAACATCACTTCTGCTGTATAATTTATCCAAATCCGTTTCAACATCACAGTTTAACTCTTTTGCTATTTCCTCGGCATTATTCGGATCAAGAACTGCAACTATTTTTGCATTCTCCTGCTCATTCATTATTCTGCCTAGCTCCGCACCGAAATATCCTGTTCCTACAAGTGCATATCCAATTCTGTCCATTTAAAAAACTCCTCCATTTTATTTTACTGAGCCTTCAGTCATACCGCCTGCAATATATCTTTGTATAAATGTAAAGAATACCACAGATGGAATAACAACTATTGTAGATGCAGCCATCATACTTCCCCAATCAAGGATTTCCGCACCCTGTAAAGACTTTAAAGCTACTGAAACCGTCATTAAATTTGTACTGTTTATAAGAATCAATGAGTATAAAAATTCATTCCACGCATTGATAAATGTATATATTGCAGTTGCCACTATACCCGGAGCTACAAGAGGCAATACTATTCTCACAAAAGTAACAAGCTTATTTGCCCCGTCCACTCTTGCAGCCTCTTCTATACCGATCGGCACTGTTTTAAAAAATCCCACCAGCATCCATACCGCATAAGGTACACTGAATGATAAATATACTATTATTAAACCGACTCTTGTATTTGTAAGTCCTATCTTTGCCATTACAAGGGAATACGGTATGGCAAGAAGTATAGGCGGAAACATATATGTCGTTACCAAAACTCTTGACATAATATTTCCAAACTTCGGGAAAAACCTTACTATGCCGTATGCCGCCATAGAGGATACCGTTATTGCAATCACTGTGGTAATTAGAGCAATAATCAAGCTGTTTCCGATATTAACTGCAAATCCCAGATTATCTATTACATTCTTATAATTAGCTAAAGTAAATTCCTTAGGTAAAAAAGAAGTCGGGTTGGAAGTCAACTCCCCTGATGCCTTTACCGAGGAAAGTATTACCCATACCAATGGGAAGAATGCAATAACTGATAAAATAATAAGATAAAAATGACAAACTATACTTCCGATTTTTTCTTTAATCTTTCCCATTATCACTTATTCTCCTTTTCCCATCTGTCTATGACCTTAAAATACAGCGTACAGATAATCATCAAGAACATAAGCAACAGCATTGTTACCGCTGATGATTTGCCAAGCAGCTTTGTACCCCAGCCCATGTTGTAGGCATATATAGGTACTGTTGTAGTTGCATTTGCAGGTCCGCCTCCTGTTATCAAATAAATCAAGTCAAAGTTATTAAAAACCCAAATTGTTCTTAAGACCACAAGCAATCCCACAACCACCTTGATATGTGGCAATGTGATATGTTTAAACTGCTGCAATTTGCTTGCCCCGTCAATCTGAGCCGCCTCGTACTGGTCTGTAGGTATGGTTTGGAGTGCAGATAATACATTGACCATTATCATCGGTGCACCGAACCATATATTTATAAATATAAGTGTTCCGAATACAAGACCTCCGTCACTTAAAAACTGTGGCAGGCTTGAAGTAAATCCCAGATTCATAAGTAAATTTGGAATAAATCCTGATACACCGTTTAGAATCCATTTCCATGCAAGCGCTATTACTATTGACGGAAATGCCCAAGGTATAATCAGCAATATCCTGTAGACTCCTTTAAAACGCTTTACTCTGTGTAATGCCAATGCTGCACTAAATCCTATGGCGATTTGTCCAAGCAAGGAAAATACCGTCCACATTATAGAAATTAAAAATGCTTTATAAAAATTGGAGTCCGAAAGTATTGAAATATAATTTTTTAATCCTATAAATTTATAATTCGGCTTTGTCAAATGCTTAGTTGTCAAACTGAAATACGAACTTGAAAAAATAGGATAAATAAGTAAGGCTCCGACAATTATTAAGGCGGGCAGTACAAACAACCATCTTGAATAATTCGCTTTTATCTTATCTCGCATCAAGCTTCCTCCTTTCTAAAAAATGCCCCGATAGCAAACGGGGCATTAGGTTTCATTATTGTACTGATTCAAATATCTCATTTAGCTTATCTTCAGCAGTTTTGGCTGCGGTGTTTACATCTGTACCATTTGTTATGATATCCTGGAACATTCCTTCAATTATTCCCTGCGATGTTAAAAGACCTGCCTGTACACTTGGGCCATGTTCAAAACCGATTGCCGTACCCATTTGTACTGCCTTGGAAATTACTTCCTCTTCCTTAGCAAACTTCTGAACAGTTTCATTTGATTTGTATTTTTCCGAATCTGAGATACCGGTTATTGCCGGAAGCATTCCTACCGGAGTCGCAGCTAAAAAGTCTGTATATGTTTCAGTATCATACAATGTTTTCATAAATGCCTTGCATATTTCAGGATGCTCTGATTTTGCCCATACCACCATTGGAATATTGGATGTTTCAGCACCATAATCAGGATCATCAGCCTTTATCTTAGGTAGTAATGCACATGAGATTTGGCTCTCCAAATCCGGTGAGTTTGTCTTAACACCCGAAATCTGGAATCCGCTGTTAAAGTCAAATGCCGTCTTTCCCTGATAATATAAATTCGCCTGATCAAGTACTGCATAATTCACAGAATCCTGTGGTGAACAGTTTTTATAAATATCCAACCAGAAATTTATTCCGTCTATAGCTTCTTTGCTTGTGAGATTTGCCTTTAAATCCTCTGTTAAAAGGCTTCCGCCTGCACTGCGAACATAGAAGTTTAAAAATCTTGTTGCCATCAAATCATTTGAGCCGCATGGGAAAGAGCATCCGTATACTCCGTCCTTTGTAAGAGCCTTTGCAGCAACTGCAAACTCCTCCCATGTCTGCGGTACTTCAAGATTGGCTGCTTCAAGAAGATCCTTTCTGTACCACATAACCTGCGCATGTGAGTATAAAGGTATTGAATAGCAGGCTCCATCTTTTTCACCCTCTGAAAGCGCAGTTTTTGCAAATCTGTCTCTTCCTATACTGTCAATAAGATCATCCAAAGGAACCACCGCTTCCGAATCCATCATCTCCACTACATGGCTTGGAAGTGCCGTACTCATATCAGGTACATTACCTGATGCAAGTCCTGTAGTCCACTTTGTGTAAAAATCTCCCCATGAGAAAGTCTCTATATTTATCTTAACCTTCGGGTTCTCCTGCATAAAATTATCTGCCGCCTTTTGTATAACCTCAAGTCTTGGCCCCTGTGTAAATGAATGCCAGAATGTGATTTCACCGTCCAGCTCTTTAGCTTCCTCAGTCTGAGTATCCGCTTCATTTGTTTTAGTATTTTTACCGCCTCCACAGGCTGCAAGTGATGATGCCGCTAACACTGCTGCTAATAATCCGCTTAAAAATCTTTTTTTCATATTGCCTCCATTAAGTTTTATGTTCTTATCACAATAATAAATATTTATACGCTCATTTGTGATAAATGTTATTGATAGTGTTATTATATTATATTTTTTGTTATTTTTCTATAAAGTATAATCTCAATAGTAGCATAATACACTTATTAAATAATCTTATTTAGTTAAATTTTGAACATTCCATTATTTTCTTACATGAAAATAAAACAGGCATTTCTATGTAAATAAACAAGAAAATGCCTGTTTTTTTATAAATATTTTTGTGCTTAACACTTATAAATAGCACATAATGCTCAAATTATTCTTTTGCAGCTAAACGATACTGTCTTGGAGTATAGCCGAATGCCTCCTTAAATTCTCTGATAAAATAGTTGGGATCTTTATATCCTGTACTGTAGGCTATATCATTTATGGATGCATTACTTACAAGAAGTTTTCTTGCCGCTGTTGTCAGTTTCAAATCCTTTATATAAACCATTGGTGATTTACCCAGCTGTTCCTTAAACAATGAACTGAATCTTTGCTTACTTAAATCAGCCATATCCGCAAGTATTTGTGGTGTATATTCCTCAAACGGATGTAAAATCACATAATCCAGCACTGTCTGTATCCTGCTGTCTATTTTTGTTGTTGCCTTTTTTATTCTACTCACCAAATTCTCAGATGTATACTCCTCAGACCTTTTAATTTTCATAGCCTGTTCAGGATTCATCCTACTCACCTTTGATATTAAACTGCCTATCAAAAGTTCCATATAACCTCTTACAAAAAACATTCTTGCAGGATCTTCGTCCTTTATATAATGGTATATTTTCTCGAAAAAGACTTTTTCCTCCGCTCCGTCCATCACATTTGGAATGCCGTAATAATCCTTTAAAAAATCTCCCCCCTCAAAATATACCGAATTTGTAAATCTGATACTTGTAAATGAAAAAATATTTCCCGTCGTATAACATGATAGTTTACTCCCTTTCGGTATATAAACTATCTGGGATTTACCTACAATAAATTCTTCATTGTCTATAAAAAAAGTTCCGCTCCCCGATTCTATATATCGAAGCATATTGTATGGCACCGTGCTTTCCGGATACACCCAGTTTTTGCCGAAAGAGTATGTATCGATATACAAAAAATTAAATCTTATATTGTCAAACAATTGCAGTCACCCTTATTTCTTGATCTTTGTACATATATCTACTGAATATAATATTCACAGCTGTTATAATGCTTTAAATATACCATAATAAGGTGTTTTTTTCTATATTAACACTGTTTTTGTACAAAGTATAAATTTTACTTGTTCCTGCTGAAAGTGTTTTTCTTTGTATTTATTAAAGTTCACCAATTCTTCTCTGGACTTGATATACATATCAATGTATACTTTACTAAGTGATATTTGCCTAAAGGCAGATATGTATGAAAGGAGAGTGTATGGATATACCTTATAAGATTTATTTAGAAGAAAATGAGATGCCGAAATATTGGTATAATATGAGGGCTGATATGAAGAACAAACCGGCTCCGCTTTTAAATCCGGGCACACATAAGCCTGTGACATATGAAGAATTGGCAAATGTATTTTGTGATGAGCTTGTTAAGCAGGAGCTTGATGATACCACAGCTTATTTTGAGATACCTGAAGAGATTAGAGCATTTTACAGAATGTACAGACCGGCTCCGCTTGTCAGGGCATACTGTCTTGAGGAAAAACTCGGTACTCCTGCAAAGATTTATTATAAATTTGAGGGAAATAATACCAGCGGAAGTCATAAGCTGAATTCAGCTATAGCACAAGCCTACTATGCAAAGGAGCAGAGATTAAAAGGTGTTACTACCGAGACCGGTGCAGGACAATGGGGCACAGCTCTTTCTATGGCATGTGCATACTTCGGGCTTGATTGTAAGGTATATATGGTTAAGGTATCTTATGAGCAAAAGCCCTTTAGGCGTGAGGTTATGAGAACATATGGTGCCACTGTTACACCTTCACCGTCTATGGAAACAGAGGTGGGAAGAAGGATACTAAAAAAACATCCGGGCACTACAGGAAGTCTTGGATGTGCTATATCGGAGGCAGTGGAAAAAGCTACAACTACAGACGGTTACAGATATGTTCTGGGTAGCGTACTTAATCAGGTTTTGCTGCATCAATCCATCATAGGTCTTGAAACTAAGGCGGCACTTGATAAATATAATATCAAGCCTGATATTATAATAGGATGTGCAGGCGGAGGCTCAAATCTTGGCGGTCTTATATCTCCTTTTATGGGCGAAAAGCTAAGAGGTGAAAGTGATGTAAGAATAATTGCCATAGAGCCGGCATCATGTCCAAGCTTTACAAGAGGTACCTTTGCCTATGACTTCTGCGATACAGGTATGATGACTCCTCTTTCAAAGATGTATACTCTTGGCAGTGATTTTATTCCGTCTCCAAGCCATGCAGGCGGTCTTAGATATCATGGAATGAGCTCCACACTTTCGCAGCTCTATCATGACGGTTATATGGAAGCAGCATGCGTAAATCAGACTGATGTATTTAAAGCTGCTGAATATTTTGCAAGAATTGAGGGTATTCTACCTGCTCCCGAGAGCTCACATGCTATATATGCGGCTATTGAAGAAGCTAAGAAATGTAAAGAGAGCGGTGAGGAAAAGACCATTGTATTCGGTCTTACAGGAACAGGATATTTTGATATGGTTGCTTATGAAAAATTCCATGACGGAAAAATGGATGATACTGTACCAAGTGATGAGGAACTAAAAAAATATGCCGATATGCTGCCGAAAGTAGATTAATATCTAATTTTGCATTAAAAAGAGGCTGTCGCTTTAATAATATAATGCCCAAACTATGGTAGAATATAAATTCAAACTACCGATATTGAACATTATTTATCTGTATTGCGACAGCCCCTTTTTATTTATTTTCTATTAAATAATATATTGCTCCTATAAGACCTGCGTCATTCCCCAGTTTTGCAGGCACTATTTCAAGACCTTCCAAAAATCTGGGCATTATCTTTTCATTCACCCTTTTACTTAAGACTTCTATAAACTCTTTTCTGCCGCTTACTCCGCCGCCTATTATCACCAGTTCAGGATTAAATATATGCACAAGCGAAATGATTCCGAGTGAAATATCATCCACCCAATTATCTACGGCTTTCTCCAACAGGCTGTTTCCTTTCAGAGCGTCAAATATCTTTCTTCCATTGAGATTTTCCTCAAAATCTTTTGGAAAAGCCGTAGGATCTTCTTTTTGCAGTTTTGCGACTTTTCTTACAAGTGCAGTTGTGGAAGCATACTTTTCAAGGCAGCCCGCATTGCCGCAGGAACAACTCTCTCCACTTCCATGTATCACTATATGACCTATCTCTCCTGCCAGTCCCCTTTTTCCAAGTAAGATCTTATCATCAACTATGATTCCGCCTCCTACTCCCGTGCCTATAGTGACAGCAACTATATCCTTATAGCCTTTTCCCGCTCCTATCCATTTTTCACCGAGAGCGGCACTGTTTGCATCATTTATAACAATGGTCTTTATAGAATATTTCTTTTCAAAACTTTCTTTTATCTTTGAACCTACCCAGTTTTTGATATGTCCGGCACTTCCGATAACCTCACCGTTCACAGAATCTATCTGTCCTGTGGCTGATACTCCGATTCCTGATATATCTCTGAAACTAAGACCGCCTGAGGCAACAAAATATTCTGTTTTTTCCAAAACGGTTTTCAGTATAGGTGTTTCATATCCGTCAAAGGATACCGAGAACTCATCCCTGTGAAGTATATTGCCATCCTCATCCACAAGTCCGAACTTTGCCGCAGTTCCGCCTATATCAATACCTAAATATACTTTATTCATCATAGAAATTTCTTTTTAGCATCAACAATCATCTTTGCAGCTGATTTTGCAATTTCTTTGTCATCACTGTTAAGTGCAACCAAAGGTTTTCTTACACTACCTATATCAAGACCTTCATTGATTCTAAGCACTTCCTTTATCATAGCATACATATTTCCATGTCCTGATGTAAGCTTTGCAATGATATCATTTACACAGTACTGGATTTCATTGGCTCTTTTCATATCACTATTATTTATACACTCATCCATGGCAAGGAAAAGCTCAGGCATTGCACCATATGTTCCACCTATACCCGCCTTGGCACCGATTACTCTGCCTGAAACAAACTGCTCATCAGGACCGTTAAATACAATATAATCCTCTCCACCGTCTCTTACAAATCCCTGTATATCAAATACAGGCATGGAAGAATTCTTTACACCTATAACATTTTTATTTTCACGCATCTTTGCATAAAGGCCTCT
Source organism: Lachnospiraceae oral taxon 107 str. F0167 (assembly GCA_000209465.1). Lineage (GTDB taxonomy): Bacteria > Bacillota > Clostridia > Lachnospirales > Lachnospiraceae > Lachnoanaerobaculum. The sequence continues at coordinate 23,493 of GL890590.1, read as the reverse complement.
GCTTAAAGCCACACCTGCAAGCTGTGGAATATTGTAAATAATAAAATCGGTACCGGGAGCAGCACTGCTGTAGTCATTCCAATACTCTGCGATAGCATACTCGGGAAGCTTAAAATATATAGGAGGAATAGCCGCAACAGCATCTACACCAAGCTCCTTTGCATGAGCCGCCAGTTCCATACCATCCTTTGTGTTATTACAAGCGATATGATTTATTATAGTAAGATTTCCCTTAACCTTCATTACATTCTCAAGAACAACTTTTCTGTCTTCCACGCTCTGATATATACACTCACCTGAAGAACCGTTTACATATACACCTTTTACCTTTTTGTCAACGAAATATTCTGTCAGTGCTCTTACTCTTTCAGGGCTGATTTCTCCCTTATCATCATAACATGCATAAAATGCCGGAATGACTCCCTTGTACTTGTCTAAGTTTCTCATAGTTCCTCCTTATTATAGAGATAGTATCAAAGGGGACAAAAAACTTTGCCCCCAACATCATATAATTATGTGATAAGAATAACACTCAATGAATAGTTTTTCAATAAAAATAATCATTTTGAAATATTTTTCAAAACTTTCTATGCTTTATTAGTTTTATATAAAATGCCCCCATTTAAAATGTATATAATGTATGAAAATTTTTAATACGGGAATTTCAGTCCAAAACCCGATTCATAGTAATTTCCTGTACTGTCTCTGTAGGCATAGGCTTTACCGTTCTCATCCTTCATATTATCAGGCATATATTTATCCTTATCATAACCCGGCACATCATTTGGACTTATACATACACCTGCTTTATTAACGGAAATGACCAAGTCTTCTTTTGGCAATGTAAGAGGAAGTCTTGCAGACGGAGTAAATTCACCGCATATTACATCAATGATTGCCTCATCATAGGTATCAAATCCTGCACAAAGTACATCTGTATACGGCTCAAATTCACCTAAAAGCCATGGCAGAGAAATATTTATATTTCCTATCAGTTTTCCTTTATTTTTATGTACTATAGCTGATACTTCCTTTATTCTGTTTGCATTTGCAACGGTGGTCTCTTCATGTGTTTCCTCCGTCGGCAATCCGTCTTCACTTACATTGCATACAGTCTTTCCTTCACAGATATCCAGCTCCAAATATCCCTTTGTAGCATTAAAATACTCTCCCGAAGAAGGATTCACAAGCAGTATTGCAATATCGGCAGCCTCAGGATCATCCACTATATTAAGTTTATCACCTGCATATACTTTTATTTTTTCAGTTCTTTGTTTTGCCTGCTCAAGATTTTTATTAAAACATTCTATATAAACCTTTTTATTTTTATCCACAGGCAGACTGTTATCATTTTTTAATAATACCACACTCTTTCTATGTGCAAGTTCTGAAATCTCTCTGTCCTTTTTATCATTTATAATCTCTGCCGCCACCTTAGGATCTCTATACGGATTATCAAATATTCCAAGGGCAAACATCTCTGTCAAAGTTCTTATAATTGCCCTCTCAATTGCGGCTTTTGTCAATGTAATATCAGACTTTTTAAAGCCTTTTGGCAGAGCATGACTTTCATAATAATCATTGTCTGCCCTGTCTATAGCCTCCATGGTTTCTTTTAAATCAAACAGACCGCTTATCAAATCCACCTCCCCATTGTTTATGGCAAAGGCTATTCTCTCGGCTGTATCAAGTTCCTCTACTCCCCAGCACATATTGTGGACTATTCCCGTATCGGAATTTATATAGCCCTCAAAGCCAAGCTGCTCCTTTAAAAGCTTTTTTATAAAATAATCATTATAAGCAAATCCGAGAGGCTTCATCTCTATATCATTGCCCTCCAAATCCTTTTGAGCGGCACTCTTCATACTTGCAGGCTTTGCATAATAAGGCATTATTGATGAAACTTTTTTCTTTATAGCGGTTTCAAATGCAGGCAAATGATAATCTCTCAGACTGTTTTTTGTCGCATAAACATTCCACTGCCCTGCCTTATAATGAGGATCAAATCCGTTTTCTCTGGCACCTCCTCCGGGGAAATGCTTTACAGTCATAGCCACTCCGTCAGTAGTCACACCGTCTTCACCACCCTGAATGAGCGGTACCAATCTTTCAAATATATCTCTTATAAGCTTTGGATCTTCTCCGAAAGTACCGTAAGATCTTTGCCATCTTGGATCCGTCAGTACATCCGCCATATACATATAACCCTTTTTTATACCGGTAGCATCCCATTCTTTTCTTATGATATTGCCAAAATCTTCTATAACTCCAAGTCCCTCTCCCTTTGCTATAGCCGCTATGCCAAGAGTCCCGGGCCATGTTGCAAATACACCTGTGGCATCATTCATACCGAATACTGTCTCACCGTTTTCATTTCTGGAATTTGATATAATCTCCACAGGCACAAAATGCTCACATTCCTCCGCTTTTGCATTCAGCTGATTTATCCAATCCACCAAATCCTCAGGCTTTGGATTTTTTCTGAATATCAGATGTCTTGCAAACCATTCCTTTATTGCTACGGATGTACTTGGAAGATTTTGTATACCGAATATGGTTTTGGCATTTATAAGTTCACCTTCATCAAGCACTCCCGACTCATCCAGCTTGCTTTTATCTTCCTGATCAAGTCCCATTCTCCAGTCGCTTGCAAATAAAAGCCCTATTTTTTCTTTTATGCTCAGCACCTTCACATAGCTTTTTGCTCTTTCCTGCGGAGTTTTTCTCCAATCATCAAAGTCCTTAAACTCTCCCGAGCCGTCTATATCTTTAAAATACATCCCTTCAACTTCTATTATTTTTCTGTCACAAGTACCTATGGTTGCACCATTTTTATTCTCAAAAAGCTTTACTCTATCCGATGCCTTTACTGCCATACATTTTGCCACTCGCTTTCTTTAAATCCCACCAAAGCAAATTTATCTCCCAAAACTATAGGCCTTTTTACAAGCATTCCGTTTTCTGAAAGCAGGGAAAGCTTTTCATCATCACTCATCTTATCCATTTTATCTTTTATATTCATCTCCCTATACAGCATACCGCTTGTATTAAACAGCTTCTTTATCGGTAGCCCCGAATACTCCAAAACCTTCTTTAACTCCTCCACACTTGGAGTCTCCTCCACTATATTTTTCTCCACAAAATCAATATTCCTATCTCTTAACCACTTCCTTGCCTTTACACATGTGGAACATTTGGGATAATGAAATACTAACATAAAACCTCCTTTATATACGACCTTTTATTTTGATCTGAGTATGCCATAAAGCAATTTTAAGGCATAATTTTCCATATGGTATATATTATACAAAATTTCTGAAATAATTGAAATAATATAAAAACAGTCCGGCTTCAATCTTTAAAGTCGAACTGTTTTCATCACTATTTTGCGGATAAAAGCTCTATTATAGCCCCCCTGACATATTCATTCTCACATACACTGTAGATTTCACCGATTACCTTGCCGGAGTTTGTAGAATCGTACTTTCGTACCGCCTCCATTACCTTTGTCTTTAAGTCATATTCTATTTGTGCATTGTTAAGAATATTAAATATCCTGCTCTGTATGCCGTCTGTAGCGGTAGCTGCATCTATTCTTATCTCAATCCCTGAATTTGAATTTATTTCAGGTAGGTCTATCCGTAATGTCGCCATGTCTTCATCATATCTTATATAAAGAGGATTCAGAGACTCTTTATCCCGGGTAATATCAAGCTTAGTGTAACTGCCTATACCGTGGAAATACAAATTATACTTCCTTTTTTGAGGTGCCGCTAAAGCATTTCCCTCCTGCGGGTGGATTTTAAATAAATAGCTTAAGTTCTTATCATTTGTATCCGATATTTTTACTTCACAGTTTTCATATCTTGTATATGCCCAGTCACTTTCAATAAAATCAGTAAATTCCTTTTCATCCTCTGCAAGAGTAAACTCTCCGGCTTTACCGGTAAAAATATGTAAATCAAGCTCTGAAGGAGCCTTAATATCATTTGTATAGGTATCTGTGGCAAGCGGCAATATACTTCCCTCTCTTGCAAATACCGCTATATCCTCCAAATCCCTGTATATTTCAAGTTCACGATTTCCGCTATACTTTACTCCGGTAAATATATCAAACCAGTTACCCTCAGGCAGCCAAATCTTTGTCTTTGACAATCCGCTCTTTTCATCAAGCTTTAGAATTACGGGGCATACTATCAGGTCATTTCCAAAATAATATTCATTTTTATACTCATAGACCTTATCATTTACGGGCTCATAATAATAAAGAGGCAGTATAAGCGGCAGCTTATCCACATGAGCTCTCCTGTTCATCGTATAAAGATATGGTATAAATCTGTGGCGAAGTCTCAAATATCTTTTTACTATATTCTCAGCTATTAAATTATACTTCCAGGGTTCCTTTCCCGAAAATTCATTGCAGGTACTGTGTAATCTCATTATAGGTGAAAACACACCGAACTGCACCCATCTGACAAACATCTCATCATCCCTGATACCGTTCATATGTCCACCGATATCATGGCTCCACCATGCATAGCCTATATTGGATGCGGTAGCTGTAAAATATGGCTGAAAGTCAAGACTTTCCCATGTAATAATGGTATCTCCAGAAAATCCTATAGGATATTTATGACTTCCCACACCGGCATATCTTGACAGTATCAGACCTCTGCCCGACTCTCTTTTAGCAGAGTCCTTATAATGAAAATAATTTAAAAGCCATAAAGGATCCAGCCCCTTATGCCCTGAGTTTTCACCCTGCTGCCAGTCTATCCACCAATAGTCCACACCCTGTTTTTCCAGCGGATGATGCACATATTTAAAATATCCCTCTCTGAACTTTTCATCTGCTATATCAAAAAGTACCGGTTCTTGCTTTTTAGTATCTACACCCATAAACTTTGCCAATTCATCATAGCAATCTTCATATGCCCTTATACCGTCTGCCGGATGTACATTTAAAAGAACTCTATAGCCGCCCTTATGCAGCTCCCCCAAAAACTCTTCAGGACTTGGAAACAGCTCCTTATTCCATGTATATCCTGTCCATCCGGTACCGAATCTTTCTTCCACATCAGTCAAATGCCAGTCCATATCTATTACCGCAACACTGAAAGGTATTTCCTCTCTCTTAAATCTTTCCATAAGTTCCAGATAGGACTTCTGTGTGTATTTATAATATCTGCTCCACCAATTTCCAAGTGTAAATCTTGGCAGTAGAGGAAGTGCCCCGCTCAGAGTATAAAAATCCCTAATCGCCGTTAAGAAATCCATGCCATAGCCAAAGAAATATAAATCAATAGACTCGGTATCCTCTCTTAGCTTAAAACCATCTTTTGTTATAAGCATGGAATTGCTGTCATCCACTACAGACCACATTTTTCTTGAAACAATTCCCTCGGAAAGCTCTGTCTCACCGTCAATATTATCAAGTGTTCTGGTAGTGCCTTTTAAGCTCTCATTCTTATCCCCATAATGCCATACACTTGAGGTGGTTCCATAGTTTCCGCTTACATTTATTCTTAAGCCTTCTCCCGAAAACTCTTTTTTATCATATATAATTCTCAAATAGTCTGTAACTATCACCAGCCTGTCTTCACTGTCTAAAACATCAAATTTTACTTCAGGGAAATTTCTGTTTGTTACAGCTGCAGTCTCTTCATCGACAAATACATTTTTTTTACTGTACTCAAGTCTTATAAGCCTGTCTGTAAGTATACTGATACGATAATTTTTTCCTTTAATTATTGAAGCTTCCGCCGTTTTTCTATCTGCCATACTAATTTTACTCCTTTTAAATGATGCATATATTGTAATATTTTTACTTAATTATAATCAGGCAAACAATCCGCCGCCCTACAGCTGCTAATAAAATATCACACTATCTGCAATACTTTTGTAAATCCTCAAAGCTTTCCAAATGAAAAGTCACATCACTGAGATTTTTTGCATCACCTATTCCTGCAACCTCCATTCCTGCTCTTTTTGCTCCCTCCACACCCGAGGCGGCATCCTCCACAACCAGACATTCATCACACAAAAGCCCAAGACCTATCCCCGCCTTTTCAAACACTTCCTTATCGGGTTTTGAATATTTTATATCATTTCCGTCTACAATAATATCAAAAAAATCTATAAGATTTAATTTTGAGAGTATCAGTCTTGCATTTTTACTTGATGAAGCTATAGCTGTTTTATAGCCCCTTTCTTTTAAAATATCCAGAGTTCCCTTCACCTTTTTATCCAAATCATTTTCACTCATCTTATTTAAGAGCTCTTTATACATCTCATTTTTTTTATTTGCAAACTCTTCTTTTTCTTTATCGCTGTATGCCTTATCGGATCTTTCAAGTATGATTTCAAGGCTCTCCATACGGCTCACTCCCCTGAGTCTGTTATTTATTTGCTCATCGAAGTATATTCCTATACTGTCTGCCAGATTTTTCCATGCCATATAGTGATATTTATCCGTATGACAGATAACACCGTCCAAATCAAATATAATTCCCTTAAATCTTCTATTTTCCATTACTTTTATTCACACAGCCCACTTATTTGATGAGCTGTTTTTCTCCTTTTATATAAATTTCTGCGCTTTTACCGTCAAGTCTTCTTACACTTACCTGATTGCCCTTTTCTACTCTGACTCTTAATCTCGTACCCTGATATACAAGCGGGAATTCCAAGAAATCCCAGTTCACCGGCAGACATGGATTTATATTTAAGCCCTTATCGTCAATATTTGTACCGCCGAATCCGAATACAAATACAGCCCATATCCCACCTATTGAAGCACTGTGTATTCCCTCATCCGATGATTTCATATTTGCTCCCAAGTCAACGCTTATCGCACCCCTAAATAGCTTATATGACATTTCTTCAAAGTCAAATTCATTCGCCAAAATAGCATGTGTAGACTTGCTTAATGATGAATCATGTAAGGTCTTATCCTCATAGAAAACAAAATTCTTCTTTCTTGTTTCATAATCAAATAAATCTCTAAACAAATACAAAAGCATAACCGTATCCGACTGTTTTGAAACCATGTACTCATTGAGCTGATTTGTATTATAATCATTGTAGATACCAAGTACTTCATCAGAGTTTTTATATTTAATTATATCAAGCTTTTTAAGTCCGAGGAAGGTATCGGACTGTGGAATTATACCATCTTCATTGGGTAGAGGCAGATAAAGTTTTGGCAATCTTTTTTCGATACACTCTTTTATATATTTTAAATCAAGTTTGGAATCTAAAGCATCAAAAAGCGTCTTATTATTATTTTTTAAATATTCAAACTTCTTGGTTGCCAGTCTCATGGTATAGGCCGCCATATAATTGGTGTAGGCATTATTGTCCACATGTTCCTTATACTCATCAGGACCTATAACATTTCTTATCTCATATCTGTCTTTGTCTGCAATATATTCAAGTCTGCTTGCCCAAAAAAGTGCGGCTTCAAATATTATCTCATATCCGTACTTTTCCATATAATCATTATCATTTGTCACTCTGTAATAATTATCTATCGCATACACTATATCTGCTGTTATATGATGTTCTATAAGCCCTGTCCAAACCTTTGTTATTTCGCCTGTTACTATATCTGCGCCCATATAAAGAGGTGTTACCTCTCCATCATCCACCCATGCACACTCCCATGGATACATTGCTCCTTCGTAGCCGTTTTCTTTTGCTTTCAGTCTTGCACCGTAAAGATTATGATATCTGTATTCAAGAAGTGTTCTTGCAATCTCAGGATGTGTATATGTAAAATACGGAAGTATAAAAAGCTCGGTATCCCAGAAAGAATGCCCCTTATACCCTTCACCGCTCAGAGCCTTTGCACCTATACCCACTCTGTTGTCATCAGTCTTTACCATGATTCTTAAATGATAGAGTGCAAAATTTATTGAAGTCTTTACATATATATCATCAGTGCCGATATCTATTTTGCTTTTTTCAAAGTAGTCTTGCCATTTTGCTTCACTTCTTTTAAAAAGTTCATTATAGCTTTGAGTCTCAAGCTCTCTTATAAGCTTTGCAGACTCCCTTTTTATTTCATCAAGCCTGTTTTCATCCTTTAAATGTGCAAATTCCTTATCTCTTTCAGAAAAGAATATTGATTTTTTCTCAAATTCAAGCTTTTCATTTGCTTTGATTTTTATACTGTATCTGTTTGCAAGAGTTCTTCTTCCCATAACAGGTATTGCCGAGGCTTCTTTATTCAGGCTGCAAACAGCACCTTGAATAATCTTTACATTTGACTGAGTTGTTTTTGCGATATATTCCATATACCTGCCCTCATACACTCGTCTTTGTATATCCTCAAAATGCATCGCACCGCTATTTGTTACGGAACCGTCTATTCCGCTTTCTATAATAATATTTGCATCCTTATCACAGAGCAGTTCAACTTTTTGTACAAATATATGCTCATTATCAAGAGATACAAAACGCCTGAATATGAGATCAAGTTTTATACCTTTCGGGCTTTCCCATTTAATACTTCTTACGCTCTCTCCGGTAGTTAAATCAAGACTTCTCTCATAGAAACAAATTTTTCCCTCTGTCAGACTGAACTCTTCTTCGTCCACAATAATTTTAACGGTACTTGCATCCGCAATATTGGGAAGTTCCGTCACTTCCTCCTTTGATGCCTTATTAAATGTCCCGGTTATAAAAGTATCTCTTATTTCGCCTACATAATGCTCTTCAAGTGCATTTCTGATACCCAGATATCCGTTTCCCTGTGTAAATATTGCTTCAAATTTTTTTATGTTTTTCCTGTCAAAAAAACATTCTTTGATTACTGTGCCCTTATATTCCAACTGCTGCATAATAATCCTCTCTAACCCTTTATTCCTGAACTTGCTACAGAAGCCTGTACCTGCTCCTGTGCCAAAATATACAGTATTATTCCGGGCAGTATAACTACAGTCAATGCGGCAAAAAGCCTTGGGTAGTTATATGAGAATGCCTCTGTAAAAAACTGTAATGCAAGCGGTAAAGTCCTTGTAGTATCTGATGATGTAAGTATGGATGCATAAAAGTATTCATTCCAGTTTCCTAAAAACATCAAAATTCCCGCTGTTGCAAGTCCTCCCTTTGCAAGCGGTAAGTTGATCTCCCAAAATACTGTAAAAAAGTTTGCCCCCTCTATTACAGCCGCCTCATCAAGAGATTTCGGAACAGCCATAAATGCCGGCTTAAGTATAAATGTAGATATTGCAAGTCCCATGGAAACATATACTAATGCCACTCCCCATATATTGTCATAAAGTCCCAACTTCATAATAAGAGAAAATATAGGCTGTGCCTTTGACTGAGCCGGAACAAGTAAAGTGACCGTATATAGTATAAACACAAGATTTTTCCCCGGAAATTCATATTTTGCAAGTACATAGCTTCCCATAGCAAAAAATATCAATGCCACCAAAGTTGAACTTACAGATATCAAAAATGAATTTATAAAATATCTTCCAAAATCATATTTTGAAAAAATATATACAAAGGGTTCAAAACTTATCTGCTTCGGCAATGCAAAAGGATCCGATAAAATCATGGCATTATCTTTGAATGCCGACATAATAACCCATATTATTGGAAAAATCGAAATTATAACCGTAAATGCAAGCAGTGTATAAGTGAATACCTTTGATAGATTTTTTCTTATATTCTTTAATTTCATAAAGTTCCTCCTTAATACACACTTTCATCCATCTTAAATAATCTGTTTACAAGCCATAGTATAAACAACCCCAGAATAAACATTATTACTCCGTTTGCATTTGCATATCCGTATTTTAAATCCATTATAGACTTTACAAGTATTACAGGCAGATTCATTGTATCATCTCCCGGACCTCCCGCAGTCGTCAATGCTATCTGCTCATACATTGCCACTCTTGCCGTAATAGAAGCTATTATGGATGTTCCTATAGCATTCTTACAAAGAGGAAGCTGTATATATTTTATAAGTTGAAAATCGGAAGCTCCGTCAACACGTGCAGCCTCAAACAAATCACCGGGTATTGCAAATAAGTCATTTAACACTATCAAGGTTACAATTACCGCATAAAACAGCCATGTCAAAGTTACGGCTATAAAAGCAAAGGGTGACTGATAAAACCATTGCACATGAAAATCGGGATTAAACTTTCTTATAATATTATTTATCATTCCCATATCATCATGAAACATAAACCTGTAAATCATCGCCCATGCAGCTGCACTTATTACATTGGGTATCATAAAAACAGCTCTTGTAAACTTCCATCCGAAAGGCTTTTTAAATATAGCAAAAGCCACAAGTACTCCAAAACCCACATGAAAAACAGCCGCTATAAATGACCATAAAAGCAGGTTTTTTAAAGAATATCTAAAAGCTGTATTTCCAAACATATTTATATAGTTTGTTAACCCGATAAATTTCGGCTTATTAAATCCGTCCCATTTTGTAAATGAAGTGTAAAAAACCGTAAATATCGGTTGTATATAAAAGGTTACAAAGACAATGAAAGAAGGAAGTAAAAATAAGTAGATCCATTTATAGTTTTTACGTTCAAGTCTGCTTGCCGCTGTTTTTCTATTTGAACTCATCAAAGTCCTCCTTTATTTTAAAATATGGGACTGCCGTAATAAATAAAACGACAGCCCCATACAAATATTTATTGCTTAGCTTCTTGTGCTTTCTTTGTCAGCTCGGCACAGAATTGTTCCGGTGTCAAAGAGTTGTCGATCAACTTAGGAAGAAGTTTTCCAAACTCTGTATCAGCTACAGAAGCCGGGAATATATCCCCAAGTGTAGCCACAAACTTTGTATTTTCATTCATGCTCTGATCCAGCTGATATAATATATCATTTTCTTTAAGCTTATTTAAGAAATCGTCACTGTGCTTGATATTAGGAGCATTGCCTCCCTCTGCCAAAATAAATGCCTCTATCTCTTCTTTTGAACTTCTAAATGCCAGGAATGCCTTTGCCGCCTCCTTTTGCTCATCACTTGCCGCATTTGAAATCCAGAAATCTCCATAAGCCTTAGGATTTGCAAGTGCAATATTTCCCGGATATATGGTTGTTTTTACATCTTTTCCGTCAAAGCCGTTACTCCACTTATCCTTGGCATCCTCGTTAAACTCTGATGCCATCCATGAACCGTTGCATATTAAAGCCGCATTATTACTCATAAAAGCATTTGCAGCATCTGCATAAGCCGCTCCTACGGTATTACTTGACGCATTGTTTTGCAAAAGCTTTTGCAACTTGCCTACAGCATTTACTATTACCGGTGTATTATAATCCCAAAGTTTCTCACTTGTATTATTATTTAATAAATCCACTCCTCCATCCTCATTGGCAATAAGTGCAGCCAGCATAAGTGATGAAGTCCATGCATTTTCAGAGGTCATAAATGCCAGTTTATTCTCTCCAAGCCCTGACATAAACTCATCCATACTCATATCTCTTATATCCTTTTCAGGTTTATAAAGAGATTCGTTATAATATAAGCCTATAGGTCTTAGTACTATAAGCGGATTACAAATCAGCTTTCCGTCCACGGTGCAAAAATCCTTTGAACCCTCTATCCATGAAGCTGCAACATCCGGATTTTCTTTCCCGAACTCTGTCAAATCATATGCCATATCATTATCAAGTATGACCTGCTTAAACCATTGAGTATCTATTCCTCCTGAACCCGGTGAATGTACCAATGTCGGAAGCTTGTTTTGACCTGCAAGCTGTTTGATTTTCTCTGCATAGGAATCCTGAACAACTTCCTCAACAACCACTTTATATTTACCCGCATATTTTTCATTAAATCTTTCTACCTGAGGCAGGAAAAATACCGCGCCCACATTTTCACCTGCAAGATAGGTAGGTATCTTAAGCTCTATCTCTTTCCCGTCTGTTTCAGCCTTCTTCTCCTGTGAAGATTCGGCATTTTCAGTCTTTGCCTGCTCGCTACCCGCATCCGTTCCCGCTCCTTTAGAACCTGATGAACAGGCTGCAAGTCCAAAACAAAGCCCCAGAGCAAGTCCGCTCTTTAAAAGTTTTTTCAGTTTCATTACAAAACCCTCCTTAAATAAAATTTATTCACCTTTTATAAGTTTATGCTTTATATATATTGTCCTAGGCTCTTCCTCATTTTTAATAATTTTTATAAGTAAACGCATTCCTTCATAGCCTTTTTCTATCATATTTTGATCTATGGTAGCAATTCTCGGCTTAATATAGTTTAGAAGCTGTATACCATCAAAGCCTGTAACCAAAAAGTCATCGCCGAGCCTGTATCCAAGATCCTCTATAGCTCTTGCCGCAGCAACAGCCATAAGATCACTCATACATACAAAAGCTCTGCCTTTTCTTTTACCATGTTTTTCTATATAATTTTTTACATTTTTGTAAGCTAATTCTTCATCAAATTTGCAATTTAATATATCGGCATCCTTATTGAGAATACCATTATCCTTTAATGCTTTTTTAAATCCTTCATACCTGTCAAGAGTAACTGCCGCCTCATCCTTTCCCTTTACGAGTACAAGTTTACAAAAACCTTTTTTAACGGCATAATTTGTGATATCTCTAAAAGCCTCCACATCATTTGTAAGTATGGATGCACCCATCTTTCCTTCAAGCTTTATATCTATACCTACGCAGGGGATATCGGTATACTTTATTTCTTCAAGATATGGATCCCCAAGCTTTAAACCTGCAAGTATCACTCCTGACAGGCTGTACTGTCTGCAAAACTCTGAAAGTGTCTGCTTTGCCTGCATTTTTGAAGAAATTCCATACATTGCAATAACCATATTCTTTCCCTGAATGTATGAATTTAACCCCTTTAACATATTGCCCGTAAATTCATCCATAGGGCTGTTACTTCCAAGACCGGAAATAAGTATGGCTACATTCTCTTTTCTTTTTGATGAAAGATTCCTTGCGCTTTGACTTGGTCTGTAGCCAAGACTCTTTGCAATATCCTGTATTTTTTTTCTTGTACTCTCTTTTACATCATCATAATCATTTAAGGCACGTGATACCGTACTTACGGAAACCCCGGCAGCCTTAGCAACATCTCTTATAGATACCAAAACAAAATACTCTCCAAAAAATATTTTCCAAAAACGTTTTTGGATATACTTAATGATACTACTTATCTACAAGTACGTCAATATAATATTGATTATGAAGTCTGTTTTCCGGTAAAAAATAAAGCAGTAAAACCCGATAGTGATTTCACTGCTTTATTTATATTTTGCTTTGATTTTTGTTTATTTATTGCCGGCAATACAATTGAAAACCTATCCGGCTGTCATATTAATGATATGGCTTAATCAAATCTAATGCCTTTTCTACTTACACTATTTAGTACAATTTTTAGAATAGTATTCTACAAATTCATCCACAGTATATGTATGAACCGCTGATACACATATATCCTGCATTAATTCCAGATCCCATAGAATAATTTCATCTTTTGCAAGCCTGAATAATGGCTTTACAAATCCTTCCATATATTCCCTACTAAGAGATTGGGACTTGTTTTGCTCTTCTTTTCTGTATTTATCTTTTTCTTGTTCAACATATTGTTTGTTTTTTTCGTAATTATATACCACAATGTATTCCAAATATTTGCGGCAGAACTTCAAGTCCACATCTACTATATTTGAAAAAACGAGAAGGGAATCTTTAAGTTTTGTCTTAACTTCTTTGACCTTACCGTTCTTAAATTCCACAAATATAAGCTTATTTTTGACTTCACTATAAAGCAGGGCATCTGCCGATTTAAAAACCTTATAAGATTTATGAAACTTTTTGCAAAAAGCAGTTTTCACATCATCAAAGTCAATTACAATATCTTTTGAAATATCTTCGTCAATACCAACCATGTAAACCGGATTTTTTTCGTCTGAATCATCCACAGACACCTTAAATAAAGGTTTTTTATTATCTATAAATATATCAGTCTCTACTTTATCCTTAATCTCCGTCATTATATCCCTCATTTTCAATTCTTTGCAGCGGTTCAGATAATACTTTATAAATTTCAGAGATATTAAAAGTAACGTCCTTTATTTTTGCAGTATCTCCCTCACTATATGACAGATAATACTTAACCACATCTTCCGTATCATATTTTCCGGAAAATACTTCAATCGCACGCAAAAAATATGGACTATGGGTATTTATCAAAATATGCAGTCCCATCTCTCTTTGAAGTAACACTATGACCTCAGCCAATGTAACCTGCCAATCAGGATGAAGGTGCACCTCCGGCTCATCAAGTATTAAAGTTCCATTTTGTACTATGGTTCCGTTATCTATCAGGCTTTTAATTAAATAAAATGTTTTCATACCTGATGAAAGGCTGTCTAATGATAATCCCCTTGTCCTCTTAGAACCTGAGATGCCGTCTTTATCCGTTTCAAATAATGACATATCCGAACCTAAGGTATCGTTGATTTTTTGATATACCGCACTTAATTTTTCTTTTAAGTTTGCTCTATCCACTAAATTTAAATTTTTAGTGCTTTTATATTGCTTTATTAACTCCCCCCTGTGATTTGTAGTTTTTTCATTTCGTATATCAGAAAATAATGATTCAGGAGATATTTCAAATAGGCTATGAGAATCCATAATAAACGGATCATCAATATACACAATTCTCTGTATTAACTCTTTTTCATTCACTATCTCCAACAGATTATCCTTGTTATCAAAAATAACTTCTATTTTATGATCTTTTATCTTTATTTCAACTTCACTTTTCTCACTACTTTGAATATTAGTTATATGCCCGTTAAACTCCCTCAAAAAAATTTCTGAAACAATTTCATTTCTCAGTATATCATCTGAAGTGGAATTAATCTTTATCACTTTTTCAACAAGATCATCAATAGGTGCCGACTCATTATATACTTTTTGCAATTCTTTTCTAATACTGTTTTTATCAGTATTCCCCAATAAAGCCTTTCCCATTTCTTCTAAATCTATATTCATATTTTTGAAAAAATCCGGGGGCATCATATATAATTTATAAATCAAATCCTCAATAGCATACATTTTTTCCAAATTTATTTTTCTTGACATATTGCTGAATGAGTGAAACATTGCAAATAAACTTCGGCTGACTGTACTTTTTCCTGTGCCGTTCAATCCTGCTATTATTGTAATCCCTTTAATTTCTATCTCTGCCGAATCTATCTTTCCGACATTACTGATTTTTAATTCCATTATTCTCTCTTTCTCAATCCTTCGCCGCCGGATACTCATTGCAAAGCAATCTGTAAGGCGCTTCATCCTCTTCTATCTTAGGGAATCTGCCTATATCCTCATAGAATCTGTTGTCGATATTGTCATCGTTACATTGTGATACCTCTCCTATAAGCACGCTGCCGCTTCCCGGTTCCACATGGAATTCATGATATTGATGAGGCCATATCGTAATGCTCTCTCCCGGTAAAAGCTTTACCATGCTGCCTGCCTTTACATAGTATGACCTGCCGTCAGAGTTTATAAGCACATCGGAGTCGCTAAGTCCACCCTTGCCGTCATCATTATATACCTTAATAAGGAGTGTTCCTCCTCCCCTATTAATTATATCCTCCGATTTAAACCAGTGGAAATGCATAGGTGCCATCATATCATCCCTTAAGAATAAAAGCTTCTCGGCATAGACCTTTTTATATTTCTCGTTGTTTCTGTTTCCGTTTCTTATAGTGATAAGACCAAAGCCTATTTTATCAAAATCTCCCAGACCGAAATCAGTGATATCCCATCCGAGCATATTATCCCTTATTTCATCATATTCATGCCCCTTATTTTGCCACTCATCAGGTGTCCAGTTACAAAATGGCGGTAGATGAAAGCCGTTTTCTTTTATCAGAGCCTCCATCTCTTTTATGATGCCGTTAATTTGTGATCTTTTCATGTTTTTCCCCTTTCTTGTATTAAATATTTTAGGCGTTTGCGAAACGCCCAAAGCCGTATAAATACGACATTTTTTTGTTACTGAATATAAAAATCTCCTCTTGGTCTGTGATATAATTGAGTTGAACAAAAAACATATGCCACATCCCTAAAGGAGACAATACTATGATATCACAAAAACAACTCTCTTTGGCAGATATTTTTGAAGATTGTAAAGATATTTTTGAATCTGACAAAAATGGGATTCCCTGTTGTCCTCATGATTCTTCACTTCCAATGAAACATGAAGGAAGTAAATCTCATTTAAAGAGCAAGCTGTCCACAATGAAGTTTGTATGTCCCAAAATGAAATTGGAATACAACCGACAAGACAAATCCAAACGACATGTCTGTCACTGTGACAATCCTTGTACAACTTCTTCCTGCGGTAGAATGATTTATGTTTATCCTGAAAAGAATCTCAGAGCTTATTATAACTCACTTTTAAAAAATTTATTTTTTCTACTTACTCAGAGAACTGAACAACCGTATATTAAAGACAACAGTACTGTAATCAATATACGAATTATAATATGAGACAATTGTAAATTTCCAACTATATAACCGGTAAAAATTACCAATGGAATCATTAACAATAAGGAAAGATATACAAGCCATGGTAGATTCTTGACTGTAGCCGAAATCAACAAAATAGCTCCGATAAAATATAGCAAGTGAATGCTTTGAAAACCTATCTCTTTCATTTCTGCAATCACTGCAATAAGAGTCAGAATTGCATACAATGCGATAAATGCTCTAGAAAAAATATTAAGTACAATTTTCAATTTTCTTCCTCCTTTTGAATAAAATTATAATAGGCGTTTGCAAAACGCCAAAAGCCGTATAAATACGCAATGTCATTAACTTAACGTTTGGAGCATACTCTTGCAAATAAGGGTATGCTCTTTTTCTTTCACTTTTACTATTATTAGCTTAAAAAGAGCATAGTTCACCAGTTTAAATTGAAATGCTTATTCAGTTTAGAAACTTCGCTTATGTGTATTCGAGAAATTTGCTGCAAGCTGTCCTTTAGTTCTGTGATAATGTCTATCATGCCTTATCGGCACTACATTTTTGCTTATTTCATCATACAATGCCTGTAGTAGCGCTACTTTTTTATTTCCATCTTTTTCTATAAGAATGTATATTAGGTCATTTTTCAGAAGTTCGATACTTAGGTTTCGGTTTAGCTGCATTGTATGTTTATAATCATTCTTTAGGTGCTCCTGGCTACTTTCTTCTATATCACAGATTATATCTTCTGCAAGATTGCTAACATAAATAGTGCTGTTAATGTCCTGCTCAATAAGCACTGATTTTATCCCTGTGAAATTTTCGATTTTTAATCTGTCTTTCAAAACTTCATAGGCCGTCTCTATACCCCAGCGCATATGATACAGTTCTGCAAAGCATTCCTCTGGAAATTTTTCCCGTGGAAGATTAGTAGCGAAAATTTCTGACTTTCCATCATCTAAACACACCTTTACAAATCTCATTGAAAAGGAATCTCTGCTCATCATGATAGTTTCTTCTTTTTTGCCAATATAATTTCTCCTTCTAGCCTTTGTTAATGTTATGTCGACATCCTCATCATTTGATTTTAATTCTTTCTGTTCAGCCTTATAGTCACTTGTTTTTAGTCTTGCTACAAAATACACTCCATCAT
>GL890590.1:3756-5609 GCA_000209465.1 Lachnospiraceae oral taxon 107 str. F0167 | reverse complement strand
AGAGACCAGGCCGTTAACGAAAAGGTTAAAAAATTGGTTGGCTTTAGTAACCTTGATGCCCTCTATTTAACCAAAGCTGAAGTCGACAATTTCTTTCAAAACTGCATGCTCTTGGATACCTAGAGTACTAGGTTTTGAGAGAAACGACGGAAGTCAGGTATTATAGCAAAAAAGAAGAAAGAAAAACAATGAAATTTCCATATTAAATTCTAAAGAGATTTTCATAGAATTTCTCCAAAGCCTTATTTATATGTTATAGAAAAATATCTTCAAATTAGAAACTTCGCTTATGTGTATTCGAGAAATTTGCTGCAAGCTGTCCTTTAGTTCTGTGATAATGTCTATCATGCCTTATCGGCACTACATTTTTGCTTATTTCATCATACAATGCCTGTAGTAGCGCTACTTTTTTATTTCCATCTTTTTCTATAAGAATGTATATTAGGTCATTTTTCAGAAGTCCGATACTTAGGTTTCGGTTTAACTGCATTGTATGTTTATAATCATTCTTTAGGTGCTCCTGGCTACTTTCTTCTATATCACAGATTATATCTTCTGCAAGATTGCTAACATAAATAGTGCTGTTAATGTCCTGCTCAATAAGCACTGATTTTATCCCTGTGAAATTTTCGATTTTTAATCTGTCTTTCAAAACTTCATAGGCCGTCTCTATACCCCAGCGCATATGATACAGTTCTGCAAAGCATTCCTCTGGAAATTTTTCCCGTGGAAGATTAGTAGCGAAAATTTCTGACTTTCCATCATCTAAACACACCTTTACAAATCTCATTGAAAAGGAATCTCTGCTCATCATGATAGTTTCTTCTTTTTTGCCAATATAATTTCTCCTTCTAGCCTTTGTTAATGTTATGTCGACATCCTCATCATTTGATTTTAATTCTTTCTGTTCAGCCTTATAGTCACTTGTTTTTAGTCTTGCTACAAAATACACTCCATCATCTATAAAATTCAAAAATTCCGGTGTCGAAGGATAACCTCTATCCATAACAACAAGATAGGGATATCTGTTTCCAATTGTATCCTTTATTCCTTTTAACTGTTCCTGGGCTACTCGCATCTCATCAAACTTTACGGTATTAATACTGCTTTCCAGAATAAAGCGATTAAGAACGTCGTAAATACATCCCAGCCCAATCTGAGCACATGGTTTTCCTCCTCTCACTGAGGCACTTCCGTATTTCTCGATGGTTTCATCAGTTGTAGGAATATTTATATCAGATCCATCTGCAGCTAAAATAAGGAATCCTTTATAGGTATATGGTTCTACCTCTTCATCCTGGTAAAAATTTTTATTATGTTCCTGATAAAGAAACTTAAATGCGTCTGGATTTAATTTCATCCTTTGCTTTAGATAACCTGGTTTAGATATTTCTGTTCCCGGATGTGTTGTTTTCATATAATTTCGCAGCTCCATTTTGAGAGTAAGGCCCTTGCGATTAATCATAGAATACACTAAATCTTCTAGTGGCATCTTTCTACGTCTGACAAGAGTGTTTGTTTTGCCACCACGACATACCTCAAGAAATACATCTGAAAGAATATTATTCTGATCTTTTAATAGTCTATTCTGTGATTTTATCACTACAGCCCTCCAATTATTTAATCCTCATCATAAACAAGACGAGGTTTCTTCTTAGCATAGGCTGCCTTCAAATATGGAATCTGCTCCCCAGTAACTGCACCCAGATTCGCTTTCACTGTCTGCACAACCTTGCCATCAATACGTTTGTTTTCAACAAGGCTGGCATAATAATACTTTTCACCTCTATATTCTTTTGTAAGTATTTTTATAAACATGCTACACCTCGTGATTTTTCTCACTATAAGTATAG
>GL890590.1:0-3640 GCA_000209465.1 Lachnospiraceae oral taxon 107 str. F0167 | reverse complement strand
TAGATATTTCTGTTCCCGGATGTGTTGTTTTCATATAATTTCGCAGCTCCATTTTGAGAGTAAGGCCCTTGCGATTAATCATAGAATACACTAAATCTTCTAGTGGCATCTTTCTACGTCTGACAAGAGTGTTTGTTTTGCCACCACGACATACCTCAAGAAATACATCTGAAAGAATATTATTCTGATCTTTTAATAGTCTATTCTGTGATTTTATCACTACAGCCCTCCAATTATTTAATCCTCATCATAAACAAGACGAGGTTTCTTCTTAGCATAGGCTGCCTTCAAATATGGAATCTGCTCCCCAGTAACTGCACCCAGATTCGCTTTCACTGTCTGCACAACCTTGCCATCAATACGTTTGTTTTCAACAAGGCTGGCATAATAATACTTTTCACCTCTATATTCTTTTGTAAGTATTTTTATAAACATGCTACACCTCGTGATTTTTCTCACTATAAGTATAGCATAATTATCGTTTTTAAACTATCTTCTTGTAATATTTTTCTCACTACTCTTAAGTTAATGACATTGCGTAATTACGCCGTTTACGGGCTCTTGACTCTTTACCAACTGTCAAAGATGGGAGTATATATCGATTGAATATTGTATACAATAAGAATTATTATTGTTTTTAAATTAGTGCATACTAACTTTTACACAACAATATCACAGGCGTATAAAAAATATTAAATAATAAAAGTAAAACAATATAAACAAAATATAAAAACAATATAACGAAATTCGTGCTTTATAAGCAAATGCCTATATAGCATAAAGAATAAAAATAGGATATATTCTTATTATTACAAAAAAGCATAATGAAGAATATGAGGGGTAATTTTAGAAGTATAGGGAGAATGAAAAATAATTTTTTTATATGTATTAGTGAAAAAAATAGAAAATTAAAAAAAGTGGCTGTAAAAATAGAAGCTTGAAACTCTTTTCATGAGTTGTTGCCTAAAGAGAGCTTTCTATTTTTACAGCATCTATAGCTTTATTTTCGTTGTATTGAACTATTTTCTCTTTGGATTTTTCGGGAACCATCCTTTTTCCACTCTTTTTTCCTGCTCATATAATTCATGGATACTCCAAAAGCAGGAAATGCCAAAGATGGCCAAACTTCCGGAGAGGAAAAGAGAAGGGAGAAAAATGCTGGCTACACAAGCGAATAGACCTATTATGAAAAAAAGCCAGGCTATTTTTTTACTAAAGTAATACTCCGCATAGACCACTATGGGGTGAAATATCCCTATGCAGAGAAAACAAACCAAGCCTAAGAGTAAACCTTGAAAGCTCATAGTTTAAAATACCCCCGAAGCTCTCGAAGCAGAGTGTTAAGATCCACCTCTGCCCGTTCACTCATCATCTTTACCGTGGCTTTCGGCATCATAATACGAGCAAGAGGAGTGTTTAAGGCCTTAAAGCGATCGCTTAATCGGAAAAGGAGAGTCTTTACATTGGGATCTGCTTCCAAAATATCTTTTAACAGAGTGTCTTCGGTGATTTCTGTCAGCTTGCCGGCTGTCAAAGACTCTGTACTTTCTCTATTTTCTTCGTCTCCCAAAGTCCCTGCGTTTTCTTTATTGCCTACATCTTCAGAAGTCTCTGAGTCTTCTCTCTTGTCTTCGTCTTCAGCAGTCTCTTTGCCTTCTCCCTTTTCCTGCTGCTCCCAGGTCAGAAGAGTTTGAGAGCCCTGTAGGGAACGGATATGGGTGCAGTCCTGCATCATTTCCAGCACACCGCGGAACTTTCCCTTTTCATCTCGAACCGCATAGTAAACGATATAAATAAAGAGGTCCGGCTTGTTGATCCAAAACTCCGCCTTGTCCTGCTCTCCGGAACGAAACTTTTTGATGATTTCCTCAACGATATGTACAGAAGCCTTTGGATGACAGTTTTTCACATCTCTTCCGATGACATTTTTACTTCTGGGAAAAACTCTGTGCTTGGTGTCGGTGTAGAAGCATACCAGTTCATTTTCGTCCACATAGGAAAGATCCACCGGCATGTGCTGGTAAATCAGGTTAATCTGATCCAGGGTAAGCTGACCGGTAGTAACATTCAACTTTTCTTCTTTATTGTTAAAGCCGTATTTTCCCAGAAGACCGGCAAGCTCTTCCGCAAAACTGGGAGCGGAAGAAAGTCCGGATAGAGGAGCACCGGATGTAGAAGCTGAGACAGAAGAGGAAGCCGAAGCTGAATTGTCGGACTTATCTGCTTGCACGCTAATATAGGCAAAACCGATTTCCCGGTCTCCCTCGGCCATATAACGGAACTCTTCTTCATTAATCATTTCCAAGGAGGTGGGGTAGAGGATATTTTCTTCCTTGTCCATCAAATCCCGAACATCAGCCACAAGTTCTGCCTGCTTTCCGATAAATTCCTCTTCCTTATCCTCTAAAAGAAGATTGTAGCACTCTGAAATCTCATCCCGAATAAAGTCATCCAAAGTCCACATGGTGGTGGTAGGGCGGGTAAAGCCTTTCTTTTCCAAAACCGGGTATAATTGGTTTTGCTTTCTGGACAAATGAATCTTGAATTTCAACAAGTCTTCATAAAGCTCCAGCCATTGGTTTTTAATGAGAGGGTACTGCACCAAATCCTCAACGGAAAGCAGTAGTTCCTTCATTTTGGCATTTTCCCTACGGTAACAGGAGATGGGATGATTTTCCGGAAGCTCTTGATCCTTTGTGACTAAAACATCCTGGAAGACCTCCAGCATAGCTTGAATATCTTCCTTAATGCACTCATCTTCGGTTTCTTCCACCATTTCCTGCTCGATAATGGCGATTTCATAGGGGGCAAGGTGCTGTACTCTATCTTTAAGGGCTTTTCTTGCTTCTTCCAAAGAAATCTTTCCCTCATCATAGGCGGATTTTATTTCATGGACAATTTCTAACTTCTTACCATCAATATTTTGAAAATTCTCTCTCATAGTTTTCTCCTTCAGGGGATATTCCTATCTGCTATCCAATTAGATTAGAAAGGAAAATATAGTATTGCATAGTTGGTTAGAATAATCTAACTTATAATATTATAGCAAAAAAGAAGAAAGAAAAACAATGAAATTTCCATATTAAATTCTAAAGAGATTTTCATAGAATTTCTCCAAAGCCTTACCCGTCTTCCGTCGAAGTACTATGAAAGTTCCGACGTTTTAAATTTCTAATAAACTATTTGATTTTGTGCAATTCTTTTAAAGCCTTTATTTTAAAGGCTTTTCTGACATAAAAAATATTTTAAAAAATTTGAAAAAATTTTTAGAGTATGTTATAATCATAGTACTTCATAGTACTTTACTTTTAGAGGTGTTTATGGCTTATTTTTTGAGAAAAGAAAAGAAGAAAAAAGGTACTTATCTTCAGATGTATGAATCATTTTGGGATAAGGATAAAAAACAACCAAGAACAAAAAATGTAAAATCTTTTGGTTATGTTGAGGATTTGATTTCATGTGAGATTCCGGATCCTGTTAAATTTTACAGCGACTATGTAAAAGAGCAAAACGAGAATAGAACAAAAGTTCTTTCTGAAGAATACCGTCCTCGTGCATTTTCCACCCCTGTTGAACTTAATATAGGACACTTCTTGCTCTACTCATTAATTGATGAGCTTGATGTTAAAGAAACTATTGA
>GL890589.1:89189-124973 GCA_000209465.1 Lachnospiraceae oral taxon 107 str. F0167 | reverse complement strand
ATATATTCCAATAATAGTACGAAAGTCCGTTACTTAATATATTTTTATCTTTACATTCCATTCTGGATATATTCCAATATTGCCATTTTTATTTCTCCTTTTTCTGTTTTCTTACTTTACATTCCATTCTGGATATATTCCAATCATTAGCAGCTTTCACCCTTACATTTAATAAATGTACTTTACATTCCATTCTGGATATATTCCAATTGGTATGGTAACACCGTTACAATATAGTGAAAACACTTTACATTCCATTCTGGATATATTCCAATCTGGAATCTGTTATTGAAATAGCGGATAATTTAACCTTTACATTCCATTCTGGATATATTCCAATGCTAAAATCACAACCAAAATACTTGTTAATTTCATCCTTTACATTCCATTCTGGATATATTCCAATCCGTCTCCTATCATACCACCTATTTACACCATTTAAAACCCTCTTTTTTGTCTACCTCGATTTTTTCTGCCGGTAAAGTATGATTTTCTTGTAATTATACTATCTATGTACTGCTCTAACCCTTTGTTTTATAACATTTGTCGATCCCCCTATATTTGGGGACTATTATAGGTCGACAATTGTATTGATATGACAAGTAGCATTGATATCAAATCATAAACGGATCATCCTGCTGCAATCCTATTACATTTTTATCAAGCCACCTCTCATTTCTGCTCTTGAAGATTATTACCGAGTCGGTACTTTTATCTATCTCCTTTTCGATTGATCCTTCAAGCTTAAACAAGTCGGAGTCTGAGATTTCTCCTTCAAATACAGATTTTTGAATATGCACAAGGTTTTGCTTACACAGTTTAAACACCCTATTCCATCTTTTTTGTCCATTTCCCTCTTTACATATATCATATACAAGTATAACATACATAATTACCACCACATTACGAAAGCATCATATTTTTTCTCGCCGTACAGATGTTTTATCATCTTATAACATTCCAGTCTTATTAAGTATCTGTAACTGACTTCTCTGCCAAGTTCTTTGTGCATGATTGTTTGCTTTAGTCTCTTATCATACTCTGCCAATATTATTTTAGAACCCTGTTCCGATAAATGCAGATAATCCAGCCCTTTCGAGAAATGTTTTTCTTTTATTTGATTTTTGTTTAATAAAGAAAAAATCAGTCTGTCTGCAATAAGTGGTTTAAATATTTCTGCGATATCAAGGCTTAGTGAAAATCTGCTGACTCCGGGCTCATGTAAATAGCTTATAGTCGGATTTAACTGTGTTTTATATATTTCTCCCAGCACTGTTGTATATACTAAGCTGTTTATATATGAAATCAAAGTATTTACCATATTATCAGGCGGTCTCTTCACTCTTGTTGTAAAATCTGTTTCCTGATCTATTATTACATTCCATTTGCTGTAATAAATCTTATGAATATTTCCTTCAACTCCCATCAGTTGCTGTATACTATCGCATTTTTCCACTTCACCCAGCAAATATGTTATTTCATTCATTGCATCCTGTACATCTTTGCCACGACCATTATAATAGCGAAGATTTCTATATATATTATTTCCTGCGGATTTTACAAACTCTTTTGCAAGTTCAGTCCTTTTTTCTTTATCCGTATAATGTTCAACCTGTTTTACCAACAGCTTCCCTGAAACTTTCATTTCCCTTGGTACAAGACTTGATACATAAAAATCATAATAATTAAAGAAATGCACCATTATATTATTCTGTGCCAAAAAAGTAATAAGCTTGGTATTGATAGTATCTTCACCGAAAAAATAGATCTCTGAAATGCTGTTAACAGGTATATCCTTTTTCCCGCCTTCCTCTCCGGTAAACCTCAATGTATTATCTTTCCTGCTCAGTTCTCCGTTTTGATAAATATATAAGCTGTTTTTCATTTATCCCCCTTTCCCTATATCATGCACAAATCAAAATATGCACATTTCTTGCAGATATTATTATTTAAACAGTCAGGTATATCTTCTGATTGAATGATATCTTTAATATTATCAAGTATTTCCCTTATCTTTTTTTCATCCTGCTCTGTCAAACTCACATCTACAGTCTTTTTTAGCAGTGGATAATCAAGCTTTGCCTCAATATTTTCCACACCATATTGCTTTAAATAATATAAATAATATTTAAGCTGCCAAACAGAAGCATCTTCAATTTTTCTGCTCTTCTTGATTTCATGAATTACACCTCGACTCTCTGCAAAGTCTATATTTATCTCCTCATTTATCATTATATGTTTTCTTTCAGATGAGTATGAATTACTGTCTATAAATTTTCCTATCTGTACAAGCTCATTCTCATCTTCCATAGATATATCATTATGAAACAGCCAGAGTTTCCTCCTGCATACAAAATAATAATATATCATTATCCCCGTCACCTTTTCATGCATCATAAAAATATACTACCACTACCCTCTTTTTCTTTTATTATCCCATACTCTTTATTATAAACTCGTGTAGAAATAATAATTTTCTCATTATCCACCACACAATAGTCTTTATCCTTATCCAGTTCTCTTAAGCTTATATTTAAAGTGAACTTTCTAAATTCATTTTTTAAGCGAAGTATATCTACCCTCAGTTTCTGTTTTTCTACTGTACTTTTTGTTTTTCCTATAAGTTTTCTTTTTTCTTCAATTTCATCAATTATACCAATTATGTTTTCCTGCTTATCCTCATATATAGACTGTGGTATAACTCTTCTGCTGATTATATTTCTAAACTCCTTAGTTACTTCTTTAGCATTCTTTGAATCAGGTATTATGTATACAAGATGATCGTGCATTCTTTTATATTCAGCAAGATATTCTCTATAAATGCTGCTATACATCTTGTCGTATTCCTCTATCTTTTTCTTAGTAAAATAATTTTCAATCAGACTGTTCTTATCCGCTTCGGAAAATAGCCCGGTATTATTTTCAGTTTCCCATTCAAGCAATGCCGCCTTGCTGAGTTCATACAAAGATTTATATATAATTCCACCTGAGGAATAGGCATTATTGTCACTGTACTTTATAAGTAAATTTTCATCTATATCAAGATAGACATAGGAGTTAAATTCATCTACAGACTTTAAGCCTTTTCTGTTGCATCTTCCAAGTCTTTGTAACAGAGAGCTCAAATCCGATAATTCTGTGAACAAATAGTCAAAGTCGATATCAAGACTTGCCTCAACTACCTGTGTAGAAATCCAAATAACTCTTTTTTTACATTTGCTTTCGCCATCTTTTAATATAGCCTCCTCTTTTTCGCTTCGATGCTGTACTGTGAATTTTGAATGTAGCAAGTTCATTTCTATTTCAATATCATTTTCATCAAGCCATGACTTAAGTTCTCTGTAAATACCTTGTGCTTTTGTTACTGTGTTTACTACAACCAAAAGCTTCATACTTTCCTGATGGTATTTATCATCTATAAAGTCTTTAATATCATCTATATTGATAGCACTATGTCTTAGGCTTACTCTATGTCTTATCTTATTATTCAAAAAAGGCTTTTCTTTATATTCTATTTTTTTATCTATACCCTCTTGTAATAAATCTTTTATAAAAGGCGGTAATGTCGCTGTAGTGATTGCAAACTTGCCTCCCACCATATCTATAAGTTGCAAAGCATATATAAGTGTAGCCAATATATCAGGTGAATATGCCTGTATCTCATCTATTACCATTTTTGAATAGCTGTAAGTAGCAAGCTGTAATTCATAGGAACAATATTTAAAAGCAAATCTGAACACCTGATCCGGAGTGCATATTGTTAATGGCAGTGACATAGCGCGGGTAAGTCCATAATACTCCCAAAACTTCATACTTTCTTCGGTCTCACTGTCTAATGCCATAGAACTTTCATCATCTTCTTCCAAATATATGTTTTCAAGTTCACCATGAAGCAGCCCAAGATTTTTGGTATAATCGTCTTTATATAAAGTATTCTTAATTCTCCTATACATTGCATTTATTGCAGTTTTTAATGGTAGCACATAAAAACCTTTATTATTCCCTATCCACAAAAGAGAAGCCTCTGTTTTTCCAAGTCCGGTAGAGCCTATCAGTATTAAATTACTGTCTGTATTATCCCTTGCAAATCTTTGCATTTCATTCCAACCGTCTGAAGAGCCCTTACTGACAAAATCATCTTTCAGCTTTTCAAGTCTGCTTTCCAAATGTATATTCGGCATATCTATTTTACTATGTGCACTTGCCGCATAATCACATTTATGTAAAAAACCTTTTACAAGTATTGATTTTTTTGAGGGATTCGTTCTAAGTTTTCTAATTACTGCCAACTCTCTCAAACCTATATTTTTAAAAAAATCTATCTCATCGTCTTTAAATACTTCAGTAGATATGGATTTTAAATTAGCACTTATCAAATCCTGTTTTTTATCTATAGTCTCAAAATTATCAACATAATTATGATGATTTAATATCGCATATAGAATTATATTCCTATCTTCTTTGCTATATTCTTCAAGGTAGTTCTTTGCCATATAAAAAGAAAGAATATTATGCCCTATCTCTTCGTTTTCATCCAATTTTTTCCCCGATTCAAGTCTTCTTTGAAATAACGGGTTTACTTTTGCAAAGTCATGGAATATACAAGCCTCCGCAATCAAATCAATATCATCTATAGCAACTATATCTTTTAATTCTTCAAGTTTAGAAAGCAGATTTTTTGTATGCTCATAAATTGTTTCATTTTCTTTTGCCTTATATTTTTTATAAATCTCTGCCAATTCATCCTTTATTTCCATCTCATTCCTCCCTTTTCATGCCTAAAAATGGACCTAAGCTTATTATATTCATTTAAGCTTAAGTCCATATATCAGAATAAATGAATCAAATCCACTTATAATATTTTATTATCTTTATTACAAAGCCCGAAAGTTTCTTTAACTAATGTCCCATCAGATTTACATTCTCGAATAATACACTTTGACGCATTTTCTTCATCAACAATATTAAAATTTGAATCAAAATAATATATTTTCGAATAATCTCCTCCTGCCGGAGTATTATGTATAACTTTTTTATAATTCATAATCTTACCCTTAATACTGATATAAATATTTTAATTTAAATTTACTATATACTTTCCATCCGGATCAAATATATAATTTTTTGTTTCTCCCCCTATTCCTATAATTGAAGAAAACAGACAGGGTATTTTATTAAACACTCGTTTTTTTCCTTCGATTTTATAGTCCTTTGACACATAGTAGATAGTACCCTTTGCCGGCTTTTTTGTGCCTTCTCTTGCAAGGAAGTAATCCCCTTCTTCAGGATTTTCTATGTTTATACAATCAATATCTACATACATGGAATATCCGTCAGATAATTCATACTCACCATCTATACCTTGGCTAAGTTCAACTTCCTTTATCTCTAAAAGTTCTATAAAGTCCTCACTCCTGCCAAGTGAAACCAAATTGTTTTGATTTTCCACTATATCCCTTAACACCTCTTCTTCGGCACTTATGTGAATAACCAGTTCAACATCATATAGCACTTCCTGAGTCTGTACACTTTTAGTCAAAGTCTTAAAATGGCTTAAAGGTTCATCCACTTTTTGAAAAAGTTCTTTCTTATAATCAGCTTTCAGCCCTTTTATTTCCGAGTCTTTTTCATCAATAGTTTTTTTTAGTTCCAAAGCTTCTTCAGATTTTGCTTCAAGTTTACTTAGCCTATCCTTTATAAGCTTTTTTTCTTCCTTCCAGTTCTTCTCTTTATCATCAATTTGCTTTTTTTTCTCAGTTCTTAATTCAGCGGCAATATTTTTTATACTTATATACTCTTCCAACTTATCTTCATCAAATATCTGTATAGTCTTTTTATCTTTAAAACTGTTTCCCTGAGATTTTAGTGCCTCTGCAACTTTAATAAAACCTGTATTTAATGCGTCAGGATTTTGATTATATATCAGTATACTTCTATCATCTTCCAGATTATTAAGCAGTGCATGATTTACATAAAGCTCCCTTTGCATATTTCTATACTTTCCCTGTACACTGACTTTCATTTCATGATAGGAAGTATAACCGCAGGCATTATGCAAAGCACCTATAATTGTAGAATACTGTGGAAGCGGATAGGTCATACGATTATTGACTGTTTCCTCTCTCGTATATGAAGCTTGATTTTGTCTAAGTTTAACTCTCAATGCTTTCATAATATTCGTCCACCTCTTTGCTTAAGTTTACAAAGAACTCTTCTACAGAACCTGCATTAAGTTCGGCTTCAATTTCCTTCTCATTTTCAAAGTTATAGCCTTTTAACAAAGCTGCTCTATAGCCTTCTTTAAGCTTAGCCTTTAAATCTTCTTCTATTTTCAGTTTGTTTGCTTCTATATGAACTACGTTTTCAAAATAGTGAGTCTTTTTATCTCCTATACCGCCTACTACAAATATCGGCTCGGCATTGTCCATATTTCCTCTAACAACCATAGACAGATTTTTTATTGCACTAAGAAGCGCCTTTACTCTATATGCTCTTTCTCCCTTTTCAGCCTTGGTATCATAGTTTTCATCAATTCCAACCTTATCCAAATCAATGGTTATACTGTATCTTTTTAAGGACTTGTCATATTCATATTGATAAGGCATAAGTCCTGCATTTGCAGCTTTTTCCTGAATATTTATCCCGTTTTCCTTAGCAAATGTCTGTGCAAGATAGAGATTATTGTGAAATCTCGTTTCATTTACAAATGGATAAAATGAAATGGCATCTGTAAGATAAAATGAACTTCTTCTAATCTTTCTGTCACCTATAGTACTCATATATCCGCCCTCTAAGGCTCTGTTATTTGCTACATTGATATCCTTTGATACAGCCTTTTGATCAACTTTTCCATCCTGCTCCACTTTTAAATCATCATAAAGACCGCTCTGTACCATGATGGCATTTTTCATACTTTCTCTTGAACGGATGGCATAAGCCTTACCGTTCTTATATACCTTTTGAATACTTCCTACATTTCCAAGTCCCTCTCCATAGTTTGAAGTCATACTTGCTACTACTGTTAAAGTTAAAGCCTTATTTTTCATTGCTCTTTCCTCCCTCCGGATTATCATCTTTTCTTTTACTGCTTATAATAAGTGAATTTATAAAATTATATGCCAGATTTTTATTTGCTTCAAAGTCCTGTATCAACTTATGCATAAATGTAAAAGGTACTTCTGTATAAGAAGACAGTTGAAGCATTATTTCTATAAATCTTTCATAATCTTTTGAAATTAAAGTGTTGGCAAGTCTCTGCTGATAACCTTTAATTTTATTCTCCTGCCTGTTTGTAATAAAATATTGTACTACTTGTGATGCAGCCGCACTTGAACCCTTAAACTCCGGTGTTTTTTCCATATTTCCCTCCCTTTTTTCATATATAATTTTATTAATATAAATTAGTCGGCTTAGGCAGTAGGTCTCAGGAGTAGTCGAATCGGTATCATACTCTACCTTCATCAGTCTTTCTATCAAATCATCCAGACTGAGCTCATTTAATATACTGTCCGTTACCTCTTGCATTACATTAATATAATAATTTTCATTTACCTTCACATGTCTTTTAAAAACATTTTTTAAAGAATCTGAAAACTCGCTGTTATCTGATATTTTTTCAAAAATTTCAATTGCATTCTGTCTTACAAACATACTCTCATAATAGTCTGTTTCCGTATTTTTTATTATAACTTCAACATCATAATCAATAAATCCGGCTCCTTCAGAGTAACTATAGAATACGGAATTCCAAGTTTTTTGTTCTTCAAATTTCTCCGCAAGAAAATACTCCATCTCATCATTTGCTTTTAAAAGATAGTCTATGGATGTATTATTATTTATAAATACAGAGCTTCCGCTTCTTGAGAAGGCAAAGGGTATAAAATCAAATTCCACTTCATCATTAAAGGTTCTTGAATCCTTGTCAAAACAAAAACCTATTGATTTGGTCTTTCTTCCCGTATCCACGCAAAACCCGAGCAAACGACATACATCTGCGCTTTCACTTCTGTATTTTGAAGTATTTATAAACTTCCTGTATCCGCTTGTTGAATTACAAAATGTATTACTTATAAGTTCAAGTCTGTTATTATCAACCAATTCTTTAATCAGTTCACCATTTGTACCGTCAAATTTTACACCTTTAAAGACTTTCTTCATAACGGTATTTGCCGAAAGTTTCTCATTTACTTCCTTTATCATTTCATCCGTAAATTGGTTTTGACACAATCTTTTATAAACCACATTATGGTGCATTTTATCGGAGAACCATTTTTCAGCAAATAAAAGATAGTCTTTATCTCCCTCGAAATCTTTTCCCTCATTATATATATCTTCAAAATTGTAATAAAGATACCTGCCCTCTGTTTGGTATGATATATTTCTGTCTTTAAAAAATCTTATCATACCAACCATAGCAGCGGAGTATCTCCAGTCTGAGGGTTCGATTCTACGGTTATAGTTGACAGAATTTTCTTTAAATTCTAATTTACTAATCATAATCCCCCTTACACAATCTGTTCTACCAATCCGAAGCCTGAATTTCGTTTTGAACCTATTCCGGTTTTAAGTATATGATTAAGTATTTTTTTATCACCTGAGATTATAAAATTTCCTATACTTACCGGTATTTTAAGACCATATACAGGTACTATAATCTTTTTTAGTCCGCTTAAGTCATACCTTAGAGTATCAATCTCTTCTTCCATATATGGAATATCATCTTTGAGTTTTCTGGCTAATTCAAGTGCAAAATCATCATCTTCAACCGTCAAATATCTGTCCTTTTTATTTTCTCTACTATGACATTTTAAACATATCGGTGACAAAATTTTAAATACGGCATATTCATCAGTTATTTCCTTCTCACTTATCATCTTAATATTTTTAAGGCTTATTTCATTATTATCTCCTATAGGAAAAGCCTTATTCTTCATATTAAGCAAACTTGAATAATAAATTAATGCTGTTTGCGCTTCTTCAAACTTCAAGGTCATATTTACTTCATTGCCTTCAAGCTCAATTTTTTCCCCCTTAAAAGACGGCTTATTAAAAGCTATTGACCATACAAAGGACTTCTTCTTTGCACCGCTTTTATACAATTCATCATAAAAGTATCCGTCCATATATGAGGATATTGCCTTCTTAAAAAAGCTGATAATTGTTCTTCTGTAATCACTTCGAATCACAGGATTTTTCAGTTCTAGTTTTACAATGTATTTCATACTCCTCCTTTAAAAAAATATTTCCAATTTGGAACAGTTCCGGGTTAATTATGTAAAGATACAGTAAACAGAAAACTTTACATTACTCCATTTACATTAAACTGAAAACGGGAGTTAAGTTATTTTTATTATATCCCCATAATAAGAAAAAGTAAATAGGGTTTTAAATATTTTTATTTTAATACTTACAACAAATACTTCCTTACCTCTCTTTCTCTTATATCATTCTTCAAATATTCTTTATCTATCCTTTACATTTTTATTATTTTTTTATCTCCTATTAGATTTTCTCCCCTTCTTGTACTATAATCATACTGTTAAAACATCCTGAAAGGATTGATCTTATAATGAATTCGTTTAAAAAATTTATATCAAAGAACTGGCTCGGTTTATTTATATGTTTTATTATTGCTCTTCCGTCATGGACTCTTGGAAAGAAGTTTCCGGTAATAGGCGGTCCGATGATTGCTATTATTGCCGGTATGATTATTACTCTTTTTTGGAATGATAAGAGTGAGGCGGAAAAAGGAATAAAATTTGCTTCAAAATACATTTTACAGACTGCAGTTGTTTTCTTGGGCTTTGGTCTTAATCTAAATGTTATACTTCAAACTGGCAGGCAGTCTTTGCCGATTATTTTATGCACTATATCCACATCATTGATTATTGCCTTTATTCTTCACAAAATCATGAGGATATCAGGCAATATCTCCACACTTATAGGCGTGGGCTCCTCAATATGTGGCGGTTCCGCTATAGCTGCCACTGCTCCTGTGATTGATGCGGATGATGATGAGGTGGCACAGGCAATATCCGTTATTTTCTTTTTTAATGTTCTGGCCGCACTGCTTTTCCCGATATTTGGAAAAATGATAGGTTTTGATACTTTGACAGGAGAGGCATTTGGAATATTTTCCGGTACTGCAATAAATGATACATCCTCAGTTACGGCTGCCGCATCCACCTGGGACAGTATGTGGAATCTTGGTACGCAGACACTTGATAAAGCCGTTACGGTAAAACTCACAAGAACTCTTGCCATCATACCTATAACTTTAGTACTTGGAATAATAAAATCCCGCACTTCATATGAGGAAGAGGTGGATTTTGATTTGAAGAAATCATTTCCGGTATTTATAATATATTTTATTATTGCATCTTTGATTACCACTGTTGCCTTAAATATCGGTATACCCTCAAATGTCTTTGCTCCTTTAAAAGACTTCAGTAAATTCTGCATTATCATGGCAATGGGTGCAATTGGGTTAAACAGCAATATAATAAAACTGATAAAATCAGGTGGTAAACCTATTATTCTTGGCGGTATATGTTGGATAGGCATTACTGCCGCAAGCCTTATCATGCAACATATACTTAAAATATGGTAAAGTATATAATTAGGACTTATCTAATATAAAAATTAATGCAAAAAGTGTGCAAGCCTCAGATTTTTATTCTAAACTTGCACACTTTATTTTTAAAGTTTTCTTTTACAAAAAGAGATTCACTATTTTTTAATCTGTACCAACCGTTACTTTATACAGAACAATATTTCCATAATCTTTATAAACCTCGGTACTTCCCTCTTCCAGCATATACTTTACAACATCGGATGCCCTCTGCCTGTCTTTTAAAAACTCATCCTCTACACAGATATATTTTACCTTTGAGTAATCCAAATATTTCTTGAAATGTTCAAGCGTCTTTACTACCGCCGCATTCCCTCCACTTCCTGTAATATCCGTATATGTTCTTATATCAGAACCCAAGGCTAAAAGTGAATTGTCATCGGATAATAAAAGAGTTCTCGGGTTTCCCAATTCTTTTAAATCATTATATACATCCACAAACTCATGCTTTTCCACCGCTTCTTTATTAAGATATCTGTCATGGTGATTGTAGATTCCAAAATCTTTAGTATCTTTCGGACTCTCGCTTAATCCACTTACACCTGCCCAGTTGGTAACCCCCAGTATAATAAAAGCGAAGATTATACCTGGCAATGTGGCATTAAATAAATATCTCACCGAATCAGACTCTACCAAAAAGCATAGCATTATTATTATCAATGAGAACAGCAATATAAAATAATTACCATCTACCTGATTTAAAACAAATAAACTAAGCAGGCTTACCATAGCATCTACTGTCAGTAAAGCCGTAAGATATAAAAATACATCCTTATTTTCTCTATTTTTAAAGCAAAATTTTACTGCAAATATGACTGCCGGCACAAGCAATACTATTATAAGAACTGTGGGAGATGCAATATAAATATGCACTTCCTTTGTGGGAGCTACCAATAGCTGAAACAATCTGTAGACTACATCCACACCTTCACCGGATGACATATTCATACCGGCACTTTTATATATTCCGATAGTATACGGATACTTGGTTTCTATTCCCAGCTTATACCATATAGAAGAATATACCGAAGTAATAATATGTCCTGTGAGCATATATGTCCTTGCATATACCGCAACTATCGCAACCACCGGATATATGAGCAAATATGAAAAATCAAATATGTTTTTTACGGTATTTTTCCTCTTAAAATAATCCAAAAGCAAATAAATGATATTTGATATCCCTATTCCAAAGCTGAACAACAGACTTGTAGGCTTATATATAAGGCTTGCAAGCAATGCCGCCAGAGCAAAAATCATATAATAGTTTTGTCTTTTTCTTATATATAAACACATATTCAGCACTGAAATCAGCTGCATAAGCAGTGTAATCATATCAGTCTTTGCCGATATGCTCATATTCATTATAGCAGGTGTCACCGATACGAATACCGCTGCCAGCCATCCCTTGTTTATGCTGTTTTTGTCAACTTTTTCACTGCATACTATAACTATCTCATATATAGCAAATAATGCAAGTACCGCACAAAGATAATTAAAACTCAACACAAATCCGAAGCTTTTTTCAGTATTTAATGCAAGTGTAAGTATTTCAAGTCCCTTTGGGTATACATAAACATCATTTACTGTGCCAAGTCTGTCATAGATACCTGTATTACCAACCAATACCGATAGACTTCTAAGACCGTAGCGTAATGAATCATAATCAAGAGCTATATTGATTCTTCCAAGCTGTAAAAGCAGAGCCGAAAGCATTATTGCAAACCCTAAACAAATATAATTTTTATTTTCTGCTTTATCAGTATTATCAGAATGATTTTGTACAGGTACAATGATTTTAAAAACTCTAAGCAAAGTATATATCAGTATAATAGCTACAACAAGAAAAAATGTATAATACCTTACCAATCTTATCGAGGCTGTTTGCATTGCTGAAAGTATGCAAACAGAAATAATATAGGTAAGACTACCTATCATAAAGCTGTTTAAATAGCGTGATATACTGCTTTCCTCTGTATGTTTTTTTCTTACCCTTATAAGTAAAATCTCTCCAAGCCCAATCAAAGCTGCAATAAAAATACCGTCTGTAATCAGAGCTGTTATTGCCTGATGTAAATATAAATAAACAGCACTAATAAAGATTATGCAAATAATCCTTATCCTACTCTTTTTAACAATTTTCAGAACCAAATAAAATCCTGCAAAAAGTAATGTATGCTCTATAAAAAGCTTTTTTGTTGCAATATCTTCTATATACTTTAATATATAAGTATTTTCGTATAATAGTAAAAAGCTATACATACTTATGACAGCTGCAAATATAAACAAAAGGAAATATCCGATTTTCCTAAGTTTCATAATCAAACCCCAAAAGCATTGATATAATATCCATCCTTTTTATGCCCTCACTATTTTTTTACCGATTAAAAATCATCCGTATCCTCTTCAAACAGATTTTTGTATACTGAATCCAGCCCAAGATCCTCTTCCTTCAAAAAGCTTATCCTCTCATATTCCATACTGTCATCAGGTATATCATCTAATTTACACATCTTTATACTGTTTTTTAATTCCGAAATAAATGATTTTCTCTCCTGTACAAAACAATCTGTAGTATCGAGTACTTCCTGTGGGCAGTCTTTCAAGCCTTTATATATTTCATTTTCAAATATATTATATCTTTTGCAAAATATCGGCTTTACCCCTCTTCTGAAAATGATTTGATTACCAAGTTTCATATTCAGGCAGTCCTCAGTCATTATGCCCGCTCTCATTGCAATATTTTTTGCGGTTTCCAAATCATTTGAGCCCATATATACATAGGTATCACAGTTATTGATAATAGTAGTGGATTTGTCATTTCCATAGATTGCAGAAAGCTGTGATTCCGACTGTACCAAAATCGTTACCGAGATTCCTTTCTCTCTGAAAATAGAAATATACTGATCAAATAAAGGTACAGGGCAGCCTGTAGCAAAATCATCCGCCAAAAAATGTATAGGAACAGGTAATACTCCTGTACTCTCCCTTTCACCTATCTCAAAAAGTTCTTTGAAAATATGTGCATAAAACATATTTATAAAGCTGTTTAAGCTTGGATTCACAGGACTTGTAGTCACAAATAATGCCCTCTTTTCCCTTGCCATCTTCTCAAAGCTTATTTTACTTTCCATTTTAAACATTTTTCGAAGTTCCGGTGTAAATACAAATGATATAGAAGTGTTCAAAGTAGAAAATACACAGCTTGCGGTTCTTATAGGCAATCTTCTAAAAGACCTCCAGTTCACCGTGGCAAAATTGAAGGGATTGATTTTTTCAAGTCTGTCAAACTTGCTGTCATAATTGGTTTTCAGCTCGCTATACTCCTCTTCAAAGCTTAGTTTATCAAGCATTTCCAATACATCTGAAAAATTAGGATTTTCCTTTCTCATTAAAACATAGGATATAATTGCGGAAAAAAGAGATGTTGCCGCCTCATCCCAGTAAGGATCCCCACCGGTATTTTCCTTTTTCTTGTTTGCCGTAACTATACTCTTTGCTATAAAAACAATATCCTGATAGCTCTTTATAAAATCCAAAGGATCATATCCGACATTTCCGTTTTCAGGATGTACAAAGTCAAGATCCCAGACATTATATCCTCTTTTTTCCAGTAGAGGAATATACTTATTAACAATTCTTCTCTTGGTCACTGTAGTAATAATATTTCTATTATACGACTCCAGTAAAAAAGACTCCGCTATAGAAACTGTTTTTCCCGAGCCTGAACCTCCTACAACCAAAATATTATTGTTGATACCGCTTATATTTGTATCGGTACTGAATATGCAATCTTCTCCATCCCCTAAAACTACTCTGTCTGCTTCTTTTATATTATCTGACAGCTTTCTTGCTTTCTTTTTCATTACCACTCCGCTTCTTTTACAAACTCAATAACTTTTGAAAACTCGATTATCTCATCACATAAATTAAATTCTATTGATTCAGTTGGTGAAAAATAATGGTCAAAGTTTGTAGCCTCATCAATCTCTTCTTCACTTTTGCCCGTATGCCTTGCCAACAGACTGTTTAATTTTTTCTTTGTCTCAAGCATACTGTCTGAAATGCTTTTAATACTTGATGCGTTTCCCGATACTCTGCCCCCAAGCATAGGCTGATGCAGCATCAGTTCACTGTTTGGAAGCATGTATCTTTTACTTGCACAGGCAAAAAGCACTGCTCCCATGCTGTAAGCCTTTCCTCTGCATATCATTCTTATAGGAGCCTTTGAGCCGACTATGGCATCATACATTAAAAGTCCGCTGTTTATCTCACCGCCGGGGCTATTGATAAGTATTGTAATAGGCTCACAGGATTCGATATTTAATTCCAATATTTTATCCGTAAAATCAATGGCAGATTCATCATTTATTTCTCCACTGATACTTATACATCTTTTACCGAAAAATTTGGTTTCAAGTGGAACCTGTGTAATACCGTTATTCGTCTTTATCAATGTGCTTGAACCCATAGTATCTCCTCTAATCAAATGTGTTTTTAAATATTTATACCTTAACGGCAGTAATCAACTTCTTATACAATCTTATACTCAAGTATT
This sequence comes from Lachnospiraceae oral taxon 107 str. F0167, assembly GCA_000209465.1. Classification (GTDB taxonomy): domain Bacteria; phylum Bacillota; class Clostridia; order Lachnospirales; family Lachnospiraceae; genus Lachnoanaerobaculum. Next base: position 109,785 of record GL890589.1, on the reverse strand, counting down.
TTATTCGATACAATCGCTTTTTACAACAGAGATTTTTCGTACTAATTATTGGATTTTTCAGTTTCGCCTGTCCAATCCTTAATACCGCCAAACTCATAGACATTGGTATATCCCATATCTGCAAGCTTTTGCGATGCCTGTCTGCTACGATTTCCGCTTCTGCAATATACTAATATCACCTGATCTAAATCCGGCAATTCCTTTGGTTGCTCAGTTCCTATACTCTCATTCGGGATTACTATAGCTCCCGGAATATGTCCCTCATTGTATTCTTCCTGACTTCTCACATCCACAATCACATGTCCGTCCTCATTTGCCATCATCTGCTTTGCAGTTTCCTGGTCAATATGTGTGTATCCGCCTTCCTTCTTGGCTGCATCGCTTTCTTTAGCTGTATCTTTTTGGCTTTCACTTGATATAGCCGATTCAGCCTTTGTACTCTCTGCCTTATTTGCTGTGTTTGCACATCCTACCGATGTCAATAAAACGCCTGTTAATATTAAACCTGCTATTCTTTTCATATGATATATCCTCACTTCTATAAATTTATTTATTTTTATACAATAATTAGATTCTCCTAATATCGTACAGTGTGCATTATATCATAAAACCTGTTATGTAGCCATCAATAGAAGAACATAAATATAATTCAAATTTTATCTGATATTTATCAACTTTTGCAGTACAAATATATACTGCTCATTCTCTTTTAATTTATCTCTTTCCTCCTCGTTTTAAAAAGTCTGAAGCTATTTCCTCTTTCCACTCTTCTTCATCCAGACATTCCCCTGCCTCATATAAAGTCTTTGCATTCATTACAGAACATACCGCTTTTGATATGCCCTCAAAGACAAGCCCCATTCCTTTTTTATCATAAGTATAGTTCACAGTCCTTCCCTCATTGATGCCGAACTTTTGTGCCTCAGCGCATGCATCAATATTTGCTCCTATAAATATAAATTCCCATCCATATTTTTCCTTTTGCTTTTCTATAAGCCTTTTTACCTCTGAATAGCCAAACTTTATGCTGGAATTTTCCATACCGTCTGTTGTAATAACAAATATAGTCTTTGCAGGACGATCCTCCTCCCTTGCATACTTATGTATATTACCCATATGCTTAATGGCTCCTCCCACTGCATCCAAAAGTGCAGTATTACCTCTTACAAAATACTCCTTATCCGTTATCTTTTCTATTTTTCCAATCTCTACCCTGTCATGCAGCACTTCACTGACTCCGTCAAATAATATTGTAGATACATAGGCACTTTCACCGGTTTTCTTTTGTTTTTCAATCATGGAGTTAAAACCGCCTATAGTGTCAGCCTCCAATCCACTCATAGATCCGCTTCTGTCCAAAATATAAACAATTTCCGTCAAATTCTTTCCCATAACAATCTCCTTAAAATTTATTTTGTAAGCCTATGATATATTAATTCAAAAGAAAAAAGGTCAACCCTGTGGCGACCTTTTTAGAACTTTTATAAATTGTTCAATCAAAACATTTTTAATATCTTTCTAATTTGAAAGCGGCTCCAAGCCAAAATCAAACAATACGATATCTATTTTTATAACATTATAATCCTCATTTTTTATAAAATATTCCACTACCTTATCTGTTTGTGAAATTGGTGAAAGCGCATACCCTGCAATTCTTAAAAAATCTATTGTTTCATCAATATTTAATCTCAGTCCTACTGCAAGTGCCAGCATTTTCTCCTTTGAGGGCTTTACCTTTCCCTTTAGAAGCTTTGAAAAATATTGTTTTGATATATTTGCTGTTGCATAGACCTCCGAGTTTTTTAAACCTTTCTTATTTATAAGCTGCTGCAAATGCTTCTCAAAAGAATCCGTATATATTTTCTTTAATGCATTCTCCAAAGACTCGGGCTCTTTTAACCGTGGCAGATAAAAGATATTTGAAACCCCTATATCAGTATTATATTCATACTTGGGTTCCTCAATCTTATGGCGACCTTTACTTTTATCAGAAATATATTTTTCATAATCCCGGTCTAAGAATCCCTCTTCATACAGATCTTCTTCAACCTCATATTCTACAGAGTCATAATCCTTGTCACTTGCCGAAGCTACATAATCATCATCTATAAACTCGACAAGCTTTTTTACCATATTACCTGAAATACTTACCGCATCTTTTCCAAATACTACCAGTAAAATTTCAATTTCATGATCTTTCAAAAAGTTTGTAAATACTTCTATTGCAATTGATATTCCCAATTCTTTCGGAAACTTATATGTTCCTGTTGAAAGCAACGGAAATGCAATGGAACGACAATTATTTTTAACTGCCAACTCCAATGCCTTATAATAGCACTGTTTTAATATATCTTCTTCATTATATTTCCCATCCTGCCAAAAAGGTCCGCTTACATGTATAATATATTTTGCATTTAGTTGAAAGGCGGGAGTGATACCTACATCTCCCGGTAACAAAATCCCAAGTTTTTTTCTCTCTGCAAAAAGCTTTTCTTTTCCTGCGGCATTATATATGGCAAGTTCCACTCCACGACCTATCTGTACATAGGGATTTACGGTATTTACAATAGCATCGGCTTCCACCCTTGTTATATCATTTCTTATAATTTGAAATGGCATCTATACCTCCCAAATTTTATTCTGTTCCTATTATATCGCAAGGAAGCCTACCATTCCATATCAGATTTTTATATCTGTTATCTATTTCCCCAATATTGTCAAAGTTACATTTTATCTACATTTATTTGAGATAAAAGCTCATCTATCAGTTTCTTTTTCCCTACACCGGCTGAAAATGAAGTAGCACCTCCTGCTGCCGAGGCATATTGGAGGCTTAACCTATAATCTCCTGTTTCATCATATTTTGCTACAAACATTGCAAGCATGCTGTCTCCTGCCGCTATAGTGGAAATCACCTTTCCCGTTGCGGTATTTGCAGTAAATACATCTCCTTCATTTGTAAAAAGTATTGCACCCTTACTTCCCCTTGATACAAGTACATTTTCTGCACCCATCTCCTGCAGCTTTTTTGCATACTTTGCTATTTCTTCGGTATTACTTATTTTTACTCCGAACATCTCACCCAGCTCAAATTCATTGGGCTTTATAATGAAAGGTTTATATTTAAGAGTATCAAGTACCATATCTTTATTACTGTCCACCACAAGCTTCGCCCCTTTTTCTCTTACCTTTTTTGCTATAGCGGCAAAGTCATCACTGTCCATGCCCGGTATAATATTGCCTGATAAAAAAACTGTGTCATTATCACTTAGTTCCTCCAATGTATCAAAAAACTCCTTTATGTTTTCTTTAGCGACTTTACTGCTTTGTGAGTTTATTTCCGTTTCTATATCTGTGGTCAATTTGATATTTATTCTTGTAAAGCCCTTTGTTTCTACAAAGTTTGATTTTATGCCTTTTTTCTTTAATTCCTCTTTTATAAAATTTCCTGTAAACCCTGCAATAAAGCCAAGCGCCTTACTCTCCTTACCGATATTATTTAATAATAAGGAAATATTTATACCCTTGCCACCTATCACATAATCAGACTCTCCGGTTCTGTTAAGCTTGCCAAGCTCAAAATTTTCAACCTTTGTAAGCATATCTATAGCCGGATTTAATGTAATCGTATAATACATACACACCTCCCCACTTGTATAAAGAAAACATCTTTTTATTTGATATATTATAACACATTTAAAACTACTTTCATTTGCGTATATTATTTAATTTGAAGTCTTTATAAAATCTTCAACATATATCTATTAACTTGACAGGTAGATAAATGTTATACTATAAAATATTTTAAATAATAATTTAAAGGATAAAAATATGACATTTAAAATATGTATGATTGAAGATGATTCAGATCTTGCAAATATTGTAAGGGAACATCTTATAAGATATGATTTTGAAGTTTTTATTTGTGAAGATTTTAAAAGTATTGATAAATTTATTGAAAAACACAGCCCTAATTTAATCCTGCTTGATATCAATATCCCATACTATGACGGTTTTTACTGGTGTAGTCAAATAAGAAAAGCGACTAAGGTTCCAATCATATTTATGTCTGCAAGAACCGAGGATTATGATCAGGTCAGGGCAATTATGAGCGGAGGTGATGACTATGTCACAAAACCGTTCTCCTATGAACTTTTACTTGCAAAAATCAATTCCCAACTTAGAAGAGCCTATGGCGAATACTCCGGAGGAGAATCGTCGCTTGAGCTTGGAGACTGCTCCTTTAATAAGCTGCGCTTTACACTAAAATGCAGAGATAATCAGATTGATCTTGCAAAAAATGAGGCAATATTAATAGGTATCTTATTTGAAAGCTATCCAAATGTGGTAAGTCGTGAAAAAATACTTTCCGAAATCTGGGACAGTGATATGTTTGTAGAAGAAAACACCTTGAATGTAACTGTCAGCAGGGTAAGAAAGAAGCTTAAGGATCTGGAATCCGGACTACAGGTAATAACCGTAAGAGGTATGGGCTATAAGGTGGAATATGAAAAATAAAGATAGTTTAAAATTATTTTTTTCAGACAATATTTTACTTTATTTGATTGTATTCCTGACACAATTATTTTTCTTTGGTATCTTATTTTTTATTAAGGGAATATGGTTTGATGAGATTTTCTATTTCGGATTCTTAGTATTTTTTATGCTGAGCTTATTTATTTTAACCAGACTTTATAAAACAGGGAGGATATACGAAAAGTTCTTACTAAAAAGTCCTCTTTTAAATGATTATCTGATCGAAGAGCCAAGAAGTGAACTCGAAAAAAATTATAATCTGATGATTGAAGAAATAATAAAAATTAACAGCGATAGGGAAATAGCACAAAAGCAGGATAAAAGAATGCAAAAGGTTATGATATACAGATTTGTGCATCAGATGAAAACACCTCTGTCTGTGCTTAAGCTTATTTGTGAAAATCATAGTGATGAGGATGATTATAAAAAGATAGGCAGAAATATAAATACTTTGGAATACAATCTGAATCAAATCCTTGATATCTACCGTTTGGATGAATTTAAAAATGATTTTGTATCCGAAAAAGTAGCTCTTAAGAGTATTTGCAAGGAATGTATCAATAGCTTAAAGGATTACTTTATAACATCTCAGATATATCCGAGGCTTGATATAAATGATGATATCTATGTGTATTCAGACTCCAAATGGTTAAAATTAGTTATTCACCAGCTCCTCACTAATGCGGTAAAATACAGTAATATCGGTCAAACAGTAAATGTGTGCGCAGGGAAAATTGAAGATAAAGTTTACCTCTCTATCATTGACCATGGTATAGGAATAGAGCCTGCTGATTTAAAAAACATTTTTGAACTGTTCTATATAGGAAAAAACGGAAGAAATAATGCCGATTCAAGCGGAATAGGACTTTATATAGTCAAAAAGGTCAGTGAATATCTGGGACATAAAATAGAGGTGAACTCGAATATAAATGACGGCACAACAATGACCATTATTTTTTAATAAAATCCATACACTGGTAATATTACAAAAATGTAAGCTTTTGTAATGTTACCGGATTTTTATTTTATATTGCATCTGCTAAAATCATGGCATAGATTAAAATATTTAATTTAAAAAGACCTTGGAGAGGGTTATTAAAACTACTACTAAAATTTTGGGAGTAAAATATGATATTAAAAGTTTCAAATCTTGAAAAAATATATAAGGGAAAGATATCATTAAAAGCCCTGGAGAATATAAATATGGAAGTTTGTGAGGGTGAGTTTGTTGCTATAATGGGCCCCAGCGGAAGCGGAAAAAGTACCTTTTTAAATACTATATCCACTATTGATAAGCCCACCTCAGGTTCGGTTTTAATTGCGGGTAAAAATCCCTATGAAATGAACTCCAAACAGCTTTCAACATTCAGGAGAAAAGAACTGGGATTTGTATTTCAGCAATTTAATTTAATAAATACCTTGACAGTCGGAGAAAATATCATACTTCCGCTTACACTTGATAAGGCAGATGTTAAAACAATGAAAACAAAGCTTGAAGAAATCAGTGAACTTCTCGGTATCTCCCATTTACTTCATAAAAGAACCTATGAAATATCAGGAGGACAGGCTCAAAGAGTAGCTATAGCAAGGGCTGTAATAAATGAACCTTCAATACTGCTTGCAGATGAACCGACCGGTAATTTGGACTCAAAGGCGGCAAAGGATGTGATGAAGCTTTTTAAAAAACTGAATGAATCCATGAATGTAACCATTATTATGGTAACCCATGATCCCAATATCGCATCATATTCAGATAAAACCTATATCATAAAAGACGGCAATATTTATCAGGAAATCATTAACAGAAATGATAATAAAAACTATAAAAGAGAAATACTCAACACTATGAGTTTGCTTGGGGGTGATGAAATTGACATTATTTAATTTTGCATACAATAATATAAAAAGAGATTTTAAAACTTATTTATATCATTTTTTCAGCTGCGTATTCTCTATTTTTATCTTTTTTCTCTTTTCAAACCTTGCCATGCATCCGGCATTAAAAATAGTGGATTCGGGAAGCACTATAGGCATTATATTATTTATGGCAAGTATAATATCCATGCTTTTTTCTTTTGTACTGATTTTATATTCCGTGGGCAATTTTTTGAAAAACAGAAGTAAACAATTTGCAATACTGAATATTATAGGTGCAAGTAAAGGGCAGTTTAATACACTGATTTTTTTTGAAAATATAATAATTTCAATATTTGCACTGCTTATCGGAATAATAATGGGATTAGTTTTTTCAAAAATATTTTTAATGATTGCACAATCACTGATAGACGGATTAAATTTATACTTTTATTTCCCTCTTACACCGCTGATACTCACTGTTTTTTTAATGGGCGGACTATTTTTACTTATATCATTGATTGCTCCTGTGATTTTAAGAAAGAAAAAAATAATTGACCTCTTAAAAAAAGAAGAACTGGCTGAAAAAAATCATTTCCTGCTTTCACTGATAGCGGTTATTATTATATTGCCCATTACAATTTATTTACATATACAAAGAAATTTTTCCGGCTTTATCTATATATTTGAAATACTTGCCGGTATAAGTTTTTCATACTTTATTTATAATCTGATTTTTAATATCTATAATTTTTTTATGAAAAAAAGCGGACGTATTTATATAAAAAATAATTTGATAAAGCTTAGCAATTTTAAGTATAAGGTAAATACAAATATAAAAACAATGACTGCTACTATGATTTTGTTTTCCATAATACTTACCGCCTTTGTATATATAGTTGGTGCACCTATGAATGTTACCGAAGATACAGAGAAGATAATGCCCTATTCATATATGTATGCAAACTGGGAAGACGAAGCAGAAGGAGAAAGAAAGGCCAAACTGATAGCAGATGAAATTAAATCTGCGGACGGCTTTAAAAAGCTTACCATCTCCTATGCCGAGCTGAAAAATAAAGCAAGAACTGTAAGACATATCATTTTATCAAATACTATGTATAATGAGGTGGCAGACTTTTTAAACAGAGAAAAGATTAATCTCTCTGATAATGAATATTTCCTTGTAGGAGTGGACGGAAAAAGCAAGCCTATATTACCTGATGTTGTAAAAAATGAGATTTCAGATCATGGTATCACAAAGGAAATAGGAACTGATAAAAGAATAATTTCAATGTCAGGATATTTTACAAGTGTTACTGTCATTTCTGATAAAAGCTATGAATCAATATCATCCGCCTTGGTTAAAGATAGAATATATGCTTTTACGCAGAGTGATTTGACAAATGGCGGCAGTGAGGATTTGGCAAATATAAAAAAGCTTATAGGATTTGAAGAGGGAAAAGAAAGCCTGATATCTTATATTTTTTATTATGACTTCGAAAATCTGACAAGAAGACTGGTTTCTTATGTGGGCAGTATATTATGTATATCATTTTTAATAGGAATAGCAAGTATTATATACTCAAGACTTTATTCTTCTGTAGAAGAAGAAAGCAAAAAATACAGTATAATGATAAAAATGGGACTTAGCAAAGCTGAATTAAAAGATATACTGGCAAGTACATTGAGATGGCTTTTCGTTCTTCCCTTTATGACGGCACTTGTTATATCATGGATAATTATAGGTATTATAAATCAATTGACATTAACCTCCTATACAGGTCTGGCTTTAATTTGCAGTTTTATATATCTGCTTACAGAATTGATTTTATATATAATTATAAAAAGAAAATATCAAAAGAAAATTTTTGATAATATTTATGAAGCATAATTAAAACCGTGTTATTATATACTATCCTGCCTTTATCAATGTAAAAATTTTTGTTTCTATTGATTTATATCTATTCTATAAGTATATTAAAGATATGAAGTGTAAAGTGGTAATCATCACTCCTATATCGAAAGGATAAAGATATGAATTCAGAAAAAATACAAAAGAAAAGGCAGGGAGAAATTCAGCTGATTAGCCAAATGATAGAACTATATTGTCGCAGAAAGCATCAGGTACTTTATAATGAAAAATTATGCCCCGAGTGTCAAAAGCTTATGGATTATGCCCGTTTACGAATCGAGCATTGCCCTTTTATGGAAAGTAAAACTTTTTGCAATACCTGTAAAGTACATTGCTATGCAGACAAAATGAGACAGAAAATAAAAGAAGTTATGCGATACTCAGGTCCTCGTATGATATTTTCTCATCCTATTGTATGTATCCGCCATGCTTTTTCTACTCTGTCTCAAAAACAAAAATAATTAAATTATATTTAAAAATATCTGCTAAAACTCAAAAATCTACTTCCCTGAAATGAAAGCTTACCTCTATCTTTTATTGCTAATTGTCCGTATTCAGTGCCGCTTATTTTAAATTCCATACGATCACCGCTTTCCACCTGAAACACAGCATAATAGATAGTAGGTCCCGGTAAAAGCATTGAGGCGTTTCCACCCATATGATTATTAAAAGAAACATCAGTTCTTTTTGAAACAACCTCCGCTTCAACATCAAGCCTTGGAGAATGATTATTTTGATTCCATGTCTTAATATTTTTTATAAGTATAAAGACAAACATTCCAATTATTATAAAGAACACCATAGTGAACATTAGCCTAAACATATTATAATCAAATGCAAAGTCCATATGTTCTCCTTTATACATATTCCTTACTTCTTTTCAGGTCTGTAATCAGCAGTGGATTATCCTCTCTGATCTTATCCACCAACTCTTTACCTCTTTTTGTAGTAGGGTTTTCAAAAAGCCAGTCAAGCTCTCTTTGAGTAATGCCAATCATTTGTAAAAACTCAACTATGCCATGCTCTGTTTCTATGCTTCCAAGCTGTGGATCCGGAGCAAAGATAATCCCTACAAGCTTTGTATCGGTTTCAATTCTAATCGGTGAATTGGCAGGCATAAAATGATATGCTTCAAAATATTCCCCTGTTTCATATACATATCTTGCAATATTTTGCATAAGATTCATTGCCCAATAAGGCTCATGTTTTGCAATACTTCTATCCGGATTCTCCGCATCTTTATCACCCTCAAATGGCACAAGTCTCATAGTAAATTCACATCCCCAGCGACTGAAATCATTACCTACACTTTCCGGTGCATAATAAAGCTCAGACATTCCAAAGCTGACTACATGGCGATGAAACTCTTGTGACGGGTTATCATAAATACTTATTCCGTCCAAAGGATCCTTACCACCCAAAAAATATTTTATAATCGTACCGTAATGCCTTTCTACTGTATCAGGATATACTTTTTTTAATGCCACATCAATAGCATCCCATCCCGGCGCTGCTCCATCCTCGGAACCATATTTTTCTATATAGGCTTTTCTTTCAGGAGTCATTTCCAACTCTTCACCCTTATTGTCGGAATTTAACTCACTTATATTGTTTTCATCATTTTTTAAACTCATATCTTCACCTTTATCTTTCTATTTTTTATACTGATGCAAATAAATATATCCGTACAAAGCCTATTCTCATGTAAAAGGATCTATACATTTGCAATGATTTACTGATATTATACCATAAACATGCTATTATTAGTATAAACTAACTTAAATATTCCTGCAAATAATATATGCGGTTTTATCCGATTCAATCACTTTTTCAGCATTTTTATTATATTATATAACAGGAGCAAAGGAGGTATTTATGATCAAAATGAGACTTATCAGGCTTTTGAAAGGCTCCGGAAAATATATTCTTTACCAGGTACTCTGGCAATGGATATCCCTGATTGCACAAATCATAATTGCAATCAATATAACGCAGCTTATTGATAATGCCTTTTATAACAAAATTTCAGATAGTAATATTATAAAAGTTATTATCACCGTGATTACAGGTGTTTTTATACGAGTCTTATGCGACCGCTTTTACACCGATGCAAGCTTTCATGCAGGTGCAAATGTAAAAAGGATATTGCGCAATCAAATATATGAAAAGGTGCTTCGACTTGGTCCGGCATATAGAGAACAGGTACATACATCCGAAATTGTTCAGATGGCAGGTGAAGGTGTGGAACAGCTTGAAGTATACTTTAGCAGATACTTGAGTCAGTTTTTTTATTCATTACTGGCACCTCTTACATTATTTATAGTTGTAATGAGAATAAGTATGAAATCGGCAGTAATTCTTTTAATTGCAGTTCCTCTTATTCCTATTGTTATTATGCTTGTAATGCTTGTTGCCAAAAGACTTCTTAGCAGTTATTTTGATATTTATTACGGACTTGGAGACAGTTTCCTTGAAAAGCTTCATGGTATGACCACGCTTAAGATTTATCGGGCCGATAAGGCGGCAGCAGATGATATGGACAGGGAATCCGAGCAGTTTAGAAAGATCACAATGAAGGTCTTAATGATGCAGCTAAACAGTACTTCCGTCATGGATATTGTTGCCTATGGTGGTGCTGCCGTCGGAATAATCAGTGCTTTGGCGCAGTTTTATAGAGGAGAAATATCACTTTTTGGCATGCTTATGATTTTATTCCTCGCCGCCGAATTTTTCCTTCCCATGCGAATACTTGGAAGCTTTTTCCATATAGGAATAAACGGTATGAAGGCAAGCGATCATATTTTTGCATTTATTGACCTTCCTGAACAAAAAAGAGGAGATAAAAAAATTGTTGATAATAATATCAATATATCCCTTGAAAACCTATCCTTCTCATATGAACCTACTAAGGAAATCTTAAAGGGAATCAATATGAATATCCCTCTAAAATCCTTTGTTTCACTTGTCGGAGTTTCAGGCTCCGGCAAATCCACAATTGCCGGCATACTAATGGGGAGAAATCCACATTATAGCGGCAGCTTAAAAATAAATGATGATGAACATAGTGAGCTTACAAGTGAAAGTATTATGAAGAATTTTACCATGGTCGGTCATAGCAGTTGGATTTTTGCAGGTACTGTCAGAGAAAATCTATTGATGGGAAATCCGAATGCAAGCGTTTCGGAAATGAATGATGCACTGCAAAAGGTTAATCTTCTTGATTTTATCAATTCTCAAGAAGGTCTTGATACTAAGCTGACTTCAAATGCCGGCAATCTCTCCGGAGGTCAAAAGCAAAGATTATCACTGGCAAGAGCATTGCTTCACAACACTCCTGTCTATATCTTTGATGAAGCAACATCAAATGTGGATGCCGGCAGTGAAGAAATTATTATGAATGTAATTCATGAACTCGCAAAAGAAAAGACCATAATACTTATCTCACATAGACTGGCAAATGTGGTAAAGAGTGATAATATCTTTATGCTAAAGGACGGAAATATAGTTGAATCAGGTGTTCATAGCGAACTTATGGCTAATAAATCCGCTTATGAAAATCTGTTTACAGAGCAGATGAATCTTGAAAATTTCTCTAAAAGAAGGGAGGCAATGGGATAATGAAAGTAAGTACAAGAAGATCCGGTTTTACAATTATGAGAAGTTTGATTGTACTTGTAAAGCCCCTGACATTTGTTATGATACTTGGTATTTTACTGGGTGTTTTGGGATTTTTATGTGCCATCTTCCTTACAATTACAGGGGGCTATGGCATAATAAAAGGTCTTTATACAATAGGAAATATTTCAATATCCGGTAATATAGCAATTTTAGACTCACTCTTTTCCGGGAATTTATTTGCCGCTCTTATATTGATGGCTGTTGCAAGAGGTATTTTGCATTATGGTGAGCAGTATTGTAATCATTATATTGCCTTTCGCATTCTTGCCATTATAAGACATAAGGTTTTTGCAGTACTTAGAAAACTCTGCCCGGCAAAGCTTGAAGGAAAGGAAAAGGGAAATCTTATTGCAATTATTACAGGAGATATTGAACTTTTAGAGGTATTTTTTGCACATACCATATCACCTATAGCCATTGCCTTTATTACCTCACTTATAATGGTAATATTTATAGGTATGCAACACCCTATTGCAGGTCTTGTCTCACTTTTTGGCTATCTGACTGTAGGAATTGCTCTTCCACTTTGGAACGGAAGCAAAAGTGCAGATGCCGGGATGAACTTTAGAAATAATGTCGGTGAGTTAAATAACTTTGTTATAAACAGTATGTATGGTGTGGATGAAATTTTACAGTATAATCAAGGCAGCATGCGTTTAAATGAAATGAATGACAGATCACTTAAACTCTCCGATAATCAGAAAAAACTTAGTATATTTGAGGGCTATCAAAGGTCTGCAACCAATCTTGTTATTCAGTTATTTTCATGGGTGATGTTTTTTAGTATGCTGGTTTTATACAGGTCAGGAAGTATAAACTTTTCACAAATGCTTATTGCAACCCTTGCGATGATAAGCTCCTTTGGACCTACTGTAGCATTATCCTCCCTTTCAAATAATTTAAACCAAACATTGGCATGTGGAGAGCGTGTACTTTCACTTCTTGAAGAAGAGCCTGCCGTTAATGAGGTATCCGGAGAAGAGAGCATACAGTTTAACGGTGCGAAATTGGAAGATGTGAAATTCTCCTATTACAGTGAAATTATACTTGATAATGTATCACTTGATATAAAAAAGGGTAAAGTACTTGGAATTCATGGTGTAAGCGGTTCGGGAAAATCCACTCTTTTAAAGCTTTTAATGAGATTCTGGGATGTTAATGCAGGAAAAATTTTTATCTCAGAGAAAAATATAAAGAATATAAATATAGATAATCTTCGTGAAATTACAGGCTATGTGACTCAAGATACAGTTATGTTTAAGGGCAGTATTGCAGATAATATACGAGTCGCAAAGCAAAATGCCGGTATGGAAGAAATTCAAAATGCCGCAAGAAAGGCAAGTATTCATGACTTTATTACAAGCCTTCCAAAAGGCTATGAAACAAATGTTGGTGAACTTGGTGATTCTTTATCTGATGGTGAAAAGCAGCGAATCGGACTTGCCAGAGCATTTTTGCATGATGGTGATTTCCTGCTTTTAGATGAACCTACAAGCAATCTGGATGTTTTAAATGAGGGAATTATCTTAAAATCGCTTTCAAAAGAAAGCAGCGGAAAAACTATTGTATTGGTTTCACATAGAAAATCCACCATGTCTTTGGCAGATGAGGTCTATAAAATGTCCAATGGAAGATTTTCATAATAGTAAAAACAGAGCTTCCACATTCTTATGTGGTAGCTCTGTAAAATCATGCCATTTTATTATTCCAATTCTGAAACGCTTTTGCCCTTTTCTTCCAGAATCTTTGCACAGCTCTTACACATATCAACTTCATCACATATAAGAAAGCAATTATCGCATACCATTCTTTTACAAATCGGGCAAATATTGAACTGCTCATTTAATTTATTTATCGCATCATCCCTTAATTTTTCCCATTCTCTTTTATATAAAATATGATAAAACATTATTTTTTCTTTTTTTTCAGGAGTAATGCCTGCCTTGGAAAATCTTTTCCTGATTTCAAACTGTGTTTTATTGCATTCTTCACAGCATACCTTAAAAACTATTTCATTATCTGTTGAACAGTCAATCAAGCCATCCTGCAATTTTCTATCCACTACCCCTCCCTCCTGTATATCTAAACCGCTTCTTAAATGGGAATATTAAGTCACTTTAATAAATAAACTTCATTTAATGAACATAGTAACCGTTTCCATCCACATTGTATCCGTCAGGTGTTTTCTCATTTGAATACATTGAGCCAAGAGGTCTTGAGTTTTCAAGATTCTTATAATACCATTCACCGTCATTTCTAAGTTCCCAGGTCCATTTAGGTGTATATGGATTAAAATAATACCAATTATTATTTATCAACTGCCAATTCATAAGCATTGCTCCGGTATTCAGATCCAGATAATACCAACGACCATCCTGAGGATCATGATGCCATCCCTTTTTCAATGTACTTCTTGAAGTTCCGGAATAGTAATACCATGTATCATTCTCTAAAATCCAGCCCTGTTTTACCTTTGTAGATGTAGAGCTGTCATTCGGATTCTTTCTGATTCCGGAAGTACTGCCACCACCGCCTGAATTTCCACCTCTTCCTGAACTGCCGCTGCCGCCTGAGTCATCATCACCGTCTGTACCTCTGCTGTTCGGTCTGATAGTGACTATATCACTTGGTGTCGCCAAAGGCTTTTTCTCGGTTTCAATTATATCACTAATTTTATTCGGTATTTTAGTAGAGTCTTCCTTTACACAAACAATTGTATAATTATTATGAATTGTTCCGGAAAAATCCTTACCAATCAAAACTTTAGCATCATTTGATGAATTATACTGATATACTGAATTACTGTATACTTGTGACTGTTTTACTTTATATACAGTTTTCATAGAAATATCTCCTGAGGCAGGGATTACAACAAACTCCATACTTAAAGGTATCCATCTCATTGTGTTGCCGTCAGCTATACTTCCGGTAACATCAGGTATCAAGGCATTTCCCGATTCATCCACATATCTGATTGTATATGCTAAAGGTCCTGTGGTCGGTGTTGTTCCCGGTGTTGGCGTTGTTCCAGGTGTTGGCGTTGTTCCGGGTGTAGGCGTTGTTCCCGGTGTCGGCGTTGTTCCCGGTGTCAGTATTGTTCCCGGTGTCGGCGTTGTTCCCGGTGTTGGCGTTGTTCCCGGTGTAGGCGTCGTTCCCGGTGTTGGTGTTGTTCCCGGTGTTGGCGTTGTTCCCGGTGTTGGCGTTGTTCCAGGTGTCGGCGTTGTTCCCGGTGTTGGCGTTGTTCCCGGTGTAACTTTCCTTTCACAAACTATTCTGAAATCATCATAGATACTACCTGTGCCTGTATCCCTTCCTACCAACACCTTAGCATCAGAAGCTGAAATATAGTTGTATATTGATGCCGGATATACTTGTGTTTGTTTTATCTTGTATACATTTCCTGCATCATATAATGTTGCACTAAATTCAGTATTTAAAGGTATCCATGTCATAATATCCTGATTAGGAATACTTCCTGCTATATCCGGTATCAAAGTATTACCTGATTCATCCACATAATGTATTGTATAGTTTAACGGTACAGGTTTTTTTACACATTTTATAAGATAATATGTTTGGACAGGTGCGTCCGGACCTACCATTACCTTAGCATCAGTAGCTGAATTATATACATAATTTGCAGGAGGATATGCCTGCTGCTGCTTTACTATATACTCCGTTCCCGGATCATACAGAGTCGCACTAAATTCCATAGTCAGATCCTTCCATTCATTAGTGTAAGCCACTCCGTAACTTGATGGTATAAGCTCATTACCCGCTTCATCCACATATCTGATACTATAAGAAAATCCTTGTGTGGTGCATCTCACTGTATATGGTGGTGCAATAGTCACATCAGGCCCGAAAACCGGCCAATGCGGTCCGTCATTAGCTCTGAATTTATTATCTATAGGATTATAAGTGCCTCTTGAAGGATCAATATCACTTTGAACTATATCTGTTCTATACACTTTTCCATTTACTCTAAATTCATCATCAAGCAATACTTCATACTCAGTTATACCACCTACACTGTTCATACCTTTTTGATCGGTCTTTATCAAAGCATTATTCTCATCCTTATATTCAAAAACACCTATTACTCCTCCCATCATGGCATACGATATTTTTGTGAATACGCTCAGAAAGGCTAATACTAAAAATATAAAAAATATTACCTTGAGAATATTTATATAAGTTTTATTTATCTGTTCCATACATTTGATCCTTTCCTTTTTATTTTTAGATTCCGTAAAATAATTTCTAAATACAGCCTCTAAATTCCTCTTTGATTTTAGTTACATATTATTATTTTATTTTTAGTACCACCTCCATAACTGATATGAGCTGTAATCTCTAATAAGTCCATTGAGATCTTAAATCCACTGCATATCGCTCCATCAAATCCTCTTACTTAACTTGTAAAGCAGGACCTCCAATAAACTCTTAGGTTATTCATAACACCTTTTTTATCTGAAGTATATTATCCGGCGGATAGTTTACGGGCAAATACTCAAATATTATCTGATGGATACCAACAAATACAACAAAAAAGCATTTATTATTTGTGCGTAATATACAAATAATAAATGCCTTATAAATATTAGTGATTTTATTTATCTATCATTCTTTTACATTCCTTGAACCATGTTTTATAACCCACTCACACTCTTTACTGATATTTTCCTTCTTCCATGTATCTATTATAAGGTAAAATTTATTCGAATCTTCCTTATACAAATCATTTAAATTGTTTGCCACACTTTTTTGTATATATTTGTCCCTATCATCCTTTAAATTACTTAAAATCTCAAAATACTCATCAAAGTATTCCAGTGCGGTGAAGAGCTTTTTTGCCCATGGCAGTCTTATCCTTAAACATTCACTTGAGAGCCTTCTAACTCTCTCATGCTCATCCTTACTCCAATCCTTTAATATCTTCAACGCTTTATCAGGCTCCTTCTTAATCAAAGGTCTCATACAATATTCTGAGGTGAATCTTTTTGTAAGTTCCTTGCTGAAAGCTATGCTCACATCAAAATACTCATCTCCATAAAGTTCAACATATTTACCGATTGGCCACAACCACCAGCCTTCAGTAAATGCACCGCTATTACCCCTTAACTCATCACCTAAAATCTTGGTAAAAACAGCAATTATATCACTATATTTTGCATCAAAAGCTTCATGTAGCGCCTTTGCTACAAGCTCCTGCCTTTGATTAAATTCAAGCTCCTCTATACTGCTCTTAGTTAATTCAAAAAATTTCTCTTTATTAAAATCCTTAGTTTCTGCCGAAATCTTATCGGCAAGTTCTTCCAGATAAGGAACATTATAATAATCTTTTACTTTTATACCCATTATTTATAAATCCTTCTATTTTTAGTATATTTTTGCAAATCCTGTGTTATAGATTTTACCTTTTAATAATTATTCCTTTACTATAACATAACTTCCATTTTTATAATATACATTTAAATTATTATACCTAAAATCCTCATCCTTAAAAGCATTCAATAATGTATGCATAAAAAACCATGTGTTTTGACTATAACATTTTCTCCATCTTTGCAAAGTATAAATACAAAACTTTCTGTATGCTCCCAAGTATTAAATCTCCTTTATCCTATACTTTTAGATATGAATTCAAAATTTATAATAACTCTTAAACAAAAAATCTATCTGAAGATTTTATTATATTAGCAATTTCTTTAATGTCTAAATTATCCGTATAAAGTAAATTATCACTGCTGATATTTTTAGATAAAAACTCCTCTCTTGATCTAATTGATAAATCACCGGTTCTTTCTATTTCTTTTCTTGATAAATCTCTTTCTTTAAGTGTCTGTTCTTCTGCCAACAGAACACAGTATTTTAATTTTATTTGCCTTGCTTTTAAAAAACTTTCAATTTTTTTAATTTGCTCCTTAAATATTACATATTCTATTATTACTGTAATATCTCTTTTAATTAAATTATCGGTAATACTTATTATATTATCCCAAAGCAAATCCATATAATAGCCCTTATCTTCCCACGGTGCCACCAAACCGCTTCTAATCATCAGATAAATCATATCTCCTTCTATAACGGCACTTTTATCATAAGTATAAGCCAACTCATTACTTACACTGCTTTTCCCCACAGCAGGCGGTCCTGAAATAATATAAACACAATTCTCCAACTTAACACCTCATAAATACTAAATTTATCTTTATACATAATTATCATCTTAATTGCAAAGAAAGTTATAAGTATCCTTCATTCAATTATTTATTTCAAACTCTTTTCTCATAAATCTCCTTTGCAATTAGCTTTTCCGTAATATTTACAGGCTATGCAATGCTTAGTATATGCATACTTAATGTTCAGTACTTCCAAAGCAAAATATATATATATTGTACTTACAAGCCAAAGTATCTATAAATCCGCAATGTCCATCACCTTTATCCCATTCTTTTGCAGTAAATCCGCAAATACTCCTTTACCGGAAATCAGCTTGCCTGAAAAAGAACCGTCATATATTGAATTAACTCCACATGATGGACTCCTTGATTGCAGTATAACAAGATCTACATTTTCTTCTTTTACTATTTCCAATGCTTTTTTTGCACCTTTTCTAAATTCTTTATCAACTGAGGTACCGTCTTTATGACTTACCACGCCATTCACAATTTCCGCCGATTCTCTTGGTACCGGTAGTCCTCCCATGACCTCAGGGCAGACAGACAACACATCATTACCTTTAATATAATCAACTAACTTTTCACTATAATTGTTCCCGCCATTATATTTGCAGTTCTCTCCAAGTAAACAAGCACTTACTGCTATTCTCATTTGCAAAACCTTTCATATCATTTTTACTGTAAAATAAATCTATTTTTGTATATTAACATATCTATTATATTACAATTGCCAAATCACCAAAAATTCTACTTTAAATCACTTTCAAAAATGGCAATTGATGGATAATGGTTTAATTCTTCCAGTTCAGTATCCAGTGGAACACTGTACACCATAAAATATCTTTCAGGATATTTTGCTTCAAATTCTTCCATTTTTTTACTTACAAGTTCCTTGTTTTCAGACACAAACATAACAGAAACTACACCTACTTTTTCTCCATCATTCTTATTCTTATCATTTTCAACATATCCCGATAAAATCATTTTTAGAGAATCCTTACCATTCAATCCCATTTGAACTAATTTTTCATCTGTCATTTTATGCTCCTTTCCTCCACCAAAGGGTGGTACAAGCAGTGATTAAAGGTATTTTTATCACTATTCTTCTTTTAAAAAGATTTTTATTACTTAAGGTTTATATCTTTATTCCCCACTTTTTTAATCAAATCCCGAACTATATTTACGTCTTTTCAATCTTTGTTATTGCAAAGCTTTTCTTACCTGCATCTTTTATGGATGCACCTATTAAATAGCCCTCTTTATCATCAATAATCAAAAATCTATCATGAAAGTCTTCTGCCTTACCTCTGTATTGCTTGCAATGTAGTTGAATACTTCTTCAAATTTCTTATCTGTTTCTAGTTGTTTTAACTCTACTCTATCAAGGCGAGAAAACATATCTTTGTTTGAAATAAAGAAGTTACGCATTCTAACAAAAGTATCCATGATTTTTATGCTTACATCCACTGCAATATCACTTTTAAGTGCGGCAGACAACATTGCAATCCCCCATTCTGTGAAAATATAGGGCATATATCGTCTTCCGCCATGCGCATTGTTTGTACTTGAGGTTCCATTTTGGAACCTCAAGTTTTGATATTCCAACTCTGTTAATTGAAAACAAAACTGCTCAGGAAACCTTGCGGTATTTCTTTTCATTGCTTTATTCAAATTACCTGTTGTAACTTGGTATAAACCGACCAAATCACTATCTATCATAACCTGTCGTCCTCGAATAGTATAAATCATATCCGGTATATTTGTTTCGTCTATAGGTATCAAAGTATTCTCATCTTTCATGTTCTGATCCTCCACAAACTAAGCTATATCTCTCTGAGACATATTCACTGCCTCGGATATTTTTATATTATATATATTCAGCTTTACCCATATTAGCTAAAACATTCGATGTAATTTTGATAAGTTTGAGCAAATCAGTTCTTTTCATATTCTTTCTATCAAATGGATTCAAGATTTTTTATAAGAAACGCCCATACAGCAACTCAAAAAACTATTTTAATTATAGCATATAAGATAGTGAAAGCACAACTTTTTGTAATTCATGTAACTATACATCCTGTGATGAGATTAAATATCTCATCTTAAATATGAAATATTATTTAATACATAAGCATTCTTATTGAAAATTAAACCGTTCCATATATACAGAGTTTTCTACTAAGATAGAGAAAATTGAATCGATATGTAATACCAAGATATATAAAAACATATTTACAAAAAATAAATTAAAGTAACATTCGACTTGTGCAAAATTTGTACAAGTCCAAATGAAATGACCTTTGGAAAGAATCTTTGATTACTAAAACCTCTATAAGATTATTCACACTAAAATAAAAGCTTAAAATAAAGTTCGTATTCATTATGTACTCAAACTACGTATAAAAACGCCACTAAACCCTTGTATTTACTA
>GL890589.1:45159-88859 GCA_000209465.1 Lachnospiraceae oral taxon 107 str. F0167 | reverse complement strand
TTTGTGGCGTTTTTTGTTTATTCAAGCTCTTCTTTTTCTACTGTTCACTACATTCAAAGCCGTTCAAAATAAAGGCTTTGCGTTTGTTGAGTGCTGGGAAATTTATTTAATTTAAGCTCGTTTTTAGATTTTTTTACCCGTCCCAGTCCCATCTATATAATTTTTGTATAGTTATATTTTTGCTCACGCTTTGTAAACGCTTCTTCACCCCCTTCTAAAACATCAAAAATATGTTCTCGAATTCCCTGTGATTCTAAAATAAATTCGCATGATTCATTGCGTGCATGAGTATTCTCCAAAGAACCATTAATATATTGAAATTTTTTACCATTTATATTTTTTTCCAGATTACTTTGCTGGTGGGCAACAATAATATTCTCCGTATCGGAACCAACAACAATATTAGGATTATGTGTTACAACAATTATTTGCCTATTATTTTTAGTACTTAATAAGTAATTTCTTAATTCGTAATAAATAGCCCGGTTATCTAAACTATCTTCTGGTTGATCAATTAAAACAGGTTTTTTGTCATCACTAAATTCAAGCAATAATTTCAAAATTACGAATGATTTTTTTCCTTGAGACATATCTTGAAATTCATCATTTTGATATGTGACCATATAATCATAACTAAACCAATTCGTTGTAACTATATCTTTCAACAAGTCATCAATATTTTTGTTTCGATTGAATGAAAATTTACTATCTCTCAACCACGCTTTAAAAAACTCCTTAAAAGTTTTTGCATCAAATTCTTTAATATTATTATTAAAATTTTCTATAAAGGTGTTGTTTGTAGAATTTCTTGCATTCAAATAGTCGATTTTTTCTTCAAAATCAAGTGTTGACACTTTTATTTCTATCTTAAGATCACTTTCTTGAATTGTAAAATTAGTTTTAAATTTCTGTATCGCTTCGTGATACTGATCGAAAAGGCTTAAAATTGAATTGTATTTTTCTTCTAGTATTCTTTCAGCCAGATTATAGTTTTCATAATATGCTTCAAATTCTTTTACTACTTTTTTATGAGTTTCCAATTGTACTTCCAATTGTTTTAATTCTTCATTTTTTGATTCTAAGTTTTTTCCTTTTAAATATATATCTGATGCTTTTAATGCTTCAAGTTCATCATTTCCAGTTTTAATTTGATCTTCAACTTCAGCAATTAGCTTTTCAATTAATGTTATCCACTGTTTTGTGGAAGATTCTTCTATATTTTTTAATTTTTCTTCAATCAAGCACTGATTCTTAGAGCTAATCTGATTTAGTCCAATGCTTACTGAAAAATCGAATCCTTTTATTTCCATCAATCGTTCTTGTTCTAATTTTAACGTTTGAATTTCTATTAATAGGGAGTTTAGTTTATCAGACACATATTTATAATTTTTATTATCCTCTTCACTAAATTGATTTTCTAATCTTATTTTCTCTATATTTTCGCTTATAGTTACTATTGAACTGTTCGCAGCTACTTTATCGCCTTCAGGCTTTATTAACTGTTTCTGTAAAGATAATTGAGCAAAATAATCGTTTAGTACAGAATTTATATCATTGTTAATATTTTCTATCTTTTCTTTATATTTTCTTTCTTCAATATCCATATTTTTTTTAGATATTATTTCTCCTAAAAGATCATTGAGCATTTTTCGATTTGTCGAAATAGTAACCATAAATTCTTGTGGTATAAATTCGACCATTCTTTCTACATCTGCAGTGCCATCTCCCCAAACTATCTTATAACCATTCTCTAATGTATAATGTTTATCTGAGTCGAAATTTTTATTTTTTTGATATTTAGCAATTGAATTTAATAGAGTTGATTTTCCAGTACTCCTACCTCCTATTATTGCATTTAATCCACTATTAAAGTATGTTCGTTCACCTTCATAGTATTCAATATAATCAATCACCATATAATTTGATTTATTATCCGGATTAGATGCACCGTATCTTATTCTTTCTTCAGGTTCGTAAATTATTTGCTTCAATCCTTCAAAAGTTATATCAGATTTTATCCAAGTAAATGTAGGAATTTTGATAAAATAATTATTCCCTTTTTTAATAACTCCATATTTATCTTTATTTTTTTCTTCCACTTGCCTTATTTTAAATCCAATGTCATCTAAGCAATGAGCATCACTGGATTGTAATAAAGGCTTTATATATTTATTTTTATGCGATGTTTTCCCTAACCAATACAATTTATCATTTTCAAGCGTTTCCTTAAAGTCAGTAGAATGCACCACTAAATCTGACTTACGTACAATTTCCTCATAGACAGTATATCCTCTTCCCTTTCCACAAACACTATTACCATGCCCTCGGCTCAAAAAAGCAGTTAGGAACTTACCTCTAAGGTGTAAACTTTCATTTTGTAAGGTATTAAATAACTCTTCAAAACTAATCGCAGCATTTGTCTTTATTTCTTCATCTTTTAATGAATTTATTTTCTTCTTACAACTACCAACACTTATATCTAAATTGGATAAAAAATTATCTATTTCTATTCTTGACAGTTTATCGCTAAAAATCACATGATAATCTGATAACATCTTATCGTCATTAAAATTGGTCAACCTAAACTCCAAATTCATAAAGGTTGTTATACCCTTAGCTCTTAATTTATCTGTTAATTCATAATCTCTTTCACTAAACTTAAAATAATTAGTCAACCCAACAACAGATATCTTTTCTTCACATATTTTTTTTATAAAATCATCATCTGTTACACCTTTATATAAACCATTACCATCTACAACTGTATATGGGGAATGAATGTGTAAATCCCATTTTCTCCATTCCGAACCTCTATTGATTTCAGTCATTTTAAAGTACCTCCAAAGTAACACCCAACTAAGCTTTTATTCTTATTTGTCTAAGCAATATAAATGCCTTTTGATTATTACATCTACTGAATCTAATAATATAATCCCATCTTTCGGAATTATATTTTCTTTTTCATTTGTTCTTATCAAAATTGATTTAATGAAAATTCTTTTTGTATTCTTATGCCAACACTTGTTACTTTATATTTTTCTCTTAAAATTGCATATAAACCTTTATTCAAGCTCAATCGTCCCCGGTGGCTTGCTTGTGATATCATAGAGTACCCTGTTTACATGGTCTACCTCATTGATAATCCTGTTGGTCACCTTCTCAAGTACTTCCCAAGGGAGTCTTGCGGCTTCGGCTGTCATAAAGTCTATTGTTTTTACGGCGCGGAGAGCTATGGCGTAGTCATAGGTTCTGTAGTCACCCATTACTCCTACACTTCTCATATTGGTAAGGGCTGCAAAGTACTGGTTGATTTCCATTGAAAGCCCTGCCTTATCTATCTCCTCACGGTATATGGCATCTGCATCCTGCACTATCTTTACCTTCTCGGCGGTTACTTCACCGATAATTCTTATGCCAAGGCCCGGTCCCGGGAATGGTTGACGGAATACAAGATGTTTTGGAATACCAAGTTCAAGTCCGGCTTTTCTTACTTCATCCTTGAAGAGATCTCTAAGCGGCTCTATGATTTCTTTGAAATCTACATAGTCAGGGAGTCCTCCTACATTGTGATGGGATTTTATTACTACACTCTCACCTCCAAGTCCTGATTCTACTATATCAGGATAGATGGTTCCCTGTACGAGGAAATCTACTTTACCGATTTTTTTTGCTTCCTCTTCAAATACTCTGATAAACTCCTCGCCTATTACCTTTCTCTTCTTTTCAGGCTCGCTTACACCTGCAAGCTTTGCATAGAATCTTTCTGCCGCATTTACTCTGATGAAGTTTAACTTGTAGTTGCCGTTAGGTCCAAATACCGCCTCTACCTCATCTCCCTCGTTCTTTCTAAGGAGTCCGTGATCTACAAATACGCAGGTGAGGTTATCTCCTACTGCCTTACTTAGCATTACTGCCGCAACTGATGAATCCACTCCACCTGAAAGGGCACATAGAACCTTGCCATTTCCTACTTTTTCCTTGATTGCCTTTATGCTGCTCTCTACAAAGGCATCCATCTTCCAGTTACATTCGCATTTACAAACATTCTTTATAAAATTTCCAAGAATCACTGAGCCGTACTCTGAATGTAGTACCTCAGGATGGAATTGAATTCCATATAATTTTTTTTCTGTATTTTCATATGTTGCCACAGGACAGTCTTTGCTATGTGATGTTATTTCGAAACCTTCACCCAGCTTACTTATATAGTCGGTATGGCTCATCCATACTATGCTTTCCTTTGGTACATTTTCAAATAATTCACTTTCTGACTTGTCCACTGTAAGCTGTATTTTGCCATACTCTCTTATATCGGCTCTTTCTACCTTTCCGCCAAGGAGATGCTGCATAAGCTGTGCTCCGTAGCAGAGCCCAAGCACAGGAATTCCGAGTGCAAAAAGTTCTTTTGAATATGTGGCTGAATCAGGCAGATAACAACTGTCCGGTCCTCCTGTAAGTATTATACCTTTTGGATTTTTCTTCTTTATTTCTTCCAAAGGTGTTTTATATGAATAGATTTCACAATATACATTATTCTCTCTTACTCGTCTTGCAACTAATTGATTATACTGACCTCCAAAGTCCAAGACTATTATAAGTTCCTGCTTTAATTCCATATGAATCTCCTATGCTTGATAAAATAATTTATACTTACAATAATATATCCTAAATACCAAAAAAACGCAATTATTCTATCACTCTCAATCATAAAATTACCGCTTTACTTTTTATCTCTTGCTATACTTGTTGATAGCGTAAATTCCCTCATTTTCTTGTTTTCATCAAAACGAATATAGCAATAATACTCGTTCCAAAATAAACTGTCACTATTGGTACGCCATGCTATTCCATATACAAAATCTGTTGTATCATCATTATATCCGCTTGGTATTAGCCATAACTTTTTGCCAAATACCTCTTTTACTGCCTCAAGTTCCAATTTATCAAGTAAATTCATACTTTCAAATTTTATATCAATGAATTTTTCCTTTGATGATGCTACACAATTCTCATCCATACAAATATGAATAACTTTAGAGTCTTCTATATCCATATCTTCTTTCATACTTCCATAAAAGTCCATACCTGCAATAACAGTTCCGTCTTTCACCAGTAAATAGGGCATATTTTCCATTGATTCACCATTCCGTCGATAGCCTTTTTCTATGGTTATATTTTGACCTTTTTCATACTTAATAAACGAATCGTCTGTCAATAATTCCTCATATTTGTATGAAGAATTATCTTCCCTTATATAAATATCAAATCCGCTATCCAACAGCTCAGACACTTTTGTTTTGCTTACGATGATTTTTGTACCGTCTATTGTGAATACAGGTGGCTTTACAGGTATACCTATCAGTATATAAGCAAATCCTAAAAAAGCAAAAATCAGACATCCATTTCACAAATGATACAAAAATAGAGAGACTCACTTAGAGCCTCCCTATTTTTAAAGATTCATGCCATTGAATTCTTTTTTTATTATACTGACGGTGGTGTTTCATTGCTTCGCTTAAATTTTATAGTATATTCTTCGATTTCTATCGTCAAAATATCACCTTCGATGGTATATTCGATAGTTTCGCCGTCAGCACTGAATTTACCGTCTCCCCATTCTATTTCTGTCGGTTCGTCAAAGTTGGCTATACCTTTGCCGTCATCGTTAAATACTATATAGTATGCCATACCGAGCCCTTCAAGTTCTTCTTTTTTCAGCTCCGCACCTTCCATACTTGCAGAATCCAGTACATAATATCCTGCATCTGATGATTTTGCCGCCTTACCTGTACAACCTGCAAGCAACATAGATAATAGTATTACTCCACAAAGCATCCATACAAAACCCGATAATTTCATTCCAAATGTTTTCTTCATCTTTTTACCCTTCTTTATAATATTTATTGTTTACTGATTTTTATAAACGGAGTCAACATCTCTCCAAGCCTTGGCAATGACATTGTCTGAATATACACCTTTCCCGGTCCTGTTACTACGGTATCTATCAGTCCTTCACTTCCAAAGAATTTATTTTTAATTCCCTTTACAACTACTACATCCATAGTACAGCTCTCATCCATCAGTGCGATCAATCCTGTATCACATACTACCTGTTCTCCCGGATTAAGATCGTACTCTTTTACATATCCGTCAAGTTCTAAAAATACAGTTCCCGGTCCTGTTACCTTTTGCATTATAAAGCCTTCTCCTCCAAAGAACCCTGCACCTATCTTTTTTTGGAAGTGAATGGAAAGACTGACTTCAGATGTTGCACAAAGAAATGCTGATTTTTGACAGATTATACTTTCTCCCGCCTTAAGTTCTTTTGCAATGATACTTCCGGCAAAGGATGAAGAAAAACCTATTTCAGCATGCCCCTTCGCAGTATAATGACTCATAAAAAAGCTTTCACCGCTAAACATTCTTCCAATAGCCTTTCCTATTCCTCCCGTTGCTTTGGTGTCTGTTTCTATAGGTCCTTTTGCCCATGTCCTTCCACCTACTTCGCTAATGATAACCTCGCCGGTTTCAAGCTCTATAACCACTGCCGGAAGGTTTCCACCCTCAATCTGATAACGCATATCATCCCTCCTCTTTTATTTTAAAATATATTTGCCTTTAATCATCATTTTATCCTGCATACATTATCCCTTCAAAGATTTTCTCCAAATCTTCTCCGTTGACCTTATTAAATCCTTCTTCATCTGTTTCAACCATTATTCTGTAGCAATACCCCTCATAATCCGAAAAAATATTCTTGTTTAATATAAAGTATCTGTCCCCTTCTTCTCCAAAGACATCCAGATATTTTTCATCTATAGTTATTACATCCACAAATTTCTCATTATCGGTATAGATTGGCAAAATATATGAATCCGCCGGTACCACAACATCTTCACTTTTTATATTACCTTTTTCATCCACCACCATACATTCAATATCCCTTAATGTATACAAAGCAATCTCTGATGAAACTTTTCCACGCTCGCTGCTTATCTCAGGCTTACCTTCATCTCCTACACAGCATTCCTTTTCTGCTATCACAGTACCGAGTAGATAACCCATTGTTTCCACCATAAAAGATTTTGTATCTGTAAATGTTTCTTTTAATGCTTCATACCTTTCGATATTCCCATCCTTTTCCCATGAGTTATCTCTGATACTCAGGCTTAGCATATCATAATCATTTTCTGCCTCTGCACCTTTAAGGTCCAGACTGTAAAGAGCACTTATTTCATCTACAATAAATACATACATATAGTAATTATCATTTTTTCTTACCAGATAGGCTCTTCCATCATAACCTGATATTTCCTTTTCTCCGGTTTTTCCTCCATATACCATTAATCCCGTTTCATATATCTCAAGAGTCTCTGCATTCTGATTATAAACAGGATCTACAGACACATTTTCCTGTTTTCCGTCACCGTCAATATCAAAATGGAGATTCATATTTCCCGCCACTACAGGAAATACATAGTCTTTCTCTTTATATATATATTTTGGCTCAAATATATCCTTCGCTTCCTCAAAAGAAATCGTAATAACCTGTGGACCATCCGTATTTTTCCCAAGTATCTCCGTATCAAAATATACGGTAACTCCCATGGGACTTATTGTCCATACAAGATCATTATAGCCGTCTTCTTTAATCTCCTTAGCATACTGTGAAGGCTTTGTGATATTACTTTCTTCATAATCTTCTTTTGCCCTCTTATCCACCATTTCAAAGAATTTTTCATCATCCTTTACCACATCGGTGAATTTTATATTTTCTCCGCTAAGAGTATCAAAGTTGGCTGAACTTCTTATATACCCCGGATTCCCACCTGTATAATCATACTCTGTATAATTAAGTATGCTTACTACAACATTATCTGCCCTCATTATATATGTATCGGTCTCATATAATCTTGTATGTTCTCCAAATCCTGAGAGTCTGTTGGATTTTTCACTCTCTGCCAGCTCATCCATAGACTCCTTTGTATATACCATTTTTTCGCTTACTTCTTTATTATATTCTTTAAAGGCATTGTTAAGCGCTTCAAAATCTTTTCCTTCATCCTTTAGTTGAAGCATATTGTTTCTTATTCTGTACAACGAGCTGCCAATCTCATCATCATTACATTCCTCTATTATTTCCTTCAAAATTATATGAGGTATGTTTGATTGTTTTTTTCTTTTTACCCTCTTTTTCTAATACGAAATCTTTTTGTTCATCCTTTTTAGTTTCTTCTTCAATTTCACTTTCCTTTTCAACAGATAATTTTTCATCCCTCACACCGTCATTATCCGGCTTTTTACATGATGTTGAAAATGCAATAATCAACATAACTAATATAGCAAAAAACCATAGTTTTCTATATCTCATTATATTTCTCCTATATGATATACAACACATAATCTAAAGCTATGAAGAGTATGATAAACCTTCAAAAAGCTCATTTATATTTATTCCATTCACCTTTTTATCCCGGCCATACTCATCACTTTCAAGCCTGAATCTATAACAGCTGCCTTCATAATCTGAAAGGCTTTTGTCATTAAGTTCAAAATACCTCTCTTCAACTCCTCCCCACTCGAGTTCATCTACATATTTTTCATCTATAATTCTTACATCCACATACTCTTTGTCTGTGTATAGCAATAATATATAGGAATCACTTGGTATGGTCGCTTCATTCTTTTCATTTCCTTTTCCGTCAACCTCGGTACAGGATATATCTGTCTTTGTATGCAATACACTGTTATCTGTAAGTTTATATCTTTGTCCCGCCTCAGGATAGGCATCATCTTTTATAGTCCACTTTGTCATACAGGTATTTGTACCCAATACATCATATCTGAATGATCCCATAAAAAAATCGGGGTTGGTAAAAGTTTCATTCAGGCTGTAAAATTTTTCTACACCATCACTTCTTTTCCAATCATTCTCTCTGTTTCCGATACTTACATACAGGTTTTCATCTTCAATTTGATCAATATTTGAAAGATCTACTATATACAGTAATTTTGCATCATCCAATTCACTCATAAATGCATACATATAGTATTTACCTGATTTTTTAATTATATATGCCTCATAGTCATAGCCCTCGATTCTTTTACTCTCCTTATCTCCGACTGTAACTTTTATTCCCGAATACATACTGTCATAAACTTCCGGACCTTCACTTAGTATTTTATCGGCATATACAGACTCCCTTTTGCCGTCACCGTCAATATCAAGTTCCAGCTTCATTCCCTTTACAAGCGGAGTCACATATTCACCTTCCGCCTTTGTATACTTGGGATTAAATATACTTTTATCTTCATCAAAATAAACTGTTACAATCCTTGGCAGCTCTTCATATGCTTGCTGCTCATATATATCAAAATATAATGATACTCCCTCAGAGCCTATAGTCCAAGTAAGCTCTTTTCCATCCTCTTTTATTCTCTCAGAAGGTTTTAAATCATCATAATATTCTTTTGCTCTTGCATCTGCCAGTTCTAAGAATTTATTTTCATCCTTTACCACATCTGAAAATGCAAGTTCCTTACCTGAGGCTGTATCAAAATTGGTGGAGTATCTTAGATATTCAATACTTCCGCCTCCATAATAGGCATTTTTATAATTTACTATGCTTACTACAGCCTTATCCGCTCTTATAATATATGTGGATGTTCCCACACTTGGGGTTATTTGTCCATATTCCGACTCTTCTTCCTCTGTATATTGTGGAGGGGATGCCAATTCCATAAGCTCATATTTATATACTTCATCCGCCTCCTTATTATACTTATCAAATGCCTTGATAAGCGGCTCGAACTCTTTTGTTGTCTGCTCTAATTTAAGATGTACATTATGAATAATATACAAATAATTAAAGTCCTCATCAAAATGTCCTTCACCTGTTCTTTCTAAAAGGATATAGGGCAACTCGGATACTGAATTTTTATTCTCTTTATCTTTCTTTTTATCCTTAGTCTTTTGTTCATCCTTTTTTTACTTTCTTTTTCGGTAGTTTCTTTTGCAGACTTTGTTTCGTTTTTATCTGTTATTATACAGGATGTCGATATAAGTATAATAAATATAAGTAGTAGTGTTACCGGCAGGTTCTTTTTTATTTTCTTTTTAATCTTCATTTTACCCCTCCACTCGTGTAAATTTACTTAAAATCCACTTATTATAAATAAAAAGAGCTCAGACTTTGAAATCTCCTCTACTCTTATAAAGGCCTCAACCTACCATAGCTCTCCTGCCTAAAATAAAATCTTTTGCCTGATTTTATATCCGGCATAAACTCAATTACCGCTTATACTATTCATATCACTTTTTTATTTTAAAATATATTATCCGACGGATACTTTTAAGTTCGTTTTTCAAATACTATCTATTGAATACCAATGTTTTGCATAAAAAAATACACCACATATCACATTAATTATGCATATATGCAGTGTATTTACCTCTATATTATTTCATTTATTCTTCCGCATCTTATCAGCAGATCAAGATATATCTGTAGCTCGTCTTTTGAATTTACTTCCAGTTTCATATAGATATTTCTATTATGTTTTCTAACCGTATTTAAACTGATACAAAGCAAATCCGGAAGTTCGGAAATCTCATGCCCCTTGGCATAGTATCCGAGAATATTTCTCTCAGATGAGGTCAGCTCCTTTGAATTTTCTATAAAACGATCAAAAAGTTCTTCTACCTCCTTAGGCAATGCCCCTCCCTTGTTCTTATATTGCTCCTCTTTTGTTTTTAAGAATTCGGCAAGTATATCTATTTCTTTGATACCTGAGTGATTTTGGGTTTTATAAAAATCTTCTGTTTTTAAATTTTCAATTCCTCTCTCAATAGGTTTAACAAATCTACGGGATATTATAAATGATATCAAAAGCATAACAAGGCTGAACATCATTAAAATAATTACCAGAACCAGTTTCTCATATCTTTCCTGTTCCTTAAAGCTGTTATATGAAACGAGTACCGCAACAGACCACTGTCTTCCCTGTAAGTCAAATACTCCGTCGATAGGCTGCTGTATTCCTATATATTTTCCCTGTGCATTAAAATAAGTATTATATGTTTTACCGGGATCGATAAAGAGATCTTCATTCTCATTTATATAACTGCTGCCCTGAGAACCGCATAATCCGTCAGATACCAATAGTTTACCCTGATCTGTAGGGGCAATTATTGTCACCATATCACCATATTTACTTTCATATTTGGGATAGCTTAATCTAAACAACAGGCTGCTTATTTCCAGACCGCATATTCCATATCTGCCGGACTCACTTCCGACAATCGGTATAGTTAAGAATATACAATTTTCCCATGTATCCTCCAAATGCTGTCTGTTGATCCATAAATAGTTTTCTGAAAGCGACTTTTTATTATCAGCTGAAATCTGCTCATTATACCAATCCATGTTTTGTATATCAAATTCCATATTCCAGCGATTATGAATCTGTATTTTATTCTGCATGGCTACATTGGGATTTCCTCGAAACAAAAAAACATCATCTTCCAAAACATTTCCGCTTATATTTGCAATTCTTAAATATACACCGCTGCGTGAATGTTCAGCTCCGGGAGCAGAGGTATTGACTGTAGTATCCAATACCGCAAACACTCCGCTTGCCCTTGTAACATGAAGCTTACTCTCCAGCAAGAGATACATATTCTCCTGCATCTTTCTAAGCTCAACCTCATTGTTATCAAGTGATTTTATATCATAGGGATAGGATAGCACTTCTCTTTCCAAAAATCCTGAAAGCCGCTTTGACAGATCTATACCATTGGTCGTAAAAAGATCCACCCTCTCCTTTATATCCTTTTTTTGATTTTGCAAATGTACTTGTAAGTACTGTTCCAGTCTGGTTCCACTCTCTGAAAAAACACCACCTGCCACCAATAGCAACAGCAGTATACCTGTACCTGCCAACACCAGGCAGAACAAATATAACATAAGCTTGCTTCGCATTGACCGGCTCTGTTTGCTTGTTCCCTTAAATATATCAAGAATAGATGTTTTTTTCGTATTTACAGGCTTATTTATTTCATTTTTCAGGTCCATATTTTATCTCCGGGTTATTTCATAGCCTGCACCAGATTTTCGTATGCCTCCTCAATATAAGTATTTATATCGGTTTGAGTATTATTTTGCAAAGCATCCTTATACTCTTGCTCTACTCTTGAAAGTTCAAGTCTGACATTTTTTTCAAAATGCATCTCCAAATCAAGATAATTCGGCAGTTGTGGTGCAACATAGAAAGTATAATCTTTCTTGGTTTTTGCTAAAGCCTCATATAAGCTCCTATACTTAAGATTTTCAAGCTTTTCAGACGCATTTGGCAATTCTTCAAATGCCTTCTCCGTCACAGGCATATAGCCGGCTTTAACTACAAATTCAATATTATTCTCAGGCTCTGTAAGCCATTTTAAAAATTCAGCTGCAGCCTTCTCACGCTCTTTAGTGGATTTTACGGTACAAAATCCGGCACCTCTTTGCATAACCATCTTTTTTCCGTTTTCAAAGATAGGCACAGGGTATGATATGACTTCTATAGGTTCAGATATATTATTCTCATATGTCACCACATCTTCATAGTATAAAACACTTGCAGATGAAGCCACACTAACTATAGCCTTTCCTGTTCGCAGCGGCTCTGTTGCATATCCGTCACGAAGCCATACACCGCCTGATATTGCGGCATTTGCATACGGCTGCCAAATCTGTTTAAACTTCTCACCGAATGCAAGCTTTCCTCCATCAGCTATATCCGAAAAGAAATCCTCGCCTAAAGACTCACATCCCACCTGAAAATAATTAAAATGATAGTCATGAACAAAAAAGTTCCCTCCGTCATTTGCAATATCAGGTGTTTTATCATCTGACCATTTCTGATAAAGCTTTGCCATATTAAACACTCCGTCCCAGGTCGCAAGTTCCTCTTCCTTAGCTCCGGTTTCTTTTGAAAACCTGTCAAACAATGTTCTGTTAACAAAAAGAATCTCAGTTGATTTTGCTACAGGGAATACCATAAGCTTATCATCAATCATTCCCTCCTGAATAAACTCCGGTATAAATGCCTTTAACTCTTCCTCATTGAAATAATCCTTATAGTCCACCAATATATCCTTATCCGGTAAAGACAATACAGTCTTTGGATATGATACAAACATATCAGGAAGTTCTGCGGCTCCCGGCTCTTTATTTGCAGCCGCAATTACCGCTTCATGTATAGTATTGGTATTTGAAACACTTGTAACCTGTATCCTTATACCCTTTTCCTTACCTGTGGTCTCATTAAATCTGTCAATTGTCTGATTTAGAGGAGAATCTGTCTGACCTCCATATACATGCCAAAGTGTAAGAACTACAGGCTTATCATTTTTTCTTCCAAATCCCGTACATCCTACAATAATCGCAGTAATCAGAATCACTGCAAAAATAATACCCATTCTCTTATTCATCTTGTCCTCCCACTTAAAGCAACCAGTGTTTTTTACTATACAAATTAAGATATTTTTATCAGTCATTTATAAATTTTATGTTTTATATGAAAATTTATGAATATACTTGATGAATTTACACTATATATACACTGTTTTGTTAATTATTATTTTACCTTTCCTTTTTATATCTGTCCATAGCATTTTTAATTTTTTTTAAGATTAAAGTAACATTTGAGATATAAGCATGTCTTAAACATTTATATGACAATCTTACAAAAGATTGTAAAAGTCTTACGGAAGATCATAATACAGTGTTACCGGTAAGTTACTATCTTACTATCGGTACGCAAAATCAGACAGAATTTCAAACAAAGAAAAACCCGGTATATACAAGGTTTTCCTCGCATATACCGGGTATAATTTTGTGTCTTTATTATCTCTTTGAGAACTGTGGTGCTCTTCTTGCTGATTTAAGACCGTATTTCTTACGCTCTTTCATTCTTGGATCTCTTGTGAGGAATCCTGCCTTCTTTAAAGTTGGTCTGTATTCCTCATCCGCATGAAGAAGTGCTCTTGATATACCATGTCTGATAGCGCCTGCCTGTCCTGTGAAACCGCCACCGCAAACATTTACAAGTACATCAAATTTATTTACATTGTCTGTAGCTACTAAAGGCTGACGAACAACAACCTTTAATGTCTCAAGACCAAAATACTCATCAATATCTCTTTTATTTATTGTTATCTTGCCTGTTCCCGGCACAAGATACACTCTAGCGATAGAACTTTTTCTTCTACCTGTTCCGTAAAACTTATCGTTAGCCATACCATTCTCCTTCTTAAAGATTATTAGCCTTTAATTTCCATTACTACCGGTTTCTGTGCCTGATGTCCATGAGTCTCGCCTGCATAAACATGAAGCTTTCTATACATATCTCTACCAAGTGGTCCCTTTGGAAGCATGCCCTTGATGGCAAGCTCTACAACTCTCTCAGGCTTCTTAGCAAGAAGCTCACGAAGTGTTGTCTCTCTCATACCACCAACATACTCTGAATGGTTGTAATAAATCTTCTGATCTAACTTTTTACCTGTAACCTTTACCTCTGCAGCATTGATTACAATAACATAATCTCCACAATCAGCGTGTGGTGTAAATTCCGGCTTGTTTTTTCCTCTTAATACACTTGCAACTTCTGAAGCAAGTCGTCCCAATGTAGCTCCCTTTGCATCGACAACATACCATTTTCTGTCGATCTTATCCGGATTAGCCATAAAAGTTTTCATTGACTGACCTCCATTAATCTTTTAACTTCGCTTTATATGGATAAATGCTCTCCGGGGCATTGGAATAAGCATCAATCTCTAATGTCACAATTAATAATTATATTTAACTTTCCTTTATTTGTCAATACCAATATTTAAGCATTTTTAAAACTTATGAAGCAATATTTAAGTATTTTCCAAAACCAATCTGCCTGCAGCAATTCTTCTGCCCGAATTTCTGTCAAATATTAATATTTCATCTCCATTTATATTTATATTGACATTTTCACCTATTTTATATGCCGTATTTCCAAATATTACACCGGTAAGAAGATAATCACCGAATCTAAGCTTTAGAGTACTTTCCATACCTGTGGGCATTGCTCCGTAGATTGTGGTCTTAAGTCCGTCATCAGATGTAATACCGATGGCTTCAGGTCTTATACCCAGCACAAAATCCTCATTGCTAAGTACCGGCTCTGTTTGTATACTGCTGTCTTCCTCCATAACCTTTGCTATATGATATTTAAATACCTCATCCTTATTTAACTTTTCAACAAAGTTTTTGCTTTTCAAAAGTTCCTTGTGATGTTCATGTCTTTTTGCAATATCATCATCTCTTTTATCAAACCACTCATCCAGTTTTATTTTCTCATTCGGGATAAATTTTACATTTACTCCGTCCAAAATATTCAAAGAAATACTGTCGTCATTTTGCTGAGTTCCCTTCGCCTCAACAAAGTTGATGGAAGGATTGCCTACAAAGTCCGCAACAAAAAGATTTTCAGGTCTTGTGTAAACTTCCAGCGGCGGTGCATACTGCTGCAATACACCGTTTTCTACCAGACATATCTGAGTAGCAAGAGTCATTGCCTCCATCTGGTCATGTGTAACATAAACAAATGTACTTCCGGTCTCCACATGAAGCCTTTGTAACTCATAACGCATTTCAAGTCTCAGCTTGGCATCCAGGTTTGATAACGGCTCATCCATAAACAATACTTGAGGTCTTGTGGCAAGTGTTCTGGCAATTGCAACTCTTTGCTGCTGCCCTCCGGAAAACTCCGCCGGATATCTGTCCATAAACATACCGATTTTTACAATTCTTGCCACCTGTCTAAGCCTTGAATCCATCTCCTCATCAGTAAGCTTTCTGACTTCTTTTACAATATTTCCGCCCTTTACTATTTCAAAATCCTTATTCAGCTCTTCTCCCTTTGATTTATGACTTTCTTACTATGAACATTTCCTGTTTCCCCTTTCACTACCTACAACAACGAAATTTCAAAAATGCCAAAGTTTTTGAGATAAATTTGAAAAATAAAAAAAGTTCTACATTTTGCATAGTAGAACTTTAGCAAAAGGCATTAATATCATATAGTTTTACTATGCCTTTATAAATAAGAGACAAGGTAGAAAACTACCCTGTCTCTATATGAGATTATATATAGCTCTTTTGAGAAGTAATTATTTGATAGATATTTTCTCTTTTATTTCACTAATAATATAAATGGATTTAGGACTAATATTTAAGTCATAACCTATGATATATAAATATTCATTATTTTTCATTGGGTATTCATATACATAGCCCCCACTTCCAATATCTTTGTATGTGAATTTTGTAAAATCGTTCCAACTTATATTCTCTTTTCCTTTTAGAAGTATTAACCTATCAATATATTCTCTAGTTAAAATTGAATTGTCTATTTCTATCCTCTCTTTACAATGTAAAAGCCACAGAAAACTGAATAGTTTAAATTTCCATAATTTCGGTTGCAGGTTTGAGGGTTTGTAATCCTTTTCCCACTAGCATCTACATTTGTAACTTTTAAATATCCTCTTTTGTGTGACCAATACCCATTAGTGTTAAGTACATACCAATGGTAATCCCTATCTGGTGCAATGACTAAAGCAACTTTATACTCTCCTGAACCTGGACGTTCACTTAAGCTTGACCTTCTAATATAGCGTCCTCCACCTAAACGAGAACCATCACGCACAACAGCACTAAAGATACTTGATTCAGATAATACCTCAAAAGTTCATCCTGACAGTTGACCAGGCTGTAATCTTCCTACAAAATTTTGAATTATGTCCATTGAATAGGCATAACAATTAGCTCTCTTTATACGATTTCTATTATTCCACCAACTTGGATTATATACTGGTGCTCCTAATGCAAAAGGCACTATGTCATCTATGCCTAATTCACCTAGTTCTGGTTCGGATACTATAATATCTTCAGAATTGACAATCAGCTTTTGTAAGTCTACTGGCTCATAATTAATGCTATCTTGTTCATCCAGAGATAAAGAATTATACCAATCTAACCACTCTAATGTGTCTTCTGATAGTTCTTTTTGTTCAATAGCAACACCCTGATAATACAACGTATCATTCTCTGAGGCATAAGTATTAAATCCAACATTCAATGATAATAAACATATACTTAATACCAGAGACATTATTTTTAAATATTTTTTCATCTTGCATTCCTCCTTGCTTAATAAAAATCTTCAAATATATATTTTTCTATTCTTTTATATTGCCAGTATTAAAATATCGAAAAATACTTGATTATAGCAACATTCCAAAACTAAACAAAATAATAATCTCCATTCTTGTACCTCATAGGATTTATCTTTTTCATAAAAATTGTACTCCTTTCCTTTCTTTAGATTTTTTATCGCTACAGGTACTTGCAAAATACTAAAATCAAATTAATATTTTTGCTTATGTGCCTATAGTAAATTATACATTCACTATTTATAAATAAATTGATTTAGTCAGCTCTTGCAATCACCTAATGTTACAAGATTACATCTGCTACACAAGCTTGCATGATTTTAATTTTTTATATATATGCTTCCTGTTATATGAATGTTTTTATTCTCAAGTCCCTCTATAAAAAGTCTATATTCTCCGGAAGTATTGACCGTAAATGTATGTCTAGCCTCTCCACTTTTTGAATTTACAAAAACCTTTTTATTTTTACTGTCCAATAATCCGATTCTGAACTTATTGTCGGAATTGTCAGCATATAATGTAAAAGTTACTTTTGAACCTTTTCTCATATATACTGTGTTTGTAATAACCCTGATTTTACCGTCCACATTTATGTCTATGTCAACGCTTCCGCTCATAGGCACTGCTTCCTCTAACATAACTGCTGTAATATCCGTATTATCCATTTCCTGCTGTTCTATAAGTTCAGTATCAGCAGTTTCTTCTATATCTTTATCCAGCATGTCAATTACATAAGTCTGCATATCTATAGAGCTGTTGGTTGCCGCATAAGATATTACAGGGCATATTCCAAGTATCAGTGTTGATAAAGCAATATAGGGTATCCTTTTCATCATTTTTTTACTATTCATAATGTTAATTATCCTCCTTTGGAGACTTATCGTTGTTTTTCCTGTTAAACATATAATATTTTCTATATCAGGCTTACTGCACGCCATATCACGCAGAAGCTTTGCATAAATTAATTTTTCTCTGTCTGAATAATTTTTTAATGTGGCTTCATCACACGCCATTTCATTTATTTCAATGAATTTATTCAGAAAAATATGTACGGCAGGATTAAACCAATACATCACACAAAGCATAAACATAAGCCTGCGATAAAAATAATCCTTAGCTTTTAAGTGCGTCATTTCATGTCTTAATATAATCTCCGTTTCCAAATCCGAGAGACTATTTTCTGATAAAAATATCTTCGACTTAACAAACCCTATTATAAACGGGGAAGGTATTATGGAGTTTATAAACACCCTGAAATCCTTTTTTATGCCCATTTCTTCAATAAGCCTATCTTTTGTTTCAATACTTGTACCGTCAGTTATGAGTTCACTTAGTCTATCAAGTTTCTTTAAGAAAGCTCTTTCCTTAATTAACTGGTTTATTCCTAAAGCAAATATCCCTATAAACCAGACTGCAAGCAGAATTAAGAATATAAGGTTTCCGCCAAAAGAAGTGGCATTAGCAATGGTCTTATCTCTGACAAAAGACAATTCGGATACATCATTGCTTATAACATTGAGTTTTTCAGTAATCAAAAACCTGCCTACAATATATCCTGTAATTACCAGGAGTGAAGATGAAATATACAGCATAAAACCCTTAAGCAGTTTGTTAAGCTGACACATACTTAATATCTTTTCAAGGTAGTCTTTAATAAATACCATTAAAACAATAACTATGTTCGTAACTATTATAGGCACAAACAGTATAAATAGAAAATCACTTGCCGCCCCCATGTCATTTGTCATCGCCCAAAGCATTTTCAAAGTCCTTTAATAAATTGTTGATTTTACCAAGCTGCTCCTCACTTAATGTATCTTTTCCA
Organism: Lachnospiraceae oral taxon 107 str. F0167; assembly: GCA_000209465.1. GTDB lineage: Bacteria > Bacillota > Clostridia > Lachnospirales > Lachnospiraceae > Lachnoanaerobaculum. Next base: position 69,786 of record GL890589.1, on the reverse strand, counting down.
TAAAAGGCGGCTATCAGATATTCAAAGGAGCCTTTGCCTGTCGCCTCTTTTATCTGCTGTCTTAACAATGCCCTTTCATATTCAAGCTCGGATATTAAAACAGTGTATATATGATGCCAGCCGACTTGTTTCTTTTTCAAATATCCCTTTTCGGAAACGCTGAATAAAATTCCGCTTACACTTCCTCTCGGCATTCCTGCTTCCTCATAAATCTCACTGCTTGATATCTCGCCTGAATGTGTCCATATAAATTTCTTCATAAAATCATATTCTTTGGGCGTTAAATTCTTCATTCCGCCTAAGTATTCCAAGAAACCGCTCCCCATAAAACCTATCCTTTTACTTTTGATGATATTTTTGTTTGTACAAATATATTATATATTATATATTATATATTATAATGCTATAAAAGTCAAAAAAAATAATATAATAGAAAATCAAATAAAAAAGACATAACTCCAATACAGAAATTATGCCTCTTTAATTCTATTTGCCCTCATATTTTATTAAACTTGCGATATCATATTTTGAGAGCTTTTCTTTGCCTTTCAATCCTTCCAACTCCATAACAAATACAATCTTTACAATCTCTCCGCCAAGACTCTCTACAAGCTTTGTAATAGCCTCTATTGTTCCTCCTGTTGCAATAAGGTCATCTATTATAACCACCTTATCACCCGGCTTTATAGCATCCTTATGGATTTCAATTGTAGCCTTGCCATACTCCAAATCATAATCCATGCTCACGGTCTCACAAGGTAATTTACCTTTTTTTCTTACAGGTATAAATGCCTTATGCTCTGCATAGGCTACAGGTACACCGAATATAAATCCTCTTGATTCAGGACCTACAATGAGATTATAGTCCAAATCTTTTATTTCATTTCTCAAACCGTCAATACTTAGAGCAAGACCGTCGGCATCCTGCAATATAGTGGTTACATCCCTGAATATTATTCCCGGCTCCGGAAAATCAGGTATACTCCTTACATAATCCTTTAATTCTTTCATTGAACACACCAAAGCAGCCCAAAATTATTCTTGGGCTGTCCTTTCCAAATTATTCTTATTTGTAAATAGGATATTTGTCCATAAGCTTTATGACTTCGGCTCTTATCTCATCCGCCTTTGTATCAAACTCATAAGCTGTCATCTTTATAAGTCTTGCTATCTGCTTCATATCTTCTTCCACAAGGCCTCTGCTTGTAACGGCAGGAGTTCCTATTCTGACACCGCTTGTAGTAAAAGGACTCTGCGGATCGTTTGGAACTGTATTCTTATTCAAAGTAATATATACTTCATCACATTTGTTTTGAAGTTCCTTACCTGTGATGCCCGTTCCTCTAAGGTCAAGTAACATCAAATGATTGTCGGTTCCTCCTGTAAGAATATTAAAGCCCTCAGATATCAATGCATCCGCCAATGCCTTTGCATTTTTTACTATCTGTTCCTGATACTTTTTAAACTCAGGCTTTAGAGCTTCACCAAAACAAACCGCCTTTGATGCTATCACATGCTCCAACGGTCCGCCCTGTATTCCCGGGAATACAGCCTTATTAAAGTTAAATTTCTCAGCCGCTTCCTTATTGGCAAGAATAAGACCTCCTCTTGGACCTCTAAGTGTTTTATGTGTTGTAGTAGTTACAACATCAGCTATTCCTATCGGTGAAGGATGAATTCCTGCCGCTACAAGCCCTGCAATATGTGCCATATCCACCATCAGATATGCCCCTACCTTATCCGCAACTTCTCTGAATCTCTTAAAATCAATTGTTCTTGCATAGGCACTTGCACCTGCAATAATCATTTTGGGCTTATGCTCTATCGCTATCTTCTCAAGCTCATCATAATCTATAAAGCCTTCATCATTTACACCGTACGGAACTATATTAAAGTATTTTCCCGAGAAATTTACTGCTGAACCATGTGTTAAATGTCCTCCATGGTTTAGATTCATTCCAAGAACCGTATCTCCTGCCTCAAGCATTGCAAGGAATACAGCCATATTTGCCTGTGCACCTGAATGAGGCTGAACATTTGCATAATCACAACCGAATAATTTCTTTGCTCTTTCGATTGCAATACTTTCTACAATATCTACATCTTCACAACCGCCATAATATCTTTTTCCGGGATATCCTTCAGCATATTTATTTGTGAGCACTGTCCCCATTGCCATCATTACGGCTTCCGATACAATATTTTCAGATGCAATAAGCTCAAGATTTCTTCTCTGTCTGTTTGCCTCTTTTTCTACTGCATTTCCTACCTCGGGGTCAATCTCCTTTAAAAAGTTCATCACTTCATTAACCATATCTGTTTTTCTCCTACCTGCATACTATTGCTTATGAAAGTATACAATAAATCAAATTGCTTTGCTATATATTTTTTACCTATAATTACTTATAACTATTTGCAAACTTTCTCTGCCACCATATTCATTGATATCGGGATAATATATTATATCTATTGTTTTTTTATCCTGAATGCTTTTAAAAAACTCCTCTCCGTCACCAAAATATATCGCTTCTACAGCAGTTTTGTCCACATCCTCCAATACCATTTTCACCACATTTTTATTCTTTCCCAATATGGTTTTTGAAATGATTTTTATATCCTTTCTTGCAAATTTCGGTTTTTCATTTTTATTTCCGAAAGGCTCAAGCTTATCAAGTTCCCTTACAAAATCAAGACTCAGATATGAAAAAGGCAATGCTATATCAATCCATATCTTTTGTACAAAATCCTCAGCACATAGCTTAGAGTTTTCATTCAATCTCTCCCTGAACTTATCAAGCCTTTCCTTTTTTAAACTCATTCCTGCCGCCATATGATGTCCTCCGAATTTCACAAATATATCCTTGACCTCATACAATGCCTCAAACATATTATAACTTTCTATTGACCTTCCGGAGCCCTTTATCATACCCTCTTCACCGAAAGCCTCCGTAAGTATAATGGTCGGCTTTCCTACCGCCTCCCTTACTCTGCCCGCTATTATTCCGGCAATGGACTCATGACAATCATCCAGATATATAACCAAAATATCATTATCTGAATATTCATTTTCTGCTATTTCAATTGCCCTTTTTACATTTTTTAATGTCAAATCCTTTCTCTCATCATTAAGTTCCTTTAGATGAGAAGCATATTCCATAGCCTCTTCTTCACTTTCCGCCATAAACATATTAAGTGCAATCAGAGCATTCTCAAGCCTTCCTCCTGCATTAAGGCAAGGTCCCAGTACAAAACCTATGCTATAGGCTGTCAGTTTTTTGCCCTCCATGCCTGTCACCTTTATAAGCGCCTGCAATCCGAGGTTTTTTGTATGCATTAGGCTTTTCAGACCGTTTTTTACCAGTATCCTGTTTTCATCCACAAGCGGCATAACATCACCTATAGTAGCTATTGCCGCCACCTCCAAAAGGTCTGTAAGTTTCTCATCATCATAAATCTTTTTGGAATACAATCTCTCATATATATATTCCATCAGCTTATATGCAACCAAACCTCCGCAAATACTTTTAAAAGGATAATCACAGTCGCTTCTTTTAGGATTAATCACCACATTTGCAACAGGCAGAAGGTCTTTGCCATCCTCCTGATATACCTCATGATGGTCTGTAATAATTACCTTTATTCCAAGTCTTTTTGCAAGCTCCATTTGACTATGTGCCGCAATGCCGTTATCACAGGTGATAATCATTGAAACACCGTCATTTGCCGCATCATTTATAATATTATCATTGATTCCGTAGCCGTCTTTTATCCTGTCGGGTATTTTTACATCTACATTTGCTCCGAAATATTTTAATGCCTTTACAAGAATATATGATGAGCATACTCCGTCAATATCATAATCTCCCACAACCCTTATTTTTCTTCCGGATTCTATCTCCTCCATAATAATTTCATAGGCTTTTTCTATACCTGTAAGCCCTCCTGCATTATGCATAAGTTTTAAATCATTTTGAAGAAATATCGAGAAATCCTCTTCCTTTATATCTCTATTTATTATAATCCTTGCCAATACAGGTGAAATATTAAAACGGGCTGATATTTTCTCAAATTCAGCCCGCTTTGTATAAAGCATCCACTTTGACTCCATCTACTCTCCGTTCCAAGATCACAAATTTACTTTTTTTTACTTACCTTTGTCTTTATTATGGCTAAATGTGTATTTGCAGCTACAGCATCACTGAATACTTCAAGTACTGCCCTTTGTATATCGCTGTTTATATCATATCTTATATCAATAGCCGTATCAGAACTTATATCGGTCAGACAATCAAACAGCGCATCCAAATTTCCACCATAATAATCAGGAAATTTCATTTTCTTTTTTAAATAATTATGAATCTCGTTTTTTGTGCTAAATTTATCCAATTTCAAAGTTATATTATTCATTTGCATTTACCTAATATATTTGTTCAAAAGTATTATAATGGTCTTCCGTATAAAATACCAGCCCGTCATTTGAATAAACTATTCTTTTGGCACCTCTGTATCCGCCCTCATAGTCAATATCACATTCAAAATATCTTCTTCCTCCGGCTCTCGGCAATGCCCCCTCATAATTTCCAAAGACATTACCGCCAATGCTCATTCCCGGCAATATATCTGAAAGATTACCCTTTTCAGGATCCCATCCAAGTTCCTGTGCCTGCTTTTTTGTAATGTAATTTACAGGAAGTTTTCCATAAGTATGGATATATAATGCCACTTCTTCTTTGGAAGTATAATTTCCGTTTTCTTCTACATTTAAGCTTCTGCTTTCATATGTACTTACCTGCTCGGTTTCCTCTGTAGTTTCCTGTACAGATTCGGTCGTTTCCTCATTTGACTCTTTAGTATGATTTTTTTTCTTCTTTTCTTTCCGGCTTTTTTTACTGCTATAAGTAGTTTCTTCTTTGGATTCCTTTTCGCTACTTTCTTTTTGAGCACTTTCAGCTTGAGCACTTTCAGCTTGAGTACTTTCAGCTTTTAAACTTTCTTTTTTGGCTTCCTGCTTTGTACAAGCGCCAAGGGCGAACATCAAGCCCAAAATGATTATGGGAATCCACCAAAGCAGTTTTTTCAGTATATTTCCATCTTCTTTTTTCTTGTTTACCATATTGCCACCTCACATCTTTATGATTATACATAATGGTATTCGCATTAACAATATAAGAATATAGTAAGAATATATTAAGTTTGACCTTCAGTATTAAATTTTGTATAATAGTATTTCAAACAACTAAAAATCAATAAGGTATGGTTATTTATGAAAATACATATATTACAAGCCGGAGAAGTGATGGTGGCTCCTTCTCTTGCCTATAATGGAAATACAGGTTTTAATCCACAAACACATGGTTTGCTTTTAAAAAATGAAGACAGAATAAATATTCCCGTTCTTTCATTTCTTATACAAACCGGAAACAAAAATATTTTGGTAGATACAGGTATAAAAAAGGAATTGGAGTCTAAAATTCCTCTTAGCTTTGACAAGCAATTCAAGGCTATAAAGGCTCCTCACACCTTTGCATCCACCCGCTTTTTTCTGCCGAAAGATTCTTCACTTATTTCAAGACTTGAAGAAATCAACCTTTCTCCAAAGGATATAGACTATATACTTTTAACACATTTGGACTTTGAGAATGTCAGCGGTGTCGCAGACTTTTCTCCAAATACAAAGATTTTAGTATCAAGAGATGAAGCAAAATCAGCCGTTAAAAATCCTCTCAGATATTCCAGAAGTTGGTGGAAGGATGCCAATATATCGATTTTTGACTGGAACGGCAAGGAAGGTCCTTTTGAAAAGTCCTTAGACCTTTTGGGAGACGGTTCAATAACACTTATAAAGCTTTTCGGACATTCATCAGGTATGTTCGGAGTAAGGGCAACCTCAGAAAACAAAAAGTTTACTCTGCTCTATGCAGATGCCGGTTATGGCGAGCTTGCCTGGAAAGAGCTTACACCTCCGGCTGTCTCAGTCGATAAGGAAGCTTCCATGCGTTCATTGGAATGGGTTAGAATGGAATCCCTTGATAAAAACTGTGCATACAGCCTTGCATCACATGAAACTACTCCTTTAAAGGTTTTAAGATTACTAAAAAATCAGCCGTTATAAGTTACTCCTTATAACGGCTGATTTTTTATTTCAAAACTCTCGCCCTTTATCTTATCTCTCAATAATAGTGATAAAACTATCCCTAAGATAACAAAGTTTAACCATAAAAAACCTGAATTACCTCCTATAAATACAGAAATCAGAGATTTTACAGTTTTTAAATTTAAAGTACTCACAAGTACCTCTATTGTTGAAGCTGCAGTAGTCATGATAATTGTAAGTCTCATACCTTTTTTTGAAAGCTTTATAAGTTTATTTAAAATCACTATTGCAACAACTACTATCGTAATAGGATATAAAATCATCAAAACAGGTATGGATATCTTAATAATATTATTAAGACCGAAGTTGGACATTGCAAAACCTATAATCGTAAACACATTTACATACACTTTATAGCCGAATTTCGGGAATGTCTCAGCAAAAAACTCCGAAACTGCAACTATAAGACCTGCAGTAGTAGTAAAGCATGTAAGTATGGTCATTGCGCCTAAAAAAATCTGTCCGAAATTTCCAAAAAGCTCATAAGAACTTTTTGATAATATATATGTTCCTATATTAGTATTTGAATCTTTTAACACATCAGCAGGAATACTGAACTTATTTCCCAAAGCACCAAGCCCTATATAAAGACTGCTAAAGAATATGGCGGTCACTATACCTACTATCGCCATTATCTTTATATACTCTTTCTTCGAAGAAAACCCGAAAGTTTTTATACTTGAAGTCGCAATCAAACAAAAACTCACAGATGCCAATGCATCCAAGGTATTATAACCCTCAAAAAATCCCTTTTTCAATGCCTCCATACTTCCACTCATCTCACCGACATTCACAGTATTAAAATTTAGATTTCCGACTATGATAAGTATGATTATAAGTATTGCAAACATAGGGGTAAGCACCTTGCCCACCCTGTCCATAAGTTTTGAAGGATTGATAGCAATAATATATGCAAATAAAAAATATACAGCACTGAATATAAATAAAGGAAACCTCCCGTTTCCTGTTACCGGAGCAAGACCTATGGAAAATGATGTGCCGGCTGTTCTCGGTATTGCAAAGAAAGGACCAATTGCAAGATATAGTATGGTCAAATAAGCTTTTGAAAAGATAGGACTGACCTTTATACTCAATTCTCTTTTATATCCCCCATTTACCATGGTACCTACTACCAGTGTAATTATAGCAATACTTACACCTGATAATACAAACCCGAACATGGCAGGAGAGAAATTCCCTCCTGCCCTAAATCCAAGTTCTGCCGGAAAAATCAGATTACCGGCTCCAAAAAAAATACCGAAAAGTAAAAGTCCTATCAAAAAACCTTTTTTTATCATACTCTTACTTTTACAACCACCTTTTTAGCCTCTGCCGGAGCATCAAGACAACATCCCGGCATATGAGCATCCTCAGGTGCCACCACTATAAAGTCACCCGGATAAAGTATAACATGACCATATATCTCAGGTTTTTCATAAAGGATTATATCATTTTCAGGTCTTGCCTCATTTACCTTTAATCCGTCTCTATTACATATACCAAAGAGTTCAACTCCCTCTACAAGGCATTGAATATCAAAGAATTTATCATGAGCTTCAAATAATTTTTCTTCGATTTTTAATGTGGTATACTCATGTACATTTGCAACCACATCACTGCCGATAATCTCATATCTTCCTGCAGGTAATGACTTTAAATCAGTGTTCTTAAGCCATTCATAAGCTGCCAAAAACTTTTCATTTAAATAATTATATTTCTGTGCCAAATCAATATTTGTAAAAAACATGCTCTCTCCCCTTTATAATAAATATGCGATATTTGGATCTATACTCATTTCATCGGTATAAATTATCCAGTCTGTTACATCATTTATGGTATATTCACCCTCATCACCTTCTTTTATAGATGAAACTCTGTATGGTTCCTGGGTAAGTACCGCCTTGAATCCTGCATCTGTAAATTCCTTAAGTTCAAACCATATATGTTCCAGATTTTCATAATCAATACTTCCATCCTCATTATCTGTTGGAAGTCCGACCTTAATAAGTGCCTTATAGCTTGGATGCTCCTCTATTGATTTTTTTAACAAATCAAATCTGTCTCTTGCCATAAATTTCATATGATCTGTCTGCTCATTTGAATAATAGTACAGCGGATTCTCAATAAGCTTATCCTCTATTTCGGACGGCTTTGTATACTTTCCATTATTTGCATCATCCTCTGTAAGGAATAAAAAGATTATTTTACTGTTTGTATTATGACTTCCCTCTCTGTCATTTGCTCCACCCGGAATATTTGCCGGATACTTTGCTACACCCTCATTCCATGGCAGGGTTGCCGCCACTATCATATTTCCGTCTACAAACTCACCAAGGAATATATAATCTTCCACAGCCTCATTTTGATATAATACTCTGTTTGCCATAGTATTTATCAAATAATACACATCATTTACATTCTCCTGACTTACATCTAAAAGCTCAAACTCGGAAAATCCGGTTCTGCATATTCCATGTGTATGCAGCCATACTTTTTTTGTCTTTTCATCAAAAACAGCCTGTACTGTAAACAAGCTTTCAGCATTAGGTGTAACCTTGGATTTGGCAGCCAATTCCACCCATCTTCCGCTTAGCAGTCGCTCCGCACTCTCATCTACTACAGCCAATGTATCCGGAAAAAATGCCATTATAAGTTTTACCTGCAAATGATATGAGTCCATATAATTTTTATTAAACTTCATATAAATAACAAATGACTTTGTTTTTTGCTGTATTTTTTCAAAATCTTCATCATGCATCTTCTGATTTTGCAAGGAATATAAACTGTCCAATACGAAATCATCAAAATAAAAGCCTACACCATATTCATCTCCATGATATTCCAATGTGAGATTCCCGGAATTATTATCTCTTATATTGAATTCTATCAGCTTTAAGCCTTCGATACTTTCTATTCTTTCCTTTGCACCTTCAATATTCTCAGCTTCCACATTATCCGATAAAACATGCATATAGGAGTTTTCCTCCCATGTAGCCATAGGCTGCACCTGTGGTATTTCCACCTCATTTTGCTTTTTCTTAAAAAAATTAAACATTATTCCTCCACAAAAACTACTATTTTTGATATTTTTCTAAAAGTCTTATATCCTGCAAATTTTATTCCGCTGTCTTTAAAAAAGTCGCAGGCACAGTTCATAATATAAGCAAAGCTTCCGAATATCAGAAAATCCAGATACCCGTATTTTTTCCCGGTTGCCCCGTCCAAAAAAGCAATATCACTTGCTCTGCCTTTTTCTTTCAGTCTTTTTTTAATATATTCAACAAGCCTGTTTCTAAGACTCATTATTTCAAACTCATATTCTAAAGGATCATTTGACTGATTATCACTTACTATAGAAAAGCAAAAGAAACCGGCAGCTACACCATTTCTGTAAAGCTCGTCCACTATCGGCATTTTATCAAAAAGTCCCGAATACATATATTCACTTATAAGGGATGGTAAACAGGTAGTTCCTGTATATATATCCTCTCTTATCTCATCCTCATCTATATGCTGCAATTGATAGCCCGAATACATTTTTAAATAGTCTCCCGCATCAATCCCAATCCTAAAACCCTTACTCTCCGCCTTTTCTCTAAGCCCCTTATAATCCACACATGATTTTAAAAACTCGTCTATATCTTTAAAAGAATTTACAGCTTCACAGGTGTTCTCATCAGGAGCTTCAAAATCTTCTCTGTCGGCAATATCAAATGAAAAATCATTTGCCATCAAATCTATTTCACCGAATATATCTATAAAAAGCCTTTGTATAACCTCTATCGGCATATCAAATTTATCTGAATATATTACAATATGCCTGTCATCACTTATAAAAAACCTCAGTTCCTCTATATTATACTCCTCATCATTATAATGAATTATATTATTTACATATTTCTTCGGCAAAAGACCTATTTTTATATCACAAAGATATTTAAGACTTTCGGGCATCATATCCTTTATATATTTCAGCATAAAAACATCCGACTTATCATCTCCGGCTTCCACTTCAATAAGCTTTTTTTCCTCTGAAATATGTACATTTATCCTGTAATTAACACTCTTTATACCATTTGCAATTATCTCTGTTATTTTTGTGTAATACAGGGCATCATTTTTATTGTATTTTCTTATATCTTTTCCGGCCTCTTCCCACATCAAACAAACTCTATCAGACATCTTTACTTCAAAATTTGAATCCGTAAGTAAATCCACGCATGAGGACATCATATCTATGGTATCCTTATCCCCCGGTTTTGCATCAAGAGCTTTCTTAAAATAATGCAGTGCAAGTCCGTCTTCATCCAAGTAATAATATGAATAAGCCATTCTGAAGTAAAATTTATGATTCCCTCTAAAATATTCCTCATGTGGTTTTAATAACTCAAGTGCCTGTGAAAATAATTCATATTCCCCCGGCTCACCGAGATTATTATAGGCTCTTGCCAATTCCGAATCCATCTCTGGAGTCCTTGCATTATCAGGAAGTATCTCAAGGGCATCCACCACCTTCTCATACTCGCCGTCCTCATTCCAATTTTTACATTGTTCCAGTAATTCCATCTTCTTTCCTTATAAAAATCCGGTAATCTTTGTATTATCCGCCATGTATTATGGTTTTAAACAGAAGTCTAAATTCGATAAATAAAATCTCTTAAATACAAAGCGCAAACATTATAAATATACCATATATAAAAACCGGTGTCAGCAAATTTAATGATATATCGCATTATAATATCAGAAATTTTCTCCTATTTCACTAATATAAGTTACAGAGCCATAAAAACTCTCAAATCATTACAATCTTTTATAATGAAAATGAGACACAAATCTTACAAAACAAAAATTCGTAAAATCTGTGCCTCCTATAAAATGTCTATTCAATTAATGTAAAAACAGGCTTAAAATCATTATTTCTATAATACCTGCAATACCAAGCAACAATGTACACACAGTCTGTGTCTTATAGCCCTTTTCAGGTGTCATTGCACCGAAGTTTGTAACCACCCAGAAATATGAATCATTCGCATGTGAAACTGTCATTGCACCTGCACCTATAGCCATAGTTACCAAAGTAGCGCTCATAGGGCTCGCAAGTCCCAGTGCCGGCAAAAGCGGTGCCACAATACCTGCTGTAGTCGTAAGTGCTACTGTGGATGAACCCTGTGCACTCTTTAAAATTGCGGATAATAAGAACGGGAAAAGCATACCCATTGAACTTAAAACCGCCGCATGGTCCTTTATAAAATTAACCATATCTGATGATGCAATAACCTTACCGAGTACTCCACCTGCCGCAGTAACAAATAATATAGGTCCTACCGTCTTTAATGTATCATTGGTTATGGCATAAAATTCCTTCATCTTGCCTGCTCCCTGAAGCTGTAATACACCAAAAACAGTTCCTACGGCAAGAGCTATAATAGGAGTTCCAAGGAACTTTAATATATCGGCCGGCATCCCGTCCATCTTCATCATTGAAACTATTGATGCAATAGCCATAAACAGTACAGGAACAACAATAGGTGCTAAAGAAATCATACCGTTTGGAAGCTTGCCATATTCTGCTACAAGTTCTTCATATGTCTTTGTAACCTCATCTGAATCAGCCTCATCATCAGACTTTACGGTCTTTCCGATAAATTTAGCATAGAAAAGTCCCGCTATCAAAGGAAGTATCGAACATACCACACCCATTCCCATTACAAGCAAAAGATTATCACCTATACCAAGTGTTGAAGCTGCCGCAATAGGTCCCGGTGTAGGCGGTATAAATACATGAGAAATATAAAGACCTGCTGAAAGACCTACAGTCATAGCCACTGATGACTGTGCCGTTCTCTTTACAAGCGCCTTTCTGATAGGGTTTAAGATAACAAATCCGGAATCGCAAAATACCGGGATTGATACTACCCAACCCATAAGTTCCACTGCCAAAACAGGATTGTTTTTACCTACCAGCTTTATAACCATATCCGCAAGCTTAAAAGCCGCACCTGTTTTCTCTAAAATAGTACCTATCAATGCACCTAGTATGATAACTATACCTATGCTTGAAAATGTACCTGCAAATCCTGCACCGATTACACTTGCAAGACCGGAAATCTTTGTTCCGTCTTCCAAAGTCTTATCCACCAAAGGTATTCCTGCTACAAGTCCCAAAATCAGTGATATACACATAATTGATATAAAGGGATGTACACCAAACTTTGAGATAGCAATTATCATCACAATAACTGCCAAAATAAACACGAATATAAGTGGTAAACCTGTCATATAAACCTCCTTACCCAGATATATAGGTATATCATTCTTAATATATATACCCTATTCCACTTAATAATATTGTAAAATTATTATATCATAATATCTAATAAATGCAATTAAAACAAAGAAATTTATATAAAGAAATACTTTATAGATTCTGTTTTCTAATAAAAAATGCCAAGTCTATTGACTTGACATTCTTATTAAATATTTATAATATATTTACTTTACTCCCTTTTGAATTATTATGCAACCAAAAGGCTCTCTTTCACTTGTAGATACAACTACAAATGCATTCCTAGCCTTTCCGTAAAACTCGGATCTTTCCAGACTTCCAAGTGAATACTCATAGTCGTACTTTATCATAACATCTCTTATTTCATCCCATACCGGATTGGTTTCCATCTCATCACCTGAATCTATATCAGGAACCATATATTCCACCGGATAATCTGAATACTCCGTATCAATAGGAAGTAATGTGAGTATAGCACCAAGCATTTGCGCTGCGGTGTTACCCTTTGCCTGTACTACTCTGGCATCCGGACTTTTACTGAATGCCGGATAAAAATCATCAGCAATAACCAGCAAATCTCCATGTCCCATATCCGCCATGGCTTTCAATAAATCTGAACCTATTCTTTCCGGAATTCCTTTTAACATACACCCTCTCCTTAAAATAAAATGATAAATATTATAACATTATAATAGCACTTTATGCTTTTTTGTATATAGATAAATTTACCTGTCTTTTATCAAAAAATTATGCATGATGTATAGTATTTTTGTGCTTCAAAAAAACTTTTACCCCTTTAATCTCCAATACATTGCTCGTCTATAAACAGCTCTTATCCGGTATATTTTTTAAAACAAAACTACACTTAAAATTGACCTTTAGGGCTATTTTTTGTATAATATATATAATTTAATCGTTTGAAATTTGTACTGTGGAGGGAATAAATGTATGAATTATTTAGAACTTATTGAAAAAAGAAATTCTATAAGGGATTTTCACAAAAAGCCGGTTGAGAAAAGTAAATTAGATGAGATAGTAGGCTTTTTTAACTCAGCTCAAAAGCTTTTTGATGTAAATACAAAAGTGCTTATAGCCGCTAATGAAGATACCGCTCAAAGACTTTCAGGTGTGGCAGGCTATCGTGGCAATGCCTTTAATGCTCCCGCTTACCTTGTTATTTTATCTGAAGAAAAGGATAATTATCTTATCAATGCAGGATTTATGGCGGAAAATGTTATTTTAAGACTTGAAGAAATGGGCTTGTCTTCATGCTTTTTAACTTGTGATGACAGTGATATGGTAAAGAAAGTCTTACTTATCGAATCTGACATGGGTATAGCCGCTATGGTAGCATTCGGATATGGTAAAAAAGAAAAAGATACCACAAAGCTTGATATACATTCACCTTCAAATATAAGTATCAGCAGTAAATCAGGGCATATCGCTCCAAAGATAGCAGTTACCACCCTGTCATTTGATTCTGATTTTGATACTCCTTATAATTTTGATGATGAGTATGCAGATCCGGTTATAGCCGACGCGCTTTATGCAGCCAGTCTTTCACCAAGCTTTTTAAATCATCAAAACTATCGCTTTGTTATAAACGGAACTCATATATATTTATTTAATCATTTTGATGAAATGGTTACAAAGACCGATAATTTGCTAGGGCTTGGTGCCGCAATGCTTAATTTCCATATGATATTGTCATCAAAATATTCAGGAATCGGAAACTGGAGCCTTGATGTTTCAAATATCAAGACTAATTTTAAGAATCCAAGTGATTATACATTGGTGGCGGTTTTAGATATATAAAATTTATTTTTAGGTATATAAATAAAGACAACTTTAAAAGGCACAGCCGTTTATATGGCTGTGCCTTGAGCTTTTTAGTGTTTAGTTTTGTGCAAATGCCTTAAGCATCCACAGAGTCTTTTCATATTCTTTTACATAGCCTGTAAAGATATCGGCAGTTACCACATCACCTTCCTTGTCAGCCAATTCCACAATTTCCTTTGAATCCTTTACCCAATACTCAACATCAATTGTAAGTATACGAATAGCCTCATCAATGTTAATGGCTTTATCCGGAAGTTCCTTTACCTTGCTGATTTCCAATGCTTCCCTTAAGTTAGCTATTGGCAGAGCGTCCATAGCAAGTATTCTCTCAGCTACCTCATCAATAATCTCGGCTGTCTGATCATAATATTCCTCTAATTTGGAATGAAGAGTGAAAAATCCATGTCCCTTCAGATTCCAGTGCATATTATGTAGTTTGATGTACATAATCTCCTGATTTGCCAAATAAGCATTCATTTTTGCAAGTAATTCCTGTTTCATAAAATATTCCTTTCCGCAAAACAATACTATTTATGCAATCCGTTTCTATCACCTCCAACTTTTCATAAGATAACTTACAACAGTCTATTTGACGCAGTTAACTTTGAAATGATAGTCTCTATCAAGAGGCAAGTATATTTTATCATTTTATCTTATCAAATCAACACTTCCTACAAATGTATGCAGTATTCTTATGTATTATTTTTATATTCGCCTATATCTCTTCCCGCTGCTTCTCCAACCGCATTGTAACTACAGATATCTCTTCACATACTTTCCGGTATACGATTTTTCTATTTTTGCTATCTCCTCCGGTGTACCGGTAGCTACTACCTCGCCACCTCCGGCACCGCCTTCGGGACCTATATCAATTATATAATCGGCACATTTTATAACATCAAGATTATGCTCTATTACAAGTACCGTATTTCCGCTGTCTGAAAGTCTTCTAAGTATCTCAACAAGCTTATGTACATCCGCAAAATGAAGTCCTGTAGTAGGCTCATCTAAGATATAAATAGTCTTTCCCGTAGCCCTCTTTGAAAGTTCGGTTGCAAGCTTTATTCTCTGTGCTTCTCCACCGCTGAGTTCTGTAGACGGCTGACCAAGCTTTATATATGAAAGTCCTACATCATATAAGGTCTGTATCTTTCTTGCTATGGTAGGCACATTTTCAAAAAAGCTTAGAGCCTCTTCCACAGTCATATTAAGTACATCATATATGGATTTGCCCTTATATTTTACTTCCAAGGTCTCTCTGTTATATCTTTTTCCGCCACAGACTTCACATGGTACATATACATCAGGCAGGAAATGCATCTCTATCTTTATAATACCGTCACCTGAGCAGCTCTCACATCTTCCACCCTTTACATTAAAACTGAATCTTCCTTTTTTGTAGCCTCTCATCTTTGCATCCTGTGTTGCCGCAAAGAGATCTCTGATCATATCAAATACGCCCGTATATGTAGCAGGATTTGATCTTGGGGTTCTTCCTATCGGTGACTGGTCTATAGCAATTACCTTATCAAGCTGCTCCGCTCCCTCTATTGACTTATACTTTCCGGGAATAGTATGGGCACGGTTCAGTTTCTTAGCCAATGCCTTATATACTATCTCATTTACAAGGGATGACTTACCGGAGCCTGAAACACCTGTTACACAGGTCATTACTCCTGTAGGAATCTTTACATTTATATTTTTCAGATTGTTCTGTGCCGCACCTTTTACACTCAGCCATCCTGTAGGTGTTCTCCTGCTCTTTGGTACAGGAATTTTTATCTCACCCGAGAGATATTTACCAGTGATGGAGTTTGGATTTGCCATTATTTCCTTTGCACTGCCTGTGGCTACCACCTCACCGCCATGACTGCCGGCTCCGGGTCCTATATCCACAATATAATCAGCCTCCATCATGGTATCCTCATCATGCTCCACCACCAAAACGGAGTTTCCGATATCTCTTAGATGCTTTAATGTTGCAAGCAATTTATCATTATCTCTTTGATGAAGTCCGATACTTGGCTCATCCAGTATATATGCCACTCCTACAAGCCCTGAGCCTATCTGAGTTGCCAACCTTATTCTTTGTGCTTCACCACCGCTGAGTGTACCTGTAGCTCTGGTAAGACTTAGATAATCAAGGCCTACATCTATAAGGAAGGTAACTCTTGCTCTGATTTCCTTTAAAATCAATGCACCTATGGCTTCCTGCATTTTTGTAAGCTCCAAGCTGTCTATAAAATTTCTAAAATCGGTAATGGACGCATCTGTGGCATCATATATATTCTTTCCGCCAAGAGTTACAGCCAAAGCTTCTTTTTTTAATCTTCTTCCGCCACAGGACTTGCAGGGAGCAATCCTCATATACTGCTCATATTCTTCCTTGGCACTCTGTGAAAAGGTTTCTCTATAACGCTTTTCCATATTTTTTATAAGACCTTCAAAGATAACAGGATATACACCGCTTCCTCTCTGACCTGTATATGCCACATCCACCTGCTCGGTAGTACCGTAAATCAATATATCATGTATTTCTTTAGGATAGTCCTCAAAAGGTGTATCCAAACTGAAGTTAAACTTCTCTGCAAGCGCTCTCAGCATTGCATTGCTGAAGCTCTTTTTATCATTGCTGCTCTGCCAGCCAAGCACTATTATGGCACCCTGATTTATGGAAAGAGATTTATCAGGAATCATCAAATCCTCATCAAATTCCATGGTATACCCAAGCCCTGCACAATCAGGACATGCCCCGAAAGGATTATTAAATGAAAAAGTCCTCGGCTCCACCTCATCAATAGAAATACCACAGTCAGGGCAGGCAAAGTTTTGTGAAAACTTTATAGGTTCTCCGTCTATTATATCAATAGTGGCATAACCGCCACCAAGGGTTAATGCAGCCTCCAGCGAATCTGTAAGTCTCTTTTCTATATTTTCCTTTACGGAAAGTCTGTCTATTACAATATCGATACTATGTTTTATATTCTTTTCAAGTACGATTTCCTCACTGAGTTCATACATATTTCCGTCAATCATGGCACGGACATAGCCTGATCTCTTGGCACTTTCAAGTACCTTCTCATGTCTGCCCTTTTTACCCTTTACTACAGGTGATAGTATCATAAACTTTGTCTTTTCAGGCAATGTCTTTACTCTGTCAACCATCTGATCAATACTCTGCCTATGAATCTCTTTACCGCAACATGGGCAATGCGGTATTCCGATTCTTGCATACAAAAGCCTTAGATAATCATATATTTCCGTCACAGTACCCACTGTGGATCTCGGGTTTCTGTTCGTTGACTTTTGGTCTATGGAAATCGCAGGTGAAAGCCCTTCAATACTTTCAACATCCGGTTTTTCCATCTGTCCGAGAAACATCCTCGCATATGATGACATAGACTCCATATATCTTCTTTGTCCTTCCGCATATATGGTATCAAACGCCAAAGAGGACTTTCCTGAACCGGAAAGCCCTGTTAAAACAACCAATTCTCCTCTTGGTATGTCCACTGATATATTTTTTAGATTGTGCTCATTGGCACCTCTTATCTTTATATATTTTGTATCCATTAAACATCTCCATTACATGTTCGATAAATTCGAACATACTTTCGTAACAGTATATAATGTATTTTAACTCTCGTCAATAATGGATATTATTTTTTTTATACAATCCTCCGGACTGCCATTGTTTTCTACAGTATAATCGGCATACTTTTGATATTTGGATATTCTCATATCATAAAGGCTTGCAAGCTCATCCTTTGACTTTGATTTTGCCAGAGGTCTGTTTTTATCTGCAAGCAAATCTTCATATATTTTATCAAAATCTCTAACAAGGCAGATAATAATACCGTTTTTTTTCAAAAGCTCACCATTTCTCTCAAAGGTAAGCATTCCACCACCGGTAGAAATAACTGCAACAGGCATTTCTACGACTTTTTTGGCTATATTATGCTCCAAATCTCTAAAATACTCCTCACCATACTTTTCAAATATGGTCGGAATATCCATGCCATAAGTCTTTACAAGCAATTCATCTGTATCTACATATTCAATATTTATTTTTTCTGCCAAAGCCCTGCCTATTGTAGTCTTTCCGCTTGCCATAAAACCGCATAGTATAATTTTTTTATCCAACATATCTAAGTATCCATTTCTATAAAACAGAATCACTTTATTGCAACATTTGTGGCATTTTAAAATCTACACATATTTAGCTACAATCTTTTTCATCTCTTCTATATTTGCTTCCATATCTGAAATCAACTTTATTTGAGTTC
This sequence comes from Lachnospiraceae oral taxon 107 str. F0167, assembly GCA_000209465.1. Taxonomy (GTDB): domain Bacteria; phylum Bacillota; class Clostridia; order Lachnospirales; family Lachnospiraceae; genus Lachnoanaerobaculum. Next base: position 51,221 of record GL890589.1, on the reverse strand, counting down.
TGGCTCTATCAAGATTATGTTTTTCTCTGCTTATCTTAAAATACTTATCTCCTGCAATATAATCTCCCAAAAATCTCATACCGCATTCAAAAGTCATAACCATAGCCGCCATAGGTAAAAGCTCTATTTCCCTTTTGCTCAGACTCTTACCACATGCCTCCAAAAATCCTTTTGTAAAAGCCTCAAACAGCTCTATATCAAGCCCTACCTTTGACAAATCCACTTCATCCTCCAGCCCCTTATTGGCTCCGAATCTTATGGCATCTCCAAAGTCAAAGGCTGCAAAGCCCGGCATTATAGTATCCAAATCAATTACACATAATGCCTTTTTAGTGGCATTATCAAATAAAATATTATTCAGCTTGGTGTCATTATGTGTAACCTTTAAAGAGATTTCATTATTTTTTAATGCTTCATTAAAGATATGGCTGTATTCTTCCCTCTTTATAAAAAAGTCTATCTCATCCTGTACAGACTTTGCTCTTCCAAGCAAATCCTCATCTAAAATAGCCTTAAAGGTTTTAAATCTGTCCTCTGTGTTGTGGAAATTTTTAATAACCTCACTGAGCTTATTTACAGGAAATCCCTCCAAAAGATTTTGAAAATTTCCAAAGGCATATCCTGACTCATAAAATTCATTCGTATTTGTTACCTGCTCATAGCATATAGCATTATCTATAAATTCATACATTCTCCAAATATCTGAGTTACTATCCTCATAGAAGTAATTTCCCTCTTCCGTATTTATAAGGTTTAGAGTCTCACGATCCGGATTTCCACCCTTTTCAATAATTTTTTCTCTTAGATATGATGTCACAAGTGAAATATTTTCCATAAGCTTTTTAGGCTCTTTAAAAATATTTTTATTTACTTTCTGTAAAATAATCTTATTATTACCCTCATATTCAATAAGATAGGTATCATTTATATGTCCGTTGCCATATTCACCGAAACTTTTAAGCTTGTCAAAGTCCTTATAATGCTTTAATACATCCAGTACATTTGATTCCATAATTAAACCCCCTTTATTGTAAACCATTTTATCTCAGTAGGTTTTAATATAACCTCGAAAGAACTTCCATCTCCTTTATAAATGGTAGTTTCCTGAGTCTCATAAGTATTGTTTACAACACAAAATTTATTATTTTCAACATAGGCATTTACCTCTACATTCAGATTGTCGCTGCACCATCTGTAAATGCCCTCTTCATCATGTGATGCCCAAAGTATTGACCTGTACAGCAATCTTGTATTTACAAGGCTGTAAGGCAATCCGCTTATATATACACATCTTCCCTTGCCGAACTCTTTGCTTGATAGCTGTACAGAGTCATTTCTTACAGCCAAAACATCAGTTCCTTCAAGAGCATATACAAAATCCTTGCCTTCACCGAAGTTTATCTCTTCGTCAATCTGAGCTGTAATAAAATGTGATTTGATATTTTTATTGTATTTTCCCTTGCCTAAAGTAAATCCGTTTTCTATCTCCACTCCAAGCTGACTTGCAAGCTGTAAAACTCTACCCTGATAAATATGTCCGCTTGGCTCACCTACACCTATAAAGCCTCCGCCATTGTATATAAAATCTCTTACTGCTCTTAAAATTCTTTCATCGCTCCAATATTCACCACCGGCTTGACCTGTATTTACATCACCGATATTCATTACAATATCAAAATCCTCGAGCTTTACCCTGTCTTTTATAATATCGTCAAAGCTTATAAAGGATACATCAACAGGAGCACCGCTCAATGCCTCTATCACTCCGGCATAGGAATAGTTCTTTTTATAATATATTGCATGATGAACCATATGATTGCCCCATGACTTATATCTTCCCCATACGCTAAGTATGGCAACCTTCTTAATACAATGTGCTTTGCAGTCCTTGGCATTCTCATACAGCTCTCTGAATTCATCACAAACCTTTTTTGTGTAGTCAATAAAATCAGGGAAATCCAAAGTAAGCTTTAAATATCCGCCATATCCTATTCTGTCCACAGGTTTTCTAAGTATTGCTCTTCTGGCAGTTATCCAGTTTATCTTAGCTTCTCTTAAAGGACTTCCTCCCTTATAGAAGGTGTCCGGAAAAAAATACGGTAAAAGTCTGCCCTCGGTATATTTTACCCCCTCAATATCACTTATTAGTCTCAAAGTCTGCCCGTTTCCGACACTTCCAACCACGGCATCAAGACCTATACTTTTAAACTCTTCCATATATGGTTCCATGCCTATCCAATGGTCTCCCAAAAACATCATGGCTTCCCTATCATACTCATGTACGATATCCACCATCTCCTTGGCAAGCTTTGCCACTTCTCTTCTTTGGAAATCTATAAAATCAAAATATTTATCAGTCGGAACTCTGTAGGTATTATTCATATATCCCTGGTCTATTATATATTCAGGTCTGAATTTATACCCTACCTCTTTTTCAAATTGCTCCAAAATATACGGGCTTACTGAAGCACTGTAACCATACCAATCCACATATTTTTGTCTTGCAAGCTCATCAAATATCAAGGTAAATTGATGGAAAAATGTAGTAAATCTTATTACATCCACTTTTGGATGCTCCTCCAAAAATTTTCTGAGCCTTTTCATTGAATATTTTCTTGTTTTTGGTTGACGCACATCAAAGGTTATCTGCTTTTCAAAATCTGTCCAGCCATTAGTTACCGCATTGTACATATGCACCGGATCCCAGATTATATACGCCAGGAAACTGACTGTATACTCGTGGTATTTCTTTGCATTTATAAATACTTCACCGTCTTCATAATGCCAATCTGCCGTGGACACGGGTTCACCGGTTGTCCGATCCATTACCTCCCACCATCTCTTTATATCATCACGATCATTTACCTTAAGTAAATCAGGATGTAAACCCTTCATAAGATTTATTCTTATAATATCCTCTGTAGCCGTATAAAAGTCGGTCATTATATACATTTGCTGAACTTCATCAGGATTTGCCTTTGCCCACTCATTATCCTTTCTGGTAGTATAATAAGTGGCATAAATCTTCGCATCCAGCTCCTCTAATTCCTTTGGCATATCGGTACCGTCACAGTCTCTGACGGCATCTGCGCCCCAAAGTTCCATTATCTTCTTTGTTTCTTCAATGATATCAATATCTGTAGGTATCGTTACTCTCCCTTTTAGCATTTTGCCCCCTTATCCTAGGTATTTTTCGTATTAAATCTTCATATCAAATATAATATTTTAACACAAAAAATTCAACTATAATCTTTGTCAATATATACCATTACAATAAAAAAGCTCTCCTTTAAGAAGAGCTTTAAAATATAATGGTAAAATTATAGGTATTAACCAAGGAAGTTTATAAAAAATGTAATAGTCAAACTATTTAAAAAATCCGCAAACATACTTCCAACTATCGGCACAAGTAAAAATGCCTTTACGGAAGGCAAATACTTTTCCGTTACAGCCTGCATATTTGCCATAGCATTCGGCGTGGCACCCATACCGAAACCACAGGTTCCGGCTGCAAGTACAGCAGCATCATAATCACTTCCCATACATTTGAATACTATAAATCTTGCAAAAATGTACATCAGTGCCACCTGACCTGCCAACAATATAAATAGCGGAAGTGCCAGCGCAGCCAATTGCCAAAGCTTAAGTGTAATCATTGCAACACCAAGGAAAAGCGAAAGGCAGATACTTCCGAGATCATTTATTTCTCCCATATGTATTCTGAACTTATCGGTATATTCACTGATATTTCTCATTATAACTGCAACAATCATAGAGCCTATATATATCGGAAAAGTCATACCTGTCTTTGAAAGTACAAAAGATATAACAGTTCCTATGCCCATGGCAAGTGTCAGTTGATATACTGCAGGTGCATACATGGAGACCTCTCTCCTATGCTTTATCTCCTCTTCCACAAGCATACTGTCATCTTCATATACAGCAGTATCCATGAGGTTTTTCTTTTTTATAAGGCTGTTTGCCAAAGGTCCACCCATCAATGAACCTGCTACAAGTCCGAAAGTAGCCGCTGCTGTAGCAAGAGTTGTCGCACCGTCAACATTCATATCTTCAAGAAGCGGTCCGAAAGCTCCCGCAGTGCCATGCCCTCCAATCATAGGTATGGAGCCTGTACACATACCGATAAGCGGATTTATACCAAGCAGTTTTGAAAGTCCTACGGCTACAAAGTTTTGAGATATTATCAAAACCAATACAAGTGCAAGGAAGATAAATGTGCCCTTCCCACCGCTCTTTAGCACCTTCATATTTGCCTGAAATCCTACAGATGTAAAAAACATTACCATGCAGACATTTCTAAGAGTTTCATCAAAGTTAATCTCTATAATATCCAGTGCATACAATACACAAAATATTACTGCAAATATCATACCGCCTACTACAGGTGCGGGAATACAAAAGGTAGTCAAAAACTTTATTCTCTCCTTTAAAAGTACTCCTATAAAGAGTGCAAGTACCGCAACAGCAACAGTCTGATACATATCAAGATTTAGAGTTTTTCCGGGCGCTGTATCAGCTTTCACATCAGCCTTTACTCCGATTATTCCGTTTTCACTGTACCAAGTATTAGCCCCCTTATGAAAATTTGCCTCTATACTGTTTAAAGTGCTTTCATCAAAAATATTTATGGTATTTCCCGAAATTTTATTGAAACTCTCCTGATGATTTTTCAATAAGTTTAGTACGGTTTCAATATTACTTGAGCTCATATTCTCATTTGCCACCAGAACTGCCATAACTCCTACAGTGGTGATATCCCTGTTTATTCCCTTATATGTACCCTTTTTTATTGTGGTAATGCTATAGCCGCTATAACTGTCCTGAAGGAATCTTATCGCTCTCTCATCCAATGAGAGAATATCAATTGCTACATTGCTGTCCGCCAATTCGGATATCGCCCTGGTAGGTGCCGATGCGGTTACAAAGAATGCATCTATCTCACCGTTTTTTAAGGCATTTGCCGCATCCTCAAATGAGAGATATCTTACATCAATATCATCTATTCCCATTCCATAAGCTTTTAAAATATTTTTTGCATTCTTTAAAACGCCGGAGCCCTCTTCACCTACAGAAACTCTAAGCCCCGCCAAATCCTCCACCGAATTCAACCTTAACTTCTTATTTACCACTATCTGATAACTTTCGGTATACAGACCTGCTACAGCCTTGGTTATTTTTAACGGATTGCCCTCAAACTCTCCATTCCCCTTATAAGCATCTGAAAGTGTATCATTTTGTACTATTGCCATATCTACGATATTATTCTCAATCAATCTCAGATTTGCCGCCGAACCTGCCGTAATCTGAATACTCATATCAATATCGCTCTCCTGCTCCGCCACATTCTTTAGGGCATTGCCATAGGCAAAATATGTACCGCCCGTTCCACCTGTACCAAGATGAATGTTCTTGCTTTCAGCTTTCTTAGAACAACCGGAAAGCAGCAACACAAACATAAATATGATAATTATAAAACCTAAAATTCTTTTTATTCCTTTAATACGCAATCCCTCCTTTTTGCTCTGATAATCAGTACCACCGGCTAAGCCGGTGGTTTGTTGTTTCGCCCTATAAGGGCTCTTTACCTGCGCTTGAGTCTAAAGACTCATCGAAAGTTCGCCAACCGCACATCATTTACTTGCTTAGCCCCTTGGGCTTATTTTTTCTTATTGCTTTTTATTACCGGCTCACCCGTAAACGGGTCTATATATTCTTTCATACTCATTTGGTCATATAACATATCTTCATTTAGCTGGTTTCTTATGTATTCTTCTATCTTTTTTGCATTTTTCCTACCGTATCTACATAATATCCCCTACACCAAAAATGTCTATTCCCATACTTGTATTTTAGATTTGCATGTCTTTCAAATATCATTAGTGTACTCTTACCTTTTAAATATCCTACAAAATACTGATACACTCATTTTGGGTGGAATCTCTACCAGCATATGTATGTGATCCGGACATACTTCTGCTTCCACTATATGTACTTCTTTTCTTTTACATAACATGCTCAATATATTTGCTATATCCTGCTTT
>GL890589.1:0-44996 GCA_000209465.1 Lachnospiraceae oral taxon 107 str. F0167 | reverse complement strand
ATCATTAGTGTACTCTTACCTTTTAAATATCCTACAAAATCTGATACACTCATTTTTGGGTGGAATCTCTACCAGCATATGTATGTGATCCGGACATACTTCTGCTTCCACTATATGTACTTCTTTTCTTTTACATAACATGCTCAATATATTTGCTATATCCTGCTTTAGCTCTCCATATATTATCTTTCTCCTATATTTTGGTGCAAATACTATATGATACTTACAATTCCATGATGTATGTGATAAACTACTACTATCCATTTGGATACCCCCTTTGATATATTTATTGGTTGGCGAACCTTTTATATTATATCAAATTTGGGGGTTTTTCACATAACGCTAAAGCTATTTCAACCACCCGCATAGCAGGTGGTTTATTTGTTCTCTTGCGAGAACAGGGCCTTGCCCTAACAAATAAAAGGGTAGCATATAATGCTCCCCTTTAAGCCACCGTATCTTTAAACAATGGGTATTATACAGAAAATCAGGATTTTAGTCAAATTTTATATTTGTAAGCTTCGGCCAAACTTCTTCTATATCATAGCTGTTGTCTCCGTAAACAGTTATATTTAAACACTTTTTATTATGCCATAATTTAAAGTTAAGGCTCTTCCAGCCCTCAGGCATATTAGGAGCAATAATCAGCTCTCCCTTATCATCTGTCTTAACTCCCGCAAATCCGAACACAATTACCTGCCACACACCACCTGCATTTGCCGCATGTATACCTTCTCTTGTATTTTTTTGCAAGTTATGTAAATCGATAAAGGCAGCTCTCCTTAAATATCTGTATGCCTTACCCTTATCCCCCGTTCTTAACCCAACAATAGAGTATATAGCGGGGCTAAGTGATGAACCATGTAATGTCCTTTTTTCATAGTAATGATAATTCTCTTTAATCTCCTCTGCACTAAATTCATTTTCCAAAAGATACATAAGCATAACTACATCCGCCTGCTTTATCAAAGATGTCTTATCAACTGTAAGTCCTTTTAATATCTCCGGTCTTACAGGCCAATCATTTTCATCATATTTCTCTATAATACAATCCTTCAAATCAAAATATCCTTCAAATTGCTCAAGTATATTTCTACCTGCCATTTTTGGAAGATATATCTTATCCGCAATTGCTTGAAGTTCTGCAGCCTCTTTATCCGAAAACTCCGTCTTTTCAATAACATTACTATATAAACTGTAATTATCTTTTTTCAGCTCATCAAGTTTTTTCTTTACATACAGTAAGTTCCAACGTGCCAAGTAATTTGTATAAACATTATTATCCACCGGCTCATGCCATTCATCAGGACCTGTCACTTTACGAATCTCATACCTGTCTTCTTTTTCTATATACTCACAGCGACTTTCCCAAAATCTTGCAGTTTCTATAAGTATATAAATTCCTTTACTATAGAAAAATTCCAAATCACCTGTAATACGCGTATAATTATAAATACCGTATGCAACCGCCGCGCTCACATGGTGTTCATAATCCGCCACATAGCATCTGTAACAGCTTCCATCAGGCTCTATAGTATAAGCAGGACATTGCTCTGTTCCGTCATCTGCTGATTCCCATGGATATTGTGCACCTTTATATCCGTTTTTTTGCGCATTTTCCTTAGCCGCATCAAGAAGATTAAATCTATAGCTTACGAGATTCTTTGCAATATCCGGAAAAACATACGAAAAGAAAGGCAACATAAAAAGCTCGGTATCCCAAAAAGCATGACCACCATACTCCTCACCGGTCAACAGCTTTGCCCCTATATTTATACTGTCATTTGTAGAACTTCCGGTACTCATAAGGTGGAATATATTAAATCTTATAGCCTTATTAAGTTCTTTGTCGCAATCAATTTTAATATCTGCCATATCCCACAACTTACTATACTCTAAGCAGTGGTCTACAATCTCTTTGTAAAATCCTTTTTCTGTAAAGTCTGTAATTTCTTTCGTTACAGATTTCTTTATCTCTTCTTTGTGTACATCATTCTCTGTGTATACAGCTATATATTTTACAAAGTTTATCTTCTCTCCGGCTTTTACTTTTACATCGGCAAATTCCAGACTCTTTTCTCCGAAAGAATTAAAATTGCGATTGCCAAGTACCGATTCCCCATCTTTAAATGCATCTATATAGCTGCCTACACCAATATGAAGATTTCTGTCTCTTGTAGCAACCTCAATATAATTTCCGGCAAAATCACTTAGCTTCTCATTTTTTAAAGTCACGGTATGTTTAACTTTAAATCTTGGTGCGTCCGCAAAGTTTATTATACTTCCATCAGTTTCACTCTCCACCTCTATTATTCCGTCATAATTTATCGGTGTAAGATTATATATTATACCAATCCTATGTATGTTTTTTCTGCTTGCAAAACGGCAGCCCTCTATTTTTGTCTCTCTTCCCTTGCTGTCTCTAAGAATCAGACTTTTCCATAGAATACCGTTTTTTATATCAAGCTCCCTTAAATATTCCAAGATTTCACAATCTTCTATTCCTATAAGCTCTTTTTCTATATAGAATCTGATTCCCAAAGGATTTGGTAATGTAGCAAGTTCTCTCATAAAGGTTTCGGATTTATCGAAAACTCCGTTTATATAAAAGTAAGGCAGAGAAATTTTTGTTCCTTCCTCATGACTTCCCCTTATCCCAAGGTAGGAATTTGACAAAGCAAATAAGCTTTCAAATTTAAGATTCTCTTTCTCATTATACATTCTTTCGTGAATAATGAACTCATTCGCACTCTTAAGTGCTTTTATTTTATCTTCAAAAATATTTATACTGTCTTTTCTTTCCATTACTTTACACCTCCGCCTGTACTTTCAACTATATGCTTTCCTGAGAATATAAATGTAAGCACCGGAGGTATTATCATAATAATCGTAATACAAAGCATAGGTATTATCTTTGTAGAATGTACTCCCTTAAATGCCGCCAAACCGAGGGCAAGAGTATATTTATTTCTTTCCTGTAAAAATATTAACGGCCCTAAATAATCATTCCATACAGTAATCATATTTAATACAGCAACAAGTATCAAAGAAGGCTTAAGTATGGGCATAAACACTTTTAAATATATCTGGAATGCATTTGCCCCGTCTATTCTTGCCGCCTCCTCAAAGTCCTTGGGTACACTAAGCAAAAATTGTCTCATCAAAAATATATAATAAGCCGATCCGAACCACGCAGGTACAATAAGAGGTTTAAGAGTATTTATCCAACCAAACATGTTAAATTCCATATACTGCGGAATCATTGTAACATCCCAAGGAATCATCATTGTAGCCATAAGTATCATAAAAAGTATATCTCTGCCTCTAAACTCGAATCTTGCAAACCCATATGCAACCAATGAACAGGAAATGACCTGACCAAGTGTTGTAAGGACTGTTACAAGAATTGAATTAAACAAGTATGTACCAAAGGGCTGTGAATTCCATGCATTTATAAAATTTTCAAAATGCCATTTTGACGGTAAAAACTTAGGTGGATAAGCAATAGCCTCAGCCTCTGTTTTAAATGCAGAAAAAACCATATAAATAAAAGGAGCGGTAAAATAAATTGTAAATAATATCAAAATAAAGTAGATAATAAATTTTGTTTTTTTAGATAAATGCATATTTACGGCTTCCTCCTTTTTTTATTTTTGGCGTTTTCCGATTGGTAAAATACCCAGCTTGATGAAGTTCTGAAAACAAGCATAGTTAATATTAGAATAATAACAAACATAACCCATGCATTCGCACTCGCATAGCCAAGTTTATGATGTTTAAATGCATTGTTATATGTATATAATCCATAGAAATATGTTGATTTTAAAGGTCCTCCACCTGTTAAAAGCATTACCAGAGTTACCTGCTGGAATGAGCTTATTATAGAAGTTATCAAGTTAAATAAAAGTGTCGGAGTTATAAGCGGCAATGTTATTGAAAAAAACTGCCTGAAAGAAGAGGCTCCGTCAAGCGAAGCCGCCTCATAAAGGGTTGATGGAATACCTTTAATATCTGTATAGAATATAAGCATCATCGAGCCTACTCCGAATGCACTTGCTATTATAACCGCAAGTATTGCATACCCCGGATCTACAAGCCACTTCGGTCCTTTTATACCCAAAAGGGAAAGCAAATAGTTTAAAATCCCATAATCACTGTTAAGTATCCAGCTCCAAATTATAGAAACAGCCACCCCTGATATTACAGACGGAATATAAAAAATTGTTCTGAATATCTTTGTGTGTTTTACAGGCTGAGCTATAAGCATAGCTAAAAACAAAGCTATTGCCATATTAAGCGGTACAAAAACCGCCGCATATTTTAAACTTATAATCAGTGATTTTGAGAACTGTTTATCTATTGTAAACATCTCTATATAGTTTCCAAATCCTACAAACTGAGGTTTGCCTGTAAGCGACCAATTATAAAAACTCATTATAAGAGAAAATATTAAAGGTCCCAATGTAAATACCAAAAAACCTATTATCCAAGGTAGAATAAATAAATACGGTGTTATTTTTTTTATTGATTTTTGCATAATATTATTGTTGTGCTGCTTGCTCAAGTGTTTCTTTTACGTCTCTGTATGTGCTTGGATTGAACATTTCTTCAAAGCTTAAAGAAAGATTTTCAGAAACCTCAGACCAGTTTTTCTGAATAAAACTTGCAGGAGTATATCCGGCACTTTGCTTAAGCATCTCATAAAATGGTGCATAGGTGCTGTCATCCATTATCTTTTCAGACTCTATTACAGTTTCAAGAACGGGAAGTTCAAGACCTATCCTTGCCTTATTAGCTTCTTCACCTGTCCAATACTTCATAAACTCCCAAGCTGCATCCTTATTCTTACTGTCTTTTGACATTGCAATACCTGACGAACTGAGTATACTTACAGAAGGCTTTGAACCGAAGTTTGGCAGTTTAGTTATGCCATAGTTCATATTGTCTTCATTTAAAGAATTTATAGACCATGAACCGTATATATACATAGCAACCTGTCCTGCTCTGAATTCATCCGTACCATTTCCCTCAGTCACAGCCGCAATCTCTTCTTTTGCCATATCTTGGAACATCTTAAATACTTCCTGTGATTCTTGCGAGTCTATTTTACCCTTCATAGCACCCTTTTCATCACAGTAAGCTGTCCCGTTACTCCACAGATACATTTCAAAATCATAAGGATCCGGCTTCATTTGGAAGGCAAATCCCTTTGCATTTGTTTTCTCGGAAATTGTCTTAGCTGTAGTTCTTAAGTCATCCCATGTAAAGTTTTCACCCGGCAAGTCAACCCCTGCCTCTTCAAATAAATCCTTATTATAGAATAACGCATGTGTAGTAAATCCTACAGGCATGCCGTAAATATTTCCTTCTATAGAATTATAATCCCAGAGAGCTGAATAATAATTCTTTTTAAAATCTTCTCCCTCTTTCTCGATGTATGAGTCAAGCGGCTCAAGCCCTTCATAATATGCCGGATAATTCCACATATACATAAGATCCGGTGCATCCTTAGAACCCATACCTGCACTTATCTTAGTATCAAAATCTCTTCCATATGCCTCTAAAACCACTTCAATATCATCATGTGACTCATTAAACTTGTCTACAAGAATTTGTTGCTTATCTATATCTTCCGCAACATCCCAGGAAGCAAATCTAACCTTAACTTTACCATTCTTAGGCTCACTGCTGTTACCGCCTGATGCACAGGCTGATAAAACCATACTTGCGCACATAAGCGCGATACAACTAATAGCTATTTTCTTTTTCATAAACACCTCACGTAAATTTTAGTAAATTTATTATAGCATTTACTTATATAAAAGTAAATAAATGCTGGTAAAATCTTATTTACCATCTTTAGCTATACACCTTTTATTCCCTTTATTATATTGCATTTTAGATTAGTAAACTTTTACTAAAAACAATTGACCGAAAGCATCTTCTATGCTAATCTCTATTTGTTATATGATGAATTTAAAAATAGGAATTTACCATATAATATTACTTTACGGTGTTTTGGAGGTTTTATGATAAGACAAAAAAAGCGTTGGGAAGACGAAGAGCTTATTATGATAGGGAGAGAAGAAGCAAGAGCAGACTTTATACACGGTACTACAGTTTCAAGTACTTTAAGCCTTAATGGAGATTGGAAATTTATGTTTTTAGAGGCTCCTGAGTATTCTCCCGATACTTTTTTTGAGCCAATCTTTGATGACAGTACCTGGGACACTATAAAAGTGCCATCTTGTTGGCAAAGACAGGGCTACGGGCACAACCACTATACCGATGTATGGTATTTGTTCCCCATTAACCCTCCATTTGTTCCGTCAAAAAATCCAACCGGAATATATAGAAGAAATTTTGATATTGATACCATAGATCCAAACAAAAAAGTTATCCTAAGATTTGACGGTGTAAGCAGTGCTTATGATATATGGGTAAACGGTAAGCATATAGGTTACAGCAAGGTAAGCAGACTTGGAAGCTCCTTTGATATAACAGAATATGTATGCTGCGGAAGAAATCAGATTACAGTAAGAGTTTATCAATGGTCTGACGGTTCTTATCTTGAATGTCAGGATATGTGGTGGCTATCAGGAATATTCAGAGATGTATATTTACTTTTTATACCACAAAACGGGGTAAAGGATCTTCAAATAATATCAGACTTTGATGCTTCAACAAATACAGGTTCACTTGATTTATCTATTGCGATGTATAAAGGGCAAGATATAAATGTATCGGTTGAGTTACTTGACCTAAATAATGATACCATTCTAAGAGAAAACGCTCTTTCCGATAAAGAAGTCTTTAGTTTTTTTAAAAATGAACTCATAGTAAGTCCATGGAGTGCTGAATATCCAAATCTTTATAAACTTAATATAAGAATCAGTTCTAATGGAAAAATTATTGACGAAATCACAAACTATGTCGGCTTTCGAAGAGTTTGTATCGAAAACGCAAAAATTTGTATAAATGGAAAGGCTGTACTTTTTAACGGCGTAAATATGCATGACTTTTCACCCGAAGGCGGTTTAACCGTTGATAAAGCTATAATAGAAGAAGATATAAAGCTGATGAAGCGTCACAATATCAATGCTGTAAGATGTGCACATTATCCTAAAGCTTCTTACTTTTACGATCTTTGTGATAAATACGGTTTATATGTAATTGACGAAGCCGATTTTGAAAATCACGGTTTTGAATGGATAGAACATTATAAATGGATCAATGAAGAAAAGAGCTGGGAAAATGCTTATGTTGACAGAGTTGAGAGGATGGTAAAGGAGCATAGAAATCACCCGTCTATCATCATGTGGTCACTTGGAAACGAAGCATCTACAGGTCCCAATATAGACGCACAGGCAAAAGCTGTACGAAAACTCGATAAAAGCCGTCTTATACACTATGAAAGTGATATGAATGCCGATATCAGCGATGTATATTCTACAATGTATACAAGGCTTGATGGAATGCTTAAGATTGCACATGGAAATGATGCACATAATAAGCCACATATTTTATGTGAATACGGTCATAGCATGGGAATCGGTCCCGGAAATCTTGAGGAGTATCAGGAATTATTTGAAAAATATGACAGACTTCAAGGCGGCTTTATATGGGAGTGGTACGATCAGGGACCGGCTGAAAAAGACGAAAACGGTAATACCGTTTATTGCTATGGTGGTGATTATGGCGATACTCCAAATAACAACAACTTTTGTCTGGACGGACTGCTTTCACCTGATAGAAGAATTTCTACAGGTCTTAATAATTATAAACAGGTCATAAGACCTTTTAAGGCAAGTATATCAGATATCAGTACAGGAGAAATAAGCATAAAAAACAAAAATATATTTTCAGATACTTCTGATATAAGCCTTATTTATAAGATTCACCAAGGTGAACGCTGTATTTTTGAGGGTTCGATTCCAACACTTGATATAAAGGCAGGATGTGAATCAAAACTTATCATTTCTGATATTGTATCAGCATATAAACATTTTGATAATACTGCTGACTGCTATATTGATATAGTATTCGTCTACAATAAGGATATGCCGTTTTGTAAAAAAAGATATGAAGTATCCTTTGAACAGCTTTTAATAAAAGCCGCATTAAAAAATGATACACAAATTTATGAAGAAAAGTCTGGAAATTCAGGCTGTGAGATATTTGAAACCAATACATGTTTTGAAGTCAAAGGTAAAGACTACTCTGTAAAATTTGATAAAGTAACAGGAGATTTGCTTGTTTTAGAAAGTAAAGGTCAAAATATATTCAATAGAGGTCCTTCCTTAAATATGATGAGAGCCGCTATAGATAATGATATGTATAAGGTTGATGACTGGTACAACAAATATTTTATACAAAAGCAGCAGGAACAGTCAGAATATTTTGATGCTCATGAGTATGAAGGCTTTATAAAGGTAAGTATAGGAAAACATTTCTCACCTTTAAGTATGGCATTCGGTTTTAAAGCCGAATACAATTACTATATTTTCCCGAATAGAAAGATAATTATGAATCTTAATCTAAAGGGATTTAAAAAGACAAGCTTTGCCCCTGAGTTTATTCCAAGAATAGGAATAGAGCTCAGATTGCCTTCAGCATTTACAAATGTAAAATGGTGCGGATTAGGTCCTGATGAAAATTATCCCGATATGAAATCACATGTTAAATATGGAGTATATTCAAAAAACATAGAGGATATGAGCACTGTTTACATAAAACCTCAGGAAAACGGACATCGTGAAGGAACAGATATTATAGAGTTAAACAGTAAAGAAGATACTCTTGTTATAAATTCTTTAAAACCGATAGGTTTTAATGTTCATAACTATACTATAGAGGCTTTGGAAAAGGCAAAACATTGGAATGAACTTGAAACAATTGATGAGGTCATCTTACATATAGATGCAAAACATTCAGGACTTGGCAGTAATTCATGCGGTGAGGAACAGACCTATAAAAATAAAGTGCGTTTAAATGACTATCATTTGAACTTAACTTTTGAATTTTAATATATAAAGGGTAAAATATGAAAAAAAATTTAGGAATAATAGGACTTGTAATTGTCACCATTATTTGGGGTGGCGGCTTTGTAGCAAGTGATATAGCCTTAAATGAGCTGAGCCCCTTTGAAATAATGAGCTATAGATTTTTAATTGCAAGTATAATAATGGGAGTTTTTGCATGGAGAAATTTAAAAACCATACGCAAAGATGAGATTATATACGGCTCCATCCTCGGTATCGCACTGTTTTCGGGATTTGCATTACAAATAATAGGACTTAAATACACTACACCCTCAAATAACGCTTTCCTTACTGCAACAAATGTAGTTATGGTTCCTTTTATCGCATATTTTATCGGCAGGAAAAATCTTAATAAAGCTGATATCATAGGTTCATTTACCGCTTTGATAGGTGTAGGTATATTATCTTTACAGAGCAATTTCTCCATAGGTACCGGTGATCTGTTTACACTTTTTTGTGCTTTGGGTTTCGCTTTCCAAATATACTTAACAGGTATATTTGGAAAGAAAATAAGACCGTCAATACTGAATTTTTTACAGATGTTTACAGCCTTCTGTCTATCAATTATAGGTCTTTTATTCAGTGGCAGTATTAATTTATCACTTTCAAAGCAGGGATTTTCTGCTATAATCTATCTTGGAGTTGTAAGTACCGCACTATGTTATTTTCTGCAGACTGCTGCACAAAAACATGTAGACGAAACAAAGTCGGCAATCATATTATCTATGGAAGCGGTGTTCGGAACATTATTTTCAATTATTCTTTTGGGAGAAAAACCAAACCTTAAGATGGTAATAGGCGGAATTATGATATTATCCGCCGTTTTAATATCCGAACTGCAATTTTTTAAAGAAAAACAAGAATAACACATACGGAGGCAGCTGTATGGTAACAATAAAGGACATTGCCCATAAGGCAAAAGTTTCGCCTTCAACGGTTTCAAGAGTATTAAATCATGACGACTCTTTAAATGTCAAAGAAACAACCAGAAAACGCATCTTTGAGATTGCAGAGGAACTGGAATATTCCGGAAAAAGCACAAAGAAGATTACAAAAAAACTGAAGATTGGCACATTCTACTCATACTCCCCTGAGGAAGAGTTGGAAGATCCTTATTATCTTTGTATTCGCCTGGCTATTGAAAAAAAGATAAAACAGGAGGGACATAAAAAGTCAGTTCTGTCTCTCAATGCCCCACAAGATACCATCAACTCTTTAGACGGCGTAATATGTACAGGTACTTTTACAAAAGATATGTTAAAGACAATTGAAGACTGGAATAAGCCAACTGTTTTTATAGATACATATTCAGGAACTCCACAAAGCGATACCATTACCGTTGATTACAAAGGTGCAGTACAAAATATTTTGGATGAATTTATAAATAACGGACATAGCAAAATAGGCTTTATAGGAGGAGCTCCGGAAAATCCCGCTGACAGCAACGAAGAAGATTCCAGATACATTGAATTTTATGACTATTTAAAAAAGAAAGGGCTCTATAATGAGAAATTTATAAAGATTTGCCCTTATAAGGCCAAATCCGGAAGAAACCTTTTTAAAGAATTATATGATGAAGGCAATCTACCTACTGCTATATTTGCCTCAAACGATTCCGTTGCAACCGGCATATACCGAGCCGCATATGAGCTTGGTCTTGACATACCTAATGATATAAGCGTCATAGGTTTTAACGATATTCCCGGAGCAAAATATATGATTCCACCCCTTACAACTGTCAGGGTATATATGGAATTTATGGGTGAACATGCCGTCGAGGTACTTGAGCATAAAATCAAGGACGGTCGAACCATAGGAGTAAAAGTGCTTGTACCGACAAAGCTTTATGTGAGGGATAGTGTGAGGAAAATATGATGATAATTTAATACAGGCGGAAGCGAAACTCGCTTCCACCTCACCAAGATTTTTCAACACAAGGATTACATAAACAACTATATCTGAATAAATTCAAATAGTCCTATTTATATGTTACTTACACCAAATTATTGTCGCATAGCCTCAGGACAATTATATAGATAAAGCAACCAATAATCTATTTTTAACCTATATTTTAGAAAAATATGCTTTTTCTTTTAAGCCAACGATATATATCTTTTGTAATATAATTAATTTTAGTTCATATTTTTAAATCAAAATTGATTATATCCTCTGTCTCTCGAACCATTTATACTATATTTGGTTAACTTCATCAATAATATTTTGAATTTCCGCCTTATGACTTTCCACTGTCATAGTTTCAATTAAACTATTCAAAAGAGCAACCGCTTGTTTTTTAGGTCTTAGTTGAAACAATTCTTCCCTCACTCGACTATTTGACAAAAAAAATCTTGCAAATTTTAGCTTATCTTGTGTTCCTACCTCATATATAAATTCTTTTAATACTGAATGTGCATCTGATCTGCCCCAATAATTTCCGCACCATACACTTAGTATTTCTTGATAAACTTCTTCAAATGCTATTGACGGAACATTTGTACCTGCCTGTGCCAATGCTTTAGCCGCTCCATATTCAGCACTCCAACCATATATCATATTCTTAGAATCTCGCAAATTATCGGCAAGCTTCCTATATATTCTCGCCCGTGTAGGGTCTGGGATATATTTTATTCCATTTACTTTAATTAGCGCTTCGTAAACTCTACTTTTTGCATTAACATTACTACTAGAATCATTTTTCGATTCAAACATATAGTAGTTATGAAATTTCATTCCCATGCTAGACTTTAAATCTTCAGTAGACTTATCCCATATTTTAGAAAATAGCTTTATGATATTTGAATAAGATGGCTCCTCACCTTTACATATAACATCTAATGAAAAGCCAAATAACATCCTAATATCCTTGTTTTTATAGCATTCTATCTGCTGCTTTAATAACTCTATTTGTTCCTCATTTAGCACTGTATTCTTTATTGGTTCCAGCAAACTTACTGGAGAATAACCCGGATCAGGCATTGGCAACTCAAACAGGTTTTTCTTAATTATAAGTACTATTCCTATAACATCATCATGTTTAACAGCATCATCACTATCATGTGAAGGTGATGCGTGATTACGTAACCATTCAATCATCTCTAATGCCTTCGCAGCCTTCTTATTTATGACACCTATTTGTTCAGCACCTTTTAATAAATTTTCATCATCCACCCCTGACCATCTCTCTGCAATAGTATCACCATTCTCCTTGTAAGTTCTACGCCCAGATAAGTTCGAAATACTCGACAAGAACATATCAATACTATAAGCCTCTATCCGTCTTCTTATATTATGAATTCCAGCATTCCATATTTCCAACAATGCATGTTCCGGAAAATTACAATTTATCAATCTAGCCGCTTTATCTAACATTACTAATTCAACTTCATCAAGAGCTTTATAATTATCAAGCTCTGTTTTTTCAATTATTATAATATCATTCATTAGTATCCTTTCCAACTTGAAATCAAAATATATAAAAATTATCTAATCAATCTATTTTTACAAATATTTCGTAAATATCTTTGAGATATTAGTTATACTATTCCTCATTTTCACTATTAATCTATAAAAATCAAATATACATTCTTATCTCTAGTATTTATCAAAAATACCATTTAATTTTGAAAATAATAATCGACACTCATCTGATAACTTTTATATTACAGAATTTAGTTTGTAATATAAGCTTAAAAATGTTCTGATTTTATACCTTATTATACTATACAATTTCTAATTCTACAATCCCACAACATACATCTATGTATCCACTGGCACTCTTAAGCACTTAATAAGATATAAACCTGTACTTTATTATGCTGTACTTTATTATGCCATACCTATATTAAAAACTTACATTTTTGATTTTTAGTTATATTACCAATTTTTTATTTATTCAAAAATCTCACCGTCGACTTCCTTGCCTTTTCTATTTTTTCGGCGTCCACATCTTCCACAGCCGATGAGCTTATCCATTTCTTTCCATATAAAATCTGAGCGAACTCTATCATAATACCGCAGGCATATAAATCTTCCTCGTCTGCAATTGCCAAAGCCAGACATGCCTTCGTCTTTTCCTGAAGCAATTCTTTTTCAACTCCATAAAATGACATTTGCATAAGACTTGATGCGGCCCATGCTCTGCAAAGACTGTCTTTGTCCTCCGACATTTGCTTTGTCAAAATATCGATCTCATCTGAAGATCCTATCCATCCGAGAGCTATAATAACTTTTCTGCGGAGCAAATCATCTCTTATTTCTATCAGTGAACTCATAACAGGAATAAGTCTGTTGCAAAATTCTACGTAAAAATCTCTATGTCTTAGCTTGGAAAGAGTTTCTGCCATAAGGTATACTATAAATACTTTTAAATTTTCATCATCTTCATTATCCAAAACTTCAAACAAATACTCCAAGCCTTCTTTATCATGTTTATAAAAACTGCCGGACAGATTTAAGTTAGTACCTTCATCTCGGTCTTTACCAATCAGATTATAATGATATTCTATCTCTTCGCTTGCACCCAAATTTGCAATAAATTTTATTCTTTCGCCGTCCGGGAAATTTTGTTTTTTTAGTTCTTCATATCTTTTTTGTAGGTCCATTATACGTACACTCACTTTTTGTTTTCTGTTTTATTTTCATCTTTAAAAAGCTGAAACGTGATATCCAAATCATCCAAAATCAATATATTTAAAATGACGATAGGAATAGCGAGTATATATTTTATAATATTTCTCACTTTAGAATTTCTTTTATATTTTGAAGCTTTCAATACCAAAAACATAATGATTAAAAATATAAATATAAAGTAAAACAGTATATCTTCATTGGCATATATTATTTTCATATATGTACTCCTTTCCGGTATTGCAACAGTTTGTTAATAAAAAATATATTTATGATGACTTTGCGTAGCCATTTTGAAGTATTTGGCTATTAAAAATGACTATCGGCGAGAAAAATCTCGCCATTATTTGGATTTTGGCGTAGAAAAAAATATCATTGGCGAGATTATCCACTTTTTCCTGTTCTACCATCTTATCTTTCATCATCTGAATCTTACCTGCAAATTAAGTTCTATAAAGTCTTCGCCGTTTTCACTGTACACTTCCCCGAAATCATGCCTTGATGTGGATGCGGTTTCATATTTTGTATTACTTAACAAATATTCTTCAAAGTAATTCCTGTTGTATATATGATATGCAAGAACATTACCTTCCTTTGTAACTACAATATAGCCACCTGTAGCCTCATCCAAACCGTCCCACACCGTAGCAGGTTTCATTCCCAATGCTACAGCTGTCAAAAACTTTTTGAACTTATATTTATAGGCATTTACATTACCGTAATTCATAGGATTTTCCTGTTCAAGTTTTTCAACCATCTCATTACAGTTGCTGATTCCGTCTTTATAAAAATATAAAAGAGTCTCGGCAATAATTTTATCCATATTGCTGTCGATAAGTACCAGATTATCTTCAAAGACCTGATTGTTAATCTTTTGGTATTCAAGAGTTCCGTTTTCTTTAATTATCTTATTTATACGCTCTCTGACATCTGTATGATTTTTATCGCCTGAGTTCTTGTATATTCTGTTCGCTTCTCTTATCAAATAAGGATGATTGTGTACTATCTTATAAATAAAGTTTGTATTTTTTCCTGCATTCAATAAAGTAGGATATGAACCCAATTCGAATTTCATTGAGGAACCTATAGTCTGACTGTACACTGTATCTGCATCAATTATTTTTACCGTGATATCACTTTTATCCGTTGTCGGTGCAAAAATCTTATAACACAAAATTCTATCCATGAAATCCTGCGTACTTTCTACAGAAAGTGCGCACTTTGAATCTTTGCTGTTAATCTCGTTCAACAGATTTCCATACTCCGATTCGAACTCTGTCATAGGCAATTCCTTCACTTTTGCTCCGTTAATATAAATCGATATCATTTCTCCTGCGGTATATTCTTTGATTTCACCCTCGTTTTCTTCTCTGAGTACTTTAATGATAGGAAAATAAACGTCCTCAAGCTTATTTGATTCATTGTCCGTAGCATATATCTTTTCTTTGGCCAAAAGTCTTAAAAGGACATACACTTCGGCCCGTTCCCACTTATTCCACATGAACATATTTACCTCCATGTAAAAGTTAATTGTTCAAATAACTCTTTGGTTAATGAAATAATCATGATACTATGTATCTATAACATTACCTATCTAGCATCATGATATTTTTTCTATGATATTTCAAGTATTCTCTATTTCCATCTGTAAGCTTTATACTCATATCTTGTCTAAGATTTAGGAATACCCTATTTGTATCATCAAGCTCATCTGAAATTATAATCAAACCATTATCATCAAACGATATATACCCTCTATCAAATGCCTTATCATGGTTTGGGCAAAGTAATAATCCATTATCAATATCCAAACGTTCATTCTCATCGCTATCTTTCCATGGTTTAATATGACTTGCAATAAGAAAATCTTTCTTTGTTACATTACATAAACAACAATGACTGTACCTACACAATAACTGTTCCTTGAATACACCTTGATTAACACGTATTTTAACTACTGCTTCTTTATCCATCCCCTGTAAATTAAGTTTTTCAATCTTATCTTCTACTTCCTTAGCATTCTTATAGTATTCGTCTTCCAGTTTATACCCTTCGATCTTTTTATTATTTTTCTTCAACCATTCGCAAAAACTCATGAATACTTCGTTACTCCATGAAGAAAATTCCGGTACCGAATTCTTCCAATCACGTAACGTAATATTATTATAAATAACATCTTTCTTAGCATCATAAGTTAATCCCAATATTTCAAAATAGCTTTTTAAACTTGTTTCTGTAACTACAGGAATAATCATTCCAGGAAAGTATGTGATAATAAGTCTAGACTTGAACGGTTTATGTAGCCTACTATTTACTATAGCAGTATAATCCCCTTTTTTAGCATAATCCAATAATTTGATTATATCTTTTTTTATGGCTAGAAAAGTTTCTTCAACATCATCACTGTAAATTTTTTTGTATGTTTTTGATAATGTCGCAGTAATCCCATTATTAAGATATATACCAAATATACTTGGATATGTATTACCCATAGAGGCCATATCTTTAAGCTCATATTTTATTCTCTGACAAAAACTCACTTTGTTACCTATAGCATAATCAAATAATGACAACTCCACTATCGATTCTATAGGATAATCCTCGACAAACTTTCTCCTTAGCTTCTCTGCATTTTTATGCCATTTTACCGCTTTGTCATACTCAAACTCTTTAAACAACTGGATTTCTTTAATGCTCAAGATACATCCCCTTTCATTGCAATATAAAATATATATTTTAAATTAAACTCTTTATCGTTATATTCTAATCTTTCTGTGCAAGAATAGCATCATAAACTTTTTGGGTTTCAACTGGAATATATTCTCCGTTTGTTATCAATCCACCTCCAAGTAAGTTGAACACGTCATTTGAAGTTTTTTCATCTAAATACATTTCTGGATTTGAAAGAATTAAATCTAAATTATAGGCAAGTTTTTTTACCAAAAATTTCTCAGAAGCATCAATTCTAAGCCTTAAATCTTCCTCACTTTCACTATGACACTTAATGTGAGCATTACTCATAATTCTTATTTCATTTGCAATTTCCAGCATATGAAATATAATCTTTAATAGATGTTGCTTTGCTTCTGTTTCATTTATGTCTATATAAATCTTTTCAAAGACCTCATCTATTTGGTTTGAAACCTTTTCCATTTCAGTAAGGTTTTTATCTTTATTTCCCTTATTTGCTCTCTGTACTGATTTATATTTTTTCTCGCCTTTAAAAAACGAATTAACATAATCACTTCTTCGTTTTATCCACGGCAATGCAGCGCTCTTCCACCACGGTACAACTTTATTATTTATCACATAATATAACTCTGCTCCGGCTGCAACAGCAGCTATAATAGCAACTGCAAGTGCCTCACCCATCTCTTTGGAACTAACCGCATCTACTGCTTCCCATTCTACAATATCCGGATTTTTATTTTCTTTATCACGAGCCTGTCCCCTAACACGATTCGAATTTTCAGAAGAATCTACAAGGTGATACCCATCTTTCAATATTGGTTTATAAAGCTTTCTTCCCATAATTTACAAATCCTCTTTATAATGATTACTTTCTCAAAATCTTTTTGTTTTCCACAATACATTTTTTAATATATTCAAACACAATACTCGGCGTTCTAATAAAGTCCTCCGTTGATTCTCTTCGTTTTTCCTTACCGGAATCATAAACACGTATATAAGAATTATCATTATAAACTGATATTGAATCATCAATCTTTATAAACAATTCCTTAGCATTGTCTTGAACCCTTAAATTATCTTGAATTCTACGTAATTCATATACTAATCTGTAATCTGCCTCTGACCTGATATTAAATAGTTCAAAAGTTGATTTGCTATTATGTAGTAGGAATGAATTACTATATCTTGGACGATACACCCAATCCCTCTCAAATCCAATCTTTGATGACAGCTTCTTCCACTCTTTTATTGTGAATCTGTAGCACTTTGCATTTGGATGTGTACGTCCTCCAAGATTATTTATCTCTATCCTAGGCAAAACACTTACCTCTAAAACTTCTCCATAATACAAAACTCCTGCATCTTCTCCAAAAAGTTTCTTCGATTGATATATCGCAATATATTCAACCTGATGGAAACTTCCGTTTAAACTGTCTACAGGAACGTAGTAATACTTCTTATTAAAGCACTCCACCCACTGCTCTAATGAGCTTAATGACCCGACAAGTACATCTTTCTTAGTCCAATCTATTTTTTTCAGTCTATCCTCAATACCCTTAGGTAGAACCGCTCTCTCAAATGCACTGTGATCAGATTCACCAACAAGCCTTGTCAGTAGTTCTTCAGCTATTTTTGTTTTTCCCGGTAAAAAAGGTACACCACCTATATTAACCGATCCAATACTTTTATAAAATTGATGTGAACGGTACTCTTCCTCATTACCCGGATACGGAAAAAGGACATATGCTCCAAACATCAGTGTCTCCGTAAAATCACCATTCTTAGCTACTATAGCATCCCTATATCTGTGCATTGTATTAATATCTGCTACTTTAGGACCCGGTTTCTTTTCATTATCCGTATAATACTCATCAGGATTCATCTCAACCTTATATTTCGCATCGAACACATATTGAAATTTTGCTGTTTTTCCATTTATACCACTCTGTTTTGATAGTTTCAAAACATTATCAGGAACCTGCTTAACCGTATCTGATGGATATTCTCCCGGATTATAAATAAGCTCAAATCTATCACCTGTGTTTGGATCAAGAAAGCGTACCTCAGATTTGGAATTTTTTGAAAGAGTTACAACAACTCCTTTTCTATTAGCTTTTATTATATCATTGCCATCATCAAAAATTGCGTATCTTTTCTTCATGATACTAACAAGCTTAATAAAACACCAATATTCATATAATACTGATGTCTCTTTAACAGAAAAGCTGTATACTTCACCTGTAAAAGATATTCCTCTTTGTATTAATTGGAAGTATCTGTACAAATCTCTATATCCCGGTGCCATTTGAAACACTAAAGACATCGTATTAAGGCTCTTTAACTTGGACACTTCAGAAAATATAGGATTGTCCAGCTCTCTATTAATCTTAGATACCATAGTATCAATATTTTTAATAACTTCTATATCAGCAGATTTTTCAGAGTGCTTAAAACTTGATACGTATATCAATCTGAACTTCGACAAACGCTTAACTGTCGTTATAAGCATAAACTTTACTAACCTGTTTTCAAACGTATCATATGTTATTTTCTTCTGAACTCCAAGAGCACTTTTAACTAAGTTCTTTCCTTCAGAACGCTTTATCCTATCAGGATGTTTTGATAACCACAGTAAAGTCTTGTTATCTGTTCTTTTTAACCTATGGTTTTCAACTATTGAATACTCTTTATTTAACTTATGATTTGGTTTTTTCAGTATCACTTTCACAGCTTTTAAAAACTTGTCAAATAGTTGGCTGATAAGTGTGAAGAAAATTGCAGGTACATCATTTCGTACAGAACTGATTGTGCCCAATGAATAGGTTGATTTGATAAAATCTATAGCAGCAGCCTCAACCATCTCATTTATATCATTTCTTATAGATTCATAATCCTCTTTATATGATAGTTTAGATGGAAATACCTCTATTTCAATCAATAATCTATTTCCTAAGTCATCATAGAAAATAAGATTAGAATAACCAACATTATTTCCAAAGTTTATCACACCACTCAGATGATCTAATTCATCGTCATCTACAGGTGTTAAGGCCTCTCTAACATACTTATCTATATGATCGAAATGCATCAGCACACCATTAAGAGCACGTGCACTAATAATATAATCCTCCTGCTCAAAAAATAAAGGCACTGTTTCTTCTTGAGAATAATTTTCATTTATAGGAGTACATTCGCAACCGCAGAGAATTAATTTTTCTATATTTCCCCAGACTTCTACTTTGGACTTTTGCCCTAAAAGTGCGTCAGAAAAAAGAGAAGTGGTTTTTCTTCTCTTAATAGTTACTTTTATATCTGATGCTGTCACTTCGATTATTCGGTTAGATCCAGAAAGAGGTAAAATCATCGTCTTCATATCTCCTAAGCATCTTGCATATTTTCTCTGCACTCTTTGGGTAATCAGCAATTCCCTTATTATCCAAGTAACTTTTCATTTTTAAGCCATCAGTGTGCCCATTGTTATTAATGAAACTACCTGCACAGATTTTAAATAATTCACGTAAGATATTTGCTGTTGGTTCAGAGCTACCCTGAATACGAGGAAGTATCTTTTGCATTATTTGATTGTCAAAAGCTTCCTTTTTATCTAATAAGCCAAACTCGTCATTATATAACATATAGAAAATAATCTCGTCTCTCATTCTATATCCAAAGTGAGAATCTGACTTTTCCAATACGCTGTTAATTTTAACAATATCATCATTGAATTTCTTAACAGCTTCCCATTTATCTATACAATCCGTTCTTAACTTAAGATAATCAGAACGCAAAAATTTATTTTTCACCTCTATAACTTCTGCTTCATTTGTCGAGATGCTTTCCGGCAAGTTAAAATCAACATATGAAAACTCTATTGTATTTGCTCTATCCAATACCTTCTTACTGAATGGAAATGTAGTTTCATCCATATTTACAGTTCCTATGATATATAAATTTTCCGGTATCATTAAATTAGAGTAAAGTTTTTCTGCATCATCATCCCCAGAATAGCAAATCTTTGGAACCAAATTATCGGTTACAATTTCTTCTTCAACCAAATCTCTTGTCTCCATAATAGAAAGAAAATCGCTGAAGTAGTACTCCACACGTGCCAAATTCATTTCATCCAGACATAGTATATATGGTAATTTATTAGGATCATCCGCAGCCTTTTTGATAAACTCAACAATTGCTCCCGGAACAAATTTATTGTCAAGGTTTACATGACCAAACAGATCCATAGAATCTGACCAATCCGGTTTTACTGCAATCTGCTTATATCTTCCACCACCGTATGCGCCTATAGCTTCTGCGAAAAGTCGCACCAATCTAGTTTTACCTGTACCACTCGTACCGGCTAAAAGAACAAATGGCTTAGACTTTAAGCTGAGATAGAAATTTTTAAGTAATTTTTCATCATATACGAATCCCTTCGAATTAATATATTCAAAAATTTTCTTTATTTGTTGTTCTACTTGCAATTCCTCCTCACCTACTTTCACTTGCACATCATTTTCCTCAGATGTCAAAAAGACTTTATCATAATATGCTTTATATACTTCTATAAATTTATTTAAATCCGAATACAATTTCTCATCTTCAGGCAGTGAATCAAGAGTATATTTTATGTAGTAGATACAACCTGCATCATAAGCTTTTGATCCGCTACCAATAAGACTGCTTTCTAATCCAGGAAAAGAACCTATTATACTTCTAATACTTTGAGCTCTATTTTGAAGGTTCTCAGCTGCTTTACTATTACTTGCAGTAATAACATCTGTCACCCCTTGATTAAGTGTTAGAAATAATTCCTTAGTAGCCTTATTAAGAAGATATACAATATACACTCCTCTTTGTGCTGATGTTGTAACGCGCTTATCAAATACCCCAACCCATGGAACATCAGCCCAACTTCCAGCACCAACGCTTCCCTTAACTTTATAAATATTCTCTGGTAGTTGCGCTCCAATTAGATGTACAATATCTTTTCTAACTATATTACCTAGAGGACGTTTAAAATCCTTATCTTTACGGGCCGCATTTAGCTCCGATTCGTACTCTTCCATAAATTTTTTAAATAGCTTCTGCAGGTCATTGGACATTATACTTCACCTCTAAAACTTACTATTATTTATCAATTTTATAATAAACTTATTTCTCTGTATATAAATAATTATTTACTTTAGCATATTCAGATTTATATGGATGTTCTTGTTCACCTTCAACAATATCATCACGAATATATCTATCTTCTTTTTATTTGATATAACATTGTTATTGCATCACAAGCATTATTTATATCCAATTTAATATTATTTTTCATATGTGTTGTATCTCTTGACAATTATCTTTATATTGTATTTTTTCTCAAAGTATTCAATAAATAGCTCACCACCACGTTGAGCCATTTATTATTTTAATATGATTCTGACAACATCTTTACAGCTTCTAACACTTCCTCTGCAGAAGCATATCGTTCTGTTCTGACAGGATTCATCCCTTTATCCAAAAACTCAGCAATTGATTTATTATTATTATTTTTAACATTTGTTTTTCCAGTCATTATAAAATAAACAATAAGTGTTAATGCATATGTCTCATGATATTTATCATAATTTGCGAATCCATCACGTACTAATGCTGGATCATTAAATACTCCCTTAATCTCTGTATTATAAGACGTTAATGAACTATCTGGTGTTTTCACTAATCCAAAATCAGATATTTTAACAACAACCGTATTATCATCATATTCTTTTACCAGAATATTATTAGGACTTATATCACGATGAAGAAGATCCTTACTTTGTGCATAAATAAAGCCACATAAAATCTGTCTAGCAATTCCTTTACGTCTCATCCAACTTAACGAATCATTATTTCTCGAAATATATTTTCGTAGTGTTTCATCCATGCATTCCATGATATACTCATTAGTTTCATCCCTGTATCTATATACCTCAATAATATATGGTGAAGAGAGTCGTTTCATTATGTCATATTCTTTTCTAAAGCGAGCAAGTTCCTTAGTTTCTAAATCTTTTTGTGCTCTCTTCAAGACATACTCTTTACCATAAAATTTATCTGTATATTTAAACACTTGTGCATAAGAGCCACGACCTATAAGTTTTAATTCTGCATTGAATTCAGATTCCGGTGTAGACACCCGAACTTCATCTACCATAGAAAATAAAGGATCAACATAATATAATATTATTTTTTCATGATTTGGAGGCAATTTACTCCCACCACTTTTACTGAGGAAATCTCTGCATTCATAAAATAACGACATATAATATTCCTTTATCTCAAAAGCATACTTTGTACCTTTTAAGTTATTGTATAAATCAAACATAATTTCTATAATTACTAATAAATCTCGACTCTCATCGGCCCAATAATGAGCACCAAATTCACCAGTTGGGAGTCTTTCGTTCATCCTTCTGCATAATTTGTTAATTTCATGATGAGCAGTCTCAAAAATTTCTTTGAGTAACTCTTTTTCCACAGAAGAATATAAACTAGCAAATTCTTTGTTTAATTCAAATCTTTGAAAAAACTCTCTATGCTTGGCAACTATTGAGTTTTCGACCAAATCCAACACTTATTTCTCCTTTCAAAAACAACAAGAGCCCTATATTTCTACACTAAAAAGACGCTTCAATCCTTTCTTATTCTTCGGCAATACTCTATTTGGATTTAAACACCTTATATAATCTCCCATATCACCGTCAGCAATATCTTGAATCATTGCAATTTCTAAATAATTTTTAGCACGAGAAGCACCAACATAAAGAAGACGTTTGTCTTCATCCGATTTTAAACCAATCATTGATGCATCAACTATCAATATTGCATCTGCCTCAAGTCCTTTAAACTTACGAATGGTCGTAAAATGAATTTTTCCTTCTTCTCTCTTTTCCGATAGCTGGAAACCGGCATAGTTCTCGTTAAGATTCAAAAATGTATTGCTCATAGTAGCAGCAGAAAGAATCGCTATTTTTTCTGCCGGAACCTCTTCTTTTTTCATCTTATCTAAGAATCTTTCTACTACAACTTTAAGTTCCTTTTCTGTAGAGTAAAAACGTAAAAAAGGAACATCACCATGAATCTCATTAAGCGAAAGATTGTCTCTCCTTATGATGCTACATGCCGTTTTAAATATCTTAGCTGTATTTCTACAATTCTTATTTAATACTAATCTACACTCAGCATCTTCAATCCAATGAGGCTGCTTATTCTTCATAATAAACTGGTTCTTATCATAAAAAACATAGAAACAACCTTTTTTACTCCGCACCAAATCATACAAACGATTTAATAAACGGTCATCTAAATCCTGTCCTTCATCAACAATAACATTCTTATACTCCCAATCCTCTTTATCAAAAACAACCTCAAGATACTCTTCAAATTCTTCCAGCACTTTGTCTAATTCTAAATCTGATTGGCCCATTATTTCATAAGCCAAAGAGTGAGCATTATGAAAAACCACTCCCGGAATAGTGTTATTTTCTCTCAAGGAATCTCGCAAAAAGCTGTTATAACAAAGAAATAACACATTCTCGCCTTGAGTTGATAACATCTTTGCCTTTTCAACGGCCAATACCGTTTTCCCAGTTCCAGCCAAACCATGTATCACAGCTGTATCTTGTTCTACTAAGAAATCCAACAATGCTACCTGTTGATTTGTTAACCTTAGGTAATACTGTTCTGCCTCTTTAATCGATGCTCCTAACTTTGGAACAGCATGAAAATATGGACACATAACGTCCATTACAGCCCTGACATCCGTATCAGAAAGTGGAGCTGCATTAAAATGCAATTTTTCTTTCCAGAAAGCAAAACCTTTTTCTATAGCACTTTGCGCATTGAGAAGTGTTTTGATGTCAAATGTTATTTCCGATGCAGCTTCTGTAGGATATAAATCTGTACGCTTATATCCGATAGAAGGAAACCACACCGCATAACAAAGCATTGGCTTTTTAAACCTTACTTTGTACCCATATTTTCTCAATCTTTCCAACAATTCAAATTGACTTTTTCGAGCCTGGTCATAAGGAGATATTTCTTTCTGCTTACCTGTATTTCTATTTGTTTGAATCCATGTATTATTCTTATACTCGATTTCTCCAGATTTAACCTCAATAACCATTATTCCATGTGCCGGATGGAAAATAACAAAGTCAGCTTCGCCTATTGTTCTGTCATTTCCAATACTTATCCAGCTTAGAGAATAAAAAACTGTATACTCTTTTCCAAGAAGCTTTAACGCCTCATATACTTCTTTTTCACCGGGGCTGTTATTAAAATCATCTGGTTTTACATCCGGTATAAAGGTTGCCATGGTATCACTCTCCTATGTCTAATTCTCTTTTGATTAGTACTTCCGCTATATCACCTGCTTCAATACTGCTTACAAATTCTTCAAATTTTGAAACACGTAAATTCTTCTTTGTCTCCTGATCATTCAGAATCTTATCTTTCAAATCATCATCCAGTTCTTTGTTCTGTACATAAAAGATGGAACGATCCGGCGCTTTTATCATTTTAATATGTCCATTAGCACACATTTCCCAAATGCTTAGTATTAAAGAATTTATATTTTTTCCACTCTTTTTTGCAATAACAGATGTCGAACCATTTCTAGCATATTGCTTTAAAGCGTCTATAAAAGACTGTCCCTCTGCAGAAATAGCTTCTAAACATCTAATTGACGATAATCCTTTAGCGACGACAGAATATATTTTATACTCCTGTAGTAAAGCATATGCCACTTTCTGATCTTCATTCATGTCCTCATACGATATATGGCCGAAAGACATTTCTCCTCTTGGCCTTCTATCCTCATATAAATCAATTAGACTTTTTTCTGTACATAGCGATTGATTTAACAGCATTCGTCTTCCACGCTTAGATTGATTTGTGTATAACAAATATCCATATGCCTGTTCTCCATCTCTTCCACCTCGACCTACTTCTTGATAGTATTGTTCCACCGTCTCTGATATTAAGTAATTCACAACGACTCTAACATCAGGTATATCAACTCCCATTCCAAACGCAGATGTAGCAAATACAATTTTGATATCACCATTTTGAAAACTTTTCAACACCTGTACTTTATACTTATCATCTGCCTTGGAATCAAAATATGCTACCCCTTCATAAACATCTTTATATTTGTCGTATAAAGTACGTGTCGTAGGGTGTTTTCCGTATACACGATGGGCAAATACTAATATTTTCTCACCCTTATGCTTTTCAATAATCTTCTCTAATTGCTCATCCTTTGTATCTTCTTTTCCACTTTTTAAATTGAAAATTTCAAGTTGAAGATTCTTTCGCCAAAGGTTTTCTCCTTTAATAGTTTTTGTAATATGAAAATCCTCAATAATCTGTTGCTGTTGTTGCCCATTCAATGTTGCAGTAAGACAAAGTACAACTGGCCAATTGCTATCGCCGAAAATCCTATCAAGGAATAGTGGAATATTTTTATATGCAGGTCTAAAGCCATCTCCCCATTGAGAAATGCAGTGCGCTTCATCAATTACAATTAAGCCTATGTTATTTTTCTGCTTACTTAAAACATATTCAAGATACCCATCACATGAAATACGTTCAGGTGAAGTAAACATATATTGGGGCATCTTTCCAGAAGCCATGTCCGTAATTATTTTAAATTGCTGCTTGTAATCCATTCCAGAAAAACTAATTGTACTAATACCTTTTTCCATCATTTCTTGACTTTGCTGATTCATCAATGCAACAAGCGGAGAAATAATAATGGTAGTCTTTTTAGTACAAATACCAGCAACTTGATATATCAGAGACTTTCCTCCACCAGTAGGCATCAAACAAAGTGTACTATTGCCCTCTAACAAGGAATCTATCACCTCTTCTTGAACATCTCTAAATCCTTCTTTTTCACTAAAATATTTCTTTAATACTTCATATTTTGTCATAATCATTACCAAGGGGTATTGAATTTCAATACATCATCATTTCCTGTAAGTGTTGTAATTTTATCTTGGAATTCAACTGTAAAATAATCATAAAAAGCATTTGTAAGTAAAAATCTATATTCAGCTGGAAACTCCTTCTGAAATCTACTCTGTATTTTTTCATTTAGAACATTAAAGATCCTATATGTATACAATCCAAATGTCTGATATGGATAAAAATAGTTATGTTCAACTTCTATAGTTCCTGTTTTCGAATGTACTTCATCCTTCACCATACAAAACTCTGAACTATCACTTGGCATATCAATGCCTTTCATATCCGTTCCAGTTAAAAACAGCAACGAAAAAATACCCTTCTTATAATTTCCTGGAAAAACACGAGGATACATATGATTTAGTATATTTGAGACTATTCCATATCCAAATACGCCCGTCTGATAGCATGCATCTTCATTCATTTCAGACAAGCCATTATCTTCAATCGTTTCTATTTCTGACATGCGCTCCTCTGACATTTCCTGATTATAATCAGTTCCAAAAGAAATAAAATTATAGCAAGTATCAAAAACCTTCTGACTTGGTGATCCATAGAATTTTTTCTTCCAGTCATTAAGTGCTTCCGCTTTACTTTGAAGCGTTTTATTAATAACATCACACTCTTTCTTCAAAGTTGTGTTTTTGAAATCGTCAAGATCCATTGCATATTCATCTTCAAATAAGCTAAGATCAAAAATATCATGATACTTATCAGACCTTTTTTCGTTTTTATCAATAAGCTCCTTAACAAATGTACTATATGCGTAATCCATAACTCCCAGATTGCCAAAATTAGATACACTTACAAGAAAATTATCTACATACTTCTCAACATTTGGAAGCATTATTGACCACACCGTTTCAAAATGATCTTGATCTTCTAATAATGCAAATTCCTTGTCTGCCATTTGTTTCGATATCATACTCTGTATCACAATACCTACCTCCATTTTTAAATTATATCACTATTAATCATAAATTATTCATGACAAAGCTATGAGCCTAGCTAAAAACATATACTTACTATATTTTAACTAAATATTTCCTTTTACATATCACATGAATTAAAAAACAGCTATTTGTGGTAAATTTGAGGTACAAAATCTCAATAAAAATACGCAAAAGAGCCCTTTCTGAGTATTGTAAACACCTTATCACTTGAAAGCAATAGAAAAAATAAAATTAATTTTGCCAGCATAAATTTATCCTCTTATGTAGGTTTACTTATTATCAAAGAATTCTTAAGTAAACTTCTACATTTATTAAATTCTCTTTTCCTGAACTCCAGTTATTAAATGAGTCGTCCCTTTTTGTTTGTGATTAGTTTTACGAAGCCCACCATTTTCGTATATTATTAGTGTTATGCTCTATATTCTAGCTTTGAATCCCATTTTAGACAACATAAGTCACATGTGAGGTACAACCTAATTATCATTATGAAGAGAATCATGAAGATTCTTATGTAAAATCATCGCGATAACAGAATCTTTGCTTGATTTTCCACGATTTTGTCATAACGACAAACAGCATATTCTTTTAGTATTTCATTATTTTCACTTCTATTATTTAACGGTAAAATATTATAATGTGTTTATCTGCCTATATTAAGTTATAGTATGACAACCCACTTGATATAGTTATTAGCTGACGAACCATTAATATTATATAAAATTTAGTTTTTTACATAAAGCTAAAGCTATTTCAACCACCCGCATAGCAGGTTGTTTATTTGTTCTATTACAATAACAAAGCCTTCCCCCAAACACCAAAAGATTGAGTCAAAAATCAACCCACCCCAACATTTGACAATGAACCAAAAAGAGCAGACGCCCTCGCGTCTGCTCCAAAATCTATCTATATATTATATTACTTTCTCTCCGCAATTGCTGCCTGTGCTGCTGTGTCATATCAGAGGAAAGTTCTGTTTGGGTTACTGTATAATTGTCTGTTCTTCCGTCCACTTGCATCTTTAACTCGTCATCTGGAGTTAAATTCAATTTCCATATAAATCCATCTTGACATACAATAATTTCCTTTATAAATGCATCAATAACTTCTTCCGGAATATGTCTCGTTGAAAAATTGAAATTCTGTTCTAAGCCGTATTTAAGAATTTCAACTTTGTCCATATATATGTCATCTGATAAACCGGCTTCTCCACCTATTATTTCTAACTGCTTTTTCAGATGTTGCTGTTGTTTCAGAATTTGTTCACGCTTTTCGTCGTACCTGTCTTTTTCAATTTCTCCAGCCATTCGCATGTCTAAAAGATTGTTATACTTTCGATTCCATAGTTCCATTTTATCTTCTAAATCACGCTTACGATCTAACACCTCGTTATCATGTTCGTTTTCATAGCAATTGTCCAGCATTTCGTTCGCAATTGCAAGGACTCCTTCTCTATCATTCCAAAATTTTTGAAATATTATATCAGCCATAACTTCTAATTTCCATCTTGGAACCATTTTAGTTACACAAATTCCTTCAGTACTAAGTCCTTTTCTCTCACGAGTTTTAAATGATCCTGTCCTTATCTGGCTATAACATTGGTATGCATATTGAGGTCCTTCAGACGATTTGTGCCATGTAACACGATTGTAGGAACTACCACATTCACATTTCATTTTACGACACCAAACATCTTTGGAGATTTTTTTCCCTCTACAGCCTTTATTATGCACAGACTCTGACTTGCTACTAAGTATTTGCTGAACTTTTTCAAACTGTTCTTTTGTAACAATTGGGGTATGTCTACCTTCAACAATGACTTTATCAACCTCACCAAAATTATTTATTTTTTTCTGTTCTAAAAAATCCGGAACAAATTGCTTACGATAAACTATTGTACCACAATAAAAGGAATTCCTTAATATTCTGCTGATATTCCCAGGTTGCCATTTTGTAAGTCCTGTAGCTGTTAAATGTCCTTCTTTTTCCAGTACAAATTGAATTTTTCTAACACCATTTCCATCTAAGTATAAATCAAAAATTCTACGCACCGTTCTTGCTTGCAATTCATTAACCACATACTCTTTACCAATTCTGTCATACCCTAGTATATTACCGTTTCCATATAGAACACCATTTTTAAATGAAATCATTTGTCCTGCTTTTACTCTGACGGATGTTTTCTTGCTTTCATTTTGTGCAAGTGTCGCCATAATTGTCAGTCTTAATTCACCATCTTCATCATTCATTGTCCATATGTTATCTTCTGTAAAATATACTTCTACACCTTCTCGCCTTAATATACGAGTTTGCTGTAGT
Organism: Lachnospiraceae oral taxon 107 str. F0167; assembly: GCA_000209465.1. Taxonomy (GTDB): domain Bacteria; phylum Bacillota; class Clostridia; order Lachnospirales; family Lachnospiraceae; genus Lachnoanaerobaculum. Next base: position 15,373 of record GL890589.1, on the reverse strand, counting down.
GTATCAACTGTATTTCTTGCAAACCTAGATACCTCTCTTGTTACAATAAGATCAAATTTATTTTTTGATGCGTCTTGCATCATTCTCATAAAATTTTTTCTCTTTTTAACAGAAGTACCTGTTATTCCTTCATCTATATAGCGATCATATAGTTCCCACTCAGGATGTTTTTCAAATAAATCATCATAATACTGAATTTGATTACCCAATGCAGAAATTTGAGCCTCATGCTCAGTCGATACTCTCGCATATATAGCCACTACTCTTTTCTTTACCTTCATTTCATCTTTTTTGTACTCCTCGTTTTGTTATTTTATATTAACATAATTTACTCTCTTTGGCAATCAATACCTTTCCATACTTTTGTAAGATTTTTCGATAAACCTTTTCTGATATTTCTCTTTTTCTGTATAAATATCTCATCAATGCTAAAGCTATAATTGTATTAATCTGTAATTTTGTTATATCGCTTTTCATAAATCTCCTTGTATTTCTATTATAAGTATGTTTACCCTGATTTTTAAAATTCAAATGTCTTTAAGTTTTCTGACATTAACAGGTGTCTTGGCTGACAACATAGGAATTTCACCTCCGCCTCTTTTCAAGATGAGCCGGCTTTCACTAAAGAAGTATCATTATCCCCATTTACATCATCGCAAATAGGCTGCCAAACCTATTTTTTGTCGTACAAATTTGTCGCTCACTTTCTTTTATCCTTTGTATTTGCAAGTATGTGTTTAAACCGAGATTGCCAGATTGTACATGGTTATTCCCTAAAATCCTAATCTTCTCAGCAGAAAGGTCTTAGCGTTTGTTGACAGATGCTCCATAAATGGTTAATGTCCTGTTTGGGTCTATTTAGCTTTCAAGGTACAAGATTCTTATATTTTCAAAAATATATTCAGTTTTCCAAAGGTGAAATTTTCCCCTCTATATATAAACCTTACTTTCAGATGCTTTTGTTTCCACTTTTTAAAAATTTTTTTAAAAAAGTAGGGAACAAACTACAACTCCGGTCTGCTCCCTACTCATTAGTTGCTATTTAAGTATCTCTCTTAGCTTTTTTAAAATCTTATTTCTAAAACTAAAAATCTTCTTAGAAGATACCTGTTGCTCTTTTGCTAAATCACGAATAGTCATTTTTTTGAAATACAAAGAATATATCACCTTTAGCTCTTCATCATTTAGCTTTCGCAGTGCCTGATATAGATCCTTGATTCTCATTTTAGTTTCAATGATTTTTTCGATATCCACATCTTCATCTACAACGGAATTCAAATCAATCTTGTAATCCTCATACCCATAAACCTTATGTTTTTTATCTGATTTATTTAAATAAGCCTCATGATTAACTTGCTTCTTATATGCTTTATATATTTCATCGGATACATATATCTTTTCACCTTTTACATAGATATATTTTCTATCATCTGTCATTTGTGAAATCCTCCTTTTTATCCAAAATTTCAAATACAATTTTTTGAACAAAAAAGGAGGACTTCTGCATTTTGACATGCAAAGTCCTCTATGAAATATAAAATATATTTTAGATATATGTAATTTAAAAACTGGAGTTAAAATTATAACAACAAAGTTCTTCTATCCTTAAATTAAACATATCTAATTTCCTTTTAGTGCTAAACTGTCACAACTCTGTTTAGCTTTGAACCAACCATCAGATATTGAATCATCTCTACAGCATAAGTTTCTTATATCACCAAATTTTCACTTTAAACCTGAACAGTATCTATCTTAAATAAATGTGTGCTACACAAAGGAATTATAAAGTAATGTTCTTCTTCAAAAATATTATAGCTAATTTGTAGAAAATAATCTCTATACAAGAGAATATCAATGTAGCTGTACATATAACTACAAGTAAACTTGTATTTATTTGATTTATAGAAAATATTGTATATATAACCGACAAAATCGTTCCCAATATAAATGGAATAAAAAATAACATGAATATTTCTTTTTTTAGCTCAGACAAGACCTGTATATTCGTATATCCCAAGTATAGTAATCGCTTATATTTAAGTTTGTTCTTTCTAAAATTTTGATCCAATCTTAAAGAGATAAGTCCTGAAAGTGCAATAAAAATCAAAACTATCGGAACAAACAACAATACCGATACTGCATATCTATTTTCTTTTTTGAAATTCAATACATCTGATTTTGCTGTTACATTATCAGCAATTTTCTTGAGATTTGAAAACATTGTGTCTGTATGAGTTTCTCTAAATTCTTCCTTAACTTTGACAAAATACTGCACACTCTGTTTTTTTCCATCTACAAATAGGCTTTCATAATATTTATCCGGAATGATGTATGTCCTTTTATCTTGCCTTTCTATGTTATACACTTCTTCCCATATTTCCCCGACAATCTTAAAATTATAGATTTGTTCATTTATCTTCACCTCGGTATCTCCAGGTGGTTGAAATCCCCATTTCACTCCGTTTTCTTTTGAAATACTCATTGAATAGTTGTCTTCACTCATCTGGGTCAACACTATAGCTTCATTGCCTGAAATCCCCAAGGACTTACCTGTCAAATCACTGTAATTTTTTTCCGACATTATATTTATAGAATAGTTGTAATCATCATTATCCCATTTTATTTTTGCCTCTTGAATATAAAGCATTTGAGAACTTTCGATTTGCTCAGTAAATTCGAGCTCAAATTTTTGAATATCGTTCAGTTTCTCATCATTGATTCCATCTATAACAGCAACAAAATCATATGGATTTTCTACATCATAATTTTCTATCGGTGTTATTGACATAGCAATATTCATAAATAAAATATATAAGCCAAAAATAATACTTGTTGCACATAAAACAAGTAACTTGGCATAATCTTTATACTCAATCCTCAACCTTGAAATAAAGAAAAGTCTTTTTAAGTATTTCTTCAAAGATAAGGAAAGAAGCCCCTCATACCAATCCGAAAAAGTCATTATCAGAAAGTATGCGGCTAGAGTAAAGCAGAGTATAGGTATAAGTGCTATGAGAACTCCATAGGATGTCACTTGGTAAATCTTTAAAAAATATATTCCGACTAAAAGAGATACCACACCCAATGCAGTGTATATCTTAGGATATTTAACTTTTTTTACTTTCCTTTCATAGGTAAGCAGTTCCTTGATTTCAGATTTTTTTATAAATCTTATCCTATAAATAATATTTACAATATAAGTTATCAAAACTACTGCAAAAGTCGTTGAACTCCCGACAACAGATATGTCCTTTACCAAAATAAAATCTCCTATTTTTAGTACATGAAATATCAAAACATAAAAGACTGTTCCAAGCGAAATCCCACCAATCACTGAAATCAGGAAAAAATAACACCACTTTTTATATAGATATTTACAAAGATATCCCTTATTAACTCCAGTTCCAAATAAAATACCAATTTTTTTTACTTGCTCATCAAAAATATATAGACTAATATAATGCTGATAAACAAACAAAAATAATATCATGATGATATTTAAAGATGTAAACCATATAGGTATTGTATAGTCTACCTCACTCATTATTTTTATTGCATCGGCATTAAAATTAAACTGTATAAACATTTGAAATACGGCAATCAATATTCCGAACAACATAAAAGAGTTGTAGTATTTACGAAAACTGACTATTTTATTTAAATCAATTCCCATACCTAATTACCTCACTTGTGTAAATATTTTTATGATTTTATTATGGAAATCCTCTTGAAAATCAGACTTATGTATAATCTCTCCAATGTGTCCGTCTTCAATAAATGCCACTGTATCACAGTTACTTGCCACAAAAGTATCATGAGTCACAATGACCACTGTCGTATAGAATCTTTGATTTACATTTTTTACTAATTCTATAAAGGATTTCATGTTCCTGGTATCCAAACTGCCGGTCGGTTCATCAGCCAAAATCACCTTTGGTGATTTTATTAATGCACGCCCAATTGTCGCTCTTTGTTGTTCTCCACCGGATACTTTATCTGGTTTGCTATTTTCAAAATCTTTTATATCTAAAAAGCCCAAAAGATTTTTATATCTTGCTTCTATTATCTCTGGTCCGCAATTTTGTAATGTCAATGGTAAAATTATGTTCTCTTTTATTGTAAGACCATCAAGTAAATTAAAATCTTGAAAAATATACCCTATGTCATCTCTACGATGTCTTTCATAATCCGACTCATCAAAAGAGGTCATTTTTTTCTCAAAAAAAATAACTTCGCCTTCACTTATACTATCCATACCACCCAATATCTTAAGCAATGTACTTTTTCCACTTCCTGATGAGCCCATTATGCAAAAAACTTCTCCCTTAGGAATGGTTAATGTAAGATTACAAAGAATATCTTTTGTGGTTTTCTCTGTTTTTACAGATTTTTTCAAATTTAAAATTTCTATTTTATTCATATTCTATACCCTCCTCAAAAGATGCTCTTTTATTTAGCTCAATCAAAATGCTTTGACTGAGTTGTTCGGCAATATCCCTGTCATGAGTTATTATTACAACCGTACTATCTTTGTTTATTTCATCAATAATTTTTAATATATCATTTCTATTCTCTAAATCAAGAGCAGATGTAGGCTCATCAAAAAGAAAAATACTTGGTTTTTTGGCTATTGCTCTTGCGATATTTAACCTCTGTTTTTGTCCTTCCGAAAAATTTTTACCTGATTCCTGAATAATCGTATTTATGCCATTAGGCAGTAAAGATATATATTCATATAAATTGACCTTATTTAATATATCTATTATTTCATTATCTTTTATATTGGGATTAGCATATAAGATGTTCTCCTTAATGCTAACATTAAAAAAATAAGGATTATGAGGGATATATGCTATGTTCTTTCTAATTTCATTGGCAGAAATATCAGATATACTTAAATTACCAATAATAACATCTCCTCTTTTTACCGGATATAATTTTAGTAATATCTTAAACAATGTAGACTTTCCTAATCCACTGTCACCAACAATAACATTTGAGTTGATGTGATCCAGTGTCAAATTAAGTTTTTTAAATACCATGCGTTTTTCATCATATGCAAAATCCACATCTCGAAAATATATATCGCTTTCTTTAAATATATCTTCTTGTTCGAGAACACTTTTATTCTCATTCTCATGAGTTATCATAGACTTTCTAACTTCTTGTATTCTATTTATAGAAACTGATACTTCATTAAAATATCCTAATGTTCTAATTGTTGTTGACATGGTATTGTTTAAATGTGCTGCATAATTTGAAAATGCAATAAATACACCAATGCTTAACCCATTTGATTTAATATAGTGTACTCCTACAATAAATATCAAAAACTCTAATGCTATAAATACAGTTTTTTTAGAAAAATTACCAATATTTCTGGTAGCACTTAGACCTACTAAATCTTTCATAAAACTTTTTTGATGGTTTGCCATCTTTTCTTTGAACAAACATTCTCTCTGCAAATGTTTTATTTCAACAATACCATTTATTGTTTCATTAAAAAGTGTCAAATATTTTTCATTTTTTCCTCTAATGATTTGGATAATCTTTTTTATTTTTGTAGAGAAGAAATATTCAATCACTAGACTAATTGGCAAAAACAGAAGAACTATAAATGTCATAACTACACTTATTGAAAACGAAAAATATATTATAATTAGCGTACTAAAAAAATTCATCACAAAATTCACAAAATGACTAGACAAAAACTCTGCGACGCTGTTGATATCTGTTTCGTATCTTGATAAAAATTTTCCAGATTGAATTTTATCAAATTTTTCCATTCCGAGCATTATCATATCATTATAAAAATCTGTCTTTAAATCAGCAGAAACTTCTATGCTCATTTTAGTTAATTGAAATGTAGAAAAATAAGTTAGGAATGATGATGTTACCCCTACAATGCAAATACTAATAATCAATATATCTATGCCAGTAAAATCCCCTTTTGTAACATGATCAATTATATTTCCTACCAAAAAAGGCTGAATTAACTCCGTAAATTTCCCTATAAATGTAAAACATATAACTGACATAAAGGTAGCTCTATGTCTGGATAAATACGGAAACATACTCTTTAAAATTTGCATCATCTTTTTCATTTTCTTGCTCTCAATTCTCTCTTCATGGTAATTTCAAAAAATAATATTTTCCAACTATAAGATAAGGAGATTGCATATAAGCTGCAAACTGATATATCATCTGCATTTACACACAATCTCACAATTTCTCTCTAATACTTAGCTTCTTCTTGATGTACCTTTACAGCCAGAGCAACCGGAGCAACCCTTGCAACCACCACAGCCCCAACATCCTAATGGAACTACTTCATCTAAGCCTTCGTTGTCGGCTCCAATAATGTAATCATTACTTAGCATGTTTTTTTCCTCCTTTCCACAAAATTTTGATTAGAAAAACTAATCTAATATTAATCACAAGAATTCTATTAAAAAGAATCTTGAATCAATCAACAATAGTAGCACTGTCGAAAAAAATTTCTGCATTTTCGGAAAATGTTTTACTAGTTATTTTGCTAATGCTAGCCCACCAATCTTCTATGTCGAAAGCAACATCTTCTATTTCTCCCTCTATCTTTTCTTTCAAATGGCATTTTTCATCATGAAACGGAAGACTCAACAACAAGTCTTTCAATGCCCTTTGTCTTCCATAAATTTCCCTTGCTCTGTATGCCATTTCAATAGGTATATATGTTGTGTTTTTATTCATAGCATTAACTCCCTTATCTATATTGCATATATTTTTCGGTTATTATAGAATCTATGGCTTCTACATACTCACTTTCTTTCAATATATTCCTTCCAAATGGTGTTGAAGGGTCAAGCTCCAACAATCTTTTTTGTAATTCTACACTAATAGTTTTTTCCATATTTTTAATGCTGCATTGCTCAATAGATGGTACTCTGTACTCCTTTGTTTCCTGAATGTTATTAAGAACACAAATATTGCAGTTACTTATATCGCAACGTGAGCAGATCGGAGCATCAGACATATTGTATTTATTTGAATCTTTTATGATGCCTGAGTTAACATCACCAATCTTATCATAGCTATCACTATAATAAAAACCGGAACATGGGTACAATTCTCCATTTGGAGCAACCAACATGCTACTATAACCTGCACCACAATTCATTTTATCACTACTAATCATTATATCTGTCAATACATTTATTTGACGATATTTCTTATTTTTTGCATAAGAAACAATTATTTCGGAGATTTTCTCTAGTTCCGACTTATATATCATATAACTCTTCTCATTCATACAATACCAATCATCTAATATTAAATGTATTTTTCTAGAACCCTTAAAAATTTTTGAACATGATTCACTCAATATATTTAAATCCTTTTGTGAGATATGAAGAATTACCTGCATCATCAATTTATTTACATCAACTTTACTAATATCTTCTATCCCCATGACAGCAATTGCGTCATCTCCTTTAGAGATTCTTGAAATAGGCTTTATTCTCATGACCTCATACTGTAACAGCTCTTTTTCAAAATTTTGATCCAGTTCTCTTTCATCATACAAAATTACAGGAGTATAAAAATTCATTCTGGCAAACCTCAATGCTGCTCTAAATGTGTCAATACTCATCGCACTGGATTTTCTCTTCTTTTCCATCTCGAAACAATAACCTACTGAGTCATCACTCAACATAATATATTGGAACCTTTTCCTATCTAAATTGGGTATATTTTTTCTTACAATTCCCTTATTTGTTCTAAGTTTTGCCCAATAATAGTCATTTGCTCTTGCCCTAGCTTTATGCATCTTACAAATAGCTGTAGATCTGCTGAAAATCGTATTTCCAACATCATTGTTGTAGTTGTTTCCAACACACCAACCACATCCATTCGCCACAGGACATTTTAAACATTCTTCTGTGCTTTGATTCACAAAATTCAATACCTCAAAAGGTCTTAGCTTATTTATATTCACACCTTCATAAATGTTACCAATGATTCTCTCATTTTTAGAAAGTGTGAATGGCAGAAATCTCACGCATGGATACAAATTCCCCTTAAAATCAATTTCAAAGTTATTCTCTCCACAATTACACCAATTTACTTTTAATCGGTTTTTAGTGTACGGTAAACCTATATTTTCTGAAAATTGTCCTCCTGCAAAATCTGTTGGACAATCATTCTCTACCATATAATCTGCAAGCTCACAAAGTTGCCTCTCATATATGACCTCATCTCCATCGGACCATACATCCTCATTCACGAGAGTAGCCATAATCTCTTGTATACCAAGAGAATTGAGAAATATTAAACTATCTTTTAAGTACTTCAAATCTGCACTTGCAAATGTAACTTTTGTTCCAGCAGTTGGAAATTGTTCAAGCCAAAGTGGAACATTCTTCAATACACTTTCAAATGAACCTTCTCCATTTCTAAAAATACGATTCATATCATGTTTTTCTTTTGTTCCATCAATTGTCATGCTGATATTTAAGCAATTTAAGTTTTTCTTTACAAACCTTTGAACATCGTCAGAACCATATAATACACCATTTGTTGTCAAGTCAAAACTACAATTCCCAAACCACCTATGGTTTTCTTCATATAATTTAAACTTAATATAGTCCATCAACTCATCTATCATATTAATTTCAAGCAAAGGCTCTCCACCCATGAAGTCAAATCTTGCCCTGTTCGTATGTTGACCATAACGCAAAGCAAAATCTACAGCATCTTTTGCAACTTTTATCGACATTCTGCTATCATTATTTTTCTTTTCATAACAATACTTACATGCCAAATTGCAATTTTGAGTAACTGTGAAACTATAATTCATCACATCTAACATCGAACCCCGATTTATTGATTCGTATCTATTCTTTTGTACCACTAAATATCCTCCTTTTTCTCTCCGGCAACAATCAACTACTATCAAAGACATACTAACTACATTTAATTTAATATAGAAAGCTCTTTTTTATGACTTCTTATTAAACAATTCTCCTCGTGCTACTAAAATCATAATCGCAGTCATCCCAAATGAAATGCTACCAGAGTATAGGAGGAATAACTTATTCATAAATATAAACATAAACATCACAAATATTAGTACACAAACAATGCCCCAAAGTCTCTTCCTATAAATTTTTCGTTCAATTTCTTCAAGTGGTTTATTTTTATGCTCTACTGGAGCATATCTCAAAATTACTCCAATAGATAATACTATAAGCGCACAGCTAAATTGTACACTCCACATTCCAGATTTTATCACAAATAACATTGATATAGTTGCTAGCACTGAAATCAGAAAACATATGACAGGATTATCTGAATGAAAGCCTCCAGAATAACTTCTAAGCATTAGAGAGCAAATCAGGAATGTTATACTCTCTACTATCATATTAAAACAAGTACCTATAAATAATAATGTCAATACATTCAATATAATCCTTAACATTAGCACAAAACCGAACCGATAAATCTCTTTATCCTGTTCTGGTATAATTTTGTTTTCTAGCATAAATTCAACAAATCTTCGAGATAAGAGCTCCATACCTAGAATTTACGCAATCTTTTTACTTCATCAGGTAATTCCGGCTGATGATAAATAAATGCACAAGCTGTATTTGCATTAAAAACCGCAAATAAAAACGAAACAAAAGCCACTACTTTTCCCATTGATAGTAAATATTTTTTTAACATTCCTTTTCCCTCCTGATATTAAAAATTTTTGGATATATAATATTATCGGTTTAATTATATAAAAAAAATCTATATAAAACGAAAAATGTAATGAAATGTATGGTTATTTGTAATGAAATGTATTTTTAGATAAAAATAAGTGTAATTAAAAAGAATAAAATCATCTTTTTAATTACACTCGTTGTCTAACTTTTTTCTATAAATTTATATTTTTTAAAATATCTCAACAATATAAAACTGCTGAAACAGAAAATATATTATCCATAAAATTTAGTTCAACCATTCCGTTGTACTTATCCACTGTATTTCTAACACTTTCTATTCCTATACCATGGCTCTCTTTATCTCTTTTTGTTGTCTGCAATATACCTTCTACAACTTTAACATTTTTATATGAATTTTCAACTTGTAAAAAAAGCCTTCCCTTTGAATAACGCATATTCAAATATAGCATTGGACTGCCTCCACATTCTTGAACTTTTTTTACTGCCCTTACGGAATTATCCAATAAATTCCCAAGTATGGACGTAACATCCACATCCAATATTTTGAGTTTCTTTGGAATACAAACATCTATATGCATATCTACACCACTTAAGCTACTTAGTTTATAATTTACTATACCGTCAACAATCAAATTTCCAGAGCGACAAACATCTTCTGTACATTCTATTTTTAATAATAAGCTATCAAAGTAATTATTACAGGATGCAATCTCTCCTTGTTCATATAAAGATTTCATCATAAATAAATGATTTTTTATATCATGATGTATTAGAGCTATATTGGCATTATTTTTCTGTATCATCTTCAACTGTTGTAAATACGATTCGCTCTGCTTTTTTAATATTATTTTTTTATTTTTCTTCTGAATACTAGATGTGATATGACTATATAACTGAAAGCTCACAAAATTTATTGCTGTAATGCAGACTAAAACAAATAATATTTGTACTTGTTCATTTCCGGTTGCTATATTAAGAAACAGAATTATCACTATTAAACTGCTTACAGGTACACTCACTACTCCTATCCAGTATAAAGTGGCAATATTTACATCTTTTTTCATAACAGCCTTCTTTTCTGAAAAAATTAAAGACGCTATGTAAACCAATGCTTTTACAATAATAATAACATATACTGATTTTAAATCTTGTACCTCAAAAACAAATATTTTCTTATATTCAAAAAATATCATACAGGCAATTTCTATTACGAACATAATTGAATAAACATATATTGTAGCCATTATTCTACTTTTCATATTTCCATTATAATTGAATGATATAACAAAAATAGCTACTACATTAAAAAAAAGCGTAAAAATAGGAATAGGAAAAAAATAAATATAAAGCAACTCGCTATAAAATACATAGTATACGATAAGAATTCTATATACTTATTTACATACTTCCTTTCAAAAAAAATACTGATTAATTTAAATACTGAAAAAGTTCCTAATATATTTGTAATAATAAATACACTATGTACTAAATTCATTAATTCAGTCCTCTACTCTCAAATACAAGTTGTATCTCTCTAATTTCTTTCCTTCTATTTCTGCTTACTGGGATTATGTCGCCATTCCTAATAATCAACTCTTCAAATTTAAAACATGCAACTAAATCATAGTTTACAAGATAACATCTATGTGGATGTATAAAAAAACTCGGTAGTTTTTTAATTAAATTTTGTATGTTATCATAAAAGATATGTCGTTCTTTGACTCCAACTAATACGACCTCTCTTCCTCTACTTTCAAAATACAAAATATCTTTATACGGTATTTTTACTGTATTCCTCAGATTTTTAAATTCAAAAATATTATTTTCCTTTACTGATATTTTCATTGCCAACTGAATATCAGTAAAAACTTTTTTACTGTCTATTGGTTTCTTGAGAAAATGAAGAGGCTGAACATCAAATAGTTGTCTATCATATGTATCTTTTGAAGATATATATATAATTTTTGTTGTATAATCTTCCATTTGTTCTCGAATAATATGACCAACCTCTACTCCATTTATATTTCCAAGTTCTATATCTAAAAAAATTAAATCGTATGAATTTTCCTCTTTAATATCACCTATTAAAGCCTCTCCACTATAAAAAATATCTACAGTTATCTCTCTACACTGAAATTTATTTTTCATATTTATAATCATAGACTTCAGTTCATCACATACAGATGGCACATCATCACAAATAGCAATCTTAAACATAACTCATTTCCTCTCACATGTATATATAACATAAAATATAATCTTAATCAAAAAGAATATTCTAAACATAAACGCTCTCATATTCTTTATTTAATCTCAGTCACCGCAGATCCTTAATGCAAATTATAATCTATTCACTTTCAAATAATTCACAAATTCAATTTCCTAACCATCGTACGATTTTAATTTCTAGTTACAAAGAAAGTACAATATCACCTCTTTCAATCCTAACTACATACTGCCTTTAATTCCAACTGTGTTTGCCAGTTCTTTTTGAACAGTATTTTCCAGTTCTTTTTGAACAGTATTTTTCTCTCTCCTAAAAGCAACTATATTATTTTTCAACCCAATACCTCCTTTCTACAAATGAATTTGAGCATAATATATTATACCAAATATATACAATTTAAGGCAAAATATATGTTTTCAAAAGAAAACTTTTTTAAGTAAGCACAGTCTTTGGATAGCCAAAGACGGAGAAATTGATGAAGCAGGAAATATACCTCGCTTTTTTTTTATCAATTTTTGCTTGTTAGTGAGTACCCTAAGACCCCGACTAAACACCAACGGAGGACTGCTACCAGTGGAAAACAGAGAACAAAATATACAACTTATAGTAAGATTAAATGATGAAGAAAAAGCCTTATTTAAAAATAAAAGAAAGCTTGTTAAGTGCAAAAATATGAGCCTTTTTATAAGAAAGTGCGTGCCTGAAAAGGAGATTTACATTGTAGATTTAGAACCTTTTGCAGACTTACAAGGTTTACTTTACAAATGAGGGGCGGACAAAAACCTGGACACTTATTAGGGCTCTGAAAGTAGTCATTGATGTATTCAAAAGAACAAAAAGATATAGCATTACGCCTATATCATCAAACAGAATCTGTAACGAAAGCTATCAGAATTTTAGGATATTCGACTAGAAGGAATCTTTATAAGTGGATAAGCGAAGAAAAACTTCCTCCTAAGATACGAAAAGAATACCCTACAGTTGATAATCCTTCGAAACATCCACGCAATCCACCTCTAGAAATAAAACTTGATGCTTTACATCGTTGCTATGAACTCGGTGAAAATATAAAATATGTTTCAGAAGACATTGGATACAGCAGAGCTAGTATTTATAAGTGGCGAAAACGCTATTTAAAAGTAAGCGCCCAATAACATGATGCCTTGTATTCCATCAAAATCCATATGATAATAATATAAAATAAAAGTGCTCAAAATTAAAAGAGCACTTTAAGTTATAGTTTACACTCTTCCTGCACATCCATTGACCAGGGCATTAAATCTTCCAAAAGATCAGGATCAGACTGCCACTCAGTATCAGGCATGTACATGAGGAGATATTCCAGATATGTGTAGGCATTCAATCCATTTGCCTTTGCTGTTTCTACAATACTATAAACAATAGCACTTGCAGACGCGCCTTTTGAGGTGTCTGAAAATAGCTAATTCTTACGACCTACCGTAAATGGACGAATTGCATTTTCAGCAGTATTATTTGAAATAGAGCATCTTCCATCAAGCAGATAGTTCTCCATATAGGGGCGCTTGTTATTCGCATAAACAAGAGTTTTTCCAAGCGCAGAGCCTTTTAAAGCCGTTATGGAATCAAGCCAGCACCAAAAAGTCTCAAGAACAGGTTTTTCCAACTCCAGGCGTTTACTATATCATTCTTCGGGTGTAAAGTTTTTAAGGCTGTCTTCAATGTGAAACAGCTGATCACAGTAATTCCTTCCGATTTCAGCAAGGGTGAGTGGTGCATCCTGTGAACCCTTAGATGGAATCGCTTCTATAAACTTTCTTCTAAGGTGGGCCCAGCACCCACATCTGATCATATCAGAAAGTTTATTATAACCAAAGTATCCATCAGAGTTAACATATCCTTTGAAACCTTTCAGGAATTCCACTGCATGATCACCATTTCTCGAAGGCTGATAATCATAAAGGATTATGGATGGCTTGTCGTCATTTCCGGTTCTATACAGCCACATATAAGACTTCGTATGTGGTGCCTTGTCTTTTTCTTTAAGCACCTGTACAACTGTCTCATCGCAATGCACTATATCATGCTCAAGTAGCTTTTTATGCAGATGAGATGTAAGCGCCTTATAATATAATGCCTTATATTCTGTTATAAATAATGAGATAATAGTTACCAATAAGTGTATAGTACTATTTAGTTATAGTGAAGTATAGTACTGTATAGTGATGCAAGTCGGAGGTAATTATGGATCAAGTAACAAAAGTAAAAAGGCATTTAAAACAAGAGCAATGGAAAGCTCTTATTAATGACTGTCAGTCCAGTAAAATGACTGTAGCAGCCTGGTGTAAAGTAAATGGTATATGTGAGCAAACATATTACAGAAACTTAAAGCGTCTTCGTGAGCAGTTATGTGAGACTATTTCTATCCCCTCAGAATCTTTGGAAAATCCTACAACTTTCAAAAAGATAGAAATCACTTCACCTTTACCGTCTACAAATGCCGGAGTTATTATTCATTTACAAAATGCTACTGTCGAAATTTATGAAGGAACATGTCTGCAAACCATACAAACAGTGTTGTCAGCACTCAAAAGCGTATGTTAGGCGATATCAGTGTTGCTAAAAATATCTATATAGCCTGTGGATATACAGATATGCGAAAATCTATTGACGGACTTGCCGCTATAATTTTACAGCAGTTTAAAATGGACCCTTTTCAATCAGCATTGTTCCTTTTTTGCGGAAAAAGATGCAATCGCATAAAAGCACTACTTTGGGAAAAAGATGGCTTTGTACTGCTATATAAGCGTTTGGAGAATGGCAGTTTTCGCTGGCCACGCAATGAAAGTGATTTAAAAGTAATTTCATGGCAACAATTTCGCTGGCTGATGGAGGGACTTGCAATTGAGCAAAAGTCATCAATCCTTCCTGCTAAAAAGGGAGCTTTCTGCTAAATGAAATCGTTATATAGCCTTATTTTCACTGGATGTGTGTCACTTTTTGTAGTATAATTATATCATCAAAATAGTAAGGAATATACAAAAATGCAAAATAAAGATGCCTATATAGAGCACCTTGAAAACACCATAAAAGACCTTCAAAATCAAATAAAAAACCTTACTGAAATGCTTTCATTGCTTCGAAAGGAGAAGTTTGCTTCTTCAAGTGAGAAGACTTCTAAAAAGCAGTTTGAAGGTCAACTTTCTTTATTCAATGAGGCAGAACTGGAGGCAGATGCAAGAGTATCTGAGCCAATTGAAACAGCTGTTAAAGGCTATAGACGTAAAAATTGCAAAACAAAAAGGGATGAGCTTCTAAAAGATCTGCCTGTTCGTGAAGTATTATGTAGTCTTGTTGAGGAAGATCAATACTGTGAACAGTGTAATACAAAGCTTAAAGTTCTTGGTAAAAAGGTAGTAAGAGAAGAATTAGAGTATATTCCTGCAAAACTTAGAATTGTTCG
>GL890588.1:155067-157802 GCA_000209465.1 Lachnospiraceae oral taxon 107 str. F0167 | reverse complement strand
GGACAATGGAGATTGGGAGTTTTGTATGAATCAGGAAATTTAGGTAAAGCGGATTATGCAAAAGCAGAAAAATGGCTTTTGAAATCAGCAGAGAATAATAACACAGAAGGACAATTGAGGTTAGGAGATTTGTACGAATCAGGAAATTTAGGTAAAGTAGATTATGTAAATGCAGAGAAATGGTGGAAAAAGTCGGCAGAGAATAATAATGCAGAAGGACAATGGAGATTGGGCATTTTGTATGTATTAGGAAATTTGGACAAAGCAGATTATATAAATGGAGAGAAATGGCTTTTGAAGGCAGCAGAGAACAATAATGCAGAAGGACAATGGAGATTGGGATGGTTGTATGCATCAGGAAATTTAGGTAAAGTGGATTATGTAAATGCAGAAAAATGGTACAAAAAGGCGGCAGAGAATAATAACTCTAAGGGGCAGTTGAAATTGGGACTTTTGTATGAATCTATAGAAAAAAACTATACTAAAGCTGTAGAATGGTATAACAAAGCAATCAAAAACAATGATGTTGAAGCAATGTATCGCTTGGGACTATGCTATGAGGAGGGGAAAGGCGTTAAGAAAGATGTTGAAGTAGCATTTCAGTGGTACAAAAAAGGTGCTGATGCACAAAATCCTGATGCTGATTGTTGCTTTAAAATAGCGGAATCATATTATGTACAAATTAACCCAAAGGGCGGATTAAAAACCGGGGTTATGATAGCAGCCTCAGTACTAATACCGGTAACAAATTTTGTTACAATACCGGCGGCTATTTTAGGAGCAGGTGTCGGTACAGTAATGAAATATGATAAGTTTGTTAAAACAGATGCAGGTAAGGATATGATGAAATATTACCGTAGAGCTGCAAACTTAGGGCATTCTAAAGCAAAGGAAAGAGTAAAAGAGTTGGAGACATATGAGAAATAAAAGGGGGATTATATTATGGAAAACCAAATTGATGTGAGAAATTATAGTAAATTGGCAAACTCTATAGGGCTGGCTCAATACACTGTATACAAAAAACATCTAAGTGATTTGAGTTTATTTCCTGTAGTATCGCCGTCACAAGTACTGCTGGATGAAGATACGGAAAACTGTATCAGATTAGTTGAATTAGAGAAATTGGTACAAAAAAAAGGTGAAGATATATTTCAAAAGCTTACCACAGTTTATCATGCAAGTATGTCCCTTGGCTGCAATTTGGTAGTAATGGTGGATGTTGCGAATACAAAAGCTCCCGCAAAAATATATATAGGAGTTAAGAATGCAGGCTTTGATAAACAAGAAAAAAAGAATTTGACAATATCATTTGAAACATTAAAAAATGGCTTAAAAAGCAATTTTCCGGGAACAACTTTTAAAGATATTCCATCAAAGGAAGTTCTTCCCAGAGTGATGGATGAGATATTTGGAGATTCAGCAAAGTATATTTCCTCAACTTCATGTATAGCGTCAAGGAGAGATAAAACAAAGACAGAGGATAAAACTTTTGTACAAGGTATAGAGCGGTTGATTGACGTGATGCAGGGGAATGCATATACGGCTATATTTATAGCAAAACCTATCTCAACAACTGAACAAAGTTTAATTAGAGATGGGTACGAAAGTATATATAGCTCGTTGTCAGCATTCAGAAAAAGCACTTGGTCGTATAGTAGTAATGAAAGTTATGCTGTTATGAAAAGTTTAAGCAATGGTATATCAGAGTCTATAACAACAGGAACTTCACATACACAATCGCATACTAGAAGTTTTGGCGCCAATATAGGTATCAATTCATCTAAAAGTTCAAGCAGTGAACATTCCCATTCAGTGAGCACAAGTAAGTCAAGTCCAACAAAAGTAGCAAGAGCCGGTCAGGCTATGGCTGCTGCAGGAGGATTATGTAAATTTGTTGGACCACTTGTGGCAACTGCTTTTCCACCATTAGGAGGAGCGATAATGGTTGCTAGTAAAGCATTACCTGTTGTTGGAGCAGCAATGAGTGGATCAACAGAAGGTAGCTCTATTTCAGATGCAATAGCAAATTCCGTGGGAAAATCATTGGGGATTGAAGGGGGGCTGAATGCAGGATTTTCAAATACAACCAGTGAAACTATAAGTAAATCGAAAGCAGAATCAAAAACAGAAACAATAACTGAAGGTAATACTGATACGAAGGGGACAGGTAAAAGTCTACAGATTGAAAATATTAATAAACCTATAGATGATATGCTTGTGAGAATAGATGATCTTTTAAATGAAAAAAGCTATTAATCCCCCATCTGAGATGGGGGAACCGGCAAAGCCGAAGCGTTACTTAGAGTATTAAAAACTCCTATGCTATAATGATATTGGTTTCGCAGGCCATATCAAAGCATAGGAGGTATCCAAGTGGATAATCAAAGTATAACACATACACGTTGGAATTGCACTTACCATATTGTTTTTATACCAAAATACAGAAGAAAAATCATGTATGGAGAAACAAAAAAAGATTTGGTGGAAATAATAAAAAAAGTTGTGTGAGATGAAACAGGTAAAGTTGATAGATGGAAGAGTATGTATAGATCATATTCATATGTATATAGCAATTCCACCTAAAATAAGTGTATCGGAATTCATGTCATATTTAAAAGGTAAAAGTGCATTAATGCTATTTGATAGACATCCTGAGTATAGAAATAAATGGGGCGATCGTCATTTTTGGGCAAGAGGATATTATGTATCAACAGTAGGAAATGTAAATGAAGAAA
>GL890588.1:149391-154923 GCA_000209465.1 Lachnospiraceae oral taxon 107 str. F0167 | reverse complement strand
TTGGTGGAAATAATAAAAAAGTTGTGTGAGATAGAAACAGGTAAAGTTGATAGATGGAAGAGTATGTATAGATCATATTCATATGTATATAGCAATTCCACCTAAAATAAGTGTATCGGAATTCATGTCATATTTAAAAGGTAAAAGTGCATTAATGCTATTTGATAGACATCCTGAGTATAGAAATAAATGGGGCGATCGTCATTTTTTGGGCAAGAGGATATTATGTATCAACAGTAGGAAATGTAAATGAAGAAACAATCTTGAAATATATTAAGGAACAAGAAGAAAATGATAAGGTAGCGGACGGAAGAAAGTAGAAGAGCCTTCTTTAGGAGGCTACCGATAAAAATGGTACTGCGAAATCCCGCCCTTGGCGGAACCGGAGAAATACCCTGGAGGGGTTAAAATTAAACCCCCATTTGAAATGGGGGTTGTTAACTAGAGTTCAAGAATGTGAGGACTATGGTGCATATAACTGTTCTGTATATTTCATTTCGGGAAAGCAGGCAAGCTGTATGTTGGGGGCGAATACATTTAGAGCACTTATGATAGGAGAAGGCTCTTCATTAGAAACAGGTGCTATAAATTTTTGGAATGGTGAAAAAGACCATGAACCTGAAAAAGTAAAGACCATGAAGGAGTATCTTAGAAGATTTGAGCATCCTGTATTTGCTATGCCGATATCTGAAGTAGTGGATACTGACGATGATCTTGTAACATATACTGCAGGTACGATTGTAAGTGGTTTGGAATTGCCTTTACATATGGGACTTCCTTCAAGGTCGGTGTATGGTTTGCCTGTTATTGAGCATGCAGAGTTTGGTAAAGAAGTAGTGAAGTATACAAATGAAGAAGACAAGCCGGAATGTAGAATCGGTGATATTTTTAATATGGGAGCTATTTCAGATACTGAAGTTAAATTGGATATAAATTCACTTGCAATGCATACTTTTATAACCGGAACCACAGGCTCGGGAAAATCAAATACAGTATATTGGCTACTTAATCAGTTAGTAAAGGAAAACAAAAAATTTCTTGTAATTGAGCCGGCTAAGGGTGAATATAAGAAAGTATTAGGACAAAATGATGATGTAGAGGTATATGGGACTAATCCATTAAAGAATGATAGTAAACTTTTGAGAATAAATCCATTTAGTTTTCCTGTTGGAGAAGTACATATTTTAGAGCATTTGGATAGGTTAGTTGAAATATTTAATGTGTGTTGGCCTATGTATGCTGCAATGCCTGCAATTTTAAAAGATGCTATTGAGAGAGCGTATACCTCAGCCGGTTGGGATTTGGTAAAATCGGAAAACAGATACAGCATCGAGTTATTTCCGACATTTGGTGACGTAATGATTCAGATCAAGAAAGTACTGAATGAAAGTGATTATTCAAGTGATAATAAAGGGGATTATATAGGATCATTAGTAACTAGAATGCGATCGTTAACTAACGGGATTAATGGGGTAATATTTCAAGCGGATGAGATCTCAGCAGAAGAACTATTTGACAAAAACGTTATAGTGGATATTAGTAGGGTGGGCTCAAGTGAAACAAAAGCACTTATAATGGGTATACTTGTCTTGAAGCTTCAGGAGCATAGAATGACAAATGAGAATCCTGATAGTGATTTAGCACATGTCACAGTTTTGGAAGAAGCTCACAATCTTCTTAGAAGAACATCTACAGAGCAGTCAAGTGAGAGTTCAAATCTATTAGGAAAATCAGTAGAGATGTTATCAAATGCAATTGCTGAAATGAGGACCTATGGAGAAGGTTTTATTATTGCAGACCAATCTCCGGGGTTATTGGATATGTCTGTTATAAGGAATACGAATACAAAAATAATAATGAATCTTCCAGATTTTGATGATAGAGAGCTCGTAGGAAGAGCGGCAGGATTGAAAGATGAACAAATTGTTGAGATTGCAAAACTACCTACAGGTGTTGCAGCTGTTTATCAAAATAAATGGATAGAGGCAGTTTTGTGTAAAATTGATAAGTATGATACTAAGTGTAAGGAGTATAGATTAGAAACTAATTTGAATAAACTTGATACATCTAATACAACAAAAGTTATAGAGTATTTGCTTTCAAATATAAATGAAATTGAGCCTCAAGTTAATGATATTGAAAAACTGAAAAAGTCTGTAATTGGAGCAGATATTTTATCGTCAATAAAACTTGAATTACTTAGACATATAAGTTTAAACAAAAAGATGAATAGAGAGAAAGTTGGGAAATTTATAACTTATATTGTAGATAGGGATAATAATATATTTGAAAGGGCAAATTCATCAGATAATATTGAAGAATGGAACAGCAGGTTAATTCAAGAGATGACTATACAAACAGATGGTATGTCTATAGAGTTATTAAATAGTATATTGGAGTGTTTGATTCATTTTAGAAGTTTGGAAAATCCCCATGATGTAGAAAATTTCAATAGATGGATGGAATATATGGGAAGGAATGTTATTTAAATGGAATGTTCTGAGGGTGGTAAAGATCTTGTAAAAGATGTAAGAGATACAAGCGATGAATCTCGTGATAAAGGGAAATCTATTTTTCCGGATTTTTTTAAAGATGGGAAAGAACTAGTGGATTTGGAGAAATCTGAGCTAGGGAAAAATATTTCAGAGGATATAAAAAGTATTTTTCCAAATTTTATTAGGACAGAATGCAATTTTTGTATAGAATATTCTGCTATGGATAAGGCTAGACAATATTTTGATGATAATGGTAATTTGTATCGTACCGGAGATGACCTGTTGCCAAATAATAAATATGAAATAAATGGATATAGTTATGAAACTGATGATAAAGGAAGAATTACATCAGCTGAGGGTACATTAAATATTAAAGATCGGGAAGGTCGATTAACAATTGGCGACTCTATAGAAACTATTGGTAAAGGTGACCAAAAAGATGGTGATGATAGAGGGCATTTGATAGGAGACCGATTTAATGGTTCAAATGGACTTGAAAATATGATTCCACAGGATGCCGATATAAATAGAAAAGACTATAGAAATTTTGAAAATGAATTAGCAAAGGAAGTAAAAGACGGAAAGGAAGTATGTGTGAGAATTGAAGTAATATATTCTGGAGATTCTAGGCGTCCGGAAGCTTTAGTTGTTAATTATAGTATTGATGGAAAAGAAAGTGCGAGGGTGTTCACTAATGGTTAGAAGTATGGATAATAAAGTTTTTCAAGATATATTTGATATTTTGCAACCTGTATTGCCAAAAGAATGGAAGAAATTGTTTCTTTTTATCGGATATACCGAAGGTAGTTACACAATGAAATATTACACATGTAATGATAGTGGGGTATATATAGATTGCTTTAGCCAAAAAGAGATAAACAGAGCACAGCTAATTAGGATATTTATGAATATCAATAAGATAGTTTCTCCACAAAGAAAAGATCTGGATGAAAAAAAACGATGGACTGTAATGACAATGATAGTTGATTCTGAGGGGAATATGAAGTCAGAGTTTGATTATACTGATATCAGTGAAATTGCGATACAGTATGAGAGAGAATGGGAGAAAAAATATCTCGTTTAATAATTTATGAAAAAGAGGATATTGAAAGTATTCTGTAAACTTCAAAAATTGATATAATCTTTGTAAGAGCCAAATATGGGTAGAGCCAATTTTCGGTTCTACCCATATTTGCAGTATAAAAGATTTTTAACAAGTTCTTCATAGGCAGATAATTTTTGAAAAATATCCGGTTAGGAATGAACTTGTTAAGATTAATATTTTTTCTACAGATAAAATACTTCTTTTTCAGTTAAGCTTACAGTAATAGAATTAAGCAATCCTACAGCATTGATGGTATATACAATCTTCCTTACAACAGAAGAAAACTTGAAAATAGTATAAATAACACTCGGGTTATTTTTGAGGCATTTCATTGAGTTGGGGTGTTTTAGAGCCTTCTTTATGTTATATTTTCGAAGTCTACAGTGACTTTCTTTTTGTTGAAAACTAGGCAGATGGTATTCAAATAGCCTTACTGCATATGTCAAATTACGCGGCATACTAATAACAAAACCCTAATATTGAAAGTTACTATCAGTCAAATTTATCCAACAAGCCATGCTATATTAGTAATCCGGCATAGTTAACAGTTACAATGTTTATCCTTATTACAAGTCTCAATTTGCCTCCATTTGTGGATATTATATTGAGTTTGTTAATCATACATGCCACCTTTTGCATACCGATTTTATATCTTTCCACTATTTACTTTTCCATATCTTCTGCTTCGATAATATCTAATACCTCACGCATATTGGTAATTTTCTTTTCAAGAACTTCATCTATTACTTGTTCAAATCTTCTGTCTCCTGTAGTTATAGACATCAGTAAAAGTAGTTCTTCTATATGTTTTATTGTTCCGGTATCAGGAACATATGTCTTATCCGTTCTCATTTGATAGAGATAGTCTGCCAATATCCAAAAATCACTTTCAAATGAATCTATTATATCCCTGTTCAGATGTGCTATCTCAAAAACATTAATTGTATAATCATTTACATATGGCAGCAGATTTTTATTTATATTTAAAACACCACGAAGGCTCTTTGGGTATTTCCATCTTTTATTATATCCAAGATGTAATATTAAAGTAATTACAGGGTATTTTTTCGTATGTCTGTATTCTCTTACTGACTGTCTGCTGTATTCAGCACAGTCATAGCAAATAACTTGAAGAGGCATTGATTTATAAGGATTTGTTTGATTTTCAAATCCCACTAGTGCAATATTAAGCTGGCTGTTTTTCCAATATTTGGAGATAACTCTATCTTGATAATCGAATTTTTCATCAATCTTTAGTAAATTGCTTGTAGGTACATCACAGAGTAAATCTTCACTTATTATATTTTTACCACCAAATAATAATACATTTACTATATCTGCAAATACATCATTATGTCTTTCAAACTTTTTTCGTGTTATGTCTTTTTCTTGCATATTCCGCTCCTTTATTATGTCAAAAAATATATTTGAGTCTATTTGTGGTTAATATTGGATTTAAATTAATGTTCTTCAATTCCAAAGTTTTAGGGGTTATAGCCCGGCAGAATAATAAGGCTACTATCTGCCGGGCTATATATGAGGGAAAGTTAAACCGGTGCACCGATTTATACATGATGTTTAGAACTTTTTAGAATTTTTAGAAAACCCGGAATAGAAAGTGCACTTTCCGTAAGAATATGAGATATCAAATCAAACATCATGAAAAAGATTTGATGGCTCTATTATACTAACAGAAAAAGTTTTGACAATAGTCGATACAACGCTCCGTTGTATTTGAAGAAATTTCGGCGTATGGTAATAAAAATATAATGAAATATTGTGCATATAAACGAAAGTCATATAGATACAATGACTAAAAATAAGCTTACATTTTTGGTTATATCGTTATTGGCGATATTTGTATCCTAAATTTACACGAATCAGGTATAAATATATTTAAACTATTACGTCTAAAAAGAAGAAATATTTTGA
>GL890588.1:55788-149355 GCA_000209465.1 Lachnospiraceae oral taxon 107 str. F0167 | reverse complement strand
GAAAACCAAGAATAGAAAGTGCACTTTCCGTAAGAATATAAGATATCAAATCAAACATCATGAAAAAGATTTGATGGCTCTATTATACTAACAGAAAAAGTTTTGACAATAGTCGATACAACGCTCCGTTGTATTTGAAGAAATTTCGGCGTATGGTATAAAAATATAATGAAATATTGTGCATATAAACGAAAGTCATATAGATACAATGCCTAAAAACAAGCTTACATTTTTGGTTATATTGTTATTGGCGATATTTGCATCCTAAATTTACACGAATCAGGTATAAATATATTTAAACTATTATGGCTAAAAAGAAGAAATATTTTGATTAAAGTTTTGTTTGAAAATATTTAAGAGAACGAAGGGTGAGAAGCATATTGTGGGGAAATGGGGCAGGATGGAAGAAAAATAATTTGTTTGTTCGAGATGGAAGAAATTTTTGAATTTTTTACTTTTGCATATAGAGGGGAGTTATGAGAAATATATTAGAGAAAATGAAAAATCCCAAAGATTAAAGGGGTTATAGCCCGGCAGAATAGTAAGGCTACTATCTGCCGAGCTATATATGAGGGAAAGCTCAATCGGTGCACCGATTTGTACATGATGTTTAGAACTTTTTAGAATTTTTAGAATTTTTAGAAAACCAAGAATAGAAAGTGCACTTTCCATAGAATATAAGATATCAAATCAAACATCATGAAAAAGATTTGATGGCTCTATTATACTAAGAGGAGAATATTTGGCAATAGTCAATACAACGCTCCGTTGTATTTGGAGCAATTTCGGCATGTAGTATAAAAATATGATGAAATATTGTGCATATAAACGAAAGCTCTTTGGACATAATACATAGAAACGAAGTGACATTTTTAGCTATATATTTATTGAGGCTTTTATATTAAAAATATTGCTTAGTTAATAAAAAAGTATTTTAATAAAATAAACCTTTTGACTAATATAAAAATAGTAAGAAGTTAAGTTCTGAGGCATATTGCTTTAATCAATAATATTTATTATAATAAATACAGTTAATTGTTTTCGGTAGTCTTATCTCTACATTTCTTATATTTTCCAAAGCAAATAATAAAATTCTATTTATTAAGGAGGTTTATGTCTGAAAGATCTATAGAAAAATTCAAAGAGTATATTAAAAAGCTAAATCCCATTGATGATATAATATTTAGGAAGATGGCTGAGAATAAAGAGTTTTGTGAAGAAATATTAAGGGTATTTTTGCAGGATTCTTATCTGAAAGTATTAAATAACAAGTCACAATATGCTATAACTAATATAGATAGACGTTCGGTTATACTGGATGCTTATTGTGAACTAAGGGACGGGAAGCGGGTTAATATTGAGGTTCAAAATGCTGATAATGTAAATCATCAAAAGCGGGTACGTTATTATAGCAGTGTACTTACCACAAGTTTGATGAAAAAGGGAGAAAACTTTGATAATGTACCTGAGGTTTGCATGATATATATCTGTAATTTTGATGTTTTTAGGGAAAACAAGAGTTTATATTTGATAAAAAGAGTGATAGACGGGAGTAATACAGAAGTTGATAACGGGATTAAAGAAATATATATCAGTGCAAATATAAGTGACGGTAGTGCATTATCTGAATTGATGGAAGTTTTTACAAAGGATGATTGTTACAGCGATAATTTTCCTGTAACATCCAAGATGAAATATGATTTTAAATATGTTAAGGAGGGGAATAAGATGACTGATGCAATGAGAGAACTGTATGACATATTTGAAGAAGAATCTAAAGAAGCGTGGATAAAAGAAGGTGCAATAAATATATTGCTTACCCTCGTTAAGGACGGAATAATATCTATAGAGGAAGCGGCAAAAAGAGCAAACATAAGTGTGTCCAAGTTTGAAAAGTACCTAAATGAACAAAAGTAAAAGAGCAGGTAGGTGGCTTAAGTGCGCCGGTATAGGTAAAAGAACATTATAAAAACTCAGTGAATATATAACCCGGAATAGTCGAGTAGCGATTGTATAAAGCTACCCGGCTATTTTTGTGTGAAGAAAAATATTCATAAACCCTTGATTTTATTCATAAAAAGTGTATAATTATGAATTTATAAAAGAGAGATAAATAATAGAAAGGAAGGATGGGGTGTTTTATGATAAAGGCAGGTATTATAGGTGCAACCGGATATGCAGGTGCAGAGCTTGTAAGATTGCTGTTTCAAAGAGATGATTGTGAGATAGTCGGATACGGCTCTAAAAGTTTTGCAGGCAAAAAATATTGCGATATATTTAGAGGTATGTATAAATATACAGAAGATGTTTGCGAAAATGATGATATACTTGAGCTGTCTAAAAAAGCCGACATTATATTTACAGCCACACCTCAGGGTTTTCTTTCAGAGAATATAAATAAGGAAGTGCTGTTAAATTCTAAGGTAATAGACTTATCTGCAGATTTTAGAATTAAAGATGTGAAGGTTTATGAAAAATGGTACAAGATAGAGCATAGGGCAAAAGATTTTATAGAAAAATCGGTATATGGCTTACCGGAGCTTTACCGTGAGCAGATAAAAGAATCAAGACTTATTGCAAATCCGGGATGTTATCCGACATGCTCCATACTTTCTTTATATCCGCTTCTTAAGCGTAAGCTGATAGATGAAAAAAGTATCATAATAGATGCAAAATCAGGTACTTCGGGTGCAGGAAGGAATGCAAAGCTTGATAATATTTTTTGTGAGGTAAATGAGAATATAAAGGCTTATGGTATAGGAAATCACAGACACACTCCGGAGATAGAAGAACAGCTTGGCAAGGTGGCAGATACTCCTGTGGTTATAAGTTTCACACCGCATCTTGTTCCTATGATGAGGGGGATTTTGGTGACTGCATATGCTTCTTTTAAGGAGGATATCGATTGGGAAGATGTGAATAATGTCTATGAACAGGAATATGGTAAGGAGAAATTTATAAGGCTGCTTAGGAAAAATGAAAATGCGGAGCCGAGATTTGTGAGGGGCAGTAATCTGGTGGATATAGCTTATGTGATAGATAAGAGAACGAAGAGGATTATAATAACAGCCGCTATTGACAATCTTATAAAGGGGGCAGCCGGACAGGCAATACAGAATATGAATCTGATGTTTGGATTGGAGGAAGAATGTGGATTAAAAAACTTACCGATATCAATATAAAAATAAGGACAATGAATATAGATGATTATGACGGCGTTATGCTTTTGTGGAAAAACATAAAGGGGTTTAGAATCAGGTCTGTGGATGATGATTTTGAACATATAGAAAAATTCTTGAAAAGAAATGAAGGTCTTAGTGTAGTGGCAATAAAGGATAATCATATAGTCGGAAGTATACTTTCAGGTCATGACGGCAGACAGGCGACATTTTATCATGTATGTGTGGATGAAAAATACAGAGGATTAAATATAGCGCAAAAGATGGTTGATGAAGCTATAAAAAGATTAAAGTTTGAGGGGATAAGTAAGGTGACTTTGGTGGCATTTAAGAAAAATTATTCGGGAAATCTTTTTTGGAAAAATCAGAACTGGAAGTTGAATACCGAAATAAACAGCTATGAACTGATACTTAATGCGAGAAATGTAACCGATACGGTGGCATAAAAGATAATGTGGAATAAAACGTAAGTAGGTGGTGTAAATCCGGTTCTTAAACTTACGAGAGTTTACAGCAATACAAAGACAAGGAGAGGATTATGAAGATAATAAATGGTGGAATATGTGCTCCTAAAGGTTTTATGGCAAGTGCCGTACAGGCAAATATAAAATATAAGAACAGAAATGATATGGCTATGATTTTCTCAAAAACTCCTGCTATAGCTGCAGGAGTTTATACTACAAATCTTATAAAGGCTGCACCTGTACTTTGGGATAAAAAAATTACAGACAGTGATAATTTTGTAAATGCCATAATTATAAACTCCGGTATTGCCAATGCCTGTACAAAGGATATGGGGATGGAATGTTGTATGCAGAGTGCGATAAAGGCGGCGAATGAGCTTGGAGTGAATGAAAATTCCATTCTTCTTGCATCTACGGGAGTAATAGGGTGGCAGCTTCCAATAGATAAGATTTGTAAAGGTATAGAGGAACTTTCAAAGTCTTTAAAGCAGAGTGAAAGAAATGCAAGTGAAGCAGCCATGGCGATAATGACTACGGACACTGTTTCAAAAGAGATAGCAATTGAATTTGAAACAGGAGGTAAGATTGTCAGGATGGGTGCAATGTGCAAGGGTTCAGGTATGATACATCCCAATATGTGTACAATGCTCGGATTTATAACTACCGATATAAATATTTCAAAGGAACTCTTATTAAAGGCTTTGAGGGAGGATGTGGAAGACAGTTTTAATATGGTAAGTGTGGACGGAGATACTTCAACCAATGATTCTCTTATTATACTTGCAAACGGTCTGGCGGATAATGAGAAGATAACAGATGAAAACAGTGATGAATATAATTTGTTTAAAAGTAATTTGAATTATATTACAACATCTCTTTCAAAGATGATTGCAGGAGACGGAGAGGGTGCAACCGCATTATTTGAGGTTTTTGTAGAGGGAGCAAAGACAAAGGAAGCGGCAAGGACATTGGCAAAGGCAGTCATTACATCCTCACTTACAAAGGCTGCCATATTCGGGCATGATGCAAACTGGGGCAGAGTACTCTGTGCTCTTGGATACAGTGGGGAAAAATTTGATCCGGATAAGATGGAACTTTATTTTGAAAGTTCAAAAGGCAGGATTTAATATATAAGGACGGTTTGTCGGTGGATTTTGATGAGGATAATGCTAAAAGGATTCTTTCGGACAATGAAGTAAGAGCTATAGTCAAGCTTTATATGGGTGAATTCAGTGCGACTGCATGGGGTTGTGATTTAACATTTGACTATGTAAAGATAAATGCTGACTATAGAAGCTAGAAATACGGATTAGCCTTAAATTTTAAAAGCTTGGATGGCAGGATGGAAAATAATATACCTTATTTAAGAGAGAGTAGGTATATTAAAGAAATATCAACTGCAAATATATAGTATAGTGAGGTTTTATGGATAAATTACTTGAGAAGGCACAGATTCTTATAGAGGCTTTGCCATATATACAGGCATTTAATAAAAAGATTGTTGTAGTAAAATACGGCGGTTCTGCAATGCTTGAAAATGATTTAAAGAAAAAAGTAATACAGGACATTGTACTTTTGAAGCTGGTAGGTTTGCAGCCTGTTATAGTACATGGAGGGGGAAAAGAAATATCTAAATGGCTTCAAAAGGTAAATATAGAAGCTCATTTTGTAAACGGTTTCAGATTCACCGATAATGCAACTATGGAAGTGGTGGAAATGGTATTAAATAAGGTGAATAAGGAACTGGTGCAAATGATTGGAGAGCTGGGAATGAAGGCTGTAGGTATCAGTGGGAAAGACGGCTCTTTGCTCCATTGTCATAAAAAGGACGTTGACGGTGAAGATATCGGGTTTGTCGGAGAGGTAATTGAGGTAAAGCCTGATATTATCTTTGACCTTTTGGAAAAAGATTTTGTACCTGTAATATGCCCTGTAGGATTTGACAGGGATTATACAAGTTATAATGTAAATGCGGACGATGCGGCATGTGCTGTTGCAAAGGCTTTAAAGGCAGATAAACTGGCATTTTTGACAGATGTGGAGGGTGTATATAAGGACTTTAATGATAAAGAAAGTTTGATAGAAAAAATAAGCGTAAGTGAAATAACAGAGCTTATAGAAGCCGGGCAGATGGGCGGAGGCATGCTCCCAAAGCTTACAAGCTGTGTAGATGCTGTTAAAAACGGAGTAAGTAAGGTGACAATAGCGGATGGAAGAATACCGCATTGCCTCTTACTTGAATTGTTTACAAATAAGGGCATAGGAACAATGATAGTGGGAGATTAGTATGGGAATGAAGAAATCTATAGACCTTGCAGAAAATTTATTATTAAAAACCTATAATAGATATCCGGTGGTATTTGATCATGGAGATGGAATAAATCTATATGATACGGACGGTAATGAATATCTTGACTTTTTTTCAGGGATTGCAGTACAGGGGCTTGGCTATAATTACAAGGGTTTAAATGAAGTGCTGAAAAAACAGGCGGATAAGCTTTGGCATATATCAAACTATTTTTATAATGAGCCGGTGAGTGAGGCGGGGCGGAAACTGCTTGAAGTGAGCGGCATGGAAAAGGTGTTTTTTACCAATTCAGGCACTGAGGCAATAGAGGGTGCAATAAAGATTGCAAAAAAATATGGCAAAAGTACGGGAGGAAGAAATGAGATAATTGCCATGGAGGGAAGCTTTCACGGCAGAAGTATCGGAGCACTTTCGGTTACAGGAAATGAGCATTACAGAGAAGCTTTTAATCCGCTGCTTCCCGGAATAAAATTTGCAAAATATAATGATATTCAGTCGGTAAAAAATCTTGTTACGGATAAAACCTGTGCTATAATACTTGAGACGGTACAGGGTGAGGGTGGAGTTTACCCTGCCACAAAAGAATTTTTAAATAGTATCAAGGAGATTGCCGATAAAAATAATCTTATACTTATACTGGATGAAATTCAATGCGGAATGGGTAGAACAGGAAAGTTTTTTGCGTGGCAGGAATATGATATAAAGCCTGATGTAATGACTGTTGCAAAGGCACTTGGTAATGGTGTGCCGATAGGGGCTTTTTTGACAGCGGGAAAGGCAAATGATGTATTAAAGCCCGGTGATCACGGTTCCACCTATGGAGGCAATCCTTTGGTATGTGCCGTTGCGTCTAAGGTACTTGATATATTCAAGGAAGATGACATAATAGAAAATGTTAAAATGGTGGGAGCTTATCTAAAAGACAGACTAAAAGAGTTGGCTGTGTCATGCCCATATATAAAGGAAGTCAGGGGAAGAGGATTGCTACTTGGTGTAGAGTTTTATATGTCTGTAGCGGATATTATAAAAGCTTCATTGACGGATGAAAAAATGGTGCTTATAAATGCCGGAAGCAATGTTTTAAGATTTGTTCCGCCGCTTATTATTTCAAAAAAGGATGTAGATGATGCGATTTGCAGACTTAAAAGGGTGTTGAAGAAAGTTGAAGAAAAAGGTGAGAAATGACAAAGGAAGAGATTTTTGCCATAGTTGAAGAGGAAGATGTAGAATTTATCAGATTACAATTTACCGATATTTTCGGAACATTAAAAAATATTGCGATAACTGCAAGGCAGCTTGAGGATGCTCTTGAAAACAAGATTCTTTTTGACGGTTCAAGTGTAAAGGGCTTTGCACCTATAGAGGATTCGGATCTGTATTTACATCCGGATCTTTCAACCTTTTGTATCTTTCCATGGAGACCGCAACAGGGTAAGGTGGCAAGATTTATTTGTAATATACATAGAGCTGACGGAAGTGTATTTGCAGCCGATCCGAGGACGGTATTACTTGATGCGGCAAAGAAGGCAAAGGATGCAGGTCTTAATATCTTTATTGAGGCTGAATGTGAATTTTTTTTGCTAAATGCCGATGATGCAGGTGAGGTCAGCCTGAATGTAAAGGAGAAGGCAAGCTATTTTGATATAGGACCTCTTGATATGTCTGAGAATATCAGAAGAGATATTGTGCTGAATCTTGAAGATATGGGAATAAAGATAAAGGCATCACATCATGAGATAGCCAAGGCACAGCATGAGATTGATTTTACAGATCAGGATGCCATAAAATGTGCCGATGCCATCCAAACCTTCAGAATGGCGGTAAAGACTCTTGCAAAAAGACATGGTCTGAGTGCTTCATTTATGCCTAAGCTTTTTGACAGTGAAAACGGAAGCGGAATGCATTTTAAAATTTCTATTTTAAATGATGATGGAGAAAATATAATAGGTAAAGAGGGAAAACTTATGCCGGGGGCAAAGTCTGCTATTGCAGGAATACTCTCCCATGCAAGAGAACTTTCATTAATAAATAATCCTCTTGTAAATTCATATAAGAGATTAAAACCGAATTTTGATGCGCCCGTCTATGTATCATGGAGTTCAAATTCCAACAGAAGTGCGCTTCTTAGAATACCTATGGAAAGAAACAATCAGATGAGAATGGAGCTTAGAAGTCCGGACTCCGCTACAAATCCATATCTTTGCATTGCAATGTTAATATATGCAATAATGGACGGAATAGAAAATACCCTAGAACTTGAAGATGCTATAAATGAAAATATGTATTCCGATAAATTATATAATATAAAAAAACTTCCCGATACCCTCAGCGAGGCAATAGAAGAGTTTGAAAACTCGGGCTTTGTTAAGGAAAAGCTTGGAGAGCATATATTTAATGAGTATGTAGAGGCAAAGAAAACAGAGTGGAATGAATTTAATAATGCTATTACGGACTGGGAGATAAAAAAATATCTGGAAAGATATTAGTCTGATTTTTATGGTATAAAAATACATTTGCAAGGATTTTAGTAAGAGTTTTAGGTCAAGGAGAAAGGACAGTAATGTCAGATATAATCATTGCATTCCCAAATCCCGATGACAGCAAGATTTTAAGATCTATTTTGGTAAGAAACGGATATTCTATTGTAGGAGCGGTAGCATCAGGCGCTCAGGCAATAAATCTGTCGGATGATATTGATTATGGTATTGTGATATGTGCTTACCGGCTTAGTGATATGCAATATATGGAGTTAAGGGATAATATCAATGAAAGCTGTGAACTTTTACTGGTATGTTCGCCAAATAAACTGGGTGAAAATTTTGATGAAAATATAAATTTTTTGCCCATGCCTTTTAAAGTAGTAGAGCTGGTGAAAAAAGTGGGTGAAATATCCGATAGGCTTTATTATGAGAGAAAAAGAAAGAAAAAACAGCAGGATAGAGGCGACAGAAATTTTTTGACAATACAAAAAGCAAAGGAACTTCTTATAAAGCATAAAAAGATGACGGAACCCGAGGCGCATAAATATTTGCAAAAAAACAGTATGGAAAACGGAGATACAATTATCAATACGGCAAAAAAGATTTGTTTGCTATATGGCGGGAAAGAATAAATATTGACGGAGAATTATATGAAATTTATAAAAATGCAGGCGGCAGGAAATGATTATGTATATGTGGACTGCTTTAAGGAAAAGATAGAAAACCCCGGAGAAATTGCCATAAAGGTAAGTGACAGGCATTTTGGTGTGGGAAGCGACGGACTTATTTTGATATGTCCGTCAGACATAGCGGATGTAAAAATGGATATGTATAATGCTGACGGCAGCAGAGGTCTTATGTGCGGTAACGGCTCAAGATGTGTTGCCAAATATGCTTATGACCATGGCTATGTAAAGTCGAAAAATTTTACAATGGAGACCGGAGCAGGTATTAAATATATTGAAATAGAAGAAAAAGACGGTGTTGCCCACTATATAAATGTAAATATGGGAAAAGCCTTTATTACATCGGAGTTTCCTGAAAAGATATCTATAAATGGTGAAGAAAAAGAATTTATCGGAGTGGATGTGGGAAATCCTCATGCCGTATACTATGTAGAAACATTGGATGAACTTAAAGGTATGAATCTTGAAGCGGTGGGAGAATACTATGAAAGGCATAAGAGATTTCCGGATAAGGTAAACTCGGAGTTTATTTATGTGGAAGATGAGAAAAATATACATATGAGAGTATGGGAGAGGGGCTCGGGAGAAACCCTTGCCTGTGGAACAGGTGCCTGTGCGGCTGCTTTTGCCACGATGAAGAAAGGTCTTTGCGAAAATATGGTCAGAGTACATCTGCTTGGGGGAGATTTGGATATCAGTCTTGTAAATGATGAAATATATATGAGGGGAAGAGCCGAGTATGTATTTTTTGGTGAAATAAATTTTCAAAGTTTTTAGACAAAATCCATAGTGTAGAGGGAAAACTTACATATTTCTTTATGAATATAGTAAATTTTTAATAGATTACAGGCATGCCCTGCCATGTATAGGCAAAATTACATAAACAAAAATAAAAATTTATTGTTAAACTATTGATTTACTCGTGATAATGCATTATTATTTATGTGAAAGTTGTTAATATCTGCTATCAGATATTTAGAGTGGATTGGACGAGACAATTAATCATTGTCAAATTTGACAGCGGATTAATGACTGTCTCATTCGGATTTTTGTATGAGATGGTAGAGAAAAGTAATAGAGTAAAGGAGATAATTATATGATCTCAAACCAGATTCTTCAAAATACTATAGATGGTTTAAAGGTTATTACGAGAACAGAGCTTTGTGTTTGTGATGTTGAGGGTAAGGTTTTGGCAACTACTTTTGAGGAAGCCGATACTTATGGTATGCAGGTAAGTACATTTGCTAATTCGCTGGCGGATTCTCAGGCTATAAGCGGATTCCAATTCTTTAAGATTTTTGACGAACACCAGCTTGAGTATGTTCTACTGGTGCAGGGAGCTACAGATGATACATATATGGTGGGAAGGTTGGCATCATTCCAGATAGAGAACCTTCTTATAGCATATAAGGAAAGATTTGATAAGGATAATTTTATAAAGAATCTTTTGCTGGATAATCTTTTACTTGTGGATATCTACAATAGAGCAAAGAAATTGCATATTGAGACCAGTGTCAGAAGAGTGGTGTATATTATCGAAACAAAGAATGAGAGAGATGTATCCAGTCTTGAAGCGGTAAAGGCTCTTTTTGCGTCCAGAAATAAGGACTTTGTTACAGCTGTTGATGAGAGAGATATCATCCTTGTAAAAGAGATGAAGGAAGGCTCTGCATACGAAGATCTTGACAGGGTAGCCAGATCTGTTATAGATGAGCTTAATTCCATCGGTATTTTGAATGTAACTGTTGCTTACGGTACTATAGTTAATGAAATCAAAGAAGTGTCAAAGTCTTATAAAGAGGCTAAGATGGCTCTTGATGTAGGTAAGATATTCTATGCCGCAGAAAATATTGTAGCATATTCAAGACTTGGAATAGGAAGACTTATATACCAGTTGCCTATACCTCTTTGCAAAATGTTTATAAAGGAGATCTTTGACGGAAAGAATCCGGAGGATCTTGATGAGGAGACTCTTACGACTATTAATAAGTTCTTTGAGAACAGCCTGAATGTATCCGAAACATCCAGACAGCTCTTTATTCACAGAAATACTCTGGTTTATCGCTTGGATAAGCTTCAAAAGAGTACAGGACTTGACCTTAGAATGTTTGAGGATGCCATCACCTTTAAGATTGCATTGATGGTTGTAAAATATATGTCCTATATGGATAAGCTTGGATATTGATTTGTAATAAAATAAAATATAAATTTTAGATAGCTTGAAATATGGGGAGGTATTATATCTCCCCTTTATTTTTAATGTGTGATATAGTAGTAGGTAGAGAATGGAGGATTTGTATGTTTGAACATCGTGAAAATGACGACTTTGAAAACTATATAAAAGAAAGACAGCAAAGAAGAGAGGATATGGGCGGTTCAAGCCTTAGAGAAGTAAGAACACAGAAACGAAAAGGGATAATTAACGGTTTTGTGTGCTTTATGCTTGGTATGATGGTTTCTGCCGTACTGGTATATGTAGGTTTTTCGGCGGTACTTAGCAGTGGAGGTATAATGCCAAGCTTTGCGGGCAAGGGAAGCGGCAAGCTTGATTATGACAGAATAGAAGAAAAGACTACACTTTTACAAAGTATTATAGAAGAATATTTTTTATTTGACGAAGATATGTCAAAGGTAGAAGACGGTATCTATGCCGGTATGATGAACGGACTCGGTGATCCTTATACTTTATATTATACCAAGGAAGAATATAAGGCATTAAATGAGGATACTGAGGGTAAGTATTCAGGTATAGGTGCCACAGTTTCTCAAAATCCGAATACAAAGATTGTTACCATTGTAAATGTGTTTGACAACAGTCCTGCAAAAGATGCGGGGCTTATGGCTGGGGATATTATTTACAAGGTGGACGGTGAGGAAATAACCGGAGCTGACCTTGATGTACTGGTAAAGACAAAGATAAGAGGTGAGGAAGGCTCAAGCTTTAAGATGACAATTCTTAGAGGTGATGAGAGAAAAGAAATAGAATTGGAACTTACAAGAAGGTCTATAGAGGTGCAGACGGTTACCGGCAAAATGCTGGAGGACAATATAGGATATATTGCCGTAAGTCAGTTTGATGCACTTACATCCGAGCAGTTTAAAACAAATATTGAGAATCTTAAATCACAGGGAATGACAAAGCTTGTAGTGGATCTTCGTGGAAATCCGGGCGGATTGCTTGATCAGGTAGTGGACATGCTTGATTATATTTTGCCGGAGGGACTGGTTTTATATACTGAGGATAAAAACGGCGATGGAGAAAAGTATTATTCAGACGATAAGAATGTACTTAAGATTCCGATGGTAGTAATTGTAAATCAAAATTCGGCATCGGCATCTGAAGTTTTCACAGCAACATTTAAAGATTTTGAATGGGGCAAGGTGGTAGGAAAGACTACATTTGGCAAGGGTATTGTACAAAATGTGCTTCCACTTGGAGACGGTACGGCAGTAAAGATTACAACACAGCATTATTATCCGCCGTCAGGCTATGATTTACATAAAGTTGGAATAAAGCCCGATGTGGAAGTGGATTTGAATGAGGGAGCACAAATCGGAAGCGAATCCGATAATCAGCTTAGTACCGCTGTTGATATATTAAAGAGCGAGGAATAAAAATGGATTTTCATT
Source organism: Lachnospiraceae oral taxon 107 str. F0167 (assembly GCA_000209465.1). Taxonomy (GTDB): domain Bacteria; phylum Bacillota; class Clostridia; order Lachnospirales; family Lachnospiraceae; genus Lachnoanaerobaculum. The sequence goes on along the minus strand of GL890588.1, from coordinate 136,608 downwards.
TTCTTGACGATCTGAAAAAGGCAAGTGATTTAAAAAAAGAAAAAGAAAATATGAAAAAAATAAAGGCGGATATAATATCCGCCTCAGATACCGAGGGAAAAAAGGCTATTTATAAATACTTCAACGGAGAGGCTATTATAGATAGCCTTTCTATGTCTGCAGATGTAGCCAAAAAAGCGAGAGAGCTGATAAAGGGTGGCAAAATAAAACTTGAAAATGTAAGTGAGGAAAGAAAGAATCACATTTATAGGACAAGCTTTTATCATGATTATGAGTCGGATATATATGGAAAGGCTGTTGCAAAAGTAGAATCAAATGATGACTGTGAAGTCAGTATAGAATTTGATAAGGAAAGTCTCTACAGTGCATATTGCAGCTGTAGAAAATGTATCAGTAAGAACAGAATTAACAGCTATTTTAATGATAAGAAAAATTGTGAACATGTGGTAGCCGCTGTTTTTTTATTGAATGCATATCTGGACAGCCATGAGCTTGGAGATGAAACAAATTATTTCGGGAACAGTTTGCTTTCATATTTTGATGAGGAGCATGTCTATGACAGTGAAGCCGTAAAGATAGTTCCAAAGCTGATATTGGATGATGACAGATTATATATTCAATTTAAAATAGGTAGAAAAAAGTTTGTACAGATAAAAAAATATGTGGATTTTGTAGGTGCACTCAGAGATAATGATGTATATCCTTTGGGGAAAAATGACAGTGTAAAACTTGGATATTCTGCATTTGAAGATAACAGTATAAAGTATATTAAGTTTATAGAGGAGATTGTGGACAGAGAGGCTGCAATAAGTTACAGCCTGCTTGACAATCCTAAGACAAGACTTAATACATCAAGAATACCGGTGGATGCCTCCAATATAGATGAATTATTTGAACTCTTATCAGGTGAAAAGATTGAATTGACCAACGAAACATTTTATGAAAAGAAGGTTTCAGAAATCGAGCTTAGAGATCATAATGAGAGAATCGGAATAATGATAAATCCGATATATGACCGAGGGCAGTTTGCAGGAATAAATCTGAATATAGATTTTCCTATGTTTTTAGATTCAAATAAATATATATATTGTCTGAAAGATAATTATTTTAACAGATGTGATGAAAATATTTTAAAATTTTTTAGAGCATTAAAAGTTTCAGAATACGGATACCGTGATATAAACATAGGAAGAAGAAATATCGGAAGATTTTATTCAAATGTATTGCCGGCTATAAGAGAGTTTGCGGATATTGTGGACAATGCTCCGGAGGCTGTAGAGTTTGTACCTGAAAAAGCGGATATTACCTATTATCTTGATATGGAAAAAGATACGGTTATAGGCAGAGTGGAAGCTTTTTACAGCGGAGGAAAGGTGGATGTAATCTCAGGTAAGGTGATTGATAGAAATGATAAGGAGCTGCTTAGGGATCAAAGGCAGGAACAAAGAGCTGTAGAGATCTTAAAAAGATATTTGCCTCAGTATACTCAAGGGAATTATCTATCCACATCAAATCAAGATGAACTGTATGAGCTTAAAATTTCAGGTATTGAAATTTTAAATAAATATGGCAAGGTGCTTGGAAGCGAGTCATTTAATAATGTCAGAGTATATAAAAAACCCTCGGCAGGAATCGGAGTGTCCGTAAAATCAAATCTTTTAAGGCTGGAAATATTATCTGAGGATATGAGTCCGGATGAACTTGCAAATATAGTGACAAGTTATAGAAAAAAGAAAAAATATTACAGACTTAAGAGTGGTGCCTTTATAGATATGGACTCGGATTATCTGAAAAACTTTAATGAGATGCTGAATGTTTTGGAGATATCTTCAAAGGATTTAAGAGCCGGTGCACTTTGTGTTCCGCTATACCGCTCACTCTATATTGATGAAATGATGGCGGCACATGAAGAACTGGTGGAAAAAAGAGATGAAAGTTTTGCAAAACTTATTGAAAAATTTGATAATATAAAAAATATGAACTTTACTCCACCTCCTGAGGTTAAAAACATCTTAAGAGAATATCAAAAAGAGGGATTTAAATGGCTAAGATCCGTGGAAGAACTTGGGTTTGGAGGTATTTTGGCTGATGATATGGGGCTTGGAAAGACCTTACAGATTATATCATTTTTGATGGATGCAAAAAAATGCGGCAGACTGAGAAAAGCAATTATAGTATGTCCGGCATCTTTAGTATATAATTGGAGTGAGGAAATATCAAAATTTGATACTGAAAATATACTTACCGTATCGGTACTTGCGGCGGGTAAGGAAGAAAGACAAAAAATCCTTGAGGAGCATGACGGTGTGGATATTTATATAAGCTCCTATGATACTTTAAGAAGAGATATAAGCCTGTATCATGATATAAAGTTTTCGCATCAGATAATAGATGAGGCACAGTTTATAAAAAATCAAAATACCGGAGTGGCAAAGGCGGTAAAGGCATTGAAAGCTGATGTAAAATTTGCTCTGACAGGAACACCGATTGAGAACAGATTGAGTGAGCTCTGGAGTATATTTGATTATATTATGCCGGGATTTTTATACAGTTATAATTCATTTAGAAGCAAATATGAAAACAGTATAGTAAAAGACGGTGATGAAAACAGTGCAAAGCTTCTCTCAAAGATGATCAGCCCTTTTGTGCTCAGAAGATTAAAATCCGAAGTGGCTATGGATCTTCCGGATAAGATTGAAGAGATTAGGACATCAAGATTTGATAAAGAGCAGCAATTGGTATATGATATAGAGTTAAGCAGATTAAAAGAGGTGTTGGAAGGAGATAAAGAGTATAACAGTTCAAAGATGATAATACTGTCGGAAATAACCAAACTCAGGCAGATTTGCTGTGATCCGGGACTCATTTTTGAAAATTACAGCGGAGGGGCGGCAAAGCTTGAAACCTGTGTGGATTTGGTAAAGAGCGGTATTGAAGCAGGGCATAAGATACTCTTATTTTCACAATTCACATCAATGCTTGATATTATCGAAAAAAGATTTAAAGAGGAAAATATAAGCAGTTATATGATTACCGGTTCTACAAGTAAGGAAAAGAGAATACAGTTGGTCAATGATTTTAATAATGATGATACAAATGTATTTTTAATTTCTTTAAAGGCGGGAGGAACAGGATTAAATCTGGTCGGAGCCGATATTGTAATTCATTATGATCCATGGTGGAATTTTGCGGCGCAGAATCAGGCTACAGACAGAGCCCATAGAATCGGACAAAAAAACAATGTTACGGTATACAGGCTTATAACAAAAGGAACGATAGAGGAAAGAATAGTAAAGCTTCAAGAGTCGAAGAAAGACTTGGCTGACAGGGTATTAAACTTTGAAGAAGGAGTATCTTTGGCAAATATTTCAAAAGAAGAATTGTTGGAGCTTTTAGGATAGTTTAACAGGGGGAACTATGATAGGAGGTACAATGGGAGAAAATGTAACAATCAAGGAACTTATCAATGAATTGAATTTGACTAATTACACACCGGGAATAGATGTGGAGTCTATTATTGTAAAACATCCCGAAATAAACAGACCGGCATTGCAGCTGGCAGGTTTTTTTGATCATTTTGACTGCGAGAGAGTGCAGATAATAGGCAATGTGGAGAATGCATATATTAAAACTCTGGATAATGAGAAAAAGAAGGAGACCTATGACAAGCTTCTTTCATATCGTGTGCCATGTGTACTGTATGCCAGAGGTATACAGCCTGATGAAGATATGATCTCCTATTGTATACATTACGGAGTGCCATGCCTGGGTATTGACCAGTCCACTACCTATGTTACAGCGGAACTTGTAAGATGGCTGAATGTAAAACTGGCTCCGGTAATCTCCATACATGGTGTTTTGGTGGATGTATTCGGTGAGGGTGTATTGATAACAGGAGACAGCGGAATAGGAAAAAGTGAGGCTGCCCTTGAACTTGTAAAAAGAGGGCACAGACTTGTATCTGATGATGTGGTGGAGATAAGGAAGGTGTCACAAAAGACTCTTGTCGGAACCGCTCCTGATATAACAAAGCATTTTATTGAACTTAGAGGAATAGGTATCATAGATGTAAAGGCATTATACGGTGTTCTCAGTGTAAAGGATACGCAGTCCATAGATTTGGTTATACAGCTTGAGGATTGGATTCAAAATAAGGACTATGACAGACTTGGACTTGAGGATAATTATATAGAATACCTCGGCAATCAGGTGGTATGTCATGTATTACCTGTAAGACCGGGAAGAAATCTGGCAATTATTGTTGAAACTGCGGCTGTAAACCATAGACAAAAGCAGATGGGATATAATGCGGCAAAGGAATTGTACAACAGAGTACAGGCAAATATGGCCGGAAAAGATTGAGATTAAACATATTAGCGGAGATAAGATGCAAATGGATTTTAAAAGCATCCTGGGTGAAAATTGTAAAACCGGGGAGTTGTTAAAGGATCATACCACCTTTCATGTAGGGGGTGAGTGCAAATTCTTTTTGACACCCGTGACCGAGGAACAACTTTGCCTTTGTATGGATATAATAAGAAAAGAAAATTTGAAATATTATATCTTTGGAAAGGGCAGCAATATATTGGCGGATGACAGAGGTTTTGACGGAGTTATTATATCTACAGAATGTTTAAATGACAGTATTGTACATGATGGGGTATATATTGAAGCCGGTGCAGGAGCAGGACTTGACAGAATAAGTGATTATGCTATGGAGAACTCTCTTACAGGATTTGAATTTGCCTGTGGAATACCGGGAAGTCTTGGCGGTGCAATCGTAATGAATGCCGGTGCCTATGACGGAGAAATGTCACATGTGCTGTATCAGATAAAAATTTTATCTGAGGATGGCGGTATAAAGTGGAAAGAGGCTTCAGAGCTTGAACTTGGCTATAGAAAAAGTAATATTTTAGCCAATAATGAAATCGTACTTGCGGCAAGATTAAAGCTTGAGCATGGGGAAAAAGAAAAAATAAAAGCTAAAATAGAAGACTTAAATGATAGAAGAAGGGAAAAACAGCCGCTTGAATATCCAAGTGCCGGTTCCACTTTTAAAAGACCGGAGGGATATTTTGCGGGAAAGCTTATAGATGATGCAGGTCTTAGAGGATTTAAGCTTGGAGGAGCGGCAGTATCGCAAAAGCATTGCGGTTTTGTGATAAATTATGATAATGCTTCATCAGAGGATATCAAAAGCTTGATAAAGCATGTCAAAGATGTCGTATATGAAAAGTTCGGTGTAAAATTGGAATGCGAAGTAAGGATGATTTGATATGAAAATAGTTATTGTAACAGGGATGTCCGGTTCGGGTAAGACTGTTGCATTAAAGATGTTTGAGGATTTCGGGTATTACTGTGTAGATAATTTACCTGTAGAGCTGCTTTTAAACTTTGTGGAGCTTACTGTCGAATCAGAGAGAGGTATGAACGGCATAGCCCTTGGAATTGATATAAGGAGCGGACTGAGCGGCTTGCAGGAGGTCTTTGATGAGCTTTGCCACAGAAGAGTAAATATGGAAATACTGTTTCTGGAGGCGGATGATGAAACTTTGATAAAAAGATATAAGGAGACCAGAAGAAATCATCCTCTTGCATTGGAGGGCAGACTGATAGACGGAATAAGTCAGGAAAGAGAAAGACTGGCATTTTTAAGAGAGAGAGCCGACAGGATACTTGATACAGGGAGATTTTTAACAAAGGAACTTAAGCAGGAGTTAAAGAAAATCTATGTAGAGGGTAAAAGTTTTAACAACCTCTTTGTTACGGTGCTTTCATTCGGATATATGTATGGCATACCTGAGGATCCGGACCTTTTATTTGATGTCAGATTTTTGCCCAATCCCTTCTATGACCATGGTCTAAGATTAAAAACCGGTGAAGAAAAGGAAGTGGCGGACTATGTTTTCTCAAATAATGACGGAAATATTTTCCTTGATAAGCTGGATGATATGATAAATTTCTTGATACCCAGATATATAGACGAGGGTAAAAGTGCTTTGGTAATAGGTATAGGATGCACAGGCGGACAACATCGCTCGGTGGCTATAGCATCAGCACTTAAGGAAAGACTTGATAAGATAGAAGGTATAGGTGTCAGACTGGAACATAGAGATATGGGAAAAAATATTTCACGAATTGCACAGAGATAGGAGAATAAATGACATTTTCTTCAGAAGTAAAAAATGAACTTACAAGGATAAATCCGTCTGTAAGACATTGTGTACTTGCAGAAATTTTGGCAATTGTTTACTTTATCGGTACAGTTTCTTTATCGAAAAATGGTGAAATATCTTTAAAAATAAGTACTGAATATTCAGGACTTGCCAGAAAGTACTTTACATTAGTCAAAAAAACATTTAATATAAATACAGATGTAGTGATAAGCAATAGTACTTTGGTAAGGCGTAAGCGCCTATATTCCGTAAGTATCGTAGATAGTGCGGGAGCCGGAGAGGTGCTTAAAGCTATAAAGCTTCTTAAAAATCAAGAGTTGATTGATAGTTTGCCGCTGGAGGGTAATACTGTTTTACTTAATTCCTGTTGCAAAAAGGCTTTTTTTAGGGGGGCATTCCTTTCCTCAGGTTCAATAACCGATCCTGAGAAGGGTTATCACCTTGAAATTGTTTGTTCGTCTATGGAGGATGCGGTTTTTTTAAAGGAACTTATGGAGGATTTATCTCTCTTGCCCAAAATTACCGCAAGAAAAAAGGCCTATGTAGTGTATATAAAGGACAGTGATCAAATTTCATTGGCGCTTGGTCTGATGGAAGCACCTACATCGCTCATGAATTTCGAGAATATTCGAATATTAAAAGGAATGCGAAACGATGTAAATCGGAAAGTGAACTGTGAAACTGCAAATATAAATAAAACGGTTTCGGCAGCACTTTCTCAACTTGAGGATATACAACTTATTAAAGAGATGATGGGACTGGAAAAATTGACATCAAATCTGGAGGCGATAGCCAATGCCAGACTGGAAAATCCTGATGCTTCATTGGTGGAACTTGGAAAAATGATTATTCCACAGCTCGGGAAAAGTGGGGTTAATCATAGGTTGCGTAAACTCTCAGACATCGCGAGTCAGCTAAGGGAACAAGTAAGGAGAGAAAATGGTTAGGAAGTCAGTTAAGGTTGCAATAAATGCAAAAACTGAAGCCAGACCGGTAGCTATGCTAGTACAGGTGGCCAGCCAGTTTGAAAGCAGGATTTATGTTGAAAGTGGTACTAAGAAGGTAAATGCAAAAAGTATCATGGGCATGATGACATTAAAGTTTGGTGATGGCAAAGAGGTATATATATCAGCAGACGGTGATGATGAAATACATGCCGTGAATGAGATGGAAAGATATTTAACTTCAGCAGCGGTATAGCTGATGGAATATATTGCATTTACAAAGTATGAAAAAGCCGGTATTAAGGACTCTAGTTTTGTATAAAATATGACGGTCAGCCAATTGACCTTATAAAAATACAAAATCAGAGTCTTTTTCCTGTGTTATTTTTAAAAATACTCTTGCATTCTTATAAAAAAGAGTGTATTATTATGCAATAACAATTGATAAATATACAGATGGAGGATCTTATGAAGAAAAAAATATTAGCATTACTTATAACAGGATTGATGGTAGCAAGTTTGGCAGCCTGCGGCGGTTCAAAGAGAGCCGATACAAAACCGGGAAGTGAAAATGCAGACGGCAGTGTAAAGACCATACAGTCGGGAAAGCTTGTAGTGGCAACAAATGCAGAGTTCCCACCATATGAGTACCATGAGGGAGATAAGATTGTAGGTATTGATATGGAAATAGCCGATGCAATAGCAAAGAAAATGGGGCTTGAGCTTGAGATAGAGGATATAGCCTTTGATTCTGTTATCTTAGAGGTAACATCAGGTAAGGCTGATGCGGGAGTGGCAGGTATATCCGCTACAGAAGAGAGAAAACAAAGTGTAGACTTTTCCGACACCTATACCACATCCAAGCAGCTTATTATAGTAAAGGAAGATTCAAAAGTTGCTTCAGGTGCGGATCTTGAAGGAAAAACTGTCGGAGTACAGACAGGTACTACAGGAGATCTTTTGGCAAGTGATATAAAGGATGCAACTGTTGAACGCTATGCAAAGGGTATGGATGCGGTTCAGGCACTTAGCCAAGGTAAGATAGATGCAGTTGTTATTGACAGCGAAGTTGCAAAGAAGTTTGTGGAAGAGACAAGCGGACTTAAAATTTTAGATGAAGCATATGCAGAGGAACAGTATGCCATTGCAATCAAAAAGGGAAATAAGGAACTTTTAGATGGGGTAAACAAGGCGCTTTCAGAGCTAAAGGCTGACGGAACAATAGACAGCATTATAGCAAAATATATTAAGGCAGAATAATATGTTTGAGGAATTAAAATCACAGTTTATTTTAAACTTTATAACCGAAGACAGATGGTTATCATTATTTAAAGGACTTGGAGTTACCTTAGTGATTACCTTTTTTGCGGTAATACTTGGATTTGTACTCGGTTTTAGTGTGGCTGTTGTAAGAAATATATATGACAATACAAAGAGATTAAAGTTTTTAAATTTTATTTGCAATATTTACCTCACTGTAATCAGAGGTACACCTGTAGTAGTACAGCTGCTTATAATATATTTTGTTATATTCAGCTCTATGAGAGTTGATAAGAGTGTTGCGGCAATACTGGCTTTCGGAATAAACTCGGGTGCATATCAGGCGGAAATCTTTCGTTCAGGAATCAACTCCGTACCTAAGGGACAGATGGAGGCGGGAAGAAGTCTTGGCTTTAACTATGCGCAAACAATGATATTTATCATTATGCCGCAGGCTATAAAGAATATATTACCTACTCTTGCAAATGAGTTCATTGTTTTGATGAAAGAAACCTCGGTTGCGGGATATATTGCACTGGAAGATTTGACAAAGGCGGGAGATGTTATAAGGAGCAGGACTTATTCGGCAATGATGCCCTTCCTTGCTGTTGCTCTTCTTTATCTTATTATGGTAATGCTCTTTAGCTATCTGGTAAAATTACTTGAAAGGAGTCTGGCTAAAAGTGGAAGGTAAAAAACTTATAGAAGTAAAAAATTTAAGTAAAAAATTTCATGATAAGCAGGTTCTAAAAGATATCTCACTCAATATAAACAGAGGAGATGTGGTATGTCTTATAGGACCTTCGGGCTCGGGCAAATCAACCTTCCTAAGATGTTTAAACAGACTTGAAGAAGCAAGCAGCGGTGAGATTTTCTTTGAGGGAACGGATATATGTAAGCAGGATGTAAATATTGATTTGCATCGTAGGAAGATGGGAATGGTTTTTCAGCAGTTTAACCTTTTTCCGCATATGACTGTGTTACAAAACCTCACTATAGCACCGATGAAGCTTCAAGATGTGGATAGGGAAGAGGCAGAGGCCTATGCTTTGAGTCTGTTGGAAAAGGTGGGACTTGCCGACAGAGCGGATGAGTTTCCGGCAAAGCTTTCAGGAGGACAGCAGCAAAGAGTTGCAATAGTCAGAGCGCTTTGTATGAAGCCTGATGTGATGCTCTTTGATGAGCCGACTTCGGCACTTGATCCTGAGATGGTAGGAGAGGTGCTTTCGGTTATGAAGGATTTGGCAGAGCAGAAGATGACCATGGTAGTGGTAACACATGAGATGGGCTTTGCAAGAGAGGTGGCAAACAGAGTGGTTTTCCTTGATGAAGGAGAGTTTGTAGAGGAAAATGCGCCTTCAGAGTTTTTTACAAATCCAAGGAGTGACAGATTAAGGCTGTTTTTAAGTAAGGTTTTATAATAAGAGATGTGCCGTATTGTGCTAATATGGCACATTTTTTCTTTTTGTGCTAGAATAGCATAAAACTGTTTAAAAACATTAGGAATGGAAAAATGGAAGATAAAATAGAATATAATACAAAAGATAAAGATGATAAAAGCAGTAACTATGAGAAAATATGTTATATGTGCAGGAGACCTGAGTCAAAAACAGGTAATATGATATCAATGCCGGGAGGAATAGATATCTGCCCTGACTGTATACAAAAGACCTTTAACTCCATGCAGAGTATGGATATGAGTAAATTATCCGGCATGTCCAATATAAATTTAGATGATATAAAAAATATAGATCTTGGCAGTCTGAATATTCCGAATATGAATTTGAATCCTATACCCGAAAGAGCAAGAGTTAAAAAAAGAGATGAAAAAAGGACAGAGCCTATTTTTACAATGAAGGATATACCGGCACCACATAAGATAAAGGAGATGCTGGATGAATATGTAATAGGACAGGATCAGGCAAAGCGAATAATATCCGTAGCAGTATATAATCATTATAAAAGAATATTCCTTGATAAGGATAAAGAAGGAATAAGGATTGAAAAGTCCAATATCCTTATGATAGGACCTACAGGAAGCGGAAAGACCTATCTTGTAAAAACACTTGCAAAACTTCTTAATGTACCGCTTGCGATAGCCGATGCCACATCACTTACGGAGGCGGGCTATATAGGAGATGATATAGAAAGTGTTATCTCAAAGCTTTTGCTTTCAGCAGGAAATGATGTGGAGAGAGCGGAATGCGGTATTGTATTTATTGATGAGATAGATAAGATTGCCAAAAAGAAAAATACCAATACAAGAGATGTAAGCGGTGAGAGTGTACAACAGGAACTTTTAAAGATGCTTGAGGGAAGCAAGGTGGAAGTACCTGTGGGTACAAATCAAAAAAATGTGCTTGCACCTATGGAGACCGTAAATACGGATAATATATTATTTATATGTGGAGGTGCTTTCCCGGCGCTGGATGATATTATAAAAGAAAGATTACAAAAAAATACGAGCATGGGATTTAACTCGGATTTAAAAGGTAAATACGACAATGACAGCGATTTATACTCCAAAGTAATAAATGAAGATATCAGGAAATTCGGTATGATCCCTGAGTTTATAGGAAGATTACCCGTGGTATGCACTCTCTCAAAACTTGATAAAGAGGCGTTTAAAAAGATACTTATAGAGCCTAAGAATGCCATCTTAAAGCAATATAAAAGACTTTTAGAGCTGGATGAGGTGGAGCTTTCCTTTGATGATGATGCAATGGAGTGGATAGCGGAACAGGCAATGAAAAAAGATACGGGTGCAAGAGCACTGCGCTCCATTATAGAGGAGTTTATGCTTGATATAATGTATGAAACTCCGAAGGATAAAAATATAGGCAAGGTTATAATAACAAGAGAGTATTTGGAACATAAAGGCAGCCCGAATATAGTATTTAGAAATATATAGGAGGAAATATGTTTGTTATTTTGATACCGGTACTTACAGGTCTTGACCTTATACTGAAATATGCAATCAGTTCTTTTGATAAAAGTGAACTGCCAAGAAACCTGGCAAATAAGATTGAAATAGATAAATTTCATAATACGGGTTTTCCATTCGGAAAACTGAAGGAAAAACAAAAAGTGGTAAAATATGTTCCGGTATTTATTACATCAATACTTTTGGGACTTCTTGCCGTTTCACTCCCTAAAAAAGGGAATAAAATTAAAAAACTTTCACTCAGCCTAATAATTGCAGGTTCACTCAGCAATATTTTTGACAGATTTGCAAGAGGCTATGTGGTGGATTATATTCGTATCAAGGAAAAAGGGCTTGATAAGGTAATCTTTAATCTGGGAGATGTTTTTATATTGATTGGAAGTATATTGATGCCTTTTGGAGCAAAGAAAAAGAAAAAAGAGATTATACCGGATAATACATCCGTGGAAGAATAGTTTGAGTATAGGAGAAAATTTGGAAACGAGTGACATATTACAATTAGTCATTTTGGTAGCATTATTATCTGCTTCAGCATTTTTTTCATCTGCAGAAACAGCCCTTATGACTTCAAATAAACTAAAAATAAGAAATCTGGCAGAAAACGGTGATAAGAGAGCCGGAAAGGTTCTTGATATCACAGCCAATACCGATAAGATGTTATCAGCAATTTTAATAGGGAATAATATAGTGAATTTATCAGCATCTTCACTGTCAACTACACTTACATTAAAGATTTTTGGAAGCAGTCTGGTTGCTATTGCAACAGGAATTCTGACATTTCTTATCTTGGTATTCGGTGAGATTACACCAAAAAATGTGGCATCAAAAAATGCTGAGGATATGGCATTAAAATACATCGGTATTATTTCTGCTTTGATGGTTATTTTGACTCCTGTAATTTATATAGTGAATAAGGTGGCAGGAATTGTTATTTCTATTTTTAATAAAAATAATGATGACAACGCAACCGTGACTGAGGATGAACTCAGGGCAATGGTAGAGGTCAGCCATGAAGACGGAGTCATTGAAAAAGAAGAAAAAAAATGATTGTAAATGTGGTGGACTTTGGTGATACGGTTGCCGGAGATATTATGGTACCGAGAGTTGATATGGTGATGGTGGATGTAAATGCAAGCTATGATGAAATCTTTGAGGTTTTCAAAGAGGATAGATACACCAGAATACCTGTTTATGAAGACAGTCCCGATAATGTTATAGGAATATTGAATGTAAAAGACTTTTTGCTGATAGAAGACAAAAAGAATTTTGCTATAAAGGAATATTTAAGGGAGCCGCTTTATACATATGAGTATAAAAAGACATCCTCTCTTATGATGGATATGAGAAAAACCGGTGCCAATATAGTGATAGTACTGGATGAATACGGTATTACTGTAGGGCTTATTACACTGGAAGATATGCTTGAAGAAATCGTCGGTGAGATAAGGGATGAATTTGATGCGGATGAGGATGAGGGTATAACAAAGCTTTCGGAAAATGAATATTTGATAGACGGTTCCACCAATTTAGATGATATCAATGAGAGAATCGGACTTGAATTAAGTTCTGAGGAATATGAGTCTGTAGGCGGTATTATAATGGAAAAGCTTGGACGAATTCCGGTGGAGGGTGAAGTCGTTGCATTTGACAATATTGTTTTGACAGTGAAAAAAATGGATCATGCAAGAATAGAAAAAGTAGGTTTAAAATTAAAGCAACCTTTAGCTAAGGAGCAGTAATGAAGCAAAAACATATTTTATTTGATTTGGACGGCACCATAGTAAGGTCTGATCCGGGTATTACAAGGGGAGTGCAAAAGTCTTTGGAGCAGTTCGGAATATATGAAGAGCCCGAAAATTTAAAAAAATTTGTAGGACCTCCTTTGGTGGAGAGCTATACAAAACTTTACGGACTCAGTTTATTACAATATGAAAAGGCTCTGGAGATATTTCATGAGTACTACAGAAGTACAGGTATATTTGAATGTGAATTATATGAGGGTATTGAGGAAATGTTAAAAGTTTTATCAGTGGAATACAGGCTTTATATTGCGACTTCAAAGCCTGAAAAGGAGGCGAGAAGGGTTATAGAACATTTCGGATTGGATAAATATTTTACATTCATAGGAGGCTCTGACGGAGATTTTAATACAAAGAGATCTACAAAGGCTGCAGTAATCGAGTATGTGTTAAAATCAAATAATATAGAGGATAAAACCGCCGCTATAATGGTGGGGGATAAAGTTCATGATATAGTGGGAGCAAATACTGTAGGCTTAAAAAGTATAGGTATACTCTATGGCTATGGAAGCATGGAAGAATTTGACAAAGCAAATTATATTGTAAGAACTGTGGATGATTTGAGAGAAATGTTTATATGTTAAAAAAAGGTGACTTGTTAAATATAGGATATTATGATTATGGCCAATATTTCACAGGGAGTCTGGAGGGTGTGAGATTTAGACTGGGAAGAGACCCTTTGGAAAAGGTGAATTTTACACCGAAGGATAAAAGGGGCGAGGCAAGGCTGAAAATTACAGTATGGCCGGAGCCCTTTAATTTTGACCATACAGAGGATGATAAGAAAAAAGATGAGTATTTTGAATATTCAAATGAAGGTTTGGATCAAATAATAGAATTCTTAAATAATATGGCTGAAGGACTAAAGTCCGATAAGGAGGGAAAATGGGAGAAATAGTCAGAGAAAAAAGAGAGCTTGCATATGAGGGAGCAATAGTAAAGGTATATAAGGACCATCTTTTAATAGACGGGAAAAAGGCGGTTTGGGATTATATACAACATAATGGCGCTGCTGCGGTAGTGCCTGTACTGGAAAATGGAAAGATACTCCTGGTGCGTCAGTATAGAAATGCATTGGACAGATATACTCTGGAGCTGCCGGCAGGCAAGGTGGATTCAAAGGATGAGCCAAGAAGAATATGTGCCTTTAGAGAACTGGAGGAGGAAACAGGATATAAAGTAGGATCACCTGAGGAACTTGAGTTTTTGATAAGAATTGATACAATGGTAGCCTTCGGGGATGAGGAAATAGATATTTTTGTTGCAAGGAATTTAAGTAAGGGCGAGCAGCATTTGGATGAGGATGAAAGAATAGATGTTGAAGAGTGGGAGATGGATGATTTAGTGGAGCTTATTTATAAGGGAGAGTTAAAGGATTCCAAAACCGTGGCTGCAATACTTGCATATAAGAATAAATACGGAGTGTAAGAAATACATTTATTTGTATAAGCAGCTTCAATGTATTTAATATCTATGTAGCCAAATAGAGAACACAGTTTTTAAAGAAATGATTGCATTTAAATGTCAATATACAGATATAGGATTTTTTTATAACCAGAGAAAGAAAACATCTTATTGACCTGAAAAAATAGAACTTGTAGAATATTTCTTATTGGAGAAATCTAAATTTAGTGATATTTTGAAAGTAAAGTCAGGTGAATTTATGAATATTGAAACATTATGCGTACACAGTCCCAAAGAAGATAAAAATGCACATGCCTACGGTTCGGTCTCAGTCCCGATATTTCAAACAGCAACATTTGCACATCCGGGAGTGGGTGATACCACCGGATATGACTATTCTCGCCAGTCAAATCCTACAAGAACAGAGCTTGAAGATTGTATTACGGCACTTGAAAATGCCTATGATACAGTGGCGACTTCTACCGGAATGGCGGCCTGTTTGCTGGTATTGGAACTTTTTAATCCGGGAGATCATATTATATCTCAAGAGGATATATATGGAGGGAGTACAAGACTTTTCAGTACTTTGGGAGTGGAGAGAGGCAGAACTTTCAGTTATGTGGATACAACCGTGGCAGAAAATGTTATAGATGCAATCAATGAGAATACAAAGGCTATTTTTATTGAAACACCCAGCAATCCTACAATGCTTGTAACCGATATAAGGGAAATGTCAAAGATTGCAAAGGAACATAATTTATTATTGATTGTTGATAATACCTTTCTAAGTCCTTATTTTCAAAATCCTATAAGCCTTGGTGCCGATATAGTTATTCACAGTGCCACAAAATATATTGCAGGTCATAATGATACTTTGGCAGGTTTTGTATGTACAGCCAATGAAGAACTTGCAGAGAAAATAAGATTTATGTATAAGACTGTAGGACCTAGCCTTGCGCCTTTTGACAGCTTTTTGGTGCTTAGAGGTTTAAAAACTCTGGCGGTAAGAATGGATAGAATACAGGAAAATGCGATAAAGATAGCAAATTATTTAAAAACAAATAAAAAAATTACAAATGTATATTATGTAGGTTTGCCCGAGCATCCGGGATATGAGGTGAATTTATCACAGGCGAGAGGTTTTGGCGGAATGATATCTTTCACAACGGATACGGCTCAGACTGCAAAAGAGGCTTTTGAGAAAATAAAAATTATAAAGTATGCCGAGAGCCTTGGAGGAGTGGAATCACTTATTACATTTCCGATGTATCAGACACATGCGGATGTGCCTGTAGAAGTGAGGGAGCGACTTGGAATAACCGACAAATTTATAAGGTTTTCGGTAGGAATCGAAAATGCTGATGATTTGATAAAAGATTTGGAGAGAGCATTATCATAAGGGGGTATGTTATGTACGATTTTGATAAAATTATAGACAGAAAGGGTACAGACAGTTTAAAGTTTGATTGCGCAAAGCTTAGAGGTAAAAAAGGTGATGAGCTTTCACTCTGGGTTGCCGATATGGACTTTCCGGTAGCAAAGCCGATTACTGAGGCTTTGCAAAAAAGAGTTGACCATGGAATATATGGTTATACCGAGGTGCAGTCCGATTATTTTGAAGTGGTGAAGGGCTGGTTTGTAAAGAACTTTGACTGGGAGCCTAAAAGGGGCAGCCTGGTTAAAACTCCGGGAGTTGTATATGCTATCGCAATGGCTGTAAAAGCATTTTCAAAAGAAGGTGAAGGTGTTATTATACAGCAGCCGGTATATTATCCTTTCAGTGAGATGATAATAAGCAATAACAGAAAGCTTATCAATTCGCCTCTTGTGATTAAAGACGGCAGATATGAGCCGGATTTTGAGGATTTTGAAAAAAAGATAGTTGAGAATAAGGTTAAACTTTTTATACTATGTTCACCGCATAATCCTGTAGGTAGGGTTTGGACTAAAGATGAGTTAAAGAGGATCGATGATATTTGTCTAAAGCATAATGTGGTGATTTTCAGTGATGAGATTCATGCGGATTTTGTATATGCGCCTAATAAGCATACCGTATTTGCTTCTCTTGGAGATGAATATGCCGCAAATTCAGTAATAGCTACAGCGCCTAGTAAGAGCTTTAATATAGCAGGTCTTCAGGTTTCAAATATTTTTATTGAGAATAAAAAGCTCCGTGACGCTTTTAGAAATGAGATAGTAAAATCAGGATATTCACAGATGAATACCATGGGGCTTATAGCGGCAAGGGCTGCATATGAGTCATGCCAGGAATGGCTGGATGAGGTAAGAGCTTATATAAAGGGGAATCTTGATTTCCTTAGAGATTATTTAAAGGAAAATATCCCGCAGATAAAGCTTATAGAGCCTGAGGGTACATATCTTGTATGGGTTGATCTCAGAGAACTTGGACTTAGCGAGGAGGAAAGAGAGGACCTTATAGTAAATAAGGCGAAGCTTTGGATAGACTCGGGAGCCATGTTTGGAATAGACGGAGAGGGCTTTGAGAGATTTAATATCGCCTGTCCGAGAGAATATCTTAAGACGGCACTTGAGAGTCTGGCAAAAGCGGTGAAGAATTTGTAGAATATTCAATTTTGCAAAACTTAATTATCACTTGACGGATATGAGTGCCAGTGTTATACTTTACTCATATGAATGGGGAGGTTGTAAACAAGCCATTGTTTCAACCTCTTTTTTATAAATTTATTTTAGCACTCTTTTATAATAAGTGCTAACAAAGGAGGTTATATGATTTTAATACCGACATATAATACGGTTGTTTTACCGGGTTCAAAAATATATTTCAGAAAAGAATATCTACAGGAGGCAGGTGTAGAAAAGATATCCGTTGGGGAAAAGGTAACATTTCTTTATTTAAAGGAACCAAAGGATAAGGATATCACTATGGAGGATATTTATCCCATAGCTGTTGCAGGGCAGGTACTTTCTATAGATGATGAGGGAGGTGCAAACCTTGAAGCCTTTAACAGAATAAATATTGAGTACATGGATTTTGAAAATCAAAATGTGGTAGGGGTGCAAAGACCTGAGATAGATGATTTGGAGCCACAAAGTGCAAATACTATGCTTATAGGGCTTCGTGACGAACTTTTAAACTATGTTACAAAGTTTCAATGGGGACTTATGGCAAGAGGTTATGTGCTTGCATGGAAAAATATGAATGAGGTAATGGTGGGGCTTTCACCTTTTATGAATATTACTCCGGAGGAAAAGTATGCGGTACTGGCGGAGGATTCAACAAAGGCAAGAGCGGAGCTTATAGCACAGTATGCCAGAGAATTTATGGCAATAAATGAAGTAAGTGAGGAAGCAAAGCAGGCACAAAAAGAACTTCATGAGAAGGCATACAGAGAAGATGCCATTAAAAAGCAGATAAACTTTCTACAGAAGGCATTGGATGAGATGCATCCTGAAAATATCTCCGAAGTGAGAAAGTTTGAAGAAAAAATAGAAAATTCGGGAATGAATGAAACAGCCAGAAAAGAGGCTGACAATGTTCTGAATCGAATGAAGCAGGAGGGTAAGGACAGCCATGAATACGGTCTGCTTTACAATTATCTTGACTTTGTAACCTCATTACAGTGGAAAAAGGAAGAACCTAAGGATATAGAACTTGACAATGCCATGGAGGTGCTTGACAGAGAGCATTATGGACTGAAAAAGGTAAAAAAGAGAATAATAGAACAGCTTGCGGTAATGTCTTTGAATAAAAAGCAGAGCGGTTCAATACTTCTTTTTGTAGGTGCTCCGGGTACAGGTAAAACCAGTATAGGAAAAAGCATTGCAGAGGCACTTGGCAGAGAATATGTGCGTATATCTCTTGGAGGTGTCAGGGATGAGGCGGATATAAGAGGTCACAGAAGAACTTATATAGGTGCTATGCCCGGCAGAATAATGGACGGAATGAAAAAAGCCGCTACATCAAATCCTGTAATGGTTTTGGATGAGATAGATAAGCTTGCCATATCTTATAATGGTGATCCTGCAAGTGCATTGCTGGAGGTACTTGATCCCGAGCAGAATAATACATTTACAGATCATTATATGAATGTTCCCTATGATTTATCCGATGTATTATTTGTGTGTACTGCAAACTCTCTTGACACTATACCGGGACCTCTGCTTGACAGAATGGAAGTTATAAGATTTACAGGTTATACAGCACTTGAGAAGTTTTCCATTGCAAAGGATCATTTGATACCGAAGGCAAAGAAAAAGGCAGGTATAAGTGAAGAAAATCTTATAATAGAAGATGATACCATAAAAGCACTTATTAACGGCTATACTATGGAGGCAGGAGTGCGTGGGCTAAAGAAACAGATAAGCTCACTTTGCAGACATGCCGCAGTTGAGCTTGTTAAAAATAATAAAGAGATATTGGATGTAAAGCCTGAGGATTTACAGGATTATCTTGACCAAAGACCGATAAGACATGAGGGAATCTTGGAGAAAAAGCATGCCGGAGTGGTAACAGGTCTTGCATGGACTGCAGTGGGTGGAGAAATACTCTTTATTGAGACCATGCTTACAAAGGGCAAGGGTAATATAAAAATAACAGGACAGCTTGGAGATGTTATGAAGGAGAGTGTGGACATAGCATTAAGCCTTGTAAAGTCTATGTATCCTGAAAAATCCGAGGTCTTTGAAAAGAATGATATTCATATTCATGTACCTGCGGGTGCAGTGCCAAAGGACGGTCCGAGTGCAGGTATTACAATGACCACAGCAATTGCATCCCTTTTAAATAATATTCCCGTTTCACCGGAATATGCCATGACAGGAGAAGTTTCACTCAGAGGTAGAGTGATGCCTATAGGCGGATTGCCTGAAAAGCTTATGGCAGCTGCAAGAGCAGGAATAAAGAAGGTTTTTATACCTGAAGAGAATAAGGATGATTTGAAAGAAGTTGCAGAGGAAGTTTTGGATGAGCTTGAAATAATACCTGTAAAAAAGGTTGAAGATGTACTGGGAATGGTATTAAAATAAAGCTATACGAATAAGAATTTTGAAAAATAGATAATGAAAGTCTGCTTGATTTAAAAAGATGGCAAAACGGATTAAAAATCTTATTTATATTTAATACAAAAGTGGAGGTGCAATATGTTGAATTTCAAGCATGATATTCCTACCAAATTATATTTTGGAGAGGGGCAAATCAAAAGACTGGCAAAATCGCTTAAGCCTTTCGGTAAAAATGTTTTGCTGGTATATGGCGGCGGCTCAATCAAGAAAATAGGGCTTTATGATGAAGTCATAAAGATCTTGAATGAAAATGATTTTAATATTACTGAATGTGGCGGAGTGGAGCCAAATCCCAGAATAACATCGGTAGAGCGTGGTGTAGAACTTTGTAAAAAGCACAATATAGATGTGATTTTGGCAGTAGGTGGCGGAAGTACCATTGACTGTGCAAAGGCTATTGCTGTAGGACGCTACTATGAAGGTGATGATCTTTGGGAAATGGTAAGAACAAGCTTCAGAAGAGCAAAAGCACTTCCCCTTGTGGACATACTTACACTCAGCGCAACAGGTTCGGAGTTTGATGCAGGCGGAGTAATCTCAAATCTTGAGACAAATGAGAAGCTGGGTGCAGTATATACATATCCTGCGGTAAGTATATGCGATCCTACATATACATATACTGTATCACCTTATCAAACAGCTGCGGGCAGTGTGGATATTATGAGTCATATTTTTGAAGGATATTTTTCAAGAACAATGGACAGTGACTTATCTGACGGAATAGCGGAAACCATATTAAAGTCCGTTATGAAAAACTGCAAAATAGCACTTAAGGATCCTACAAATTATTCGGCAAGAGCAAATCTTATGGCAGATTCATCGGTAGCCTGCTCAGGTATTCCCGGATATGGAAAACAGGATACAGGTTGGCCATGTCATGCAATGGAGCATGAACTCTCAGCATACTATGACATCACCCATGGTGTGGGACTTGCTATTTTAACTGTCAGATGGATGCGTCATATTCTTAATAAAGATATGAGTGCAACGGAAAGATTTGCAAAATTTGCAAGAAATGTTATGGGGCTTAGCGGTGAAAATGATAGAGAATTGGCATTTGCGGGAATAGATGCACTTGAGAATTATTTTAAAGAAATCGGCATCCCTATGACACTTACAGAACTTGGCATTGATGATAAGCATTTTGAAGCTATGGCGGAACATGCCAATACTGACGGATATTTAAAGGATGCATTTGTGGCACTTACCAATGAAGATATAGTGGAGATTTATAAGACTTGCTTATAGGATTTATAAAAAAAGCTTGATTTATCTTTTAAAATACTTTAAAGTATCTAGCGTACTTGGTGAGTTCGAGACCTTCCTCACCTAAAACAAAACTAAAGGAGATAATATGAAAAATATTACAACAAAAATGATGGCACAGGGTGCAGTCATAGCGGCAGTATATGTAGTACTTACACTTGCATTTGCCCCTATCAGCTTCGGTGCTGTTCAATTCAGGATTTCTGAGGCACTTTGTATTCTGCCGTTCTTTACAGTGGCCGCAGTACCGGGAGTAAGTATAGGATGTCTTTTGGCAAATATACTTGCCGGTGCGGCACTTCCGGATATTGTATTCGGAACATTGGCAACACTTATAGGCGCAATTGTAAGCTACAGACTCAGAAATATTTCAAAATGGCTGGTATGTGTACCACCAATACTTGCAAATGCAATTATTATTCCATTTGTTCTTAAGTTTGCTTACGGTTTGACAGATTTGATACCATATATGATGCTTACCGTGGGAATAGGAGAAGTACTTGCAGTAGGAGTACTTGGAAACTTACTTATGTTGGCCCTTGAGCCGAAAAGTTCATTTATTTTTAGGAATGAGAACAGAGCTTATCAAAAATCTTAGAAAAATAAATATTTTATAGTAATATATCCTGACAAAATCACAAAGCCAAAAGGTCTTGTATTTGCCGGGATATTTTTATTTTTTTCGGAGGGATTAAAAATTTTTATTTACGGGAAATTACTGCAATAAAACAGCTTCGGTCTGTAAAATTTGCCGAAGTTTTGAAAAGATTTTATTAACTATAGCCATAAACTGTTAGAATTGTTTATATTAACGATTCATCGACAGATCGGATTTCATTGGTTAAAGTGTTGTGATTTTGATTCTTAAATATAAAAAGTTTGGGCAATACTAATGGATTGAAAACATTGAAAGCTATGCAAATAATTTACATTTTCAATGCTTTCTGATATAATTTGCTACATTGTGTATATGCACATATTGTTAAGCCAATAAGTGAGATTTAAAAATAAGTTTCTTAGCATTTGCAAAAGTGGGCGGTCTTAAAAAGCAATATGTATAAATGAAGTTTTATAAAATAAAATCTTATCGGCTAAGCAAAAATTAAAGCTGTTTATCTTTTGTACGGACAAGTTCAGAATATAAAAACGGTTTATAAATAAAAAAGGAGAAATAAAATGAGTATAAAAAAAGCAATAAAATTTACTTTATTGTTAAGCATTGCCATATGCTTTCAATTATTTTTGATTGCTCCGAGTGTAAAGGCGGAGCAAAAAACATATACGGATAATGAAGTAAATATCAGCAAAAAAGATTTGATCATATTCCTTGAAAAGCTCTCGGGTAACTTGGAATCCGATTTGGCGGACATAGGGAATTATGCAAATGTGGATGAGGAGTATATTAAAAACTCGGTAAATAAATTAAAAGGGCTGAATATAATAGATGAGCATGTATCATTTGACAATCTTTATGAAAGTCCAAAGAAGGAAGAAGTTTATTATATACTTGCAAAGTATATAGGAGTTGAAGCTGCTGATGGGAAAACCGCTTTTAATGATGATGAAAAATTACAGTCATGGTCAAGAGGATATATAAAAGAACTTGAAAACCTTGGTGTTATTGATGGGAAAGATAAGAGATTTGAGCCTGATAAGGTATTAAACAGGGGTGAATTACGGGATGTGAATAAGGAACTTTTCCTTGCAGTTATCAATACCTCTCAAAGTTTTAGGGCAGATGAGAATAATAAGTCCAAGGCTTTTATAGTTGTCAATGCCAATAATGCTCTTATAGAAAATATTAAAACACAAACTCCAATACTTATAAATCCAAAAGCAAGTAATGGAAGGTTAAGGATTATAAATTCCGATATAAGTAAGATTTATATTGCCGATGGAAGTCAAAACTTTGAGGTACAACTTTCAAACTCCAAGCTGCAATCGGCAAAAAGCCTTGGAAAAAATATTTCCTATACCAATCTGGGACCGGACGGTAAGGTAGGTCCTTTGCCAAACCCGGAAGAGTATAAACCGGGAGATAAAAGAGTTGTTACAAAGATAATAACAAGCAGTAGAAGTCATAGTTCATCAAGCAGTTCTTCGGGAAATAATAATAATCAAAAAGAGAATAAATCTCAAAGTGACAAAGAAGCTGAAGAAAAAGGAAGAACTCAAGATAAAGCTAATCCAAAGAAGAATGCTGAAGGTAGCGGCACCGCTAATAAAAAGACTCCACAAGAAAACAGCCCTTCTGAAGGTAAAAATAAATCAGGTGGAGGAAGCAGCACCGCTAATAAAACAGCCCCACAAGAAAACAGCCCTTCTGAAGGTAAAAATAAATCAGGTGGAGGTAACGGCACCGCTAATAAAAAAGCTCCACAAGAAAACAGCCCTTCTGAAGGTAAAAATAAATCAGGCGAAGTAAACGGTTCCCTTAATAAAAAACTCCACAAGAAGGTAAGGCTTCCGGGAGCAAAAACAAAACGGGAGAAAGTAATATAGGAAATCCCGGTAACAAGGCAAAAGATAATAAAAAAGAACCCTTGCCTAAAGAAAATGAAACTGTTCCTAATGAAAGTAGTGAAGATAAGGCATTAGAAAATGCGAGCGAAGACTTTATAATACTGAATGAACATTTGTATGCGGATAAAACATTAAAATATAAGGCATTAGATGGAGTAAACCTTGAAGACAATGCACTTATAGGACTTAAATTAAGTGGAGAAAATAACAGAGTAAAGCTTAATGTAAAGTGGGAAGGAAAAAGTCTTGAACAGGTAAAGAGTGCTCAAAAAGGTGAATATCAGCTTGCTGTAAGCAGCTTAGAGGATCTTGTAATAAATAATAATAACTATGGCAAGGTTAAATTTATAGTAAAAATAATTATAGAATAGGTGAGTTATGTATAAGATAAGTAAAAAACTTGCCTTGTTTTGTGCCGTACTTCTTATAAACCCTTTAGTTTTTACAGCTAAACCGGGCTTTGCGGCACAAAATAACGGGGGTAGAGTTTCTGAATATGCAAAGGATACAGACGAGAAATTAAAAGCAGCTAAGTCCGAGTACGAAAAAGATGTAGACGAAAAAATAAATACATCTAAGTCAGAGTATGAAGAAGAAGCGGATAAAAAATTAAATGCAACTAAGTCAGAGTATGAAGAAGAAGCGGATAAAAAATTAAATGCAGCTAAGTCTGAGTATGAAAAAGAGTCAGATGAAAACTTAGATTCAGCTAAGTCTGAATATACAAAAGAGGCGAATAAAATATTAAATTCAGCTAAGGCTGATACTCAAAAAGAAGAAAATAAGCCTAAGGAATTGAGACTTATAATAGAGCTTGATAAGGACTCCTTGGTAGAAGAGGCTATAAATAAAGATATAGACTATGATAAATTGGATGAAGCCTTTGTAGATGAAAAAAAGCAGGAATTAAAAGAAGATCAGGATAAGCTTTTAACAGATATAAAAAATGAGGCAATAAAGGTGGATGCCAAAGAAGTAAGGCATTATGATACTATATTCAACGGAATATCATTAAGTGCCGATGCTACTGAGATAGAAAAAATAGAAGCACTCCCCGGAGTAAAAAGTGTGTATGTATCACAGGAGTTTCAAAGACCTTTACTTAAGTCATCTGGCAGTATAATAGGCTCAGGATATGCGTGGAATACGCTTGGCTATAAGGGCGAGGGCAGTGTGATTGCAGTAATAGACTCAGGTATAGATTACAGACATAAGGCACTTAGACTTGATGAAGCGGTACAGCCTATGTACAGCAAGGAAGATATAGAAAAGATAATATCCGAAAAAGGATTAAAAGGCTCTTATTATTCGGACAAGGTACCTTATGGCTATAACTATTATGATTTTAATAAAAATTTGCTTAACAGTTTCGGTGTAATGCATGGTATGCATGTATCGGGAATAGCTGCCGCCAATGATAATGACAGTAAGATTTTCGGTGTGGCACCCAATGCACAAATACTTGCACTTAAGGTATTTTCAGATGACCTTGAGTATCCTACAACATTTACCGATATTTGGCTAAAAGCCTTGGATGATGCTATAACATTGAAGGCGGATGTAATAAACCTAAGTCTTGGAACGGCAGCCGGATTTTCAATGGAGAACAGGGCTTATCCGGAAAATGAGGTTATAGAAAAGGCAAGAAAAGCAGGAATAGTGGTTTCGGTTGCTGCAGGTAATGACGGAAATATTACCGCCGGAAATATAAATAATGTAGAACCTTTAAAGGAAAATTACGATACTGCTTTAATAGCCAATCCGGCAGTAAATGAAGGAACTATAGCAGTCGCATCCATGGAAAATACTAAAAGGCATATGTATGTTATAAGATGGAAGGATGGCTGGGGTGCCTATGTAAATGAGGAAATGGACCTGCATAAGGGAGAAAATCCGAAAAAAATTATAACTGCGGCTATATTTGATATAAAAAACGCTAAGCAAGAGCTTATTAAAAAAGAAAATATAGAAGATAAACTCGTACTTTTTGAAATCCCTACAGCAAGAGATGCCTTTGGGTTTGCGGATAAACTTGAGGCAATAGCTGCATTAAGACCTGCTGCCATTGTTTTTTACAACAACAGGAGCATGGCTGAGCAGATAGGCGGCAATCTTGAAGTTCCGGGTAATGCAGGAAAGCTTACCTGTATCCGTATAAAAAGAAGTACCTATGATAAGTTAATGGAAGAATACGGTTATAATAATGCACTAAGACCTGAGATATTTACGGAAATGACGGATGTTGATAATGTGGCAGCGGGAAGTGTTTCAAAGTTTTCTTCATGGGGACCTACTCCCGACCTTAGAATCAAGCCGGAGATCAGCGCTCCGGGAGGGCATATATACTCAAGCATTGAAGATAATAAGTATAAGGATATGTCCGGTACTTCCATGGCTGCTCCTCAGGTAACGGGAGCCACAGCCATACTTAAACAATATATAAAAGCAAAGAATATACAAACCGATAACAGTTCGGAATTTATAAAACTTTTACTTATGAATACCGCAACTCCTCTAAAGGATGAGGGAATATTTGAAGATATACCCTACTTTGTAAGACAGCAAGGAAGCGGCGCTCTAAATATTGAGAATGCATTAAAAACCACAGTAGTAGTAAGGGCACAAGGAACTAATGATAATATAGCTGACGGTAAACTTGAACTTAGGGAACTTAAGGAGAAAAGGTTTGAGGTAAGACTTAGACTTGAAAACTTCGGTGACAGTACAAAAAGCTATAATATAAATTCAGTTGCACTCTATGAGCCTACAGACGGTACTTACAGACTTCAAAGATCGGAAATAATACATTCCAATGAGTCCAATATAAGCAGAGAGATAAGTGTAGAGGCACATTCATCTGCAAGTATAGACTTTACTATGGATTATTCGGATGCTCTAAACTTGGAAGAGGATAATTTTATAGAAGGTTTTATAAGTCTTAAGGATAAAGACGGAGTATCTGACCTCAGTATACCTTTCCTCGGATTTTACGGAGATTGGAGCAGGCAAAGAGCCATAGATGCCTTCCAACTTCCGGAAATCGGAAATACAAAAAGAAATGTGCAATTTTTTGTAAATAAAAATGCCGGAGTTAGTTCTTCAATGCTTGGAACAAGTATGATGCTTAAGCTTCCGCTGTATGACAATGCGATATATTTTTCACCGAACAGTAAGTACTATCCTGATTTGGCGGCAAGAATAGCACCGCTTAGAAACATGGAGCAGATAGAGTATTCGATACTTGATGCTAAGACGGAGGAAACTTTAAGAGTTTTAGGCGTCTCAAAGCAGGTAAGGAAGCTTAGCAGACTTTCAGTCAATAAAAGCTTTAAGTTTATGCCGGATTCTGTATGGGACGGAAAACTTGGAGGGAATGTTGTAGAGGACGGTGCGGAATACATATATTGTATTAAGGCGAAACTTAATAATAATAATGTTGGAGGCAGTGGAGAGCAGGTCTACAAATTCCCCGTAAGAGTGGACAGCTCGGCTCCTAAGCTCAGTACTGCAAATGAAGTTCAGGTAAATGATATTGACGGCAATATGAAGGAAATAGTATTTAATGTTCATGATAAGGGCATAGGTATAGAGAATGTATATTTGCAGTCAATAAGATATGCACAGTCTGATAATGATGATACAAGTATTAGATATGGAAAATCATTTGTTATAAGATTTCAGGATGAACCTGAGAGAGAGGGAAAAGAGCTGATAAAGGTGGAAGACGGTAAGCTTAATATACCTTTAGAAGCAGTACCCAATAATCCCACTTCAAGGGGAGAGGTGCATGTTTATACCAACGGTTACAGAAACTCGGATATAGAAGTGCACTGTCCATATTTTGCCGACACTTCGGATATGATTATAGATGCTGTTGACTATATGGATAATAAAAGCAGAACAACTCTTGGAGCTGTCAGAGAAAGAAATTATAATCAGGTTAATTTCCTTAACTTTTTTGATTATATAAGCAATAATAATGCAAGTGTTTATGTA
This sequence comes from Lachnospiraceae oral taxon 107 str. F0167, assembly GCA_000209465.1. Lineage (GTDB taxonomy): Bacteria > Bacillota > Clostridia > Lachnospirales > Lachnospiraceae > Lachnoanaerobaculum. Next base: position 109,253 of record GL890588.1, on the reverse strand, counting down.
AATGATATAAAGCTTGATGATATGACCTACAGCCTTATAGAAAAGGAAGCGGTGATTAAGATACAGCTGGCAGATGATAGTTCTCATTTGCATAAGCTTACTCTAAAACATGATAATATTGAAGAAAATATAATTCTTGATAATAGAGTAAACTCTGAAACGGCTAAAAAATATAACTTCAAATATGATGAGGACAATCTTTATTATGAATTTACAATAAATCCTATGGATACAAGCTTTGATATAACAACGGTATTTAGAGAAGGAAAGCCTAAGCAAAATCTTGGTGATGAAGAAGAAAGTATTTCAGAGATTACCGATAATGATGCCAGCCCGTCAAATGCCGAAAAGAAGCCTTATCCGGTAGTATTTCTTAAAACACCTGAGTTTTTTGATGTACTTGGAAACAAAAGCATCAAAGAGGGAGAGATAGATATATCCGGTTTTGTAGGATATGTGGATGAGGATGACAGTGTTGAAAGCGTGCAAATAAAGCTTGTAGATAATGACGGCAATGAGCTTTTAAGTCCTATAACTATAGGTAAAGATGAGCTTGTAAAAAGCAATATTGTTTATAAAAAAGCCGGAAAGGTCATATATAAGGGCGAGGCTTATTCCTTTGAAAGCAAAATAAAACTTGAAACATTTAACGTAAATATAAAAGTTGAGGTAAGCACTGAAAATAAAAAGTCGGCAAGCATAGTAAGAAGATTATTCTATGATAAGATACATCCTGTAATAGATTATCAGGTATATGAAAGAGGGCTTGATGCCGATACGGTAAATATTAAGATTCGCTCCCTTGATAATTCATTTAAGTTAAGCCTTTATAATGGAGATTCACTTATAGGAACGGATGATAAGTCCTCAAGTTCTTATATTGCAAGCAAAGACGGTAATACTACACAGATAGTTAAACAAATAGAAGTTCCGTTAAACGAGGGGCAAAACAGTATAAAAATAAGTGCGATAGACCTTGCCGGCAATAAATCGGAAAAGACCATATATATTTATAGGGCAAAAAATAATTAGTACATGAAAAGAGAGAGCCGCTTTAAGGCTCTCTTTTTAAGTTTTAGATAAACCTACCCCAACATTTGACAAAGTATCTAAGTTTTGCACAATCAATCTTGCCATATATCGACCGAACAACAATTCCTTATTGCAGTGTGAGCGGAAGGAGCTTATAATTTATTTAAAGACGGAGAAAGGAGCAGTTTATAAATAGCTTTTATAAATGATAGTTTAGCCATCAAAGTCCCCAATATAAAAGTTAAATTTCAAAAATATCTAAAATTCAACAGCTATGATATTTATCTGCCGGTCTATGGAGCAGGAAATCATAGTATTCTAAATGATTATTCAATCAAGAAATCCAAAAACTGATTTTATACATATAAAAATATATGAAAATACTACTTTAATGCAAAGCCCACGCAGGTTGTAGCGAATATATCAGTTGCAAACAGATAGGTTTTCAATATATTTATAAAACCGTCTGATATATGTTATAAAATCAAAAACATGGCATTGCCATAGTCCAAAGTATCAATGAAAAAGTGTCACAGAAAGGGCTTACTAGGTAGCCGCTCATTGATACAAAACATATTGAAAATAGAAAGTCATGTAAGTTAAACTGTCAGGATATGGGAATATTTTGGCAGTTTTTTATATTATATGTTTATATTATTGTTTTTTGAAAAGATAATAAATTAAGTAAAAATATTGACAAGTACGCATAAAGTACGTACAGTATAAATGATATCAGGAGAAAATGATGAAGCGTAGAGATGTTTAAGCTGAAAAGGAGGAAGAAAATGAGAGTTGTATATCCAACATTGATTGAGAAGTCGGATGATATTTACTTAGTATTTGTTCCGGATCTTATGATATATACAGAGGGCAGAGATTTGCCGAAAGCTATTGAAATGGCTAGGGATGCTATAAGCTTAAAGTGTTTAAGTATTGAAGACAGTAAAAAAGAAATTCCCGAACCGTCAAATTATGAAAAGGTCATAGATTTAGCTAAAGATATTCATAAAGGTGAAAATTTCGATTATACAAAAGGCATAATTACAATGATAGATGCAGACTTAACAAGATATAGAAAGAAACTTGATAAGAAAATGGTTAGGAAAAACTTGACTATACCGGGTTGGATGAATGCTGAAGCTAAACGATTGAACTTAAACATTTCAAGAGTTTTACAAGAAGCACTTGAAGAAAGGTTTCATGCATTAAATTAGTATATATATTGAAAAAGTAAAGGTAAGTTGTGTAAATATAACTGTCATGATGTTAGAGACATTTTGGCAGTTTTTTGATGCCTTAATGTGAGTATAAAATTTTCCGGATTTAGAAAATATAAAAATATTTTGAAAGCAATTCACCTAAATCCCGGTTGCATAATTTGAAAAATTTCGATTATAAAAATATAGTCTTAAATATTTATACATATTTGTAGTATATAATAGTGTAGATTTTATGATTAAATTATTTTATACGGAGGAAAAGTGAAGAGAAAAGGTATAGTTGGTATAGTGATAGTTCTATGTATCATACTTGGAATTATATTTATATCGGGGAAGATGGATGATTTTGGGAGTTCAAAAGATAAGATAACAGAATCTGAAATATATCAAGTTGAGAATGATGAGGTAGCACTTGTATATAATTACTCTTTACAAAAAGCCAAAGCAATTTATAAAGACGGAGTGGTATATATACCTTTAAATTGGACAGGATCAATACTTAATGATAAGTTTTATTATAATGAAGGAGAAAAGCTTCTTTCATATACATTGCCGACAGAGATAGTATATGCAAATTTTGAGAATACGGATAATAACGGCAAGCCCCTTTTGCTTGAAGAGGGTGGGAAAGTCTATATTTCCATAGAAACAATAAAGGCATATACTGATATTTGGGTGGATAATTTTATTGAAGGTGATATCAAAAAAGTATATATAAATAACAGATATGGCAAATATGAAGAAGCCGAAGTGAAGTCAAAGTCGGTACTTAGAGCGGATGCAAGCAAAAGATCCGCAAGTATAGAAAATGTCGAGTTAAATAAGGATGATACTGTAATTATAGTGGAACAAAATGACAATTGGTACAGGATTCTTACAAGGAACGGTTCATTAGGATATGTAAAAAAGAATCGTTTAAAAAACTTTAAAGAAATGGAGAGAGTCAGCGGTTTTACAAAGCCACAGTATACATCCATATCTATGAATGAGAAGGTGGTGCTTGGATGGCATCAGGTCACAACAGTTGCAGCAAATGCCAATTTAGCGGATGTGGTCAATAATACAAACGGAATGAATGTAATATCACCCACATGGTTTAAACTATCTGATAATAAGGGGAATTATACTTCCATAGCGGCAAAGGATTATGTGGATGCGGCACATAAAAAGGGCTTGCAGGTATGGCCGCTTATTGATAATTTCAGTAAGGATATAAGCACATTAAAGATTTTATCATCTTCCGAAAACAGGAAAAACCTTATTAAAAATCTTATGAATGATGCAAAGACATATGGATTTGACGGAATAAATATAGACTTTGAGTCATTGACTCAGGATAATGCACCGCATTTTATTCAATTTATAAGAGAACTTTCGGTTTCATGCAGAAATAACGGACTGGTATTAAGTGTGGATGTGCCTATTCCGGCATCCTACAATATGTATTATGAAAGAGGTAAACTGGCTGAGGTTGTGGATTATGTGATAAATATGGGCTATGACGAACATTACAGCGGATCTGACGAGGGCAGCAGTGCATCTATAGATTTTGTAAAGAATTCTATTACAGACAGTTTGGCTGAAGTGCCTAAGGAAAAGCTTATAAATGCAGTACCTACATATACAAGAGTTTGGACCAGGGAGAATTCAAAATTAAGTTCAAGCGCACTTGGAATCAATGGTGCAACTAAATGGGTTAAGGAGAACAATGTAAACTTAACCTGGGATGATGAAGTAGGTCAGTATGTGGGACATACTACCATAGGCAATGCCACCAAATATATATGGATGGAAGATGAGCGCTCCATGACTCTGAAAATGGAGGCTGTTAAGGAAGCCGATCTGGCGGGAGTGGCAGTCTGGAAACTTGGACTTGAGCCGAAAGAAATCTGGAATGTAATATCATTTAAATAATAATGGATATTTATTAAAATATGTAGTATCATAATATGGATATGCAAAAATCAGTCATATATAATGGCTGTTTTTTTGCGTCATTTTTATAATGAAAGGGTAATACAATGAAAAAGTTTAATGGAAGTCCGGCTTTTTTAGGACTCACAATGTCAATATTGTTTTCATTTAATGCCTATGCAGGCGTAGAAGGATGGAAACTTGAAAATAACAACTGGAAATATTATAAGGAAAATAAGACCTTAAAAGCATGGCAACAGATAAATAATAACTGGTATTTTTTTAATGAGGACGGAAGCTTAAAAACAGGTTGGCTTCAGGATGCTTCCAATAACTGGTATTTCTTAGACAGCAGTAAAAACGGCAATGAGGGTGTGCTTTTATCAGGTTGGCAGTGGATTGACGGATATTGTTATTATTTTGAAGGAAGTAATAAGGATACCTTTGGCAAAATGCGTGCAAATACGGTGATAGACGGATATAAGATTGACTCTACAGGCAGATGGATAAATGAAAACGGGATACAGCATTATGAAAACGGAAAAGGAATAAGTACATCAGGCGGCATAACAAATGCAGCTAAAAAGGCAGGCGGTACAGGCAGCAATTCAGGTAGCGTAGGCAAAAGCAAAAGCTCAAGTGGAGAATCAAGTAGAGGAGGAAGCTCGGGCAGAGGAAGCACGGGTAGCAGAGGAAGCTTGAGCGGTGCTTCAAGCAGAGGAGGAAGTTCCGGAGGTGGTTCAAGTAGGAGTGGAGGCTCGGGTAGCACTTCAAGCAGAGGTGGAAGTTCCGGCAGCGGTTCAAGTAGGAGTGGAGGCTCGGGTAGCACTTCAAGCAGAGGTGGAAGTTCCGGCGGTGGTACAAGCAGGAGTGAAAGCTTGGGTGGCGATTCAAGCGGAAGTGGAAACTTAGGTGCCGACTTAAGCAGAGGGGAAAACTCAAATATAGGAAATGTCCACGAGATAAATAAAGATAAAAGGATAGAAAGTCAGGTCGGAAATGACGCACAGAATTCAGGTTCAAATATAACAGAAAGTTTGAATGGAAATATCCGTACCGAAAATTCAAGAACTACAGATAATAAAATTTCCGACAGCACTAAGCAACTGCCAAATAACAGCCAAAAAAGATTTGATAATGCCGTCAATAAAAACCTGAATGGAGAAGATAATACCTCCAACAATTCCGCATCAAGGGATATTAGTAATAATGCTTCTGATGATAAAGCAGAAAATAATATAAATAATGCTCATAATCAAAACGGCAATATTTCAGGGCAAAGTAATACCGGCACTACCCTAAATCAAAGCAGCACGGAATCAAATAATTCTGCAAATGAAAATAATACCGGAAATAATTCGGGGCAAAATAATACCGGCGCTAACCCAAATCAAAGCAGTACGGAATCAGATAATTCCGCAAATGAAAATAATACCGGCAATAATTCAGGGCAAAATAATGCAGAAGAGGAAAATCCTGGTGCAAATAATGAGGGCAACACCCCTCCTTCCACAGAGGAAAATAACAATACAGTTCAGCCACCTGTATCAGGTAATACAGAAAATCCTACACAACCTGATACACAGGAGCAGCCAAATAAGAATGAGGAGAGTGCCGAGGATAAGGCTCAGAGGATAAAGGATTATTTGATTACACCGGAGAATGACAATGTTGTACAGTATACCAATGAAGATGGAGAAATCAGAACCATAATATGGGCAAAGGGTATAAACGGACCGGTTATGGGAGAAGGCGGAGATTTTCATAAGGAGATAACACAGGGCGGTTCAGATACCTATGTAAGCTATAAAGCCCCGTTTTCAAGCGGAGACGGATGGTATGATGTTAACAAAACAAGAAGCGGGGGAAATATCGATATAGATAAGAATCTTTGCTTCGCTGCGGTAGCATCAAATATGCTGCATTGGTGGTTTGATCAAAATATTGAAAATGTTGACAATTATATAGTAAAAAACGGAGATATCACACACGCCAACAGACAACTCTCAGATTTAAAGGCTTCTTTTGAAAGTCAGGAAGAGAGTAAAATATTTGAACTTTATAAAGTTTTGTACGGCTATAATGAGAGAGGTTTTTACACCGATCTTTTAGTGGATTTATTTATAAACGGATATACACCTAAACTTAGCGGTGCTACCAATATAGAAAGGGATGATTTGGTTCCTGATAATAATGGCGGATTTTTCTATGATGTATTTAAGGAGAAAAAACTTACAGACCGTACTTATGGAGGGCGCTATGAATCTTTAAGTGAGGATCTTAAGCTTGAACTTGGAAGAGGCGGTTTGGTCGGTTTATCTCATAAGGTATTTTCAAGAAATAATCATATAGTAACCTTATGGGGTGCCGAGTATGATTTAAACGGAAAGTTAAAAGCCGTATATGTCAGTGATTCGGATGATCAGGATGAAAGTAATGTTGGAATGAAACGCTATGAGGTTCGCAATGTGGGCGGAATAGCAAAGGTATCCACAAATATTACCGACAAGTCGGCGGGTGCCGCTGTAGGATATCTTCATATCCTCTACCTTGGAACAAATCAATGGAATGATTATTTCAGATAAAAATAAAGGTCTGAATCCAACACAAGAAATCTTGTGATATGGATTCAGACCTTTTATTATACAAAATTATATTATCCTATTTATATTATTTGCCAGTATCTCATCCAGTTCGGGAGAAAAATTTCCATTTGAAACCAAGGCGTCAATATCTCTAAAATCGGACAACTTAAAAAAGCCTCCTGCCTCTTCCTTGGTATTATCACAAAGAAGCACAGTTTTATTTGCATTTTCTATCATGCTCTTTTTTACAAGCCCCTGAGAGTCGTCACCCTCAAATATACCTTTGGTGTTGATAGCTTTGCATGAAATAATTGCAAGTTCCGCATTAAAATTTTTGATAAAACTTGAAGCAAATTCTCCAACAATGGAAAGACTCTTATGCTTTAACACTCCGGGGCAGAGGAAACATTTTAAATCCTGTGCATTTGAGAGTTCATTTGCTATATTTATACCATTGGTAATAATAGTGATATTATGCCTTAGCTTAAGAAGCGGTGCCAGCTGGCAAACAGTGGATGATGAGTCCAAAAATATCACCATTCCGTCTTTTAAAAGCTGGGCTGCCTTGCCGGCTATAAGCTGCTTTTTATCAAGGTTTTCAATCCTTCTCATACCGATAGGGCTTTCATTGGCGGACTTCACTATCACGGAGACATAGCCATGAGATCTTTTTACTATTCCCTCCTCTTCAAGTGCAATCAAATCCCGCCTTACAGTAGAGCGTGAAGCAAAAATTCTTTGGCATAGGCTGTCTATGGTTGATATCCCATTGCACTTATTTAAAACATCCAATATCTGCTGTTTTCTTCCATTCGAATCCATAAATAATCCTCTTACTTTTATTATACAGTTGCCCTCTTTAAGCAACAGTTTAGGGGCAAGCTGTCACAGGGTTGAACAAAAAAATTCACACATGAACATTATATCATAAAATAAAAAAAAGTAATTCAAGAATATATTCATATATATATTTTTATTATTAAATATGTTATATTGTATTCACTGAAAAACATTTTCGGTAATATTTTAGATATATGAAAATTAAAAACAAAAACAAGTGAAATAATCAAAAATACTGATAATTTTTCATATAAAATGTAGCGATTGCTAAAAGGGTTTGTGAATAAATTTTCAGCATAAATAAATTGAAAAAGCTTTGTGTTTTTACAGGGGGTAAGAGATATGTCTGAAAGATTATCGATTTTATTATTGAAAGTTGGTGAAGTATGAACAAGGTATTGGCTTTCGATATGGGAGCAACTTCCATCAGAGGTATTGTCGGATATATTGAGGGAGGGAAGCTTATAACAGAGGAAGTTATGAGAATGTCCCACAGTATAAAAGAAAAAGACGGCAGACTGTACTGGGATTTTAAAGCTATTTTGGAAAAAATAGTAAGCACAATCATAGAAAACAAAGATGTTTCATGTATAGGTATTGATACATGGGGAGTTGATTTCGGAGTGATTGATGCAAAAGGAGAACTTATAGATACTCCGTTTTCCTATAGAGATGAAAAGTATTCTATAGGAAGAGAAGAAGCTAAGGAAAAGATAAGTGAGCTTGAGATATTTAAAAACAGCGGAAATCAGATAATGACTATAAATACAATATTTCAGCTTCTTACATTAAAGAAACTTAATCCTGATATATATGAAAATGCGGATAAGATGCTTATGATGCCCGATCTGATTTTTTATATGCTTACAGGAAAGAAGATAGGTGAAGAAACTATCTGGTCTACAACAGGACTCTATGATATGGGGCAGAGAAAGGTTTCAGATACTATATTTGAAAAGCTTGAACTTAAAAAGAGTCTGGTTCCGGAGATTGTAAAGGCAACAGAAATATCAGGAAATACAAAGGATTCAAAAATAGAGGAACTTAGAGCTTTATCAATAGATGTGATACCTGTATGTACACATGATACTGCAAGTGCACTTTTAATGACCGACAGTTTCCTTGATGAGGACAGTATGTTTTTAAGCTGCGGTACATGGTCACTGATAGGAAGTGTGGTGGATAAATGTATCATAAATGAAGAAGCGTATGAGAACAGTCTTACCAATGAGTTGGGATTTGACTCAAAGCCTATGTTCTTTAAGAATATCACAGGACTTTATCTTTTGGAGAAATATAAAGCACAGCTTGAAAGTAAACTTGGCAGAAAGATACCATTTGATGAAATCAGTGATTATGTAAACAAATTGAATAAAAAGCTTTCACTTATAGATATGGATGCTGAAGTTTTTGCAAAAGAAAGTATTGATGTAAAGAGTGAAATTGATAACTTTATAAAAAGTCAGGGTGGCGATACTCCCGAAGATGATTTTGACTATTTTGCCGTTATTTATGAGAGCATGGTAGCAAAATATATGGAAGTAAAAGCCGACATCGAAAAGATTTTAAATAAGAGTTTTAAGAAAATCCATATCATCGGGGGCGGTGCTAAGTCAAGCGTACTTACATCTATGATTGCAGATAAAATGGGGGTAGAGGTAAAGGCGGGACCTTATGAGAGTTCAGCCCTTGGAAATATACTTCTTTCATTACTACATTTGAAGGAAGTAAGTGATTTAAAAACAGGTATTGAATTGATCTTAGGATCATGTGAGATAAAAAGAATAGATTCAAAATAAGGAGGGAAATATGAATCATCCAAAGATAGGAATCAGACCTACAATCGACGGCAGATGGGGCGGCGTTAGAGAGTCCCTTGAAGAACAGACAATGAACATGGCAAAAAGAGCGGCTAAGCTTATAGAAGACAACCTCAGATACCCTGATGGAGAAAAAGTAGAGGTAGTAATATCTCCAACAACCATCGGTGGCGGTGCAGAGGCTGCTGTTTGTGAAGAGTTCTTCGCAAATCAAAATGTAATAGGAACTCTTACAGTTACACCATGCTGGTGCTACGGAACGGAGACAATGGATCTTAATCCTAACACAATAAAGGCTGTATGGGGATTTAACGGAACAGAAAGACCGGGTGCGGTTTATCTTGCGGCAGTTATGGCTGCATATGCACAGAGAGGACTTCCGGCATTCTCAATCTATGGAACTGAAGTTCAGGATAAGGATGATACAACTATAACAGCAGATGTGGCAAAGAAGATTTTAGACTTTGCAAGGGCGGCTGTGGCTGTAGGTGTAATGAAGAATAAATCATATGTAAATATCGGTGCGGTATCCATGGGTATTGCAGGCAGTGTTGTAAATGTAGATTTCTTACAGAAGTATCTCGGAATGAGAACCGAGTGGGTAGATATGACAGAGGTTCTTAGAAGAATTACACTTGGTATCTACGACCATGAAGAGTTTGAAAGAGCTCTTGCATGGGTAAAGGAATACTGCAAAGAAGGTATGGACATCAATGCAGGTAAGGACTTCCCTGAGATAATCAAGAAGTCAAGATATATTGAAGATGACAAGCAGTGGGAATTCTGCGTAAAGCATGCAATGGTAGTAAGAGATATCTTAGAAGGAAATCCGAAGCTTGCAAAGATGGGTTGGCATGAGGAATCACTTGGAAGAAACGGTATCTCAGGCGGATTCCAGGGACAGAGAATGTGGACAGACTGGCTTCCTAATGCAGACTTTACAGAGGCTATTATGGCTTCAGGATTTGACTGGAACGGTAAGAAGATGCCTACTCCATTTGCAACAGAGAATGATACATTAAACGGTGTTGCTATGATGTTCGGATGGCTTTCTACAGGAAAGGCTCCAATCTTCTCAGATGTTAGAACATACTGGTCACCGGATGCTGTAAAGAGAGTAAGCGGTAAGGAACTTAGCGGATATGCTAAGAACGGTATTATCCACCTTATCAACTCAGGTGCAAGCTGTCTTGATGCAAGTGCTGCCGCTAAGGATGAGAACGGTAAAGGAACCATGAAGGAATGGTGGAATCTTACTGATGAAGATATCAAGGCTTGCTGCGAAGCTACAGACTGGTGCAGAGCCGATTATGAGTATTTTAGAGGCGGCGGTTTCTCATCACATTTTAAGACATCGGCAGAGATGCCTGTAACAATGATCAGAGTAAATATTGTTGAGGGTGTAGGACCTACACTTCAGGTAATAGAAGGACATACCTGTGTACTTGATGAAGATGTACATAGAATACTTGACGAGAGAACAAGCAAGACTTGGCCAACAACATGGTTTGCTCCAAAAATCGGCGTAGGTGCGGCAGATTCGGTATACAATGTTATGGCAAAATGGGGTGCAAACCATGGTGCAACAGTAGAGGGACATGTAGGAGACAGACTTCTTACATTGGCTTCAATGCTTAGAATACCTGTAGCATTCCACAATGTAGAGGAAGAGAGAATATTCAGACCACATTCATTTAACGGATTTGGTACAGCTGACTTAGAGGGACAGGACTACAGAGCATGTGCTTACTATGGTCCGCTTTATAAATAAAAATCAAATACAGGAGGGCAGTACATGCCCTCTTTATAGTAAAGGGGAAAGATTATGTTGATGGAGAAGGAAAGACTGCTTTTAATAGAGTACGGAAAGAAATTGGTACAAGCAGGTCTTACCAAGGGTACAGGCGGTAACTTAAGTATATTTGACAGAAAAAACGGACATGTTGCAATCACTCCTTCAGGAATAGATTTCTTTGAAATACAGCCTGAGGATATTGTTATCATAGATGTGGACGGTAATGTGATAGAAGGAAACAGAGTTCCTTCATCAGAGTGGGCAATGCATGTAATGCCATACAAGTATAGAGATGATATCGATGCTGTGATTCATGCTCATACAATGTATGCAACAGTTATGGCATGTTTAAGACAGGAACTTCCTGCAACTCATTATATGATTGCCGTAGCAGGTGAGAATGTAAGAGTGGCTGAGTATGCTACATACGGAAGCCCTGAACTTGCAAAAAATGCTTTTGAAGCTATGAAAGACAGAAAAGCGGTTATATTGGCAAATCATGGAATACTTGCAGGTGCCAATGATCTTCTTAACGCTTTTAATATTATAGAAGAAATAGAGTACTGCGCTGAGGTTTATACCAAGGCAAAGGCTATCGGTGAGCCGGTAATACTGCCTCATGAAGAAATGACTTTAATGGCGGAGAAGTTTAAGACATATGGTCAGAGGGTTAGTATTAAAGATAAATAGGAGGGAGATTTTATGTCAGCATTACTTACAATGAAAAATATAAAGAAATCTTTCTCCGGAGTTGTTGCACTTAAAAATGCGGAACTTGAACTTAATAAGGGTGAGGTAGTGGCACTGATGGGTGAAAACGGTGCCGGAAAATCCACTCTTATGAAGATTTTAACCGGTATATATTCTAAGGATGAGGGTACTGTAACCTTTGAAGGAAAAGAGGTTGAGTATAAATCGGTATCGGAATCCGAGGAGGCAGGCATTGCAATTGTTCATCAGGAGCTTAATATGATGAATGATTTGACAGTGGCACAGAATCTTTTCATCGGAAAAGAAAGAAAAAAAGGCTTCTTGATTGATGATGCTAAGATGGTAGAAGATGCCAAAGAATTATTTGAGAGATTAAATGTAGATATAAATCCTAATGTAAAGATAGGAAACCTTACTGTAGGAAAGCAGCAGATGGTCGAGATTGCAAAGGCTATTTCAACAAATGCGAAAGTCATAGTATTTGACGAGCCTACAGCAGCTCTTACAGACTCTGAGATTGAAGAACTTTTCAAAGTTATAAACGATTTAAGAGATAAGGGTACCGGAATAATTTATATTTCACATAGGATGGATGAAATCAATGTTATCTCCGACAAGGTTATTGTCATGAGAGACGGAGAGTATGTCGGCACTTTGGTTACAAAGGAATGTACCAAGGATGATATCATAAAGATGATGGTTGGAAGAACTGTATTTATGGAACCGAAGACCAAATCCGATGTCGGTGCCGATGCGGAAGTTGTTCTTAAATGTGAAAATCTAAACAGGGGCAAGCATGTAAAGGATGTTTCCTTTGAACTTAGAAAGGGTGAAATACTTGGATTTTCAGGACTTATGGGTGCGGGCAGAACGGAGGTTGCAAGGCTTATATTCGGTGCGGATCCTATGGATTCAGGTAAGATATTTATTCATGGCAAGGAAGTAAGTATAAAGTCTACAAAGGATGCTGTTAATGCAGGTATCGGATATTTGTCAGAGGACAGAAAAAGATTCGGACTTCTTGTAGATAAATCCGTAGAGGAAAATACTTGTATATCTTCACTTGAAAAGTTCACAAAGGGGCTCTTCATTGACGGTGCAAAGTCAAAAACTGTCAGTGAAAAGTATGTTAAAGAATTGAAGACCAAAACACCCGGTGTTTCACAGATTATAAAGAAACTTTCAGGTGGTAATCAGCAGAAGGTGGTTATTGCCAAGTGGCTGGTAAAAGATTCTGAAATACTGATATTTGATGAACCTACAAGAGGTATTGACGTAGGTGCAAAGAGCGAAATATATGATTTAATGGAAAGATTGGTCAAAGAGGGAAAATCAATAATAATGATTTCTTCAGAATTGCCGGAAGTACTTAGAATGAGTGACAGAGTCGTAGTAATGTGTGAGGGCAGAATAACAGGATGTCTTGACATATCTGAGGCTAGTCAGGAGGGAATTATGACATGTGCGACTAATAGACAGGGGGGAAAATGAACCTAAAAAAGCTTTTTTCAAATCAGCAGGCGGTAGTTATAGCTGCACTGGTAGTAATATGTATAGTGTTTTCACTGTTAACGGATAAGTTTTTACAGGCTACAACATTTACTAATATTTCAAAATCAGCATATTATGTAGCTTTTATGGCGATAGGAGTAACCTTTGTTATTTCCACAGGCGGTATCGACCTGTCAATAGGTACAGTTGCAATATGTGCCGCACTTATAGGTGGAACCTTTATGGAAAAAGGAACCCCGATGTTTATTGTTATATTGATAATGCTCTTGGTTGGTGCTGTATTTGGACTTATAAACGGTATTTTGGTATCACATTTTGAGTTGCCGGCGTTTATAGCCACACTTGGAACCATGATGGTTTCAAGAGGACTCGGTTCAATCGTATCAAAGACAAAGACTATCTCATTCCCACAGGGGGACAGTGCAGGTGCATGGTTTAGAGAAATATTCATGGTTACAAAGGATGGCGGTATCCTTCCAAAGAATTTCCCGACAGGGTTTATTCTTTTAGCAATATGTGCTATTGTAATGGCAGTAGTTCTTAATAAGACAAGACTTGGAAGATATATACTTTCAATAGGCTCAAACAAGGAAGCTACAAGACTTTCAGGTATTGATGTAAAAAAATATGAAACAATGGCTTATGTATTCTCAGGTGTTTTCGCAGCGCTTGCAGGACTTGCATATGTAGCGGTATTCTCAACAGCACAGCCGAATACAGGTAACGGATTTGAGCTTGATGCTATTGCGGGAGTAGTTATCGGAGGTACATCACTTTCAGGTGGTGTAGGATCAATAGTTGGAACAATTATTGGTGTATTTATAATGACAGTACTTAAGATCGGTTTCCCATATATCGGAGTACAGTCACATTATCAGCTCTTTATCACAGGAATCATATTAGTATTCGCTGTGTATATGGATATCTTAAATAGAAAAAGAAAGGGATAAGGAGAAAATTATGAAAAAAAGAATGTTAGCAGTTGCAGCGGCAGGTTTGATGGCAATGTCACTTGTTGCATGCGGCGGAGGATCAAGCAGCGGTTCAAGTGAGGCTGAAAAGACAACAGCGGCACAGGCAGACAGCTCAAAGGCGGAGGAGACAAAGGCAGAGGCAAGCGCAGACGGAAAGAAGATTAACGTTATCGCTAAGGGATTCCAGCATCAGTTCTGGAAGGCTGTAGAGAAGGGTGCAATGCAGGCAGGTACAGATTTAGGTGTTGAGGTATCATTCCAGGGACCTGATAATGAGTCGGCAATCGCACAGCAAATCGAGTATTTGGATGCAGCTATTGCACAGAAGCCGACAGCTATTTGTTTTGCAGCACTTGACACACAGGCAAGTTTAGGTTCAATCCAGACAGCAATGGATGCAGGCATCCCGATAATAGGGTTTGACTCAGGTGTTCCGGATGCACCGGCAGGAGCTATCAAGGCTAATGCATCTACAAACAACCTTGTAGCAGGACAGTTAGCAGCTAAAGAGACATATGAGCTTATCAAAGATAAGATTGAAGGTGCTTCAGGTACAGTTAGAATCGGTGTTGTTGCTCAGGAGTCAAACTCACAGTCAATCGTTGAGAGAACAAAGGGCTTCGTTGAGGAGATGACAAAGCTTGTTGGAGAAGACAAAGTTTCAGTTGAAGGACATGACAGCTTAAAGAAGGAGAAGGCAGGAGCACCTGTTGTTATCGATGTAGGTATACCTGCAGAAGTTAAGGATGCAGACGGTGCAGCTGTTGCATCAGCTATCTTAGAGAAGTCAGACCTTATCGCAATCTACGGTTCAAACGAGTTTGCAGCAAATGCTATCATCACAGCTAATGAAGGTCTTGATAAGATCGGTGAGGGTAAGGTTGTTGCAGTAGGATTTGACGCAGGTAAGAAGCAGCTTCAGGCAATCAAAGACGGTTTATTCGCAGGTAGCGTAACACAGGATCCTGTTCAAATCGGTTATAAGGCGGTTGAGCTTGCAGTAAAGGCAGCAAACGGCGAGAGCGTATCAGATGTTGATACAGGTGCGTTATGGTATACAAAGGACAATATGGAAGATCCTAAGATCGCTCCATGTTTATACGAATAAGAGGCGGTTATGCTAAAAGGTATACCTGAAATAATTTCACCCGAACTTTTGAAATACCTTTGTGAAATGGGCCATTCAGACAGACTTGTCATTGCAGACGGCAATTTCCCCACACATAGTGTGGGGAAGAATGCCCATATCATAAGAATGGACGGTCATGGTGTATGTAAGATATTGGATGCCGTATTAAAGGTTTTTCCACTTGATACATATGATGAACATCCTGTTAAAATCATGGAAAAGGTACCGGGAGATACTGTAGAAACACCTATTTGGGATGAGTTTAAAGAAATAGTATCAAAATATGATGCCAGAAAAGATGTAATAGGCAGTATCGAAAGATTTAAATTTTACGAGGAAGCAAGAAGTACATACTTAATCATTGCTACATCAGAAAAAGCACTCTATGGTAATATAATGTTGCAAAAGGGTGTTGTATAGTATCAGTCAACATAGTAGCGGATAATAGGGGGATTCATTATGGCTAACAGAATTATATTAAATGAAATATCTTATCATGGAAAAGGTGCTATTTTAAGTGTTACAGAGGAAGCAAAGCTTAGAGGTTTCAAAAAGGCTTTTGTTTGTTCCGATCCTGATTTGGTTAAATTCAATGTAACAAAAAAGGTTACCGATTTACTTGATAAAGAGGGACTTGAGTATGAAATTTATTCTGATATAAAGGCAAATCCGACAATTGAAAATGTTCAAAGCGGAGTAGAGGCGTTTAAAAAATCAGGAGCAGACTATATAATTGCTATCGGTGGAGGTTCATCGATGGATACCTCTAAGGCTGTCGGTATAATCATTGCAAACCCTGAGTTTGAAGATGTGAGAAGTCTTGAAGGACTTTCACCGACAAAGAATCCAAGCGTTCCGATATTTGCAGTACCTACTACAGCAGGTACAGCGGCAGAGGTTACAATCAATTATGTTATTACAGATGTAGAGAAGAAAAGAAAATTTGTATGTGTAGATCCACATGATATTCCTGTAGTAGCATTTGTAGATCCTGATATGATGTCAAGTATGCCAAAGGGACTTACAGCATCAACAGGTATGGATGCACTTACACATGCTATCGAAGGATATACTACAAAGGGTGCAAATGTAATTACAGATATGTTTAACTTAAAGGCTATTGAGCTTATAGCTAAGTCACTTCGCGGTGCAGTAGAGAACACAGCTGAGGGAAGAGAAGGTATGGCTGTCGGTCAGTATCTTACAGGAATGGGATTCTCCAACTGTGGACTTGGAATAGTTCACTCAATGGCACATGGACTCGGTGCATTATATGATACACCTCATGGTGTTGCAAATGCTATTATTCTTCCTACAGTTATGGAGTATAATGCGGATGCAGTTGGCGAAAAGCTCAGAGATGTAGCTAAGGCTATGGGAGTGGAAGGCACAGAGAATATGAGCGAAGCGGAGTATAAAAAGGCTGCTGTGGATGCGGTGAAGAAGCTTTCTGAGGATGTAGGCATTCCAAAGGATTTGAAAGATATAGTAAAACCTGAGGATGTAGATTTCTTATCACAGTCAGCTATGGATGATGCTTGCAGACCCGGTAATCCAAGAGATCCTAAATTTGAGGAGATTAAGGAATTATTCCTTAGTTTGATGTAAAATTTTTACCTTTTATAATATTTTAAAGCAAGGGGCGTATACTGACCTGAGGGAGAGTATATGTCCTTTTTTGGTTTTACTTATTATAATGTTATATTTACATTTATATATCTATATAGTACAGTGTACTATAGAAAAGAGATATGTACTTAAATGAAAAATGGAGGCTATATGGAAAACTTTAATAAAAGATGCCCATACTGCGGAAAGATCATGGAAAGGGGAGAAATCCCCAGAGGTAAAGGACGTTCATCTCATGATATTAAGTGGATTCCTGAACGCAAAAAAGGTAAATGGTATGAGAATTTATTATATCCTTTTGCCGATGAATATGAAGATAAGGTAATAGAATTAACCAGTAAGTATTATCCCACAATATGGGATGAGAAGAAGTGCATAGCCTATCTTTGCAGAGAGTGCAAAACAATAATAATCGATATTTAAAAGTAAGAAGCTTTGCAGTATATATTCTATCATAAAAGATATATTAAAGATAAAGTTCATTATACAAGGACTTTTCCCTGTAGAGTAAAAAGGATATTTTAGTAAGGGAGGACTTATGGAAAAAGCAAAAGTAAAATGCCCATATTGTGGAAAGACTATGAGTGAGGGTATAATAGACGGTGCAAGGTATTCACTTTGGTGGCGGGATACAGACAGTAAAAGAGGTTTTTTAAAATCGCTTTTAAACTTGGATAAAAAGAATGTAAGACTAAGCTATCCTTTTTATGGTAAATATTGTATCGCTTATTTATGCAGGGGTTGTGAAAAGGTAGTAATAGATATTGCGGAAAATAATAGAGATATTAGAAGAGATTATGGCAGTGACATACAAATTGATTGACATTTTGTATGTCACTTTTTCTTTTAAAATTTGGATATAGATTTTAAGAGAAAGATTCAGTATAAAATTCGTTCCGGAATTTTGAAAATAATAAAAGAAAAATATCGCCTAGTACCTTGCATTATAAAGTACTATGTGGTATCATCTTTATAAATCATATGTAGTATTATCATGCAGTATGCTTTTATATATAAAATTATTAAAAAGTAAAGCATGAATCATTTGATGTTTTGTTTAGAATTGGAGTTTAGCTATATTTCCATAAATATAGTCATAAAAATATAATAAAGTAAAAATAATATAGTATTAAATATCAAATTTAAAGGTAGTATAATACATGTACAATTTATTATTTTAACAGTTCTGTCAGATAAGCATCATAAATAATATATAGAATGGAGAAATATATGAAGATAGGGAGAATAGTGATAGCTGTAATAGTTGTTGCGGCAGTGGCTTTTACAGTATATAGATTTGTTGGTTCAAAGAAGGTGGAGGTAGTAACAGATACCAGACCGGGTGTTATGACGGTGGAGCCTGAAAGAAGGAATATAGTAATATATACGGAGCAGATAGGAACAATCGCCCCTACTCAAAGCGTATCGGTATTTCCTAAGGTAGGGGGTGAGGCGCTTTCGGTTAATTTTAATGTGGGTGATAATGTAAATGCCGGAGATATTTTGGCAACAATAAATTCCGATGCACTTACAGCATTGAAAATTCAGATGGATGCGGCAAAGGTCACTATGAATGATACCGCTACAGCACTTTCAAGAACTCAGGCACTGGCAGATACCGGAGCTGTTGCCATACAGGTACTTGAACAGGCAAGATCTGCAGCAACATCCGCAGCATTAAACTACGAGGCTGCCAAGTCACAATATGATTTACAGTCTTCATATACAAGTATTAAAGCGCCTATTTCGGGAGTGGTGGAGACCAAAGGTGTAGAGGTACATGATATGATCGCTCAGAGTACAGCTATAGCGACTATATCAGGCAATAGCGGAATGGAGGTAAAGTTCGGAGCGACGGTGGATGTTCAAAATCATCTAAAAGCAGGTGATCAGATAAAAGTTTTACATAACGGTACCGAATACAATGGCAATATAACCGAAATATCAAATGCGCTCTCAAGTTCCACTGGACTTTATGATGTAAAGGCAAGCCTTGAGGGAGAAGCATTACAGAGCGGAATGAAAGTAAAGCTTACACTTTTAAAGAACAAGGCTGATAATGTGTTGACCCTCCCAATCTCAGCAGTGATGTACTCGGGAAATGATGCATATATATATTTATACAGGGAAGGCAAGGCTGTAAAGAAAAATGTAAATGTGGGAATTTATGACAGTGATTATATAGAGATAAAGGATGGAATTAACACTTCCGACAAAGTAATATCCACATGGAGTAATGAACTCTATGACGGAGCGGAGGTACTGCTCTCTCAAAATGAGGGGGTAGAAAGCAGTGCAGATGAGACTGTAGGCAATGCAGAAACAGAAAGTGCAGGAAATAAGTAGGAGGATTTATGATTGGATTAACAAGGTTTTCATTAAAAAGACCGGTAACTCTTATTCTTGCAGTAATAACGGTTTTGTTTTTCGGATTGCGCTCTGTTATGAATGCACCGATGGAGCTTAATCCCGAGATGAGTTTGCCGATGATGGTTGTATCCACTATATATCCGGGAGCATCTCCGGCAGATATAGATGAACTTGTATCAAAAAAAATAGAGTCCGAGGTTTCAACACTGACGGGAATAAAAACCGTAAGTGTAAGTTCCATGGAAAATGCCTCTACCATGCTTTTACAATATGAGTTCGGAACAAATATGGATAAGGCGTACATTAACCTCAAAAAGGCATTGGATTCTGTAAAATCAAGCCTGCCAAAGGATGCCGAGGAGCCGAATATTATAGAGATAGATATGAATGCTCAAAGTGATATACAGCTAAGCATTGCCGGAGGTACGGACGGCAATTTGCAGGACTATGTGAACACAAATATTGTTCCTGAATTTAAGAAAATGTCTTCGGTTGGAAGTGTTTCCATATCAGGAGGGCAGTCAAGTTATATAAGAATTGAGTTGATACCCGAAAAGCTTGCGCAGTATAATTTAGCCATGTCGGATATCGGAAATATAATAAGCAGTGCGGATTTTTCCACACCTGTAGGCAAGGTTGACTATGGAAGGCAATCACTAAGTGTAAGTATAGGTGCCGACTATAAGGATATCAACAGATTAAAAAATATTGTAATACCGCTAAAAACAGGAGATGTAATACATTTATCGGATGTGGCAAATGTATATGATGCTTTGGAGGAGAAAAACTCGCTGAGCCGTTATAATGGTGAAGAGGTGGTTTCATTGGCTATTACAAAGCAGCAGTCATCCACTTCGGTTGAAGTATCAAAGCAGGTTAACAAGGTTATAGAGGAACTGAAGGCAAATAACAAGGATTTGACCATTACTACGATATTTGACAGCTCAAAATATATCAAGGAATCAATCAGTGATGTATTTAAGACACTTATAATGGCGGTAATACTCTCAATGATAGTTCTGTTTATATTTTTTGGAGATATCAAGGCTTCGCTGATAGTCGGAAGTTCAATACCGATATCCGTTATGGTAGCTCTTACACTTATGCGTGCGGCAGGCTTTTCACTAAATCTTATATCCATGGGCTCATTGGTACTTGGAATCGGTATGATTGTGGATGCGTCCATAGTCGTGCTTGAAAGCTGCTTCAGATCAAAAAATGATAAAAACTTTTTTGATGCCGCCGTGGAAGGTACAGGTATTGTGATAAATTCAATAACAGGTTCTATAATAACCACCTGTGTAGTATTCCTTCCTCTTGCAATGCTTAAAGGTCTTTCAGGACAGCTCTTTTCACAGCTTGGCTACACCATAGTATTTTGTATGGTTTCATCATTATTCTCCGCAATAATGATAGTTCCGCTTCTATATCTCTTTTTTCATCCTGTGGAAAAGACTGATACATTGGCAAACAGAGTGCTTTTAAAAGTACAGGATGGCTATAGAAATACGGTAAAAAAGATAATACCGAAAAAAATCACTGTAGTCGGAATATCGGTGATACTTCTTGTAATATCCTTTATACTTGCCGGAAATGTCGGAATGGTGCTGATGCCCGAATCGGATGACGGTCAGATAGCAATAAGTGTTTCCGTAGCTCCGGGACTTAATATCGAGGATGTGGATAGAATTGCAAAGCAGATAGAAGATTTTGTGGCGGCGGATCCGGATGTGGAAAATTATCAGATGACCTTTGGAAATTCTGAAATGTTTTCAGAAAAAACCGGTATTTCAATAACTGCATATTTGAAAAAGAAACGCAGCAGAAAAACCAAAAATGTAATACAGGAGTGGCAGCCTGTGCTTACCAAAATCCCTGATACTTCAATATCCGTAAAGAATCAGTCTAACAGTTCAAGCGGAGTATCAAACCGTGCTGTGGAAATCAATCTTCAAAGTACCGATTATAATCTGGTAAGAAAGACCGCAAATGAAATAGCAGATAAAATGCACTCATTAAATTATTTATTAAATGTACATTCAAGTGCGGAAAATGCGGCACCGATTGTTAAGATAAATGTTGATCCTGTACAGGCTGAGGCTATAGGAATGACTCCGGGAAGTGTTGCGGGTATAGTATATCAAAATCTTACGGATACGGAGGTAATGAAATATTCCTCAGGAGATTCTACGATTACCGTAAAAATGAATTATCCCGATGAAAGCTATGACACCATTAATGAAATAGAAAATATTTTGATAACAGGTGTTACAGGAACTAAAACTCCGCTTTCAGATCTTGCCACAGTGTCATTTGAAGACAGTGCGGTTACGATTACAAGATCGGATAAAAAATATCAGGTTTCCATCACAGCGGATAAGGTGGCAGGATATAAGGGAGATGCCAATAGTGAGGCTGATGCCTTTGTGGACAGTGTGGGGCTTCCAAACGGAGTGGAAAGAGCTACCAATGCCTATAATGATATGATGAGTGATGAGATGACCTCATTACTTAATGCATTACTTACAGCAATATTTTTAATATTTATTGTAATGGCAATGCAGTTTGAATCACCTAGATTTTCACTGATGGTAATGTTTACAATACCGTTTTCATTGATAGGAGCATTCGGACTCCTTTGGATATTTGATGTACCGATAAGCATGATGTCAATGATAGGTTTTTTGATGATGGTGGGTACCGTTGTAAATAACGGTATTTTATATGTGGATACGGTAAATCAGTATAAGGTGGAGATGCCTCTTGATGATGCCCTTGTGGAGGCGGGAGCGACAAGAATAAGACCTATACTTTTGACCACCCTTACAACAATTATATCTATGCTTCCGATGGCTCTCGGATATGGAACGGATATGCTCCAGGGACTTGCACTTGTAAATGTAGGAGGTTTGATAGCTTCAACGCTTCTTGCACTGCTGCTTTTGCCCACTCTTTATAAAATGCTTGATAAGGCAGGTAAAAAGCTTACAGGAAATCATTTAGAAGCGGGACTCGATATTGATTGAAAGATAAATGCAATTAAATAATTAAAGTCAGTATGTTGACCGGGGAGGCTTACCTTAACCGTATGGAAAGCTTGAGCAAATAAAAATATAAAAGTAAGATTTGAATAATAAAAGTATTGTAAAATTAAATATAAAGATGTATTTAACATTTATTATATTATGAAAGAGGTGAATATGAATAAAAAAGGCAGAAAAATAATAGCCCTTGCACTTTCAGGCAGTATGCTTATGACTACAACCGTATTTGCAAGGACTCCAAGATTTAACAGAAGTAATGAGGAATGGGCGACGCTGGAGGACAATAATTTAGACTTTGATGAGATAGAAAATCTGATAGCCGAATACAATGCTACAGTCAGATCAAATGAAGTGGCTTTAGCAAAGTTTAAAAGAGATTATGGAAGGACTAATACAGATGTTTCAAATCATTACAGAGAAAATGCCGAAGAGATTTTAAATAATCTGGATGATCCCGATCCGAGCGATCCTACATATGTTGCAAGATTATCAAGTGTTGCAACAGCCAGAGCTACGGCGCAAAGTCTTTTATCAACTGCAGATTCCACTTTGGAAGATGCCGATATAATAAGACTTGGGTATGAGCAGGCGGAAAAGACCTTGGCACAGACCGCTATGACAAATATGATTTCGTATAAATCGGGGCTTATAGCTATAGAGGTGGCAAAGGGAAATGCAGAACTTGCAAAGACTGAGCTTGATGTTGCAAATGCAAAACTTGGAGCGGGAACAGGTACCAATATAGAAGTACTTACGGCTAAAGAAAAATTATTGAATGCGGAAAATGCGATAAATAAGGCGGTATCTGACAATAGCACAGTATTAAAAAAATTACAGGTAATGACCGGATGGGGATATAATGACTCTCCAAATGTCGGAGAGATCAAAGCTCCCGATATAAACAGGGTATTTACCCCTTCAGAGGATTTGGCAAAGGCATTGGAGAATAATTATACTTTAAGAATCAATGAGAAAAAGCTTGCAAATGCAAGTACTGATTCGGACAGACAAAGCCTTAAGCTTACTATTGAAGACAATAAAAAAAATATAGGAAGTGCATTGGCGGTGGCAGCTCAGAATATCGCTTCCGCAAAGGAAGGATATAATTATGCAGATACGTTTGCAAAGCTTGAGGAATCAAACCTCAATATAGCAAATCAGAAATATTCAGTTGGAATGATTAGTAAAAGTGATTTGGATATGCAGAGAGTAAAAACCGAGAATGCAAAAAGGGCACTGGAGCAGAGCAAATATGCACTGAATCAGGCAATAGTAAACTATGACTGGATAGTAAAGGGATTGGCGGCATTATAAGGAGGTGATTTCTTGATAAAAAAAAGAATAACGGCACTGGCATTGATTTTGTCAATGATTCAGCCCGTAAATATATTTGCTTATTCAACAAACCCGGCAAATCCTTCAGAGCAGGGTAAAACAGTGGCGGAGCTTAACGGTTACAGTGAAGAAGCATGGTCAAAGCTTATGGACAATACCTTGGAGTATGCGGAGATAGATGACCTTGTAAAAAATTTCAATGTAAATATTTCATCATCTTGGGATAAATTTAATGAGAATGTAAACAGCTTAAATATTGCCATTGATACCCTTAAAGCTTCAAGAAGAGATATGGAAAGCAGTGAGACGGCGGCAATCAATGACGGAGAAATTGAAAATGCAATGTTATATAAGGCACAGGCTAAGGGACTTGGATTAAGTATTCAGGCAATGAGTATTTCAAGGGATAAGCTTTCAAGACAGGTAAGTTCAACAAATGCACCTATAAGAAATGCACAGTCACAGGTGGCAGCAGGTGTAAGGGTGCTTATGATAGGATATAAGAATATAGAGGCACAGGAGCAGATACTTGATTTGATGGTAAAGATGTATGAGGAAATACTCTCTGCCACAACTCAGAGTAAAAACCTCGGACTTTCAACATCTACAGATATAACCAAGGCTATGAGTGAGCTTGCAAATGCAAGAGCCAATCTAATAAGCCTCAGGTCAAATAAGGATAAGATTTATCGAAGTCTTATAAGTATGTGCGGCTGGAATCCCGATACGGTTGTAAATATAGGCAGTATACCGGAATTAAGTGATGTAGAAATAAATGCACTGAACCCTGCTGTGGATATAAATACCGCAATAGGAAATAATGCGGCACTAATTGAAAAAAGACATAATACTTCTTCAAAATCCACTACATTTGTAGACGCCAAATTGTATCAGTCAGGTAAGGATGAAGATATGCTTCGTGCAAATATAAATCAAATATATGAAAAGATACTTGCGGATAAAAAAGCTATGGATGCCGCCGTGGTAGGTAATCAGGCAGCGGGGGCAAATGAAAATGCACTCGATATACAAAAAAAGCATGGAATGATTACCAATGCACAGTACCTTGGAGGCAAACTTGGCATATTGCAAAAAAGAGCGGAACTTGAGAGTGCAAAGCTTGAACTTAGGACGGACTATAATACATATATTCAGGCATTGGAAGGTAATGTGAGTATAGAATAAAGTTTATATTACAGAATAATATTTTGCTATAAATAAACTTGACTTATTATTTTATAAATCTATAATATCAATTAAGTTAAACTTAATTTTTGCTTTAACTTTATTTGATATAATCAGCTAAATTAATAATATAACAATTCAGTTTAGGATTTGTTATGGAAATCAAAAGGAGGATATAAGAATGGGATTTTTAGATCAATTGGGTGATGCGGCAAAAAATATCGGAGCGGCTGCAGGTGACCTTGTAAAGCAGGTAGGAGAAAAGACCAGTGATGCTATAGAAATAAGCAAACTCAATTCAAAGATTTCGGCAGAGAAGGTTGAGATAGAAAAAGAAAAGAAGAAAATCAGTGAAGCTCTTTTTGATAAATTTGCAAAGGGAGAAGAAGTTCCTGAGGAGATAAGAGAATTTTGTGAGAATATAAAATCACGTTTCTTAAATATAGACAGCCTTAAGGAAGAGATTGAAAAGGTAAAAACCACTGTAAGCAACAAGGCTGAGGAGGTAAAGGAAGCCGCTGAAGTTAAGGTTGAAGAGGCAAAGGAAGCAGCCGAAGATGTAAAAGAAGCTGTAGCTGACAAGACTGAAGAGCTAAAGGATAAGGCTGAGGATGTTAAGGATCAGGTTGTCGATACCGCTAAAGATGTTAAGGACGATCTTAAGGACAAGGTGGAAGATGCAAAGGACAAGGCTGAAGAAGTAAAGGAAGATATCAAGGAAGGTATCGACAATATTCAGAATTAAAACATTGATATTTATATAGAAATTGATTAAAATAAGAGAGTAAAGCCTCTATGGCTTTGCTCTTTTTACATAAGAGGAAAAAATATGTTTTAGCTCAGAAAAATATATTTTGGAGGTAGTAGTGAAAAAAAGAATTTTAGCAATAATGGCATGTGCAATATTGGCATTGTCGGCTTGTACAAAGGCAAATGTGAATGAAAGCAGTGTGGCAGGCAGTGAGAGCAGTGCGGCAGAAAGTCAGACCGAGGCAAGCAAAGCAGATACAAACGGGGAGAAGTCTGTGACTATAAAGCTTGGCGGAATGAAAGGTCCTACAAGTATGGGCTTTGTCAAGATTATAGATGATGCATCAAAGGGAAACCTTGACTATAATGTGGAATTTGATATGGAAACCTCACCTGATGTAATGGCACCCAAGCTTTTGAGCGGGGAAGTGGATATTGCCGGATTACCTGCAAATATGGGTTCCGTACTTTTTAATAATTCCGACGGTAAGGTGGTTATGCTTGATATAAGCACGCTTGGTGTACTATATGTACTTGAAAAGGGAGAGCAAAGTGTAAAGAGTGTTGAGGATTTGAAGGGGAAGACAATTGTTGCACATGGTCAAGGTGCTACACCTGAATATATTCTCAGCTATGTTTTGGCGGAACATAGTATAGATATAAATACTGATGTGACTATGGACTGGAAGGCATCACCGGATGAGAGTCTGGCTGCTATTGAAAATATGGACAATGCAATTGTATTGCTGCCACAGCCGTTCGTAACCGTAGCACAAACAAAAATTGAAGGATTAAATACGGTGCTTGATCTTACAAAGGAATGGGATGCTATAGGAAAGGGCGGAAAGCTCGTTACCGCAGGTCTCTTTGTAAGAAAGGATTTCCTTGAGTCAAACAAGGAGCTGGTGGATAAATTCTTATCGGATTATACCGAATCAGTGAAATGGATCAATGAAAATGTGGAAGAAGCATCAAAGCTTGTGGAGGCAAATGATATTATAAAAGCACCTATTGCGGCTAAGGCTATACCATATTGCAATCTTGTATCCATTACAGGTGATGAGATGAAAGCCGCTACGGAAGATTATTTAAAGGTATTATTTGATCTGAATCCTAAGTCTGTGGGTGAAGCCCTACCGGGAGAAGAGTTTTATTATCTTGGTAAATAGTCTATGAGTAAAAATAAGATACATAAAATGACAGCAGTGCTTTTTGCACTGCTGTTTTGGCAGATAGCGGCAATGATTTTAAACAGATCCTTTCTCCTGTCATCACCTGTAGATGTGATAAAAGCATCTGTGGAGCTTGGAATAAGCTCAGTGTTTTGGCAGGGAATGGGTAAAAGTATAATTAAAATAATTCTGGGATTTTTATCCGGTGCAGGTATTGGAATTTTATTTGCAGGATTATCATACCGATTTAAAATATTTGAAATATATATAGCACCTTATATTATGGTTATCAGATCGGTGCCTGTGGCATCATTTGTAATTATTATACTCATATGGCTTGGAAGCGAGGGACTTTCAATATTGGTGTGCTTTTTTATGGTAATGCCGATATTTTATGCAAATATATTGGAGGGATTAAAATCGGTTGATATAAAAATGCTTGAAATGGCAAAAATATTTGAAATAGGCAAAAAGGCAAAGCTTATATATATCTATTTGCCGGCACTTGAGTCATTTTTGATATCGGCAGCTTTGGCATCAATCGGTATTGCTTTTAAATCAGGTATTGCCGCAGAGGTAATAGGCAGACCGAAAAACACATTGGGCTTTTTCTTATTTGATGCAAAGGTATACCTGGAAACTGCCAAGGTTTTTGCCATCACATTGATAGTAATATTATGCAGTGCAGTATTTGAAAGATTGACGGTATTTATATTCAAAAGATTTTTTGATTTAATAAAGAGGTTTTATTGATGGTAGTAAAAAATATATATAAAAGCTTTGGAAGTATAGAGGTTTTAAAGGATTTTAATCTGACTATAGCTGAGGGTGAGCATATTGCACTTATGGGAAAGTCGGGAAAGGGAAAAACCACTATTTTAAATATTATTATGGGTTTTGAGAAACCTGACCGTGGCGAGGTCATTATTGCAAGAGATATATCTGCCGTATTTCAGGAGGATAGGCTCAGTGAAGATTTCAGTGCAATTTCAAATGTATGTTTGCTTAAGAAAAAGCAAAAGACTGCTAGGGAAATCCTTGATAAACTTGGTATTGAAAGTGAAAAAAGAGTAAATACCATGAGCGGTGGACAAAAAAGGAGAGTGGCGCTTGCCAGAGGATTGGCAAAGGATGCAAAACTTTATATATTTGATGAGGCTCTAAAAGGGCTGGATGAAAAAACAAAAGATATAGCAATGTCCGTGATAAATGAGTATACTAGGGGAAGAAGTGTACTTTTTGTTACACATGATATAAATGAAGCTAAAGAGTTTGCAGACAGGATAGTGGAGATTTAATTGCTATGGGAATAAAATTGGAAAAGTTTTTGGAGTGGCAGGTGGAAGGCTTATATAAGTGATGAAGAAGGTAAATTCTTACTTTGTAAAATGACAGAAAGGTAATATTGTGAATAATATAAAGAAAAAATATATAGCTTATATTATAATAGCGACCGTAATAATATATAGTATAGTGCGATATTTTAAGGCTGTTGAAGGCTATATAGTTAATATTACAAAAGCATTGGTGCCATTTGTAGCAGGGGCGATAATGGCATATATTATAAATATACTCATGGATTTTTATGAAGATTTGCTTTTGAAAAAGTTTCATAATAAAAAAATCATAAGAACTGTAGCAATAGCTTTATCAATAATTACTTTTGTATTGGTGATAGTATTACTTTTAGGGCTTATAATACCACAGCTTATAAAAATAATAACTTCAATAATGTATGTAAAACCCGACTATATCAACAGCCTGATATCGGATATAGGCAATAATAAGTTTATAAATGATATTTTGAGCAGTATGAATATTGATATCAAAAATATAAATATTGCAAGCTATTTGACAAGGCTTATACAAAATGTAATGTCGGGAGTTGGAAATGTGCTCACGGGAGTTATAAGCGGTATATCAGGATTCTTTAATACCGTTATTTCTCTTTTTATGGCAGTGGTTTTTGCAATATATATACTTGTGGACAAGGAAAGAATAGCATTGCAGGGGGATAAGCTGCTTAGAGCATTTATGCCGTCTCAAAGAGAAACTGTAATTGATACATTGCAGGTATTTAATACAAGTTTTAAAAATTATTTTATCAGTCAGGTAAAAGAGGCGATAATACTTGGAGTTTTACTCTATATTGTGATGCTTATAGCAAGATTACCTTATGCATCTTCAATATCCATATTGGTGGGAGTGACGGCACTTATACCTGTTATTGGTGCCTATGCGGGGCTTTTTATAGGTGCCCTGATGATACTTACAAAGTCCTTGCAGAGCATGGTAATTTTTATAATATTACATACAATAGTTCAGCAATTTGAAAACAATGTAATATATCCCAGGGTGGTCGGAAGTTCTGTAGGACTTCCGGGTATGTGGGTTATAGTGGCTGTGGCACTTGGCGGCAGTATGGGCGGAATCTTTGGGGTATTTGTGGCAGTACCCGTGGCGGCGAGCCTTTATTTTATATTAAAGAGAGAAACAGAGAAAAGATTATCAGACAATGTTTAGAATGCTGTCTATTTAAAGATAGTATAGGTAAGAAGTATATGTTAAATCTATATTACATTTGCTTGATAAATCCACACTAAACCTTTATAATCGTGGTTAGGGAGAACAAGGTATTATGCAATATATCTTGAAAGCAGAGGGTTTTTATGCCGAATACAAAAAAAGAACATGAGCCTGATGAGAAAAATCCTTTTATAAAGCAGACCATTATAGAGGATAAAAAAGGCCGCAATAGAAGTTTAATCTCAGCAGCTTGTCTTGCTATTGTTTTTGGAATGGTTGCAGGTCCAAGTATGGCATTGACATCATATATTATAAACAAAAATATGGCAGGTAAAAAATCAAAGACAACTATAGAGATACCTACAGAGGAGAGCAGCATTGAAACGGCCGAGGAGACAGAATCTTCAGAACACGTAGAGGACATAGTGGCATCGGCTATAGAGAGTATTGATTTGAGTGAGAAAAACTTGGAGCATATGTATGAAGCTCTAAGCAGAGTTGCAGAAAATAAAGACAGTACAATAGTAAAAATAAATGCCATCACCACAGACACTGATTGGTTCAATAATACATTGCAAAATGAAAGCAGTTATTCGGGAATCATAATAGCAAAGTCGGGTGATAGCTTTGTTGTTTTGACTCCAAATATATCTATTGAAGGCGGTATAATAGTAGAATTTTTTGACGGAAGTGTCAAAGAAGCTACCGTACTTGGAACAGATCAGCTGACAAATCTTATGATACTCTCAGTGGATATTTCCTCAATGGATGAAAAGGTAAAAAGCATAGAACCTATAGTACTGGGTAATTCATATCAGTTGAAAAAAGGTGCATTTATACTCGCCATAGGCAGTCCGGTGGGAGTGTCAAGAAGTATGGATATCGGTAATATAACCGCTATTGAAAAGAATGCAAGCTTCTTTGACGGATATGGAAGAGTAATATATTGTGATAAGCATTTAGACAGTATAGGTACATTTCTTATAGATACATCAGGAGATTTGGTAGCCGTGGTTTCAAATCTGGATGATAATTCTTCCATATCCATGGCATACGGTATATCGGATTTGAAAATGCTTATTGAAAATATGACAAATGGTGTAGGTTCTTCTTATTTGGGAGTGAGGGCGCTTGATATAGACAAGGCAAAGGCACCGGGAAATATACCGAACGGAGTATATGTTTCGGAGGTGAGAGCTGACTCTCCGGCGTATAATATAGGGATACAATCAGGGGATATAATATCCAAGATTGGAGATGAGGAAGTAAACTCTATAATAGGGTTTAAAAATATAATGGAAAAGCTAAAACCGAACCAAGTTATAAATATCAAAGTGAATCGTTCCGGTAAAGATGGATTTACAGAATTGGATTTTGAGACAACTATTGGTGCCAGGAGCTAGAAGGGTAGAAAATGAAATTTATTGAAAGCTTAAAAGAAGGAATGCATATTTCAGAGGTTTATCTTTGCAAATCTAAAACAATTGCAATGTCAAAGACCGGTAAAGAATATGCGAGTCTTAGTTTGCAGGACAAGACAGGAAGCATTGATGCAAAGATATGGGATCTGTATTCTCCGGGAATATCCGATGTGGATGCTATGACCTTTGTGGTGGTAGATGCTGAAGTTACATCTTTTAACAATACATTGCAGCTTAAGGTGGCAAGGATAAGAGAGGCGGATGCAAAGGAATATACCGCATCCGACTATGTACCTGTATCAAAAAAAGACATTGAAAAAATGTTTGCTGAATTAAAAGAAAAGATAAAATCAGTAAAAAATCCTTTCTTAAATAAGCTTTTAACCGCTATTTTTATTGAGGACTTTGAATTTCAAACCACATTCAAAGCATCTTCGGCGGCAAAGACTGTACATCATGGTTTCCTTGGCGGACTTTTGGAGCATACTCTGGGAGTTGCAAAGCTTTGTGAGTATTTTTGTGAGAATTACAGCTCATTAAATCATGATTTACTTATTACATCCGCACTTTGCCATGATATAGGAAAGACCAGAGAACTGTCGGCATTTCCTGCAAATGATTATACTGATGAAGGTCAGTTGGTGGGGCATATAGTGATAGGAGTGGAGATATTAAAAACTCATATTGATAAGATTCCCGGATTCCCGAAAAAGCTTTCAAATGAGCTGATACATTGTATACTGGCACATCACGGAGAACTTGAATACGGTTCCCCGAAAAAGCCGGCAATTATAGAGGCATTGGCGCTCAATCTGGCAGATAATGCGGATGCAAAGATGGAGACCTTTATAGAACTTTTGGCACAGGGACAGGAAGGTGCTACAGGCTGGCTCGGCTATAATAAATTACTTGAGAGTAATTATAGAAAGACAAGTGTATAATATAGGTGAATTCTACACTTTAATATATTTGTTCAATAGTCTGAATAGAGAAAAGGATTAATTGTAGCAAACAGTATAACGGAGATATATGAAAACTGACAATACATTAAATTACAAAAAAGGTGAAATGATAACAGTTAATATAACAGACTTTGGAGAAAATGGCGAAGGCATCGGAAAAACCGATGCCTTCACATGGTTTATAAAAGATACTGTTATAGGAGACAAGGTCATAGCCAAGGTGATGAAAACAAAGAAAAGCTATGGATATGCCAGACTTGACAGTATAGTTAAGGAAAGTCCCGACAGAGTAAAAGCAAAATGCCCGGTGGCAAGAAGCTGTGGAGGATGCACATTGCAAAGCCTTGACTACAGAGCGGAGCTTAGACTTAAGCAAAACAAAGTGGAAAATCATCTAAAAAGAATAGGCAGATTTGATCTGTCAAATGTAGAGATAGAAGAAATTATCGGAATGGAAGAGCCATACCGATACAGAAATAAATCCCAATTTCCGTTCGGAAGAAAGAACGGAAAAAACATCACAGGTTATTTTGCAGGCAGAACTCACAGCATTGTAGAGTTTGATGACTGTATTATCGGTATAGAGGAAAATAAGACTGTGTTAAAGACTGTTCTTGATTTTATGGATAAGTATAGGGTGGATGCCTACAATGAGGAAGATGGAAGCGGCATAATAAGGCATGTACTTATAAGAAAGGGCTTTGCTACGGGTGAGTTGATGGTATGTGTGGTAATCAATGCCGATAATTTGCCACATAACAGGGAACTTGTTGAAAGTCTGTGTACCGTTCTTGGGGATAATTTAAAATCAGTTTCCATAAATATAAATAAGAAAAACACGAATGTGATCTTGGGTGATAGGACATTTACCATATATGGCAGAGAATATATAGAGGATTATATAGGGGATGTAAAGTTTAGAATATCACCGCAGTCATTTTATCAGGTAAATCCTGTACAAACCAAGAAATTATATGGCAAGGCACTTGAATATGCCGCACTGACCGGTAAAGAAACAGTATGGGATATGTATTGCGGTATAGGTACGATTTCACTTTTCCTCGCAAAGTCTGCAAAGTTCGTCTACGGTGTCGAGATAGTAGATGCCGCCATACAAAATGCAAGGGAAAACGCCAAGCTTAACAATATAGAAAATGTAAAGTTCTTTGTAGGAAAGGCGGAGGAAATTATCACAGGTGAGTACGAAAACGGCAATATAAAAGATATAGATGTAATAGTGGTAGACCCGCCAAGAAAAGGGCTTGATAAGCTTGCAATAGATACAATGCTAAAATTGTTGCCAAAGAGAATAGTATATGTAAGCTGTGATTCCTCAACACTTGCAAGGGATTTAAAGATTTTATGCGAGAAGGAATATGAACTTAAGAAACTGACAGTGGTGGATCAGTTTGCTAGGAGTTATCATACGGAGAGTGTAGTGGTGATGGAGAGAAAAATTGAAGCGAGAAGAAGTATATGATATACTTTAATTAAATAATTCATTTATATAGGAGGCTACTATAATGGAAATATTTATATTAGAAGATCAAATGGAAAAAGTTGTAAATCCTAAAACAAAAGAGTACTTAGAAGAGGTTGTATCTTGTTACAGGAATGGAAATTACAGAGCAAGTGTCGTTGTCCTATATACAACATTGATATTTGATCTTATGCAAAAGTTAATTACATTAAAAGATGTGTATGACGAAGAAAAAGCTAAGGTAATATATAATGAAATAAAACAAAAACAGAAAAATAATCCATTTGATCCAAGCTGGGAAACATATCTTATAGATAAGATATGTGAAGATATGAAAATTATATCAAAGGTAGAAAAAGAAGAACTTGAACATTTGAAAAAGGAGAGAAATTATGCGGCTCATCCTATAATTAGTGAAAGTGAAGAACTTACTTTAAAGCCTATAAGAAAAGAAACTGCCGGAGACCTGATAAGAAAGGCATTTGAGATAGTATTTTTAAGAGATGCTATTCTTGCAAGAGATATAAATATAAAAATTGTAGAAGATTTGAAAGAATATTATTTAAGAGTTGCAGAATCTGGATTTGAAAAGTATATCTATACTAGATATTTAAATAGAATGACTCAGGCAAGAAAAAATGAGCTTTTTAAGTTTTTGTGGCAATCGGTATTTATATGGGAGGATGATGACGCTATTAGAAATAGAGATTCGAATTTATTGGGACTAATATATATGTATAATGGTGACCATAAAGGCTATAAGAAGATCATTAAGGATAATGAAGATAAACTTTTGAATAAAATTCAAGTTGAAACATTTAGTAGTTGGTATATTAGCTTGATATATAATAAATCAAATTTAACATATAATGATTTTATAGAAGCATATGAAAAGTTCAAGCGTTCAAGCAGAATTATTAGTCTTATTAAATTTATTGAGTTTAATCCAGATATATATGATTGCTTTAATGAATACTGTATAAACACTGTAAGGTCATCAGTTCAACATATGTATAAGGGGTGGAAAAAAAATGGTTTTTTAGATATAGAGCAATTTTTGTTAGAATCAACAGCAGTTTTTTTAAAGGATGATGTTGAAATGCATTTTAAAGAAATATCTAATAAAAAGATTAAATGTGAAACATATACAGATGGTACTATTCATTGTTATCGTTTGGGTGAAGAAAATTTAAAACTAATTTTAAATCAGATTGAACATAGAAATCAGATAGATGTATTTAAGAGATTTCTAATTGATTATTGTTGTTCAGTTAGAAGCTTCGCTGAAGCAGAATTACGCTTTTACCATATTGAAATTTGTAAAGAATATTATAATGAACAAGACTATTATTATATTTTAAAGAAAATGAATTGTAATAGTCAAATATACGACAATGCTTATTGTTTTGCAGAAAACGATAGTGGTACAGGTGACTGGATTAAAAAATTAGATGATAATTTTAAAGATAAGTTTGGGAAAGACCTAGTTGGCTCTAATGAAACGGAAAAATTGTATGACAATATTTATAGAGAACAATATTTCCTATTGGATAAAGACAAAATGTTAGAAGTAATTGAAGAGAGAGCTTTAGTGTATACAAAAGATGAATTATTGAATATACTCAATAAGCGTATAGGTTCTGAGGAAAATAATAGCTTAACATTATTGGACTATAAGACAAGTTCACAAAAAAAATATAAGAATATAGATAATATATTAAATAATTGTTGATATACTTAATGGTGACGTTTAGACTATGATGTTATTTGAACTTTCGATATAGCGTTTTAAATATTTTGGTTGATCAGTTTGCAAGGAGCTATCATGTTGAGATGGTAGTATTTATGTCTCGAGTATAGGTTGAAGCGAAGGAAATATTGTCAGATATGAAAGCTAAAATTGAGAAGATTAACTTTCAGGTTGATTTGTCCACCGCATAAGGGGATTTTTAAAATCACGGATATCAAGGCGAAGCAGAACAGAAGTTTTTAGAGACATTGTCTCCGGATAATTTTATGAGAGCAGGAGTGGTTAATGGTGTAACTCTAATGATTCCAAAGGTAACGGTTCCAATTCTTAATGCTAAATTATATCCGGTATGGTTTAACTTAGCTAAATGTTTTACAACCGTAGATGATGATTCTGTTATGTCAAATGAGAGATTGAATAA
Source organism: Lachnospiraceae oral taxon 107 str. F0167 (assembly GCA_000209465.1). Lineage (GTDB taxonomy): Bacteria > Bacillota > Clostridia > Lachnospirales > Lachnospiraceae > Lachnoanaerobaculum. Next base: position 73,676 of record GL890588.1, on the reverse strand, counting down.
AATATTTCTCAATCAATTGAAAAAAATAACACAGGCATCAACATTGCAGAAAAAATCAATAAAACGCTTTGTGAGTGAGACTTTCTATCAAGGACATGAAAAGATAAGGTTAAATCCTTATAGTAATAAAAAAGCTGTGGTTCTGTTCTATGCTGTTTATTTAATTGGTAAAAGTAAAGAAGAAGTATTAGATGATAGTATCCTACAAAAAATTCTAAAAAAAAGTTTACTAAACCTAAATGGAGAGAGTTTTATTGTTGATAATGAAATGGAGAATAAGCTTAAGCAAATTATGATGGAAGATGTAAAATATTCAGACGTTCTTGAAATAGGTGCAGAAAAAATAATGAATTGGCAAAATTAAGAGCAAACCCTCACGGCCAAACAAGGTCGAGAGGGTTTCTTGTTAATATATTACTTGCAGTTTATTACTATATTTATATTATATTACTATATTTGTCGTGATATAATAATACCAGAGGAATTGCTATGGATACTTATAGCGTAAGAGAAATAGCTGATATGCTAAATACAAATCCAGAAACCGTAAGAAGGTAGATTCGTTCAGCTAAGATTGAATCGATTCAGGAATCAGGAAAAGGCGGAAATATAGTAACAAAATCTATGCTGGATGCTTTTCTAAATACCTCTCCTAAGTACGCCGGAATTGCAGGTGGACTGTTAGTTTCTCCGGTTGGACTTAATACAGCAACCGTTGCCATTGTTGGAGGACTTCTTGCTCAACAATTTATTAAGAATGATAAAATCAAAAACGCTCATTTAAACACATTAGAAATACGTAAACTGCTATTAGCCAATATACAATCTTCTAAAGAAAACATTGTTCGAAAGAAAAAAGTATAAAGCCTCTTCAAGAGGAGATTGAAGAAGAACAGCAACGTATCAATGAAGCAAAAAAGCTAATAAAAGAACTTGATGAAAAGGTTCAAGGTCAAGAGGAGGAATAGTATGGCACAGAATTGGGATTACGCAGAATTGTCAAAGGCAGCCAAGACCGCTGGAGGCCCTGAAAAGTATGTTGAGCTGCTTGAAAAGGCAAGTAAAGATGCAGGCAAAATGGAGATGGCACCTTGGATAGGATTTGCAGCAATCGGAGCATCTTTATTAACTGCCGCAACTATCAAAGTAGTTGATTACTTCAAATATAAAAAGAAAAATAATGCTGCTGAGATAAAAAAGGCAAAAGAAGAAATCATAAAGGGTATTAAAGAGTACGATGCTACACATCCAGATGAAGAAGGAGGTATTTAAAATGAGTGAAAGATTTCCGGGGATTGATTGGTATTGTGACCGTTGCAATGCTTATTTAAATGACCAGCCAGGATTTGACGACCATCATTATGTATGGAAGTGTACCGAGTGCGGTCATAAAAATAGTATTTCCTCTGATGATATTTACGAGTCAGAAGAAGATTTTAGAAATGTTAATGATTAATTTTTGAGGCAAATAAAATGACAAGAGAAGAACTTAAAGAACAGATTGATGAGCTTATGCAACAGTATGCCAATGAAGAAATTGATGGTGATACATATGCGCGAAAGATGATGGAATTAACCACATCTGTACAGAGCGATAACAAATAAACTTGATGATTCAAGGATAAGATAAGTAGGCAAAACTAGGTTGTATAATTACAATAGAGATTTATACAAAAGCAAATTAGTAAAAAAATGCAGGATATTGGACTAGATATAAAAAGTGTAAATGCCCTAAATAAAATTATGGAGAAGATGGGTTTGCTTATTAATTATGGTAACGGTTGGTGTACCCCTGATGTAGGCGCCAAGTTTTCAAGGTGTTATAAAGGTGTGCTGAATTCTGATGCATGGCACCTAGAATTCGTCGATGAAATTGCAAAGTTTCTAAAGAATAAATAATCGAAAAATGTCTTATCGCTGGACTTAAAACCATTAGTGAGGTGTCTGTATTTCAGCTCTATGTCAGGTGTTGGGTGGGTTAATTTTCAACCCACCTTTTTGAAAATCTTTTAATGGATATTTCTCACTTCCTTTTGTGCTGTGTTTATTATATAATAAAGCACAAAAGGAAGTGGGTTATGAATACAGATAATATAAAAAAAATTATAGAAAAAAATAATGGTATAATTACTGCGAAAGAAGCTGATAAATACGGTATTGACTCATGGTATCTTACAGATATGGTCAGAAAGGGAGAACTTGAGAGAATTGGGAGAGGAATATATTTTGATAACGGCTTTGACAACTATGATGAAATGTACTTCTTTCAACTTCAAAATAAAGTGTGTATATACTCCTATCAAACTGCCTTATACATACATGGATTAACCGAAAGACTTCCATACATAAATGAAGTTACAGTATATCAGGGGTATAATCCATGGAGATTTAAGGGGATGGTTAATGTACATCAAGTAAAAAAGGACTGGTATAAAATTGGCATTGTAAAAAAAAAACTGATATGGGAAATCCTGTTTATGTTTATGATATGGAGAGAACTATTTGTGATATAGTTAGAGATAGGAAAAGACAGGATCCGGAGATATTTTCTAAAGCTTGGAAATTTTATCTTAAAAACAGCTCGAGAGATATATGGAAGCTTAGAGATTACGCAAATATATTTGGTATTTCAGAGCAGATTGAGAGTATTTTGGAGGTACTTGCCTATGAATAAAGACAGTATTACAAGTAAGCTGAGAAATAAAGCAAAGTCGTTTGGTCTGAATTATAATCTGGTGTTAAGTAAGTTTTTTTCGATGAATTTCTAAAAATATTGTCAAAGAGTAAGTATCAAGAAAATTTTATGCTAAAGGGAGGAATGCTTTTAACATATACACTTGGTGTACAAAATAGATCAACCCAAGATATTGATTTTTTAGTTAAAGGGGTAAGGCTTGATTCTGTAGAGATTAAAAAAATTCTTGACAGTGTTTTATATGATGAGTTTAGAACAGGGGTATGGCTTGAGACTGTAGGAGATTGTGATGAAATAAGGTTGGAAGATGAGTATGGTGGATTAAGATTTTATATCGTTGGACATTTATCTAATATGAGAATTAAATTTGCAATAGATATTGCAACCGGAGATCCGATATATCCATTTCCTAAATTGGATAATTATACAACTATTATTGGTGAGGAAATAAAGTTGATGCTTTATCCTCTGGAATCTGTTATATCAGAAAAGCTTCAAACGGTTTTGACCAGAGCTGAGAACAATAGCAGAAGTAAAGACTTTTATGATATATACACAATATTAAAAACTAAAACAAATAAAATAAATTTTGATTCATTGAGAGTTGCGGTATCACTTACTTTTAAGTATAGAAATACAATATTGACAAAAGAAAACTCATTAAATATTGCAAACAGAATTTACAATAATAAATATATTAAATATAGGTGGATAAGATATAAAAATAAGAATCCATATGCTAAAGATATAGAATTCGAATCTATTATGGATGAGATAATCAGACTTATAGAGATGGTCATGTAAATAGAAATACCACTTCAAAGTGATTTGAAGTTTGTTTGCTATTATAAATATCTTAAAAAACAATCCGGCATTAACTCAAAAGCAGATATCGGAGCTTGTAGGGAAGTCAGAGAGAACAATTAAGAGATGTACGGTAGAAATGCAGGAAAAGGTTTAATTGCTTGTGAGAACGGAAAACGAAACGGTAAGTGGAAGATACTTATAGAAGCATAATATGCACTTATTGAACAGATTACTATAGAAAATGCAGTAGACGGCGCGGCAGATATTAATAGAAATATATTTAAAATAAAGCATTTGTGTCGTACAAAGAAAGTTGCTTATATTTCAAAAGACGATTCCAATATGAATAAATACAATATTAAAATAGAATTTACCGGTATTGATACAGATGAAAGTATAATGATTTCACCGGTTAATTCAAAAAGGAAAAACACCTTGTCTTGGCATATGGATTTTTTGGACTTGGAAATATTGCAATTAGCAGAGTTTTATAAAGTGGAAATTAAATCAGGTAATACTGTACTCAACAAGCTACAATAAAAAGGGACACAGATTGGATAAAATATTTATAATTCCACTTGTAACAGTGTAGTTGATTGGATTTGGCTTGTCATATTATTTAAGAGAAAGAGCAAAGCTGCTTACCATAATATGTACTCCGGTCATTGTATTTGAAACGGCACTCTTTATCTACAGCAATATAGTAAGTCTTTCTAAGGAGGCAGAAATCAAGAATAAAATATAACTACAATTACTTAATAAAAGCCATGATATTAAAAAATATAAAAAAATTTTAAAACCATGCAATAAAATACCATCCTCGTGCATTAATATAATGAAAGGATAAAAAAGAGAACTTGAAAAGCGGTAGTCTTATAAGAAAATCCATATAAACGTCGACGGTGGATAATTAGCTTATAAAGACAGCGCAAAGTAAAATAAGGGGTTGGATTTTTAATAAATATAATTCCCTGACCTTTCGAAAATATGTATTTACAGTGCATATATATTTTGAAGAGGGCTTTTTTGAAAGAATATTTAAAACTTATCAAAAGAGCGTATATTTAACAGAGTTAACAGAGCGGTAAAAGTTTAAAAAAATTTTTATTGAACACGGAAAGGATGGTATACAATGAAAAAGTTTAATGGATTAAGTAAAGGTTTTATGGGTGTTGCAACAGTGGCTTGTTTATTATTTGCAGCAGGAGTAACAGGAGTTCCGTATTATGGAAGCGTAGGTGGTGAAGCGATTGCCGTAGCAAAGAAAGCCAATAAATCAAATAAGGCAGATAAAGCAAAGAAAATAAGCGCCGATAAGGCTAAAAAGATAGCTCTCGGAGATGCAAAACTTGCAGAAAAGGATGTAACTTTTGTTAAAGTAGAGCTTGAGTTTGAGAATAGCAGACTTGTTTATGATGTGGAGTTTTACAGCGGAAATGTTGAATACGATTATGATATAGATGCAGTGAGCGGAGCAATAGTCTCAAGTGATCGTGATATAGAAAATTATAGTATACCGGCACAGCAGACTACAGTTGCACCGGCAGCAGATATAGGTGTAGAAAAAGCAAAAGAGATAGCACTTTCACATGCAGGAGTGGGATCGGCTAGATTTACAAAGGCAAAGATTGACTATGAGAATGGTATTAAAGTTTATGAGATTGAGTTTAAAGTAGGAAATATGGAATATGAGTACGATATCAATGTTTTAAATGGAGCCATAGTCTCAAGCAGTGCGGAGATAGATGACTAATATCAGTATAGTTTAAAATCTTATAAGTAAAGCAGAATGAGCTGTATTAGGCATAACACTAAGGATAAAAGCGGTGGAATACCTGAACTCAGTGCCTAAGTAGTGTAGGATTTTTAAAGTAAAACTTATGTACCCTAAGTTTAAAAACATACAATACAAACCTAATATCAAAAAGGCAATTAATTAAATATAAATCAATAAAATCCACTCGGTTTTAGACAAATAATCTAAAGCCGGGGATTTTTTTATTTGAAGCTATATCTAAGACTGATATACGAATTTTAAGGATAGTCAAAGTAAAAATTAATTCTAATATCTGTTGTTATCGATATTACGAATGTGTAATTAAAATCAACCCAGGTTAAACCTTGTAATAATTTTTTGTATTGCAGCATAGCACTATAATAGAGCCCTGCAATTAATTGAAAGTAATTTGAAGTTTGTTCAAGTTTACTTTGAAGTGATATTGAAGTTGACTTTGAAGTGATATTGAAGTAACATTGAAGTAGTTCAAAAAGAGGTGATAAATATGTACTTGGAGGAGATAATCGGGGATATAAAGCTTGAAAGCGATAGATTGGAATGTAAAGCTTTTTTAAACAGGGATGACATACTTGGCTGGCTTAAAAGTATTGCAGGATTTGCAAATGCATCAGGTGGAGATTTCTATATTGGAGTAGAAGACAAGACAAATAAGTTGATTGGTTTTGATAGAAAAGCTGCTGATAATGAAAGAAATTATTTTAATAACCGGGTAAATGAGCATTTGACACCCAGACCGGAAATGAAGATTTCTTTTATAAGGTATGAAGTGCATGAAAAAGAGCGCTTTATATTGAAGGTGAGTATTGAAGAATCCAATATTAAACCGGTGATTTTAAAATATAAAAATATTCCGTCTATCTTTATGAGGCGTGACGGTTTTACAAATGGTGCTACTTATGAAGAAATTATTGAAATGAGCATAAAAAGTAAAAACACTCAGTATGATATTTTGACATCGGATATAAAGTACAATTCTACAAAGATATCAGATCTTAAGGCATTTTATAAAAAGAATAACAATGGAAAAGATTTGAAGGAAAAGGCTTTGCGTTCAATTGGTTTTTTTAACGAAGAAGGCTATTTATCAAATGGTGCAGTTTTGTTTTTGGATGATTATGAAGGGAAGAAAACAGAAGTACAGTGCTCGGTATTTTCAGGAATTCATAAGGGGAGTGATAGAGTTGTCACTATAAATCGTTTTAATGGTAATATAGTATTGACCATAAATTATATTATGGATTTTGTGAGCCAAAGAATGAATCATGGGATGACAAAGCTTGAAGACTCAAGAGTGAATGTAGATTCATATCCGGCAAGGGCTTTATTTGAAGGTGTAATAAACGCTGTGGCTCATAGAGATTATTATCTTGATGGAACTCAGATTCAAGTAGATATGTTTAAGGATAGATTGGAAATATCTTCACCGGGTGGTTTTTATAGAGGAGAAAAGCTTGGAAAAACATATGATCTTTCAGGTATTATCTCAAAAAGAAGAAATGAATTGATATCAGGTATACTTGTTGCATGTAATGTAATGGAGGCGGCAGGAACAGGATTTGATAAAATTATGGAGGAATACGCTGTTGTTGATGAGGCTCATAAACCATATATTTATTCAAAGTCGGATCACTTTACATTGGTACTTCCTGATTTGACATATGAGAAAGGTATTGAAGATGATACAAGTCCGATTATCAGTTTTGTACCTGTGCCAAGTGGAACGGAGCAGGATAAAAAAGTATTGGCATTTTGTTATTTTAAGGCACACAAAGTTTCAGAAATAGCACAGCATTTAGGTATTAGTGATTCAACCTATTTTAGAACAAAGGTCTTAAATAATCTGGAAAAGCATGGATACTTGGAAAAGAGTAAGATTTCAAGAGCGGCATTTTATAAAACAAATCGTGATATGGTAAATATAGAATAAAATTTAGATTTTTTATCATCCTGAAAATAAAAATAAAAAATTTTAAAACTATGCAATAAAATGCCATCCTCGTGCATTAATATAGTGAAAGGGTAAAAAAGAGAACTTGAAAAAGCGGTAGTCTTATAAGAAGGTCCATATAAACGTCGACGGTAGATGATTAACTTATAGAGACAGCGCAAAGTAAAATAAGGGGTTTGTACTTTTAATAAATATAATTCCCTGACCTTTCAAAAATATGTATTTACAGTGCATATATATTTTGAAGAGGGCTTTTTTGAAAGAATATCCGGAATTTATCAAAAGAGCGTATATTTAACAAAGCAGTAAAAGTTTTATGTACAAAGAAAGGATGGTATACAATGAAGAAGTTTAATGGATTAAGTAAAGGTTTTATGGGTGTTGCAACAGTGGCTTGTTTATTATTTGCAGCAGGAGTAACAGGAGTTCCGTATTATGGAAGCGTAGGTGGTGAAGCGATTGCCGTAGCAAAGAAAGCCAATAAATCAAATAAGGCAAATAAAGCAAAGAAAATAAGCGCCGATAAGGCTAAAAAGATAGCTCTTGGAGATGCAAAACTTGCAGAAAAGGATGTAACTTTCGTTAAAGTAGAGCTTGAGTTTGAGAATAACAGACTTGTTTATGATGTGGAGTTTTACAGCGGAAATGTTGAATACGATTATGATATAGATGCAGTGAGCGGAGCAATAGTCTCAAGTGATCGTGATATAGAAAATTATAGTATACCGGCACAGCAGACTACAGTTGCACCGGCAGCAGATATAGGTGTAGAAAAAGCAAAAGAGATAGCACTTGCTCATGCAGGTCTTTCAAATGATAAAGTATCATTTGTTAAGACAAAGCTTGATTATGAGGACGGTGTAAAAGTTTATGATGTAGAGTTTTACAGCGGAAATGTAGAGTATGATTATGAAATAGATGCTGCAAACGGAGCAATATTATCAGTTGATAAGGATATTGAAAATTATGTGATTCCTACACAGCCAAGCAAAGAGGCTCCTAGCAAGGCTCAAGTGTCAGAGATTTCAGTAGAAGAAGCAAAGCAGATAGCTCTTTCACATGCAGGAGTGGGATCGGCAAGATTTACAAAGGCAAAGATTGACTATGAGAATGGTATTAAAGTTTATGAGATTGAGTTTAAAGTAGGAAATATGGAATATGAGTACGATATCAATGTTTCAAACGGAGCTATAATCTCAAGCAGTGCTGAGATAGATGACTAATATCATTATAGTTTTAAAAGCTTATAAGTAAAGCATAATGAGCTGTATTAGGCATAACACTAAAGATAAAAGCGGTAGAATACCTGAACTCAGTGCCTGAGTAGTGTAGGATTTTTAAAGTAAAACTTATGTTACTCTAAGATTTAAAAATACAATACAAACCTAATATCAAAATGGCAATTTAATTAAATATAAATCAATAAAGTCCTCCGAGATTTTAGAATTTATCTAAAATCAGGAGGACTTTTTTACTTCAGATTTTGTAAAGACAGGATAATATGTTGCTTTCAAAACTACAAGATTTTTTATAAAAGGTAAAAGTTTTTGATATAAAAATTATATTAGTAATAAGTATAGAGGATAAAGAGAAAATAAAAATAAAAAATACTTGTTAGTAAAGCCTAACTGATATATAATTATCTTATCGACGATACCGTCGGAAAAGGGAGGTGGCGATATGTGCGCTGCAAAGAGATTAACCGGAGCGGAAAGAAAAAAAGAAATAATGGATTCGGCTGCGAAAGTAATTGTGGCAAAAGGGTTTGGAAAGACAACTATGGAAGACATCATCGCCGGAACTACTTTGTCAAAAGGGGGTGTTTATCACTATTACAAAAGCGTAAATGAAATTTTTAAAGATATCATGATTTGCGGAATCGACTACAGAAATAAAATAATTAAAGAGCATTTAACAGAATGTGAAAAGGGGAATGAAGATAAGTTTATGGCAAAACAACTTGTGGACAAAATTATAGATGACAATCCTTTTATTCCCCTTTATATTGAGTTTCTGATTGAGAAAAAAAGGAATCCGGAACTTATGAGTATTATGGTTGAATTGCAGGAGCATACAAGGGAAAAGTTTAAAACAGTTATGAGTGAAGTTCAGGGGTGGCTTTGTGATTCAAATCTTTTTCAGCTTATCAGTGATTTTATCAGTGCATTGATTATCGCTTCGGATGTTTTGGAAGCCAGAGAAAGTTTTAAGAAAAACAGGCATATTTTAGAAAAAATGCTTATCTATATGTTTGAACAGGGAAAGGGGGTATCAGGATGAAAGTTTATAAGAAATTATTTCGATATGTACCTGATAATAAGCTTATAGGTTATCTGGCAATTATAATATCGGGAATTTCAGCTTTCTTTATGGTATATGGATATTATTATATATATAAATTTTTTGATGAAATTATTGTTAAAGGAAATTACGAAAATGCAGGTTTTCATTCCACAAGAATTGTTTTTTATTTGACTTTAAGCGGACTGTTATACCTTGCATCAGGGATTACTTCACATAAGTTGGCATTTCGACTTGAAACAAATTTAAGAAAAAGAGGGATTGACGGGCTGACGGATTCAAGCTTTAGATTCTTTGATTTGAATTCATCAGGTTATATCAGAAAGACAATAGATGATAATGCGGCAAAAACTCATATGGCGGTGGCACATATGCTTCCGGATAATTCACAGGCATTCCTTGTTCCGTTTTTTGCAATTATACTGTCATTTATTATAAGCTTTCGTGTAGGAACGGCAATCATTATTTTAACTGTTGTGAGTGGACTTATATTAAAGGGCATGATGGGAAATGGTGAATTTATGAAGCTGTATCAGGCTTCACTGGATACATTAAGTGCTGAAACGGTTGAATATATCAGAGGTGTGCAGGTTGTTAAAATCTTTGGTACAAAGCTGAAATCTTTTAAGGCATTGCATGAGGCGATTACAAATTATTCAAAGTATGCCTATGATTATTCCCTTTCATGTAAAAAGCCCTATGTTTTATATCAATTAATATTTTTAGGGTTGATTGCTATTATAAGTATTCCTCTAAGTTTTTTCTTGACCGGAATAAGCTATCCGAAGACTGTAGCGGTGGAGCTTATCATGATTTTTTTCCTGGCAGGTGTTATGATGGTTTCCTTTATGAAAATCATGTGGGCGAGTATGAACATGTTTAAGGCAGGTTATGCCATAGAGCATTTGGAAAACTTATATAATAAAATGCAGGAAGATAAGCTTTCATATGGCAGGAGAGAGCATTTCGATAATTTTAATATCGAATTTGAAAATGTGAGTTTTTCTTATGGAGAAAATAAGGTTTTAAGGAATATATCATTCTCCTTGGATGAGAAGAAAACCTATGCTTTGGTTGGACATTCAGGCTCGGGTAAATCCACTATAGCAAAGCTTTTATCAGGATTTTATAAAATAGACAGCGGAGAGATAAAAATCGGAGGTTTCCCACTTGAAGAATATACAAAGGAAGCTATTATCAGAAATATTTCATTTGTATTTCAGGACAGCAAATTATTTAAAAAATCTATATATGAAAATGTGGCTTTAGCTGATGATAAAGCAGGGCGAGAAGAGGTTATGGAGGCTATGAGCCTTGCAGGATGTGATGAAATCATTGCTAAATTTAAGGAAAGAGAAAATACAATTATAGGTTCAAAGGGAGTTCATCTTTCAGGTGGTGAAAAACAAAGGATTGCAATTGCAAGGGCTATTCTAAAAAAGTCATCCATTATAATTATGGATGAGGCAAGTGCAGCTATTGATGCAGACAATGAGTATGAACTGCAAAAGGCTTTTAAAAATCTGATGAAGGATAAGACTGTCATTATGATTGCACACAGAATGACGAGTATACAAAATGTAGATGAGATAATTGTACTGGAAAACGGAAAACTGATGGAAAGGGGAGATAATGAAACCCTGATAAGAAAGAATGGAATATATAGCAGATTGCTGAACTTATACAATACTGCAAATAATTGGAGGGTGTCAAATGAAAAATTATTATAAAAATCGTTACGCTCTATCCGAACAGGGGGCAGAGAACCTTACAAAGGCTACATGGTTTTGTTTTCTGACATATTGTATCAATCTTGCACCGATGTTTATCTTAATGGGGCTTATAAATCAGCTGGCATTAGGAAATATAAGCAGCACTTGGCAGTTTATTATAATTGCAGTAATGACTTTGGTATTTATGTACATATCTTTATCTAATGAATATGTAAGTCTTTATAATGCAACCTACAAGGAATCGGCAGATTTAAGAAAAGGAATTGCAAAGAACCTGGCAGACCTTCCAATTGCTTATTTTTCAAAACATGATTTGTCGGATCTTTCTCAGACAATTATGGCTGATGTGGAAACAATTGAACATGCGATGAGCCATTCCATACCGAAAGTGGTCGGTATGTGGATGTTTTTCCCGCTTATGGGGCTGCTCATGTTGATTGGGAACTGGAAACTGGGACTTGCCGCCATTATACCCACACTTCTCAGCTTCATAATTATACCTTTGGCAAAGGAAACTGAAGTTTCGGCTTATGGTAAATACTATAATGTTTTGAGAGATAATTCAGAGATTTTTCAAGAAACAATTGAATTACAGCAGGAAATCAGCAGCTTTAATCAATCTGAAAAGGTAAAAAAGGCTTTGTATAAAAAGATGGAGGAAAGTGAAAGGATTCATTTAGGTGTAGAGTTTGTTTCTATGGTATTTATCGGGATTTCTTCACTTCTTGCCTATATCAGTGTTGCTGTAGTAATAGCGGTAGGAATACGGCTGCTTTTACATAATGAAATAACGGTTTTGTATCTTATAGGATATATTATCGGGGCTATAAAAATAAAGGAACTGTTTGATATCTCAAAAGAGGGTATTACGGAAATGTTTTATATAGAGCCTGCTGTCAGAAGAATTAAAGAAATGAAAAGTGCAGTACTTCAAGAGGGTGAGGATACCAAACTTTCAAAATATGATATAGAGTTTAAAAATGTATCCTTTGCTTATGACAAGTACACACCGGTTTTAAAGGACGTAAGCTTTACGGCAAAACAGGGAGAGGTTACAGCACTTGTCGGTGTATCAGGCTCAGGGAAAACCTCGGTGCTTAGACTTATATCAAGACTTTATGATTATGACGGAGGAAGCATTTTAATTGATGGCAGGGATATAAAAAATATATCTACAGATTCATTATTCAAAGATATCTCAATTGTTTTTCAGGATGTAACCTTATTTAATACAAGTATTTTAGAAAATATCCGTCTGGGAAATGAAAAAGCAGGTGATGAAGAAGTAAAGAATGCGGCAAGGCTTGCCAATTGTATGGATTTTATAGAAAAATTACCTGAGGGATTTGACACAAAGATAGGTGAAAACGGAGCGGAATTATCAGGTGGAGAAAGGCAGAGATTATCAATTGCAAGGGCATTTTTAAAGGATGCACCGATTTTAATACTTGATGAAATATCTGCAAGCCTTGATGTGGATAATGAAAAGAAAATACAGGACAGTTTAAACAATCTTATTAAGAACAAAACAGTTATTATTATTTCACATAGATTAAAGTCCATTGAAAAGGTGGATAAAATTGTTGTGATTGATGATGGCGTAGTTGAGGATATGGGAACTCATAAGGAGCTTATAGAGCACTCAAAGGTATATAAAAATCTGATTAAAAAGACAAAACTTGCGGAAGAGTTTAATTATTAGGGGATTAATATGAAAGAGAACAGGTTAAAAATCAAGGACTTGGTTACTATAGGTGTATTTGCAGTTATTTACTTTGTAGTGATGTTTAGTGTAGGAATGATTGGACTTATTCCGATTATGTTTTTAGTATATCCTACAATACTCGGTATTGTGAGCGGAACCATTGTTATGTTGTTTATGGCAAAGGTGCAAAAGCCCTGGGCATTGTTGATTTTTGGAATACTTACACCTTTTTTTATGATGGTGGAAGGTCATACATATATGCTTGTTCTTCATGCATTTGTAGTAATGCTTATAGCCGAGTTGATAAGAAGAATAGGCAATTACAATTCTTTTAAATACAATATGCTCTCATTTGCAATATTTAATACATGGATTTGCGGCTCGCTTATGCAGATGCTGTGGGCGAGAGAAAAGTATATCGAGATGACTATGATGATGGGGCAGGAGTATGTGGATGCTTTGGTAAAACTTGTTACATATCCGCATATGGCATTGGTTTATACAGGTGCAATTGTCGGGGGAGTTATAGGAGCATTTATAGGAAAGGCACTGCTTAAAAAGCATTTTATGAAGGCGGGTATAGTTTAATGTACTCTGTAAAAAGTAATAGTCTAAATCCCAATCCTATACCCAAGTTTTTTGTCACAGTCTTACTGGGTTTTACCATATTACATTCAATAAATCATTATTCTGAATGGGCGTTGATAATTGTTATTTCGATTATGTATTTTATCAATGGATTTAGAAAAGAGGGAATACAAAATATTATTGTATTCGGTATTTTGTTTTTTGTACCGGATTTTACAATTCTGGCAAAATTTCCTCTTGTAATAAAGATGTTGCTTTCATTGCTGTTTGTCGTTCGTATGTTTTATATCCCTTATGCATCAGGGAAATTTCTGATTAAGACATCAGATGTGGGAAGCATTATGTCGTCGATGGATTTTTTAAGAATACCAAAGGCGGTATCCATACCGATAGCGGTGATGTTTAGATTTTTCCCTTCATTTGAGGAAGAAAGAAATAATATAAAGATGGCAATGAAAATAAGGGGAATAGAAATCAAAAACCCACTTAAATATCTGGAGTACATTGCTGTACCATTGCTTATTATTTCATCAAATATTGCAGATGATATTGCTAAGGCGGCAGAAACAAAATGTATTGCCAATCCCATAAAGAAAACAAGATATATTACTGTAAGGGTACATATTATTGACTTTATTTATGCTTTTATAATGACTGTTATTGTAGTGGGGGGGCGACTATGCTTACATTAGAAAATTTATCACTATTCTATGAACAGGATAAAAAGATATTAGAAGATATTACATTACAAGTAACTGAAGGAGAATGCATTCTCCTAACAGGAGAGAGTGGAAGCGGAAAATCTTCAATTATAAATTCTATAAACGGTTTGGCTTTTGAATATGAAAATGCCCGTATTACAGGGAAAGTACAAGTTGACGGTAAAGAGATAAAGGGGATGGAACTTTATCAAATTTCACTTATAATAGCAAGTGTTTTTCAAAATCCAAAGACTCATTTTTTTAATGTAAATACAACCTTGGAGTTATTATTTTATCTTGAAAATATAGGGCTTGACAGAAAAGAGATGGAGAGCCATATGGAAAATATGCTGAAAGTTTTTCCTATAAAACACCTGCTTGGGCGCAGTATCTTTGAGTTGTCGGGAGGAGAAAAGCAGATTCTATGTGTGGCATCCTGCTATATTTCAGGATGCAAAATCATAGTACTTGATGAGCCGTCTTCCAATCTGGATGAAAAATATATTGATATATTAAAAGAAATGCTGCAGATTCTGAAGGAGAAGGGTATAACTCTTATACTTGCAGAGCATAGGATTTATTATCTGATGGATGTGGCGGATAGAATTATCATTATTCAAAATGGAAGAATCAAGGAAAGTTTTACAAGAGATGTATTTTTATCGCTGCCGGATGATATCCTGTATGAATGGGGGCTTCGCTCCAAAAATAAAATAAATTTAGAAAACAGGCAAAGACCTTTAGGAAAAGATTTGATTATTAAGAAACTCATTTGCGATTTTAAAGATAAGGGTGAACTGAGGGTGGAAAATGTTTCTTTTGACCTTGGGAAAATTTATGGAATAACAGGAAGGAACGGATGTGGAAAATCAAGCCTTTTGCGTGCGATAACGGGGCTTGTTGAGAAAGAAAAAAGTGATATAGTATTTGGAGGCAGAGCCATTGGCAAAAAAGAGAGGTTAAAAAATTCATCTTTAGTAATGCAGGATGTTAATCATCAGCTTTTTACAGAGTCTGTAGAAGAAGAGATAAAGCTTGGAATTAAAGACTTAGATCCGGCTAAAGCCGACAAGGTTTTAAGCGGACTTGGACTTATGGAGTTAAAAGACAGACATCCAATGAGCCTGTCAGGCGGACAAAAGCAGAGGGTGGCTATTGCTTCGGTTTTATGTAAGGATTCAAGATTTATATTTTTTGATGAGCCGACAAGCGGTATGGATTATAATAATATGATAAAGATTTCAAATCTGATAAAGGAAATGAAAACTGAAAATAATATTATATTTATTGTTTCTCATGATATTGAATTTTTAAATGTGACTACTGATCAAAATCTTTGCTTAGAGGAGTTTAGAGTCTATAAATAATATAAATTGTTTATAAATAAAGCATTTAATATCAGTATGTTTAGAAAACTTCATTTTTAATTAATATTATTTTACAATAAATAATCATAATTTACATCGCTGTATTGTGCTATAATCTAGAAAGATTGTAGCTAGGAGGTATACTTATGGAGCGTTTCAAGAAGGTATATCAACAGGGAGTACTTGAAGTAGTTGAAATATGGGTTGATACGGAAACAGGTATAAACTATGTTTTTCGTAAGTCCGGATATTCCGGAGGATTTACACCATTGCTCGATAAAGATGGAAAGCCGATAGTAACACCTCAATAAAAATTAACATCAAATTACCTTGAGAAGGGAGTGTAGCAAAACATATTTTTATGATTTTGTTACACTCCCTTTTAAAATTTTATTCCCATATTGTATGTTGAGCTCTTACGGAATAATATGAGGGGGTATCGTCTCCATAAAAGTTTGCTTCAATACTGTAGCTTTTCCACAGAGAATAGCTGACAGTCTGAAGTTTAAGCTTAAAAAAACCGGGATTTTTAATTTCTTTATAGTCTACAGGATTAAGTGAAAAAATCTCTGTCATATTTTTTGTTTGAAAATCACTTATTTGCAGTTTATATAAATCTGTATTATTAAATTTAATATCAGATAACACCTTAATATCAGCCGGTACTTCATAATAGGTTATTATACAGTTTTTTAATTCATCAGAATCCTTATATGTAGGGGTAAGGCTCATAAAACCGTATGATTTACCATATTTTGATATTTCTACAAATTCTCCATAGTAAAAATGATCATTGTGACTATTTATAATCTTAGTTTCAGCAGTTTTACCGGTAAATATAAAGCCGTCATCCAAAAGTACGGATGCCTTTGTTTTACCGACAATTACATTGCTTACGTCAATTTGGACAGAGATAGGTTTTTCAGGTAAACCTACCATATGTACCCACAGTGTCAGGATGAAAACTGTCAAAAAGATTGCTCCGGTTACAGCATTTGATGGTGAATATAAATGCCTTGATTTATTGGAGTGATTGAGTAAGATCAAAATAATCTTAATTAATGAGTATAGTCCAAAAGTTATTGTGATAATTACAAATTCATATTTTAAACAGCTATATACTGCTCTGTGGAAATTATAGTTCTTGTAGTAAATAAAAATTCCCGAGAAAATATTCACCAAAATAAAAAGAAAAATAAAAATATTGACATCAATTAGAGCGGCAGGCTCTGTAATATTTTCATATTTTATATGTACTCTGCCCTGAAAGCTCTGACCAAATTTATATATCCAATTTGGAACTTCACTGTCTGTTTTTACAGCTATAAAAAGCCTCAGATACATATAAACAGTCAATAAAATGCATAGTAATACAATAAAGCCGAAACACAATGAGATTATAAAAAAGCCCATCTCAACCCCCATTTCAAAACCTTTTTAAAACAAAATCGGTATATATCAATATATAATAGTATATCATTTTACATTATGAATTTCGAGATTTTAAGATATATTTACAGTTTTTATTACTTGCATTTTTTTTCATTACAGGGATAGAATAAAGTATATCATTCATTAGAGTTTTAAAGGAGGAATATGGCGGTAACATATTTTATAGGTTTAAAAGAAAAAGAAAATTATGATTTTGATACAGAAAAATTTAACAGGGATATAAAACAAAGATTTCCAAATGTCATTATATCTGAAAACAAAGAGTATAATTATAATATATCATGGGAAGATGATGAAGATGAGTATCAATTTAATCTTTCAATGGAAAGAAATAGATGTGCTTTTTCGATAGACTATTTTAATTGTTAGGGCAAGGCCCTGTTCTCGCAAGAGAACAAATAAACCACCTGCTATGCGGGTGGTTGAAATAGCTTTAGCGTTATGTGAAAAACCCCCAAATTTGATATAATATAAAAGGTTCGCCAACCAATAAATATATCAAAGGGGGTATCCAAATGGATAGTAGTAGTTTATCACATACATCATGGAATTGTAAGTATCATATAGTATTTGCACCAAAATATAGGAGAAAGATAATATATGGAGAGCTAAAGCAGGATATAGCAAATATATTGAGCATGTTATGTAAAAGAAAAGAAGTACATATAGTGGAAGCAGAAGTATGTCCGGATCACATACATATGCTGGTAGAGATTCCACCCAAAACTGAGTGTATCAGATTTTGTAGGATATTTAAAAGGTAAGAGTACACTAATGATATTTGAAAGACATG
>GL890588.1:41404-55446 GCA_000209465.1 Lachnospiraceae oral taxon 107 str. F0167 | reverse complement strand
GTCCGGATCACATACATATGCTGGTAGAGATTCCGCCCAAAATGAGTGTATCAGATTTTGTAGGATATTTAAAAGGTAAGAGTACACTAATGATATTTGAAAGACATGCAAATCCAAAATACAAGTATGGGAATAGACATTTTTGGTGTAGGGGATATTATGTAGATACGGTAGGAAAAAATGCAAAAAAAATAGAAGAATACATAAGAAACCAGCTAAATGAAGATATGTTATATGACCAAATGAGTATGAAAGAATATATAGACCCGTTTACGGGTGAGCCGATAATAAAAAGCAATAAGAAAAAATAAGCCCAAGGGGCTAAGCAAGTAAATGATGTGCGGTTGGCGAACTTTCGATGAGTCTTTAGACTCAAGCGCAGGTAAAGAGCCCTTATAGGGCGAAACAACAAACCACCGGCTTAGCCGGTGGTACTGATTCTGATAATAGAATATATGACTATGCCAAATTTATTTTATGGCTTAGAAGTTATTTTCCGGTAGGAAAAGAGGTGATTTTATGTGATGAAAGCTATAATCATTCTTTGGTGATGAGTATGGGTATATTAGTTGATGATATTGTCGGGTTGTTGGAGTAAAGTATGATACAAGCGTATCGGAATGATAATGATTGAATAATAAAAAATAGTAAAAGTATAATGGAGAAATTCACTTATGAATGAGAAGAAATATATGGAACTTTTAAACTTATGGCTTAATGAAGAGAAAGCAGCATATATTAAAGGCTGGGATTTTTCACATATAAAAAATAGATATAAAGAGGAAGAAGATTTCCCCTGGGATTTTTTTGATGTAATAAAAACCTATCTGAGAGAAAGTGATTATCTTTTGGATATGGAAACAGGCGGTGGAGAATTTCTTTTATCCTTTAATCATAATCCTAATCTGTCGGCGGCAATTGAAGGTTATGAGCCGAATATAAAAATATGTGAGGAAAGATTGTTGCCATTAGGAATAAACTTTAAAGCTTGTGATGGAGGAGACAAACTTTCGTTTGAAAATGAATGCTTTGATATAATAACCAATCGACATGGTGATTATGATGTAAATGAAATTAAAAGAGTACTAAAAAAGGGTGGGCTTTTTCTGACACAACAAGTCGGAGCCCGAAATGACAGAGAATTGGTGGAACTTTTACTTGGAGATATAGAAGTTCCGTTCAAGGATGCTTATTTAGAAATTGCATTAAAAGAATTTGAAAATAAAGGTTTTGAAATTTTAGAAAAGTCAGAATCCTACGGCTCCATTGAATTTTATGATGTCGGGGCATTGGTATGGTTTGCAAGAATAATTGAGTGGGAATTTCCGGGATTTTGTGTAGAAAAGTATCAGGAAGAACTTTTTAAAGCACAGGAAATCCTTGAAAAAAATGGGGTTATAAGGGGAAGAACACATAGGTATTATTTTGTGGTAAGGAAAATATAAATGGACAGCATGTATAGTATTGTCATTTAAACGGGAGCAGGGATTATGAAAAAATTTATTGCAAAGTCAATCCGGATAGGAATAGTGATTATATCTATTATCTTGATATTGTTAGGGTTTATTGTCAATATACGGGAGATAGCTCCTTACTATTCTTATCCTAAGGCAGAGGCGAGGGTTCTTGATGTACACAATTATCAGAAAAGCAGCCAGGGACAGGACATTGAATATGGAAGCAGAATCCGGCTGGAGTATACAGTTCAGGGAAAACAGGTTATAAGCTGGAGGGAAAATAATAGGGACTCCATACTTGAAGCAGGAGATACTATTACAATAGCTTACAATCCCGATAACCCTACCGATTGCAAGATGATGGAAAAGCCGGATACTATGACGATAATTGCTCTGATTCCAACTATTATATTTATTGCATTGATGAGTAAAAAGGCCTTGGCACCATCTAAGGAAAAAGGAGATTGACTGTAAATTTAAATAATAAGTATACAGTATTACCTTTGTAATAGAGAACGCAAAGTTCTTTAAATGCATAAGTTAAGTACGGATTTACATGTGGCTAAATAAGGTATATAACATAGCCATAATTAGGAGGTAAATATATGCAAATCATACCTATGAGAGATCTTAAAAATACGGTTGAGATTGAAAAGAAGTGTCAAAATGGTCCGGTTTTTGTTACAAAAAACGGATATGGGAAGTTGGTGGTAATGAATCCGGATTACTATGAGTCAAAGATTGCAAAAATATCAGAGGCTGATTTTGTTAACGAGGGTATTGCTGATTTTACAAAGGGAAATATAAAAGATGGTAATGAAATAAATATATGTTAAAGCAATGTATGAATATACTTATCATCGCTGAGACTGTACTGATAATAAAAGGTGATGCGACCGTTTAGCTGCGCATTTCGACCATTTTACTCTGCAAATCCGGTCGTTGGAATGGGCTATATGAAATATGTTTAATATCGGCTATAATAGTAGTAAAAAGCATAAGAATCGGAAATAAATGTAAATCCGGTTTGAAGCAATGAAGCGATAATGGAGGTAATGGGGATGGAGACAGGCTCTGTAAATGACTTGAAAACTTCTGTGGAAGTTAAATCTTGTGGTGATATTTTACCAAGGAAGGGAACAAATATCAGAAGCCCTTATGAGCATCAAAAAAAGGCGATGGAAGCTTTGGATAAGATTAATAAGGAAGAATCCTATAGTACGCTGGTGGTTTTGCCGACAGGAGGCGGAAAGACTTATACAGCTTCCATGTGGCTTTTAAAGAATGCTATCGACAGGAAAAAGAAAATTCTTTGGATAGCACATAGGCAGATGCTGCTTGATCAGGCTGCTGAATCTTTTCAAAAGTTTGCTTATGCGGAAGTTATGCCTCATATTTCTTCTTTTAGTTTTAGAATAGTATCAGGTGCATCAAGTCATGACAGAACGATAGATATCAAGGCGGATGATAATTTGCTGATTATCAGTAAGGACAGCATAGGTAGAAATATTGACAGACTTGATAAGTGGCTGGAAGGAGAAAAAGAGCTGTATTTGGTTGTAGATGAGGCACATCATTCAACAGCAAAAACCTATAGAAAAGTTATAAACTATGTAAAAGAGAAGGTTCTAAATTTAAAGTTAATAGGTCTTACAGCAACACCATTCCGTACAGCTGAGGAGGAACAGGGACTTTTAGGGAAAATTTACTCTGACGGTGTTTGTGAAGGGCAGGTTGTTCGAGGAGATATAGGAATAACATATCAAATAGGGTTAAAAGAACTTATAAACAGGCAGATACTTTCAAAGCCTATTTTTGAAAGTTATTTTACGGAAGAAGATTATGGAGATTGTCTAGGTCTTGATTCATGGGAAAGGATTCAATATCTTGATAATTTGCCGGAGGATATTGCAGGTCAGATGGCGGAGAGTGCTGCGCGTAATAAGCTGATTGTGGAAACATATAAAGAAAAACAGTATGAATATGGACAGACAATAGTATTTGCGGTCAATGTAGTACATGCTATACAGCTTAGTGCACTTTTTAATAAAGAGGGAATTAAGTCTGATTTTGTTGTATCTGATATCAGAGACGGTATTACCGGAGTGACAGTAAGTAGAGAGGATAATGAGAGAAAACTTGAAGCCTACAGAAACGGTGAATTGCAGGTACTGGTAAATGTAAATATCTTGACTGAGGGTGTGGATTTACCAAAGACAAAAACAGTGTTTTTGGCAAGACCTACGGTATCATCTATTTTGATGACACAGATGGTGGGCAGAGCATTAAGGGGAACCGCAGCGGGAGGTACATCAAATGCATATATAGTTTCATTTATAGATCATTGGAATGAGCATATTGCATGGGTGAATCCGGAAAGCTTGTTTGCAGGAAACAATGATTTTCAAGATAGTGATGATTCCGAGCGTGCTAAAAGAGATATTCAAATGATTGCAATTTCGAAGATTGAAGAGTTTGCAAGAATACTGGATGATTCGGTTGATACAACAAATTTGGAAAGAGTTCCTTTTGAGAAAAGAATTCCTATAGGAATGTACGCATTTAAATATCTGGAAGAAAACGGAATGGATCATTCATATCAGGTAATGGTATATGACAGTACACAGGAGGCTTATAAGAATCTTATGGATTCACTTTCTTCATTGTTTAAGTCATTTGATGTAACAGAGGAGTATTTAACACAGGAACAGCTTACTGAGATGGAGGCTCAGTGTAGTGATTCATTCTTCTGTGGAGAAATGATTCCACCATATGAGAGCAGAGATGTTATAAATATCATAAAATACTATGCACAGTATGAGGAGGCACCAAGATTCTATACATTTGAAGAGGTGGATAGAAATAAGCTGGATATATCAAAGATTGCACAGCATATTTGGGACGAAGACATGGGTGAACGCAAAAAATCTGCATACATTGATGAATTGTGGGAGTCTGGTGATGACAATATGCTTAGATTGTTCTTTGGTAGAAAGATATATTTTAGAAGGCAGCTTGATATTGAGTTGATAAAAATATCGGATCCGCGTATATATGGTGGTGAAAAAAGACCACAAGTAGAATATGGTTCTAAGGAATTGGAAGATTTACCGCTTCATAAAATTGGTGAGATTTATCCGGATTATGAAAAACATTTAAGAGATGAAACATTTAAAAAGCATACAGATAAAGACGGTAATTATCACTGTGCCTGCTGTGGATTTACAGACAAAACCAGAGTTCCTTTCCAAGTAGATCATATTGTTGCTATGAATAATGGTGGTAAATCTGTTGTAGAGAATTTACAGATTCTTTGTCGTAGCTGCAATGGGGAGAAGAGTGATAAATAATGTATGGATTATTTTATTCGGCAATAGATATAGCATTGGTATTAAGAGATATGAATCTTGGATGCCGGGAAGAGAACAAAATACTTGATTTAATATGGAATAATGATGTAGCACTTCTTTCCGAATCATATAGAGAAAATAAAAGGAAATTTATTTTAGATACATATCACTGGTTGCATTATATTTTTGATAAAGAAGCAATTGATATGGAATTAACTGCTATACAAAGGGATTTTGAGCATACAAATAAAACATTACAGATAAATCAATTAAGCAGTGAACTTTCTGACTTTGATTTATTTTTTAAAAGTGCTCGTATTAAAATGCTGTATGGCGGAAGTGATTATGTGAGAATAAAGCTTAGAACTTTATTAAATAAATATGGATATAAGCGTAGGTCGCCGTTGATAATTCAATATATAAGAAGTTGTATGGATTTCTACAAATTGGAAGTAAATAGGCGTGGTGGTATACCTTGTTCTATAGATAATGTGAGATTGGATGAAATGTTGATATTTAGAGTAATTAGTTAATTTATTTAAATACTAAAGCAGTCACAAGTTTTGTTAACTTGTGGCTGTTTTTGTATGTGTTAGAGTACAAAAGAGGGGAGTTTTCTTCTAATGAAATGCTACGTAAGATGATAGGATATTGACAAAAAGCAATCATAGAGTTATTCTGATTATAGAACAATATATACTCTACGGAGGATAATGTAGTGGATATAGATCGAAAAAATATAGAGCAGTATCTTTTTGAGGTGAAGGAAGCTGTTGAAAAGGATAATTATAGGATTGACAGGAACAGCAGACGACAGGGTAACATAAACTTGTTTTTGGATTATGTTATTGATGAAGCAAAAGCTAAGGAAATCATACTGGACCTTAATGCAATGGATTTTTCAACAATATTGCAGAATAATCATAAAGGCTTTGAGCATGAGAATCTGTATGTATTTGGCAAGGATGTGATCCTTTTAGAGAGGAACGGTACAGGGGAGAAAACAGTATCCCTATACATCAAGTTCAATAAGTTGGATAACTGTTTCGTGATTATTATTTCATTCCATGAGCAGAAGTATCCACTTACATATTATTTTAAGTAATCAGAGATAAATTGGGGGTAACTATTGTGGCAGAGAGGAGAAGAGATTTTTGCATTGAATGCAGAAAAGAGACTGAGTACATTTTACAAAAGAAGGATATTGTAAAAAAAATAAAAGATAAGAATTATACTTTTACAATCACCATTGCTGTTTGTATGGAGTGTGGTGAGGAAATGAGCATTCCGGGGCTTATTGATAAGAATATCAGAGAAATTGACGAGCAGTATAGGGCAGCAGAGGGATTAGTGTCGATTGATGATATTGAAAAATTTATGAAAATCTATAAGCTAGGAAAAGCACCGCTGTCTTTGGCAATCGGATTTGGGGAGATAACTATTCCCAGATATCTGGAAGGGCAGGTACCGTCCAAGGAGTATTCGGACATTATTAAGACAGCACTTTCCTCACCGAAATACATGAAGAAGAAACTTGTGGAGAATCGTGAGAAGCTTACTGATGCTGCATATAGAAAAGCTTTTGCTGCTGCGGAAAGTATAGAAAGATTGTTTTCCGTTTCCGATAAAATGCTTAGGGTGATTGCATATATTTTTGAAAAACTGGAAGAGATAACACCTCTTATGTTGCAGAAATTATTATATTTTATTCAGGGTGTGTATTCAGCTTTGTATGGAAGGCCAATATTTGAAGAGGATTGTAGGGCGTGGGTACATGGCCCTGTATATCCGGAAGTATATGAATTGTTTCGGGATTTTAAATACAATCCTATTGAGGATGCACGTTTTGCACTTCTGAATGGGACAAAGGATGCCTTGACGGATAATGAAAAGCGAGTGATAGAACTTGTGGTGAATACATTTGGGATGTATGGCGGAAAGGTATTGGAGAAGATTACACATAATGAGGAACCGTGGATAGAAGCACGAAAAGGATATGGTGACAGCATTCCTTCCAATGAGATTTTGTCAAAAGAGCGTATCATGCAGTATTATACCATTACAAATCAGAAATACGGAATAGGTACAGAGCAAGGTCTGCAAAGATATATCCATGATATGCTGGATAAGGCAGCTTAATTAATAACAAATGAAATTGGTTTAATTTCATAGATTTAGAGAAAAATTGTATTTTAGTGTTAAGAATTGATTATTTACTGAAAGATTAATATAATCAGCCTAAATAATAAAAGCAGTCACAAGTTTTTATTAACTTGTGGCTGTTTTGTTATTATAGGGGGGTAATTAAAAAAAATTTCCTATAAATCATGTAGCATAGACAAATAAGATGACATAATTATACCTAACTATTACAAATACTTATATTGATTACGATGGTTTGGAATTATTATTCAAATAAGCAAATATACAGACTTGAACTGACAAAAATTTTAAAAAGCTATATAATAAAGCCATAGAATATACTGTTAAATATTATAAACTGAGAGGAAAGATTAAATGAACTTAGCTGAATATATAAAAGAGAATATGGTTTTAATCCCCAAAGGGCAGGAGCTAATAAGAGACTTTATCGATCCTGTCAAATGGTTAAGTTCCGATTATAAAATGTCCGCTCCGGGTACAAGGAAGGCTAAAAATACAAGGGAAGAATTAGTGGATGTTTCATCCTTTTTATTGCTGAAAACAACCGTAACCAATGAATTGTACAGTTATGTTACAGGCATTGATTGTGATGTTAAAATAAAGGATTATCCGGTGGTTAATGTAAGCTGGGTGGAAGCAATAGAATTTTGCAACAGACTTTCAGAAAAGCTTGGATTAGAAAAATGTTATATTTCAAATTCTGCTTCGGAAAAAACCATAGTGGATTATTCAAAAAACGGATTCAGATTGCCTACAGATGTGGAATGGCAATATGCATGCAGGGGGAATAAAAAGGGCTATAGATATGGAGATATTGAAGAGACAGCCTGGTATGAAAAAAATTCAGAGAAAAGATTACAGGAAGTTAAAATGAAGAGGGCAAATGACTTCGGACTTTTTGATATGATTGGGAATGTTTGGGAATGGTGCTTTGATCTTTATGATGAAAAAAGATATGGAAACTATCGTATATTCAGGGGAGGTAGTTTTGCAAGTGAGGAAAGAGCCTGTGGTGCCACCTCAAGGCGGAAGAGTTTTCCGGAATTTAAAATTGATGATTTGGGATTTAGAATAGCAAGGAGCAGTTTTAGCGGATTGAAATAAGACAGCAGCTTCAGAATATAAAATTTATGCCTTTTTAAAGATAACTATTATATAATATTATAGACGATGAATTACTGTATAATTTCTAAATTATGGAGGAGATGCATGGACAATAGTAAAGAGTTAAAAAGTATTATAAAAAATCAAAGAAATTTCTTTAACACAAATGCAACCAAATCAGTGGAATACAGGCTTAGAATGTTGCAAAGGCTGAAAAAAATCATAAGTGATAATGAAGATAAGATCTTATCTGTTTTGTATAAGGATCTTTCAAAGTCAAAATCAGAGGCATATATGACTGAGATTGCAATGGTATATGCCGAATTAGATGAGGCTTTAAAAAATGTGAGAAGCTGGAGCAGGCCGCAAAGAGCAAGGGGTACTATAGGTACATTTCCCGCTAAGAATTATATATTTTCAGAGCCTTATGGCATAGTACTTATTATCTCACCTTGGAATTACCCATTTAATCTGGCAATAGCCCCTCTTATAGCGGCGATAGCAGCCGGAAATTGTGCAGTGATAAAATGTTCTAAGGAAAGTAAGTATACCTCCAATCTGATTAAAGAAATCATCAATAAAACATTTGATAAGAACTATATATATTGTGTAGAGCCTGATATTGATTATAATGATATGCTTTCTCAAAGGTATGATTATATCTTTTTTACAGGAAGTTCAAGCGTTGGCAAGATTATAATGAATGCCGCAAGCAAGAATCTTACTCCGGTTTCTTTGGAACTTGGAGGTAAATGTCCCTGCATTGTAGATGAATCGGCAAATATCAAAATTGCAGCAAAGCGTATAGTATGGGGTAAACTCCTTAATGCAGGACAGACCTGTGTATCGGTTGATTATGTGGCAGTACATAGCAGTGTAAAAGAAAAGCTTATCAGATATATACTAAAAGAGATAAAGTCAAGATACAAGGATGCATTAAATAGTAATATATATCCGAAAATAATCAATGAACATCATTATAAAAGGCTTTTAAATCTGATAAAAGCGGAGGATAATATAATTGGGGGCAGGGCTGACGAGTTTAGTCGAAAGCTTGAGCCGACCGTTTTGCCGGAAGCGGATTTTGAAGATGAGATTATGAAAGAAGAGATATTCGGACCTCTGCTTTCTATAATAGAATATGATGATATAAAAAAGCTTATAAGAACAATAAAAGAGCGAGAGAAGCCTTTGGCATGCTATGTATTTACAAAGGATGAGAAAATAGCAAGGCATATTATTAAGAGTGTTTCCTATGGTGGCGGATGTGTGAATGATGTTGTTCTTCATGTATCAAATCATTATATGCCTTTTGGAGGTGTGGGAAATAGCGGAATGGGCTCATATCACGGCAAGTACGGTTTTGATACATTCAGTCATAAAAAGAGTGTCGTATGGAATGAAACAATGCTTGATTTACCTATACGATATGCACCTTTTAATTTGTTAAAGTTTAGAATGTTAAAATATATTCTGACAAAATTCAGGTAAAAGGATATGGAAGATTGAAAATTGGATTTTATCCAATTACAGCGAGATAAAGGATTTGATAAATGATGTTAAAACACTGGATTATTTGACAGTATATATCGGAGAGACTTTCAGGAAGCATATAGGCGGTAAGTGGTATATAGACTTAAAGAATAAAAAGAATGCCTACTACTCTATGCTGGTTTTGACAGGTTCAAAATACAGGGGAGAATTATACAAGGCTCCGATGACATATGCAACTGCATGCATCAATAGAAAAAAGGGGGATTATATAAGTACGATACTTAGAAATTGTATAGAGTATCAGGAAAAGGCTAGGTAAAATCTATATAATAGGAGGTAAACATGAATATATTACTTGAAGAAACATCTAAAATTATTAGAGAATATTTTGGAGAAAGATTGGAAAATATGGTAGTTGAAAGGGCGGTGTTCGGTCTTTTCTTTTCGGGAGTAAAGATAAGTACGGGGCATGGAGGACTTTGCTTTACTCCGGTAAAAGAAATTCCTGAGGCGGTATGTTGCCCAAGCTCTGCAAAGGCAATGCCGCTTTCAGGTAAATTAAGAGGAAGAAGTGTAAAGGACTATTTGGATGACCTGTCACATGCAAATATCCTTAGAAAGACACTTGCCATTGCAACACTTAATGCACTTTCAGCCTGTTACTGGGAGGAAAATAAGGACTTAGATTATAAAATAGAGATGGATATAGATTCATTTGATGTGATGAAAATTCCACAAGGTAAAAAAAGCGTAGTTATAGGTGCTTTGGTACCTATGCTTAAAAAGCTACTTGCAGCAGATGCCGATTTTAAAGTTCTTGAGATGGACTCATGTACTCTAAAGGGCAAGGAACTTGATCATTTTGCACCGTCAAAGGATGCAGGGGTGTATTTGCCACATGCTGACCTTGATGTTATTACAGGTGTGACTATTTTAAATGACACATTACCTGATTTGTTAGCTATGTGTAAGCCGGGTGCCGATATTTTGGTTACAGGTCCGACTGCCGGTATGCTTCCTGATGCTTTCTTTAAAAGAGGTGTGACTGTGATGGGCGGTATTTTAGTAACTAAGCCTGATGAATTGCTTGATATTATCAGTGAGGGAGGTTCAGGTTATCATTTCTTTGGAAAAAGTGCGGAAAGGATAGTGATTTACCGGGATAAATAGATATTATTTATCATTTTTAAAATATTGTTTGTGGGGTGAGTTTATGCAGATAAGAAGAATAAATACAAATGAAGCAAAGCTGTTTTTTAATTGTTTAAAAAATATAGACCGGGAAACAAAGTTTATGATGCTTGAGCCGGATGAAAGGCATTTTGATGAAAAGAAAATGCAAGAAATCTTGGGAGATAAGGACGATTATTTTATAGCGGCTTTTAATGATGGGGAAATTATAGGTTTTCTTTCAGCTCAAAGAGGGAAATATAAAAGAACAAGACATTCGGCATATATTGTTATCGGAATAAGGCAGGGGTTTCAAAAGCAGGGGATTGGATCAAAATTCTTTGATAAACTTGAAGAATGGGCAAAGGAGAATTATTTAAAAAGATTGGAATTAACTGTCGAGGTAACAAATAGCATTGCAATAAACTTGTATAAAAGACAGGGATTTGTAATCGAAGGTACTAAAAAGAATACTATGTTTGTGGACGGTGTATTTGTAGATGAATATATGATGGCAAAGGTATACTGAAATAAAATCACAATAAAAATTGCCCAACCCACAGGGATTGAGCAATTTTTATTTTAGCAGACTCTTTATAAGACTACAGTATTTGAAGCCAAACACAAAAGTAAAATGAAGAAATTATCTAAATATAGTGCTAAATGAACTTGTGTTATTCCATACAAAGCCCCTTACCCCACTATCGATATCTTTAAGTTCTCCATTGATATACTGTTTTAACAGCCCTGTTCCCTTACTATAGTCATAGTCGGTTAAAAAATAAGTTCTTTCGAATTTGTTTCGATATGGAAGAAATCCGTTATAGTCCTTTACATTTTTTGCAATTACAGTATCTTTACCATTTTCCCAAATATGATATGCACTATTGTCATATTCATATGAAGTTTTTGAAAGTGTGTCATAATATATAATATATTTGCCATTATCATTATTTTCCAAATTTGCTGATGAATAATATTTGCCCACATTTTCATTGATAATATTTCCATCCAGGAATAAAGAATTATAGTCATTTTTCCCGATTTTTGCTCTATACAATAAATTATCATTTTCCACTTTATGGCTTTGAGCATAAGCCAAATCGGAAAAACCAGTTATATTTTCATTTACAAGCTCAATTTCACCTTTTGAACTACCTTCCAAAGCAACTCTCCAAAGCTTCTTATTTTCTTCAGAGAAAAAATACCAATATTTTGATTTAGAAGGGAGTGCTTCATCGATGACATCACGACCTCCTTTTATATCTTCATACTCTCCCAGTGTTTCACCATTTTGTGCTACTTTTAGAATGCTTTTGCCTTCAGAATTTTTTTCTATATATGCGAGTAAATCTTTCTTACTCCTGAATCTAACAAAATCTTCAAGTGAATCACTTATTAATTCCTCATTGCCGTTAAAGTCAAATTTATAGAGGGATGTTGGTTCATTAGCCTTAGACGCATAGATGACATTGTCATAAGCAAAAGTAATGTAATTATATGGTTTTTCAATCCCCCTTACTATTTCTTTTGAGTTCCCATCTTTCAATTGATATATTGTATTATTCTTAAAATAACATATTCTATCAAGTTCATAAGAATAGTCAAAAGAATTTGTGTTGACATTTGAATATACTGTAGTATTTCCTGTATATATATCAATTAAATATACATTTGCCGAGTTTTCTTTGTCAGAACTGTCTCTACCCGGAATAATTAAAAGCTTATCCTGATTTTCAGAAAGAATATATTTCATTCCTTCTTTTTCTTTAAAGAGACTGACTGCTTTACCATTTTCATATAAAAACAGCTCTTTATTTGAAATATATAGTATATCACCGTTTTTCAAGGCTGAATGTATCGTAACACTGTCAGCTACCTTAGTTCGCTCTGTAGGTGATTTAGATGTTGATGTATACAGAGTATAGGTTTTGCCGTCATAATCTGAAAAGGAACAAAATAAATCCAGTTTTTTGTTATACCCTTTTATAGAAAACTTTTTCATAACACTTCCGTTATTTGTACAAGGTCCTAAATCTATAATTTCAGAGTTATCATAGCGTACCATATACAGATTATCCCCCTTTAAATATAGAGAAAGTTTTGCGGCTTCAAAGGTATTTGAATCTTTGCCGTCATTAGAATTTGTATCTTCATCTATATCTTCCTGTGAAACTTCTGAGGGCTTTTTGCCTGATGAGCAGGATGATACCAATATGGCAAAAAGTAATACAGCTAAAAAATATAAGATACCTACAAGTTTTGATGAATATTTTTTGGACATTATTTTCACCTCCCAGGATTTTGGTATAATTGTACTAGAGATTTGTATAAAAGTCGATTTGGAATTTCATCAAAATTCTTTAAGAACTTTTTAAGTCAGATACCGGATTGTCTCTGTTATAATAAGATTAAAAGTGAGTGTTAAGTTAAAGCTTGATAAAAGAGCGGAATTTAGAGATAGTGTGGAGGTATTGGACTTAAAGGAAATAAGATTGCAGCTTAAAGAGATTATAAATAAAATATCGAAAAAATATAACATGACAGATGACGTCAGGTTTTCTTATGTATAATAAAAATAAAAATACAAGGAGAATAAAAATGAAATACGAGTGGAGAAAGCAGGAGAAGGATTTATATGCTCCAAAGCAAAAGCCCGTAATTGTAGATGTTCCGAAGCAAAAATTTATTATTATAAATGGAGAAGGAAATCCTAATGAATCGGATTTCTCAGATAGAATATCGGCATTATATTCACTTGCCTATGCCATCAAAATGCTTTTTAAAAATATGTCAAAGACAAAAGCAGATAATGAAATTACTGACTTTACAGTATATCCGTTGGAGGGAATTTGGGAAAAGGCTGATGAGGAGGGCTTTGATAAAGATAAGCTGAAATACAGATTGATGATTAAACAGCCGGATTTTATTACAAAGGATGTATTTACTGAGGCTTTTAATAATGTAAAAAAGAAAAAGCCGAATATTTTATATGATGAGATAAGCTTTGAGGAGATAGAAGACGGCAAATCTATTCAGATTTTACATATAGGAAGTTATGATAATGAGCCTGAGTCATTTGAAATGATGGACAAACTTGCAAATGAATCAAATCTGACAAGAACTGCCGACTATCATAGAGAGATATATTTAACAAGTAAAGCCGTTACAAGAAAAACAAAAGACTATACTTAGGTATATGGTAGGAATAAATAACATCGGGTGAAGCAAGTATTTCAGAGGGATTTGACAGTATTGAAAGTACTAAAGAATATTCCAAAGAGAGCGAATAATAGATACAGCA
>GL890588.1:30792-41384 GCA_000209465.1 Lachnospiraceae oral taxon 107 str. F0167 | reverse complement strand
GTTGGAGGGAATTTGGGAAAAGGCTGATGAGGAGGGCTTTGATAAAGATAAGCTGAAATACAGATTGATGATTAAACAGCCGGATTTTATTACAAAGGATGTATTTACTGAGGCTTTTAATAATAGTAAAAAAGAAAAAGCCGAATATTTTATATGATGAGATAAGCTTTGAGGAGATAGAAGACGGCAAATCTATTCAGATTTTACATATAGGAAGTTATGATAATGAGCCTGAGTCATTTGAAATGATGGACAAACTTGCAAATGAATCAAATCTGACAAGAACTGCCGACTATCATAGAGAGATATATTTAACAAGTAAAGCCGTTACAGAAAAACAAAAGACTATACTTAGGTATATGGTAGGAATAAATAACATCGGGTGAAGCAAGTATTTCAGAGGGATTTGACAGTATTGAAAGTCTAAAGAATATTCCAAAGAGAGCGAATAATAGATACAGCATATAAAAAAGCCTATAAT
Source organism: Lachnospiraceae oral taxon 107 str. F0167 (assembly GCA_000209465.1). Taxonomy (GTDB): domain Bacteria; phylum Bacillota; class Clostridia; order Lachnospirales; family Lachnospiraceae; genus Lachnoanaerobaculum. Next base: position 40,903 of record GL890588.1, on the reverse strand, counting down.
GCAGCTGTAAGTATGGAAAGGTTATTTTCTGTTTCTGATAACGTGCTCGGGGTAATAGCATATATTTTTAAAAAGCTGGAAGAGGTAACACCTCTAATGTTACAGAAACTATTATATGTTACTCAGGGAGTATATTTAGCGTTGTATAGGAAGCCTATATTTGTGGAGGATTGTAGGGCTTGGGTACATGGATCTGTATATCCGTAGGTTTATGAACTGTTTAGAGATTTTAAGTATAATCCTATTGACGATGCACATTTTGCACTTTTAAGCGGAATGGAAGAATCTTTGAAAGATAATGAAAAGAAAGTAATAGAGGTTGTTGTAAATACAGTTGGAATATATAGTGGAAAGGTATTGGAGAAGATTACACACAATGAGTCTCCCCTTGGAAGGAAGCACGAATAGGATATGGTGAAAGTATTCCTTCAAATGAGCTTTTGTCAAAAGATCAAATAATGAATTATTATATTCAGACAAATAATAAACACGGAATAGACACAGAAGATGGCCTGCGTAGATATATTCATGATATGCTGAATAATATATTCTAAAAATCAGAAAACCTGAGATAGAATATTTTACAGATACATCTATAAAAATAATTTAAAAGAACTGTGAAAATGTAAAGAAATGGCTTGAAGTGATGCTTAAGTGTAAAAAATTTAGAATAAGTAGGTGAAAAAATGATTACAGGTATCGACTACATCTTATATACTGATAAAAGCGAGGATGCCTTTATAGAAAAAATAAAAGAAAGTATTACGCTTTGGAAAAATCCATATATTGTCAATGATAATGAAGATGAAACAACAGATATTTTTGTTTCTCGAGATGAAGAGATGTTTCAGTTGATGGACGAAAAGGGCTTTTATGTAGATGAATTGTCCGGGGAAGGACCGTTTTTAGTAATGTTTAATAGCAGATATTCATCAAAGGAAAATAGAGTTACACTTGTGCTTCCTAAAGAAACTGACAAGTCAAAATTCTTCAAGCAAGTATTCAACTCGATTAAATCTATTTTATAATGTAGAAGGACGGAGAGAGGGGGGATATTATGGAGAAAAAAGTAGAATTAAAAGAAATTATAAATAAACAAAGAGATTTCTTTAACACAAATGCAACTAAGTCGGTTAAATACAGGATCAAGATGTTGCAAAGGTTAAAGGAGGCAATCAGAAATAATGAGGTAGCAATCCTTTCCGCTATATATAAGGATCTTTTAAAGTCTAGAGCTGAGGCATATATGAGTGAACTGGCAATAGTTTATGCGGAGATAAATGAGGCTTTAAAAAATGTAAGAAAGTGGAGTAGGCCGGAGAAGGTAAAAGGAACTATAGCTACATTTCCGGCAAAGAATTATGTATACTCTGAGCCTTATGGAGTGGTGCTTATTATATCACCTTGGAATTACCCATTCAATTTGGCAATAGCACCGTTGATAGCGGCAATAGCGGCAGAAAACACAGCAATAATCAAATGCTCAAAAGAGAGTGTTTATACCTCAAAAGTTATTAAATACATTATAAATAAAGCTTTTGGTTCAAACTACATTTTCTGTGTGGATGAAGATATAGATTATGATAAGCTTCTAAATCAAAGATATGATTATATATTCTTTACAGGAAGTCAAAGAGTAGGAAAGATTGTAATGAATATAGCAAGCAATAACCTTATACCGATTTCTTTGGAACTTGGCGGAAAGAGCCTTTGTATTATAGATGATAAGGCCGATATTAAACTTGCCGCAAGGCGAGTACTGTGGGGGAAACTGCTTAATGCCGGACAGACCTGTGTGTCTGTTGATTATGTGTTAATACATAGAAGTGTTAAGGACAGATTTATAAAGTACCTGCAAAAAGAAATAAAGAAAAGATATCCTAATGCATTAAATAGTGATACTTATCCGAGAATAATAAATGAGTATCATTATAAAAGATTGATGAATTTGATAAAATCAGAGGACAGTATAATAGGTGGCAGAGGTGATGATGTAGTTCATAGATTAGAGCCTACTATTTTACCTGATGTGGATTTTGACCATGAAATTATGAAAGAAGAGATATTCGGACCACTGCTTCCAATCATAGAATATGACGATATCAATAATGTAATAAGGATAATAAAAGAACATGAGAAGCCTTTGGCATGCTATGTATTTACAAGGGATGGAGATACGGCAAAGCATATTATAAAGAGCATTTCATACGGTGGTGGATGCATAAATGATGTTATACTGCAAGTATCAAATCATTATATGCCTTTTGGAGGAGTAGGAAGTAGCGGAACGGGTTCGTATCATGGGAAGTTCGGATTCGATACATTCAGCCATAAAAAGAGTATTGTTTGGAGTGAAACAATAATTGATTTGCCGATTAGGTATGCACCGTTTAACCAACTAAAATTTAGAATATTGAAAAAAATATTGGAATCATTTAATGATTGAAAAAATTAGAGATTCGGAGATAAAATATGGCTTATACGAAGGAAAACTTTGAAGAATGGATTATTCTTATAGACTCTAAAATGGAGTATTTTACAGATACATTTGCTAAAGAAAACAATTTAAAACTTGACTACAGTATAGAGTCATTGGACGAGATTGAAAATTGGATTCTAGGTAATTACAGTGAGATAAAGGACTTGATAGGTGATGCCAAAATCCTTGACTATTTGACGGTGTATATTGGTGAGACTTTCAGGAAGTATATAGGTGGAGAATGGTTTATAGATTTAAAAAATAAAAAGAATGCATACTATTCCATGCCTGTTTTAACAAGTCCTGATTATATAGGAGAGAGTTATATAGCATCAATGACATTTGCAACTGCATGTATTAATAGAAAAAAAGGCAATTATATAAGTACTATACTAAAAAACTGTTTGGAAGACATGGGAAAGTAGGGTATAATACTTTAGAAGATATATTACTGCCGGAGCCTTACGTGATCCATATGGGCCTAGTGCGACTCCTGCAGTATTTATATCTTTAACGGTATTTATATAATATAGAGCTAAGTGAACTTGAGTTATTTTTTACAAAGCCCTTTACATCACTGTCTATATCTTTAAGTTTTCCGTTTAAATATTGTTTTAAACTGCCTGTTCCTTTGCTTTCGTCATAATCTGTTAAAAAATAAGTTTTTTCGTATTTTTCATATGTTGGAAGGAATCCGTCATAATCCTTTACATTTTCAGCAACTATAGTATCTTTACCGTTTTCCCAAATATGATAGGTATCAGTATAACCGGCGGAAGCTTTCGGAAGAGAGATATTATATATGATATAGGTCTCGGTATCGTCAAGTACTAAATCCGCATGTGAATAATATTCACCTAAGTTTTGAATGACAATATTTCCATCTATGAATAAGGAATAATAGTTATTTCCCAATATTTTTGCTGTGTACAACAAGCTGTCGTTTTCTTTTTTGCCTTTTTTATCAGTATACATATCATGAAAATCGGAGATATTATCATTCATAAGTTCGATTTTGCCTTTGGAGTCTCCCTTTAAAGTAACTCTCCAAAGCTTATTATTTTCTTTAGAGAAAAAATACCAATACTTTGAATTATAAGGAAGTACCTCCTCTATTTTATCATCATCCGACCCTTTTATATCTTTATATTCACCTAATAGTTCACCATTTTGTCGTATTTTTAGAACGATCTCACCTTCGGAATTCTTTTCGATATATGCCAGTAAATCTTCGTTTTTCTTATATTTCACAAAGTCTACAAATGTATCACTGACTAATTCCTCACTGCCGTCAAAGTCAAACTTATAAAGGAATCTGGGTTCATCAACCTTTGATGTATAAATGGCTTTATCGGAAGCAACAGAATAGTAATTATACGGTTGTTTAATACCTGTTACTAATTTTTTTGAGCTTCCATCTTTCAACTGATATAATGTATTGTCATTGAAGTAACATACTGTATCAAGGTCAAAAGAATGTGATAGGATATTAGGATTAATATCTGAATATATAGTTTTTTTACCTGAGTAGATATCAATAAAATATGCATCTACTATAAATTCTTTTTCGGAATTGCGGTTATATGGAACAATAAAAAGTGTGTCCTGGTCATCAGAAATAGTGTATCTCATTTCTTCTTCACCTTCTTTAAATAGGCTAACCGCTTTACCACCTTTATAAAAAAACAGCTCTTTATTTGAAATATAGAGTATGTCACCGTTTTTTAAGATGTAATGTACTGTAACTTTGTCGGCTACTTTGGTACGTTTTGTAGGTGATTTGGGTGTAGATGTATAAAGTGTATAGGTTTCTCCATCATAATCTGAAAAGGAACAGAATAAATCGGTATCTTTACTGTATTGTTTTATAGGAAATCTTTCCATAACACTTCCGTTAGTTGTACAAGGTCCCAAGTCTATAATTTCAGAGTTATTATAGCGAGCCATATAGAGATTGTCTCCCTTTAAATAAAGAGAAAACTTATTGGAACTTGTACTCTTTTGTGAATCTGCAGGCTTTTTACCTGATGAGCAGGCTGATGCGAATACAACAAAAAGACATGTTACTAAAAAACAGAAAATAACAGGAAGTTTCGATGTGAGTTTTTTGAACATAAATTTCACCTCCATAAATTTTAATTTAATTTTACTATATATTTGTACAAAAATCTATTTATAATTTTGCTAAATATACTTAAAAATTTTAGAATTATAAACTATATTTACTTTAATCTAATATATAAAAATATATTGTATTTACATCTATGTATGATTATACTAAATAAAAATAAATATTTAATTGTAGAGCATTGATTAATCAGAGAATATTTATATGAATTAGGGAAGTTGGATATAAAAAATGGCTTATACGAAAGAAAACTTTGAAGAATGGATTATTCTTATAGACTCTAAAATGGAGTATTTTACAGATGCATTTGCGGGGGAGAATAGTTTAAAACTTGACTACAGTATAGAGTCGCTGGATGAGATTGAAAATTGGATTCTTGGTAATTACAGTGAGATAAAGGACTTGATAGGTGATGCCAAAATCCTTGACTATTTGACTGTGTATATCGGTGAGACTTTCAGGAAGTATATAGGTGGAGAATGGTTTATAGATTTAAAAAATAAAAAGAATGCATACTATTCCATGCCTGTTTTAACAAGTCCTGATTATATAGGAGAAGTATACAAAGCTCCAATGACATATGCGACTGCATGTATCAATAGGAAAAAGGGAGATTATATCAGCACTATACTGAAAAACTGTATGGAAAATATGAATATTAGATAATCTGATATAAAAAAGGAAAGCCGCTTAAGCTTTCCGTTTTTTATTCCCATATAGTATGCTGTGCCATTACAGTGTAGTTTGAGATACTGTTATCAGAGTTAAAATCAGCTTCTATACGATAGCGTTTCCAAAGAGAATAGTCATGAGTTTGCAATGTAAGTACAAAATAATAAGGACCTTTCATCTCATCATAATCTGTCGGATGCAGTGAAAAAATATCTGTCAAATCTTTATTTTCAAAGTCGTTAAGATCTAAACTCGACAGCGCTACATTGTTAATCTTTACAGCATACAAATCTGTATCATCGGGTGTAACCTTAAAGGATGTTACAGTACAGTTTTTAAGCTCATCCGAATCCTTCCATGTAGGTGTGACACATACATGACCGAAAGACTTGTCACCAAGATATAATTCCAAATATTCTCCATAGGAAAAGTGGTCGCTTCGAGTATTTATGATCTCACTGTCTGCATTTTTTCCTTTAAATGTAAAGCCGTTATCAAGAAGAGCGGATGCCTTTGTTGTGCCGATAATCACATTAGTTCCTGTTATCTGAACATTTATCGGTTTAGCCGGAATACCTGCTATAGATATAAAAAAAGTAAATGAAAATGAGTAGAAAAACATAAGTACATCCAACGCATTGGTAGTTGAGTAAGAATATTTCGTACGGTATGAGGGTATCAAAAAACGTATAAGCGGTCTGATAATTCCGGAAAGTATTATTGCAGCTATAATTACAGCAAACTGCATTTGTAAACAGGAAAAAATTGCTTTTCCTACATTGTGTAATTTGAAATAATTCACACCGGTGACTATTATATTAACTAAAATAATACATAGCATAAAAACGCTCGCCTCTATAAGTGCGGGTTTATCCGTGATATCGTCAAGTTTAACAGGCCGTCTTGTAATCTGGATATGTCCTAAAGTATATATCCATTTAGGGAGCTTCTTAAAAGTGCAAACAGCTATCAGCAGTCTGAAGTATATAAAAACGGCTAAAATAAAGCATAGTAGTGAAAATATGCCAAAGGCTAATGTAGATATAAAAAATCCCATTACATTCATCTCCTTTGAGTATGTAAAAGTATTATAAACCTGTGTATTATTATATCACTTTATATATTGAATTGTAGATGTAAAGGAATAGTATATAAAATTAGGTTAGAATGGATAGTCAATGTGGAAAGTATTGCATTCTATAATTAATCACATCAGTATGCGCTGACGAGTTTTAGACGGAAAGTAAATAAAGTATGAATATATTATTGCAGGAAAGTGCCGATATTTTGGTTACAGGTCCTACAGCAGGTATGATACCTGATGCATTCTTTAAAAGAGGAGTAACTGTAATGGGAGGTATTTTGGTGACAAAACCGGATGAGCTGCTTGATGTTATAAGTGAGGGCGGATCAGGTTATCATTTCTTTGGCAAGAGCGCCGAAAGAATAGTAATTTACAATAAGTAGGGAATGTAAAAATTTAGATTTATAAGTAGAAAACAATTTTACAGCCTTAAAAGAGCGAGAAATCACATTTTCATGGCCGTAAAAATGTGATAAATTACATTTTTACGGCCTTAAAAATGTTGACGAAATACTTTTAAACCTCTAATATATAAAAAAGAGTATGTTTTTTAGAGAAGTATTTTGGGAGGTAGATCTTATGAAGCGTTTTGCACTTAAAAAACTTATAGAATGGAAGGATAAACAAAATAGAAAGCCTTTGATTATCAGAGGGGCAAGACAGGTTGGAAAAACCTGGCTGATGAAGGAGTTCGGAAGAACATGTTTTGAAAAAGTTGCTTATGTAAATTTTGATAATAATAAAAGGTTGGAGCAGGTATTTGAGGGCGATATCAATATAGACAGGATTTTATTGGCAATCAGTATAGAAACAGGAGTTTCTATTGATGCAAAAAATACTTTATTGATATTTGATGAAGTACAAGAGGTACCAAAGGCCCTCTCTTCATTGAAATACTTTTGTGAGAATGCACCGGAGTATGCAATAGTAGCTGCAGGTTCATTATTAGGTGTAGCTCTTCATAAAGGTACATCATTTCCTGTAGGCAAGGTTGACTTTATGGATCTTTACCCATTGACCTTTCTTGAGTTTTTATATGCTTTAGGTGAAGAACGTTTTGCAAATGTACTCCAAAGTGATGATACAGATATGATAACAATGTTTAAGACTAAATATATAGACAGATTACGTGAATACTACTATTTAGGTGGAATGCCTGAGGTTGTAAAAACTTATGTTGACAGTAAAGATTTTAAACAAGTGAGAGAAATACAGAAAAACCTTTTGAATTATTATCAACAAGACTTTTCAAAGCATGCGGAAGTTTCACTTGTTCCAAGACTAAAGCTTGTGTGGGATTCTATTCCAATGCAGTTGGCAAAAGAAAATAAAAAATATGTCTATGGACAAGTTAGAAAGGGTTCAAGAGCAAAGGACTTTGAACTTGCATTACAATGGCTTTTAGATTGCGGGTTGATCCATAAGGTACAAAGAGTAGGAAAAGTAGCGCTTCCATTGAAAGCTTATCTTGACCTTGATGCATTTAAAGTGTATCTGCTTGATATAGGTTTGTTGATAGCTATGACAGATTTGGATGCTCAAGTGATTATTGACGGCAACAGAATTTTTACTGAATTTAAGGGAGCATTGACAGAGCAATATGTTTTGCAGCAACTTATTGCATCAGAAGGTATAGAGCCTTATTATTATTCCACATCCAATTCAAGCGGAGAGATAGATTTTATGATTCAAGGCAAAACATCTATAATTCCCCTAGAGGTGAAAGCGGAAGAGAATTTGAGAGCAAAGAGTCTTAAAGCCTTTTGTGAAAAGTATCATCCAAAGTATGCTGTTCGTACATCTATGTCAGATTATCGTGAGCAGGAATGGATGACAAATATTCCTTTGTATAATATTTATAAAATTAGAGAATACGTAGGTAAATAAGATGATATTATACTTTAGTGCAACAGGTAACGGAAAATATATTGCAGAGCAAATTGCAGCAGAAACTGATGATAAAGCTATATCCATAGTGGATTGTATTAGGGAAGGTAAATACTTATTTAAAGATGAAAAAATATTGGGTATTATAACTCCGACGTATTTTTGGAGGCTTCCAAGAATTGTAACAGAATTTTTAGAAAAACTTACAATAGATAATTGCAAATATACTTTTCTTCTTGCGAACTATGGTACTTCTACCGGACAGCTAGTAGCTATGGCAAGAGAAATTTTAAAAAGAAAAGGTCAAAAATTTGATGCATACTACAGTGTGATAATGCCTGATACATGGACACCGATTTTTAATCTCACAAATAAAGAGAGGGTAGACAGGTGGTTAAATGACGGAAAAGCTCAGCTTAAAACAGTTATTGAGAATATCAAATTAAAGAGAGGCGGAGACTTTACCAAAAAGAAATTACCAAAGTTTGTGGCAGCATTACCGTCAGCATTTATGTATGCTACAGAAAGAAAGACAAAGAATTTATCTGTAAATAAGGATTTATGTATAGGATGTAAATTATGTGAGAAAAAATGTCCTGTCGGAGCGATAATTATGGAAGGTGATCACCCGGTATGGAAAGATGAAGAATGTGAGATGTGCTTAGGTTGTCTACATAGATGTCCGAAGTTTGCAATAAGCTATGGTAGTGGAAGAAGCAACAAACACGGACAATATAAGAATCCGGATACTAAAATATAATGTCGGATAATATGTTTAATTTTTGTATACATAAGTATTCCTAGATTATTCATGACAAAGCCGAAAAAGTGGCTGAAAGCCATATAATTACTATATTTTAACTAAATATTGCTTTCACTTATCAAGTGAATAAAAAAAGAGCGTCTATTTGTGGTAAAATTAAGGTGCTAAAACTCAAAAATTACACAAAGGAGCCCTTTATGAGTATTGTAAACACCTTATCACTTGAAAGCAATAGAAAAATTAAAATTAATTTCGATGGAGGCGATTTATCCTCCGATGCAGGCCTACTTCTTATAAAAGAATTCGTAAGTAAACTTGGTATTGATAAACTTTTCAGTCAATCATTTAAGACCAATGATTCTGCATTATTACGTTATCACACTGATAAAGAAAACCTTCTTCAGATGATATATATGATTATTGCAGGCTATTTTGAATATGATTCTTCAGATGAGCTTACAAATGATCCTGTGTTTAAAGCAGTGCTGAATAAAGACACTTTAATCACAACCGACCATTTCAAGATTTTATAATCGAATGGATGAGGATTCTCTGAAACAGTTCCTTTCAATAAGTCAAATTATTCGAAAGAGAGTTTATAGCATTCAGATGCCTGAATCTATCATTTTAGATTTGGACTCAACACTTCTTAATGCCTATGCCATCAAAATGCTTTTTAAAAACATGTCAAAGACAAAAGCAGATAATGAAATCACGGACTTTACAGTATATCCGTTGGAGGGAATTTGGAAAAAGGCTGATGGAGAGGGCTTTGATAAAGATAAGCTGAAATACAGATTGATGATTAAACAGCCGGATTTTATTACAAAGGATATATTTACTGAGGCTTTTAATAACGTAAAAAAGAAAAAGCCGAATATTTTATATGATGAGATAAGCTTTGAGGAGATAGAAGACGGCAAATCTATTCAGATTTTACATATAGGAAGCTATGATAATGAGCCTGAGTCATTTGAAATGATGGACAAACTTGCAAATGAATCAAATCTGACAAGAACTGCTGACTATCATAGAGAGATATATTTAACAAGTAAAGCCGTTACAGAAAAACAAAAGACTATACTTAGGTATATGGTA
>GL890588.1:0-30772 GCA_000209465.1 Lachnospiraceae oral taxon 107 str. F0167 | reverse complement strand
AGATTTGGACTCAACATTCTTAATGCCTATGCCATCAAAAATGCTTTTTTAAAAAACATGTCAAAGACAAAAGCAGATAATGAAATCACGGACTTTACAGTATATCCGTTGGAGGGAATTTGGAAAAAGGCTGATGGAGAGGGCTTTGATAAAGATAAGCTGAAATACAGATTGATGATTAAACAGCCGGATTTTATTACAAAGGATATATTTACTGAGGCTTTTAATAACGTAAAAAAGAAAAAGCCGAATATTTTATATGATGAGATAAGCTTTGAGGAGATAGAAGACGGCAAATCTATTCAGATTTTACATATAGGAAGCTATGATAATGAGCCTGAGTCATTTGAAATGATGGACAAACTTGCAAATGAATCAAATCTGACAAGAACTGCTGACTATCATAGAGAGATATATTTAACAAGTAAAGCCGTTACAGAAAAACAAAAGACTATACTTAGGTATATGGTATGAATAAAAGAAAAAATAAGAAGATATTCATTATTGCAATATTTTTTATCTTATTGTGGCTAAACAATACAAGTTTATTCAGTAAAAAGGATAATACAGAATATAAATTTTTGGCACATAGAGGGTTGGCTCAGGTTTTTGATGAATCAAAGACGGATTGGAACAGCAATACCGCAGCTATGATTAATGAGCCTACACATGATTATATTGAAAATACAATCCCTTCTATGCAGGCTGCCTTTGACTTGGGTGCAAGTGCTGTTGAGCTTGATATAAAACTTTCCAAAGACGGGCAATTGGCTGTTTTTCATGATTCCACACTATTGTATCGCTGTGGGGTTGACGGAGAGATTCAAGACTATACTATGGAGGAGTTAAAAAAGCTGGATGTAGGATATGGATATACTGCGGACAATGGTAAGACATATCCTCTAAGAGGTAAGGGAATAGGATTGATGCCCACATTAAATGAAGTCTTTGAAACTTTTCCGGATAAAGAATTTGTGCTTGAGATTAAGGACGGTAAAATAGAAACTTATCAGGTGTTTTGGGAGTATGTATCGACATTTCCTAAAGACAGATTGTATCAATTCAGTGTAGCCTGTGCAAGTGATGAAGGTGCAAAATATTTAAGAAATCAAGGCTCAAATCTTAAGGTAATGTCAAAACATTCAATGATCACAGGGCTTATACAGTATGAACTGATTGGTTGGACTGGGTATATACCTAAGGCAATGAGGAATACGGAACTTAGAATACCTCTAAAATATGCAAAATTTCTCTGGGGTTGGCCATATAGGTTTTTAGATAGAATGGAAAAATCCAATACCCGTGTAGAAATAACATCGGGTGAAGCAAGTATTTCAGAGGGATTTGACAGTATTGAAAGTTTAAAGAATATTCCAAAGAATTTTTCGGGACTGATTTGGACTAATAGAATTGATATTGTGAATCCTGATACTCTAAAAGAATCGGATTGATTTTTACATCAATATTTTTTGTGAGGTGGATAATGGAGAAGAGATGTATAGAATGTTATTCGGTGGATAATAGAATCACACCTTTATTAAAGCCTTTAGAGTGCTTAGAAAATCACACACAATATATTTGCGGAACTTGTGGGAGATGTATTTGTATTGAACATGATCCGGTTAGAGGACTTCAAAGATGGAATTTTCCTTTTAAATCGGTAGAAATTGCAAAGCTGTATTTAAGAACTGCCGATTTTACAAATAAAAAGCCATGTGGAATATATGAGATAAAAAGTGAAACGGGTAGGATTTCATATAAAATATTTGAGGATAATAAAGCATTGGAGTTTTATCTTAAGAAAAATAAAGATAAAGTCTGTGAAAAAATGCAACCGGTATTTCATGCCGAGGAGTATTTTGAGTATAAAAATACTCAAGTAAGAAAGCTTTCACCGGATGAAATAAAGAAGTATATGTCTGAAAGAAAATAAAGCTGTTTGACAGATAATATATGGGATAAATATTTCATAGTAAAGTTTTAAAGTGACAGAAATGTCACTTTTTGTTATGTTTATAGATTTTTCAAAATCTAACTTTCCTGTATTATTGGCTTATGAAAAGAGAAAATTATTTTTTTAAGTCAGTAAGAAAGGAAGATAAACAATATGAAATTTGGACTTAACAGAAAACAGTTAAAAGATATAGCATTGGTATTTATGGTACTTGATAATGCATACTTTAGATTTTCTGCTGTAATTGGCAGTGTAGCACATCTGATTACAAGATTTGTAGCACCTTTATTTGCATGGTTGATGGTGGACGGTTTTTTTCATACAGCTTCCAAAAAGAGATACTGTATGAGGCTTTGGATATTTGCGGTACTTATGCAGATTGGAAATAGTTTATCATTTGTTATATGGAAGGAAGGCGGGATTAATGATAATATATTTTTGACCTTGGCATTGGGTTTTACAAGTATATGGCTTTTTGATATGGCAAAAGATGATGCCGGAAAGAAAAAGATACTGTTTAATATTTTGGCGATTTTTATAACTTTTATTTCTCTTGCTATAAGTATTATACCACTTCCAATCGGAAGCGGAATAATTCTTGAAGGCGGACTTCAGCTTATCCCTCTTATTTTGATAGCTTATTTTTTTCATAACAGCAAGTTAAAACAGAGCGTTTTTATAGGATTATACAGCATATTAATGTTTTTCTTTTATGGGGGTTTTGAATTGTGTTCACAGGGAATTGATATGTTCTGTGTAAATTCCGATTGGATGACTTTTATGGTGATTCCTTTTATATTTCTTTATAATAATGAAGAAGGAAAAAAGGGGAGTAAATGGTTTTTTTATATATTTTATCCGGTACATCTTTGGATAATAGCAATACTTGGAAATATACTTTGATGGTTACAGTTCAGATACCATTTTTATGCATTACCTGAACTGTAACCTTTGATGTAAAAATCCTGCTGTATTATCGGCTTAAATATGGAGTTTTTAATTTCACTGTGCTATTATAATTTCTGTTATATTTTAGGCATTTGTACAATATTTTAGCGGAATATATGGGGAGGGAATGTGGATTTTAATTATATTAAGCCGAAAATTTTCACAGCATTAAAGAATTATAATAGTGAGCAGTTTGTGAAGGATTTGATTTCGGGAATCATAGTTGCAATTATTGCTATGCCTTTATCCATAGCGCTTGCTATTGCATCCGGAGTAAATCCTGAGCAGGGGCTTTATACCGCAGTGGTTGCAGGATTTTTTATCTCATTTCTCGGTGGAAGCAGGGTTCAAATCGGAGGTCCGACGGCGGCATTTGTTGTAATAATCTATGGAATAGTGGCGCAGTTCGGCATGGCAGGACTTACGGTTGCAACAATTATGGCAGGTATTATGCTCATTATTATGGGCGTTTTGCGACTTGGTGATTTTATAAAGTTTATACCCAAAACAATAACGATCGGATTTACATTCGGTATTGCGGTAAGTATAGTAGCAGGACAAATAAAAGATTTTTTTGGATTAGAGATGGGAGCGGTTCCGGCTGAGTTTATAGAAAAAATGATTGCATTGGGTGAAAACTTTCATACATTATCTTTAGAAACATGTATGATTGGTATGCTTGCTCTGCTGATTCAGATATTTTGGCCGAGGGTGTCTAAAAAAATACCGGGCTCATTGGTGGCAATTATTGTTACTACAGCTATTGTGAAGTTTGGAAATCTTCAGGTCAATACTATAGGAGATTTGTATTCAATAAAAGCGGGACTTCCTGAATTTGCACTACCGCAAATATCTTTGGATTTACTTGGTCAGATGATATCACCCGCATTTACTATAGCTATATTGGCAGCTATAGAATCACTTTTATCCTGTGTGGTTTCGGACAGTATGATTGGCGGTCATCATAGCCCCAATGCAGAGCTTATCGGTCAGGGAATAGGAAATATAATGTCCGCATTATTTGGCGGTATTCCTGCAACAGGTGCTATTGCAAGAACCGCCGCCAATGTAAAAAACGGTGGACGCACACCGGTGGCAGGTATGATTCATGCCGGTACTCTACTTTTAATATTGGTTTTTCTTATGCCATATGCATCACTTATTCCCATGAGCTGCTTGGCAGCTATTCTTATTATGGTAGGTTACAATATGAGCGGTTGGAGAAGTGTAGTTAATATAATAAAGACCGCACCTAAAAGCGATATAGCAGTTCTTTTGATAACATTGTTTTTAACTGTATTATTTGACCTTGTAATGGCAATAAAATTCGGTATGATACTTGCGGCATTTTTATTTTTAAAGCGCATGTCGGATATCTCAAATATGCGTCAGTGGGTAGATAAATCAATTGATGATAAAAACAGTGAAACTCTAAAACCGGTTCCTGATAATGCTTTGGTATATGAGATATTCGGTGCTCTTTTCTTCGGGGCATCAACCGGTCTGTCAAAGATAGTTTTTGATGAAGGAAAGAATGTACTTGTACTGCGTATGAGAAATGTTCCGGCAATGGATATTTCGGGGTTAGAAGCTTTAGAAGAATTACTTAAGCTCTGTAAAAAAAGAGGTATAAACCTGATACTGTCTCATGTGAATGAACAGCCTATGAAGGTTATGGAAAAGGCAGGTTTTATTGAAAAAATCGGTAGGGAAAATTGCTGTGACAATATAGATAAATCACTTGAAAGAGCGGAAAGCTTAAAAATAAGCAGAAGCTGTTAAGGAGGTATTTTACTTAAAAATTATGTTTTAAACAGGTAGATATTTGCTCTGAATACAGGTATAAAGGTTTATGATTTATAAAAAAGGATGTATAATTTAAATGATATATTAGGTCAATGCTCAAATAATAATTGACCAAACAGTGCTAATGTAGAGGAGAACAATATGAATGAGAACCTGAAAAAAAGAAATGAATTATTGGCGGCTACCGTAATTAAAGGTCTAAAGTCCAGAAATATGACCGGATACTATGCAAAGGATAAGGAAGATGCATTAAAGATTGCGCTTTCGCTTATCCCTGAAAACAGCAGTATCGCTATGGGAGGCTGTATGAGTGCAAATGAAATAGGATTGATTTCGGCACTAGAACAGGGGAATTATAATTATATTGACAGGGCAAAGATGGAGCCTAGAGAAGCATTGCTTGCAGCATATGATGCCGATATATTTCTTTCAAGTGCAAATGCTATGACTGATGACGGGGTACTTGTAAATATTGACGGAAATGCAAACCGTGTTTCATGTATTGCACAGGGACCTAAAAAAGTGGTTTTTATAGTAGGTATAAATAAGATATGCCCCGATATAGACAGTGCAATGAAGCGTGCCAGAAATGTGGCATCAGTTGCAAACACCCAGAGATTTGATATAAACACTCCTTGTAAGATAACAGGGAAATGCTCGGATTGTAAATCTCCTGATACCATTTGTTGTCAGTTTTTAATTACCAGATATTCACGCCACAAGGACAGAATACATGTAATATTAGTGAATGATTTTCTGGGATTTTAAGATAGATATAAGATTACGATGGTGGTTAAATTATTGACCTATAAATGTTATTTTACAAAATATAAGGATGGGTTATTTTTGCCCGTCCTTTTTGGTAAGTAGTGAGTAATGTAATAGAGGATATTGATATTATAAATTGTAATTTGAGTTTATGTATTTAAGGCTTTAAAAGTGTAAAAGAGTGCATTTTTGAGGCATTTAAAATATTATTCGATATAGATTTAAAAGAATATATTGACATTTTTTTTGTATATGATAAAATACAATCAATATATGGAACGCGTTCCACAAAAGATATTAAACCAAAACAGAAGATGATGGTTTTATTATTTTTTTAAATAAGTGTAGTTGTCTTTAGTGGGAAGGAAATTAAACTGCCAAAAAGCAGTTATATGTAAAATATTCAGGAGGTATTATTGATGAAAAAAGTTTTAAGAACTTTGGGTGTTTTAGCACTTGGAGGTATGTTGGTTGCATGTGGAAATAACTCAGGTGCAACAAAGCAGGCTGATACAAGCAGCGAAAGTAAGAGTGATGGAAGCACAGAGGCAAAGAGTGCAGAAGGTGTTACCGATATAACAATATGGGGACCTACAGATACTGCGGCTATCGAAGCTTGGTGGGTAGAAAAGATTGAACAGTGGAATAAGGAAAATCCTGATATTCAGGTAAAGAGAGAGGCTATAGACAGAGCCGACTCATATGCGTATGAGAATAAGATCACCACAGCTACTACATCTGGGGATCTTCCGGATATTCTTTATGTAGACGGACCAATGGTTTCATACTATGCGGCAAACGGTATTACAATTCCGCTTGACAGCTATTTTACAGCAGATGATCTTAAGGACTTTATGCCAAGTACCGTGCAGGCCGATACATATGACGGAAAGCTGTATGCAATAGCAGCTACAGAGTCATCGGTGGCACTTTTCTACAATAAGGACTATCTTGATAAAGCCGGTATAGCATATCCTTCAGATACCGATATAAAGCAGGCTTGGACATGGAGTCAGTTCCTTGAGAATTCAAAAAAGCTTACAACAGATGACTATGTCGGAACAAATATCATTATGGATAAAGGTGAGGGTATTATCTACGCTCTCGGTCAGTTCTTTACAGAGGGTGGAGCAGAGTTTGTAAGCGAGGACGGATCAAAAGCTGATGGATATATAAATTCAGATAAAAGCATTAAGACAGCTGAATATCTTAATGAGTTTATTAAAAACGGTTATGCAAACCTTGATCCGGTGAAGGATGAATTTCTTAACGGAAAGGCTGCTACATTACTTGGAGGTTCATGGAATATAGCGGATCTTGAAAAATCAGACTTAAATTGGGGAGTTTCATATTTCCCTGTAGCTGATGACGGCAAGGCGGCATCTCCTACAGGTGATTGGGCGGCAACAATAACAAAAGATTCAAAGAATCCTGATGCGGCAGGAAAGTTCTTACAATGGGCGATGAGTAGTGATAATATAGCAACTTATGCAAGTGCAGTTGCAAAGCCTGCATCAAGAATTTCATCTTATGAAAAGATGGAAGGCTGGGATAGCGGTGCCAGAGCTCTTATGAAGTGGCAGTTACAAAATACAGGTGTATCAAGACCTAGAACACCTTCATACTCAGTTCTTTCAACAGATTTTTCAGCAGCTATGTTAAATATCTTTGCAGGAGCGGATGCAAAGGAAGAGCTGGACAATGTAGCAAAGAATTTTGATGAAAATTACGAAATGTATTACAAGAAGTAAAACTTATATAGGTATGTTTCAGAAGGCTTGGCGAAATGCCGGGCCTTTTGTAGAAAGACGAGGATGTAATATGTCGGATTTACAAAGTACAAAAAATAAAAAAGGAAAAGAATATGGTGATAATCTTGCGGGATTTATAATGTCATCACCTGCTATTATTCTCTTGATTGCCTTTTTAATAATTCCAATCATATACACTATTTACTATTCATTTTTTACATATCAGGTAGTGCGTCCGGATAATATACAATTTAATGCATTGGGGAATTATATAAAATTATTTAAGGATGCAAACTTCTATGTAGCTTTAAAAAATACTGTATATTTTACTGTTATTGTAGTGCCGGTGCAATGCAGTCTGGCATTGATACTTGCATTGATGGTTTCAAGAAAGAAAAGGGGTGTTGCCGTATTCAGAACACTCTACTACAGCCCACAGATAACATCAATGGTAATTATAGCGGTACTTTGGACAATACTATATAATTCCAATGCAAATACAGGGCTTATAAATGCATTTTTAAAAAGTATAGGTCTGCAACCTATTGATTTTTTAAATAATCCTAAGACTGCAATGAATGCCATTATATTTATGTCTGCCTGGCAGGGTGCGGGCTATCAGATGATGATTTTCATTGCCGGACTTAATGCCATACCTACAGAGCAATATGAGGCTGCAAGTGTAGACGGTGCAGACTGGTTTGCAAAGCTTATTTATGTAACACTTCCGGGGCTTATAAATACTATAAAATACGTACTTATGATAACTCTTATACAGGCTATGAAGCTGTTTACACAGCCATATATTATGACAAAGGGAGGCCCGAGAAATGCCACAAAGACCTTGGTTTTTTATATTTATGAGCAAGGTTTTCAAAAGGGTAACTTCGGTTATGCATGTAGCATAGCAACCGTATTTTTTATAATAGTGGTTATATTGTCAATTGTAGTTAAGAAAATAAGTAAGACTAATTAGGAGGGATTATGAATAATAAAAAGATAAATAAAACAATCGGAAATATTATATTTTATCTTGGCAATATCATAGTAGGAACTATATTTGTATCTCCCCTTCTATGGATGCTTGCTTCATCATTTAAACCTGAACTTGAGATATTTTCAAATTTGAATTCATTGTCTACATTTATACCGAAAAATTTTACGTTGGCAAATTATGTGGAAGTATTTCAAAGAATAAAAGTATTTACAATATTAAAAAATACCTTGATATATATAGGTATAGTGCTTATAGGTGATTTACTTTTAGGCTCTATGTTCGGATATGCTCTTGCAAAGATGAAGTACAGATTCAGAGGCATAAGTCTTACTGTTGTAATAGCACTTATGTCAATGCCGGTAGAGGCTATTATATTACCTTTATATATAGAGATGGCTCAGTTAAACTGGGTAAATACCATGCTTGGACTTACAATACCGTTTATGATGAATTGCTTTTCTATATATATGTTTTATTCATATTTTATATCTATACCGGACGAGCTTATAGAGGCTGCCAAGGTAGACGGATGCGGACCTATAAGAACATACTTTAATATAGTTATGCCGATATCGAAAACTGTTTTTGCAACAGTATTTATATTGGATTTTGTATCAAGATGGAATGATTTTATGTGGCCTTTCCTTATAACCACTGGCGAGGAGAAGAGAACTGTACAGCTGGCGGTACAGATATTTGTAGGAGTAAGCCCAATACATTATGGTGTAATTATGGCTGTTCTTACATTGGCATCAATTCCGATGGTACTTATGTATATATTCATGCAAAAATTCTATGTAGAAGGTATTGCATCTACAGGAATAAAAGGTTAGATTAGCTGTAGAATATATAGGTGGAGGAGTATATGTCAAGTATACAGGAGGTTGCTAAAAAAGCAGGTGTTGGAGTCGGGACCGTATCCAGAGTAATTAATGACAGCGGTTATGTTTCGGAAAAAACCAGAAGAAAAGTGGAAGAAGTGATAGAAGAACTTAATTATAAGCCGAATGAACTTGCAAGAAATTTGTTTAGAAACAGGACAAATATTGTTGCTGTTATTACACCTGCAATAGGTAATCCGTATTATGCCACACTTTGCAGTGAGGTGGAAAGCAGACTTAGAAAATATGGTTATAAAACAATGCTTTGTAATACTATCGGAGAAGCTACGAATGAAGAAGCTTACCTGGAAATGCTTGAGAGAAATATGGTGGACGGTATAATAACCGGTACACATACTCTTGACTACAGCAGTTATAAAAAAATAAAAGGCCCTATAATAGGCTTTGACACTCCTAAGTTAAATGATGATATTTTGATTGTTACTGTAGACCATGAAAAGGGAGGAAAACTTGCGGCAAAAGCTTTGATAGAGAGCGGATGTAAGGAAGTTTTACAGTTTACGGATGCTACCACAAAAAACTATCCATTTATAAAGAGACATACAGCATTTGCAAGGGAGATAAATAAAGCAGGAATTATATGCCATGAATATAAACCGGATATTGATAACTTTGAAGAAAAATTTATAACGGAGAATATAGAAGAGGCTTTCAAATTATATCCAAATGTGGACGGCTTGTTTGCGACTGATACTCATGCTCTGCTTTATATGAAGAAGGCATTGCATCTTGGTAAAAAAATTCCTGAAGATCTTAAAATAGTTGCCTACGACGGAACCTTTGTACTGAATACGGCATATCCTAGTCTTACAGCTATTGTCCAGCCTATTGATGAATTGGCAAAGGTTGCAGTGGACAGTCTGCATGCCATTATAAACGGAGAGAATGTGGACAGAAAAACCAAGGTGCTGGATATAGAATTCAGACAGGGGATGACTACAAACAGAAAGCGGTAATGATATGAATAATAAAGAAAAAGCAGATGAATACTATAAACTAAATAAAGACAAAATAAAAAATATAGATAGACCGGTATATCATTTTACTCCGGATATAGGATGGATGAATGATCCAAACGGTTTCTCTTTTTTTGGCGGTGAGTATCATTTGTTTTATCAATACAATCCCTATGATATAAAATGGGGACCGATGCATTGGGGACATGCAAAGACAAAGGATTTTATAAATTGGGACAGATTGCCGGTAGCTTTGGCACCGGATGATGAGATAAGGGGGCAATGTTTTTCAGGGACGGCAATTTCTGAAGATGACAGACATTTACTTATATATACCGTGCATAATGACGGGAAAGAAGAGCAGGCGGTGGAAATAGGAAATGGAGTAGAGTATAAAAGTATCTCAAACAGTACCGTTATTAAAGTTAAACATCTGCCAAAAGGCTTTGACGGTATAGATTTTAGAGATCCTAAGATTTGGAAAGAGGATGAAAACTATTACTGTATAGTAAGTGCCAAAAATGACAGAGGGCTTGGCAGCTTACTTATTTTTGAGTCAAGTAATTTAATTGATTGGAAATATGACGGTATATTTTTTGAAAATGACGGTAATTACGGAAAAATGTGGGAATGTCCTGATTTCTTTAAGTTTGGAGACAAGTATGCAGTGATTGTCTCAGTAATGGAAATGCAGGCAAGAGGAAGAGAATATTTTAACGGACATCAGGTTATATATTTTATTGGTGACTATGACAGGGAAAGCCATAAATTCATACCGGTAGAAAAAGGCAAAACAATGGATTTCGGATTTGATTATTATGCACCGCAAAGCCTATATGCCGCCGGAAAGCCTTTATCAATTGCATGGTTACATGACTGGGGGAATGATTTAAGTCCTGAAGGCTCAAAGTGGTGTGGACAGATGACATATCCAAGAGTATTGGAGTTGAAAGAAAACCTGATTTATCAAATGCCAGACAATATTATAAAAAATCATTATGAAAATGAATATAGGTCAAGTTTTACTTTAGAAAAAAACAAGGTATATACAGATAAAAATCTGGATAGTAGAGTAGCAAGGCTTGATTTAGATATAATAAATACAGATGCCGGAAAATGCGCTATTTATCTGGCGGCAGATGACAGATATAATTCATTTATAAAAATCAATATGAAAAAGAAAAGCTTGAAATTTTCAAGGAGATTTTCAGGTCTTGTAAAGGATGCTATAGATGAGAGGAAGATAGATATTGATATTGAAAACGGGAAATTAAATTTAACGATTCTACTTGACAGATTCAGTATTGAAATATTTGTAAATAACGGAAAACAGGTATTAAGCTCAAGAATTTATACAACTGTAGATGCAAAAGAAATAAGATTTATTGCTGACGGAAAAATGAATATAAAGATTTGTAAAAATGATATAGTCGGATAAAAAAGTATTTAAGAGATTATGCCAAAGAAAATAGTCGTTTATTTTTTATATAGAATGAAGCAACTAATAAAGATATATCCTCTTTCATATTAAATTTATAAAAAATATAGTATATATTTTGCTGAAAATAATAAAAAACTAAAATATAGAACAAAATATGTTATAAACCTTGGACATATAGACTTAAAGATGTTAAAATATTACTTAACAGTATTGAAACTATTTAATGTTTTGGAGGAGTTTATGAATTTAAAAAAAGGATTGGTAACGACTTTAGCTTTTGCTTCTTTGACAACATATTTGTTTGTAACAAGTACGGCGGCTCCGGGTGCAGAGTGGAAGAAAAATGATAAGGGCTGGTGGTATGAGGAAGCGGATGGCTCTTATCCTACAAATGCATGGAAACTTATTAAGGATAAATGGTACTATTTTGATAATGTGGGATATATGGTTGAGAACCGTTGGGTAGGAAATTATTATCTTGGAGCTGACGGTGCTATGCTTGTAAGTACATCCACACCTGACGGATATTATGTTGATGCCACGGGTAAGTGGATTGAAGGAGCTAAAAGAGCTGTAAATATTACAAAGACAAGCGGTTCAAGAAGTGAAAGAAGTTCATCAGGCGGAAGTAGCAGAAGTTCAGGCAAAAGCAGCTCGGGAGGAGGTTCTTTAGCAACTTCAGAAAATGTGGCAGGTACAAATAATACCTCCGGAGATCATGAAATAGTTACACCGACAAGAGAAGCCGATAACAGCGGTGCAGGAAATAACCTTATAGTGACACCGTCAGGTAATGCATCAAGTAATACAGCACCTGTAGGGAATGCGGCTACCAATCAGGAGAGCAGAGTAATAAGTGAGCTACAGTCAATGGGACTTAGTGAAAAAGAGGCAAAGTTATATTATCTTATCAATGCCTATAGAGAAAGTCTCGGATTGCCAAAATTGTCTTTCTCAAAGTCATTGACAATAGTGGCAAGAGCGCATGTATCGGATTCAAATGCTTACTCACCGGAGGATCAGGTGGATTCCAGAGGAATGCAGGGTAATTTACACAGCTGGTCAGCCAATGGAGGTTGGACACCTGTAGTCTACACACCGGATCATCAGTATGCAAATAATATGTGGAGCAAGCCAAGAGAATTAACTGCTTATACAGGAGACGGTTATGAAATTTCTTCAGCATCAAGCGGAAATATAAGTCCGGAGACTGCACTTAATTTATGGAAAGGTTCATCAGGACATAATGCAGTAATGACAGGTCAGAGCGGATGGTCAATGCTAAAAACCATGGGTGTGGCTATAGATGGAAGGTACGCACATGTATGGTTTGGTAGTGATGCAGATCCTGCAGGATACTATGATGTTGAAAATTATGATGTAATTCATCCATAGTTAAACTATATGAAAATTATGATAGGTCCTTCGATAATACGAGGGGCCTATTTTGTTATAAATATAACTGTCAAGTCTGAATTTAGAGAAATTAGAGAAATAGCAAAGTGCATAAAAATTGTGTATGAAAAGACTTGTCAACATTATTCACATTTTTATCCACAAAAAAGGTGGGTTTTTATGTTGTCAAAAAGCCAATAAATAGGCTGTTTTAGACTTATAAACGGAGTTATCAACATTATCCACATTTTATCCCCAGCAAGCACAGCTGTAGTTTGGTGATTAAATAGTATATTTTATGTGATAAAATATATAAAAGTACAAAAACAGCCGGAGAAGACAATTGTATAAAAGTTTAATTAAAATCATATTAGTAGTAAAATATATTTAAATTGACGATACAATTATAAAATTAAATTGAATTTATGCTGACAAAGTGCTATACTATAGACAAATAAAAAAAGAAAAGGAGCTTATACATATGCGTTATACAATTACTGGAAGAAATATTGAAATAACTGATGGTCTGAAGAAGGCGGTAGAGGAGAAGCTTCATAAATTAGAAAAATATTTTACAGCTGACACCGAGGCAAGAATCACATTGAGTGTGCAAAAGGAAGCTCATAAGATTGAGGTTACAATTCCGACAAAGCAGGGACTTATAAGAGCTGAAGAAGTTAGCCAAGATATGTATGTAAGCATAGATAAAGTTCAAGATATCATAGAGAAGCAGATCAAAAAGTTTAAGAATAAGCTTATTGATAAGAAGCAGGCGGCAATGTCATTCTCAGATTTCTTTATAAATGACGAAGTTAATGATGCAGATGATGAAGATGAGATAAAGATTGTAAAGACAAAGAGATTCAGTATCAAGCCTATGGATCCTGAGGAGGCATGCTTACAGATGGAACTTCTGGGACATGATTTCTATGTTTTCAGGAATGCAGTCAGTGATGAGGTATGTGTGGTTTATAAGAGAAAAGACGGCAAATACGGCATCATTGAGCCGGAAGTATAAACTAAGAAATTTTCCATTTTTTAACTTTCCTATAAATGAAGAGAGGAGTCATAAGACTCCTCTCTTCATTTGTCCAGGAATAGTAGATTTGATTTTTAAGGTATTTATTTTGTGAAAATATACCTAAATTTTTGAAAATATATTATAATGTAAATATCTGTATATATTACTTGAATTGTAAGGATGAAAAAATAGATTATATTTTATATGGAGGAGAATGAAGCACGGAGATATTATTAAAAAAATGACATTGGAAGAAAAATGTGCCTATCTGTCAGGTAAAAATGCCTGGGCAACAAGGTCATTTTCCGATATAGGAGTTGATGCTCTTTACCATGCAGACGGTCCTACCGGAGTAAGGAAGCAGGCGGGGAAAGGGGATCATCTGGGGCTTAATGAATCAGTACCTGCCACATGTTTTCCTACAGCAGCAACTCTTGCCAACAGCTGGGATGTAGAGCTGCTTGAAAGAGTGGGAGAGGGGCTCGGGCTTGAAGCTGCTGCTGAGGATGTAAATGTACTTCTCGGTCCCGGAATAAATATAAAAAGAAATCCTTTATGTGGAAGAAATTTTGAATATTATTCGGAGGATCCGTATCTGAGCGGAAAACTGGCAGCCGCTATGATAAAGGGTATACAAAGCAATGGAATTGCCGCCTGTGTAAAGCATTTTGCCGTAAACTCTCAGGAACTTCGCAGAATGTCAATGGATGCGGTGCTTGATGAGAGAACACTTAGAGAAATATATATAACAGCCTTTGAGATTGCTATAAAAGAGGGAAGACCAAAGTCCATAATGACAAGCTATAATATGGTAAATGGTGTATATGCCAATGAAAATGAGCATCTGTTGAAGGATATTCTAAAAAAAGATATCGGATTTGAAGGGATGGTGGTTACAGACTGGGGAGCCTCAAACGACCATGCCTTGGGTGTAAAAAACGGCTCGAGCCTTGAAATGCCGGCGCCGGGGCTTGACAGTGCAAGGGAGCTTTTAAAAGCTTTAAAGACCGGTAAGATAGATGAGAGCGATATTGATGCGAGGGTGGATGAGCTTATAGAAATCACTTTATCTACAAAAAACAAGAAAAAGATAAAAGATAAGGAAAAACTTTTAAAAGATAATAATAAACTTGCAAGAGAGGCGGCTGTAAAGAGCATTGTACTTTTAAAAAATGAAGAAAAAATTTTGCCGCTTGACAGGACTAAGAAAATAGCAATTATCGGTGACTTTGCTTTTACTCCGAGATATCAGGGGGCTGGCTCATCCATGGTAAATGCAACTATAGTGGATAATGTACAAAGACTGATAGGAAACGACTTAAACATTATAGGTATGGCTCATGGATATACAAGATTTGATAAAGAAGATGAAATGCTTGTAAAAGAGGCAATAGAGCTTGCAAAGCAGGCAGATATTGTATTATATTTCTTTGGGCTGAATGAGGCAAGTGAATCCGAAGGTCTTGACAGAACTCATCTTAGGATTCCATCAAATCAAATATCATTGATGGAAAAACTTGCAGCTTTAAATGAAAATATTGTAGGTATAATAAGTGCCGGCTCATGTATAGAAATGCCATGGGAAAATAATCTAAAGGCAATACTTCATGGCTATCTATTTGGACAGGCAGGTATGGGAGCGGTATTTGAACTTCTAACGGGCAGGTATTCTCCAAGCGGTAAACTCTCGGAAAGTATTGTAAAAAAATATGATGATGTACCGAATAAGAGATATTACCCTTCAAAGGAGAGAACATCGGAATATAGAGAAAGTATCTTTGTAGGTTACAGATACTTTACTACTACCAATGTACCTGTACTGTATCCGTTCGGATATGGACTTTCATATACCGAGTTTAGATACAGTGATATAGAGGTGGATAAAGATAAGGTAAGCTTTCACATAGAAAATACCGGTAAAATGGCAGGTGAGGAAACCGCACAGCTTTATATAGGCATTAAAAATTCAAATATTTTCAGAGCAAAGCTTGAATTAAAGGGCTTTAAAAAGGTTTCCTTAAATCCCGGAGAAAAGAAAAGGCTTACGGTTTACTTTGATGATAAGTCATTCAGGTTTTATAATGTAGCCACTGATGCCTTTGAGGTGGAGAGTGGAGAATACGATATTTATATCGGAAGCAGTTGTATGGACATTCGATTGCAATCTACATTGTATGTGGAAGGTAATATGAAAATTTCACCATATAAAAAGGATGAATTGCCCTCATATTTTGAAGGCAAGGTTACCGATATTCAAGATTCTGAATATAGGATTTTACTTGGCAGGGATATACCGGATGGAAGCTGGGGAGGCGAACTGGGAATAAATGATGCACTGTGTCAGATGTATTATGCAAAGAGCTTTATTGCAAGATTTGCCTATAGGATGCTTGATAAGAAGTTAAAAAAGTCGCTTGAAGGCGGGGTACCGGATTTGAATACACTTTTCCAGTTTAATATGCCTTTTAGAGCTATTGCCAAGATGAGTAACGGTCAGGTGAGTATGGAGATGGTACATTCCATTGTAAAATTGGTAAACGGACATTTCTTTAAAGGCATGGGAGGTATAATCAGCGGTTATTTTAAAAACAGGAAAGCCAATAAGATGTATAAGAAGAACTTTTTACAAAGAGAAGATAGAGAATAGTTATGGATTTGATAAAAAAATGGATAGAAACTCATCCGAATCTATGGGAGTTTATTAAGTTTAATATACTATCAAATGTGGCGACCATAGTAAACTTTATTGTGATGTGGATTGCTACGGCTGTATTTGCCGGATTTAGATGGCATCTTCTGTCCTTTAAATTTTTAATATTTAATTATGCGGATAATATTGAGCAAAATTTGGGATTGGCAGGTTTTCTCAGTTTCCTTATAGCAACGGCGCTTGCACAGACAGTGAATTTTTTTGTACAAAAACAATTTGTGTTTAAGTCAAATGCCGCCTTTAAGGATGCGATACCAAAATATATAATACTTGCCATTGCTCTGGTTATTATTTCGGCAGCACTACCTGCATATTCTCAAAAATTTTTTAGAGATATAGGGATTGGTGCAAGTATTGTACCTACTTTGGCAAATGCATTGAATATCATTGTACAGGTAGCAATCAGCTATCCTACAATGAAATACATTGTGATGCCGGAGAAAAAGAAGCAAAAATAGGAGGAGTATTATGTTAGCTGTTAATATGGCAGATGTGATAAGTGTAGTCAAGTCGGTAGCACCGCATTTGGTTACTATAGCAACACTTTTTGTAGCTGCAATCGTTGTTATGTTTATCACAAGAAAAAAGAAAACTGCATTTAAAAAACTTGCAAGATCGGTTTCCTGGCTGATTTTCGGTCTTGGTACACTTTTTAGCATAAATTTGATGCTGAACGGTCCTTTAAAGACCATGATTACACTTGCAACAGGAAGAGGTGTGATTACAGAAGAGTCATTAAATGAGGCAAAGACTTTGGGTGAGGAGATTTCAAGCGAGGGTATTGTGCTTTTAAAAAATGATTCGGCATTGCCGCTTGAAAAAGGCTCAAAGATAAATCTTTTTGGCTGGTCATCCACAAATCCTTTATATGGAGGTACCGGATCTGGAGGTCTTAATGACTCATTTCCTACAGTTTCACTTATTGAGGGTGTAAAAAATGCCGGATTTGAGGTAAATGAGGAATTGGTTAAATTTTATACCGATTTTAGGCAAAAAAGACCTACTGTAGGTATGTGGGGACAGGATTGGACCATACCTGAGCCTGCAATTGAACAGTATAAAGAAGCCAATATTTTTGAGAATGCAAGGAAGTATTCCGATAAAGCGATAGTGGTTATTGCAAGATCCGGAGGTGAAGGTGCCGATCTGCCAAGAAGTCTTGATCCTAGTGTAGAAGATACATTTGTAGACGGAGGAACTTTCGGCTCAAAGGGTATAAGATACAGTGATCAACAAGATGACCTGGATGCCGATAAGAGCTATTTGGAATTATCAAATAGAGAAATAGCCATGCTTAATGAGGTAAACAGGAATTTTAGAAATATTATTGTTATAATAAATGCCTCCAATCCTATGGAACTTGGGTTTGTAAATGAGTATGAGAATATATCAGGCGTGATTTGGTGTCCGGGAGCAGGTCAGACCGGATTTAATGCCCTCGGTAAAATACTTGATGGAGAGGTAAATCCGTCAGGTAAGACCGGCGATATATTTGTTTATGATTTAAAGAGTACACCAAGCTATAATAATTTTGGAAACTTTAATTATACAAATATGGACGAGTTCTCTGTAGAAGACAGAGGGGAATCTTATAAGCCAAGCTTTGTAAACTATGCAGAGGGAATTTATGTAGGTTACAGATTTTACGAGACGGCAGCCAAGGAAGGTGCTATAAATTATGCCGGACATGTACTCTACCCGTTCGGATACGGACTGTCTTACACTGTCTTTACCAAGGAAATGGGTGAGATAGTGGCAAATGACGGAAAAATAAGTATTGATGTACTGGTTACAAATACAGGCTATGTTGCCGGCAAAGAAGTAGTACAGCTTTATTATAACCCTCCGTATAGAAACGGTGGAATTGAAAAGTCAAGTACAAATCTTGTGGGTTTTGGAAAAACAAAGCTGTTACAGCCGGGTGAGAGTGAGACCGTAAAGATTACTTTTGCTGTGGAGGATATGGCATCATTTGATGAAAAAATTAAAAAAGCATATGTACTTGAAGCCGGAGTATATGAAATAAGTCTACAGGAAGACTCACATAATATATTGGATACCAGAACTTTTCCGGTACAGGAAGATATAGTATATGGTGATACCAATAAAAGAATCAGTGATAAATCTGTTGCAACAAACAGACTTGATGATATGAGAGGTGATTTTACCGTGCTTTCAAGAAAGGATCAGTTTGCGAATCTTTCGGAAGCATTGAAGGCACCGGAGAATTTTACTCTTGCTGAGGATAAAAAGGCGGCATTTTTAAATAACAGCAATTATGACGGCAAAAACTTTAATATAGAGTCGGATGAAATGCCTACTACAAATGCCAATAATAATATAAAGCTGGCAGATCTTCGTGGACTGGATTATGATGATGAGGCGTGGGATAGTCTGCTTGATAAGATGAGTTTTGACGATATGTCAAAGCTTGTGGCACTCGGAGGTTATCAGACCACAGCACTTGGAAGAATAGGTAAGGTACAGACGGTAGATTGTGACGGACCTTCTTCTATAAACAATAATTTTACAAAAAAGGGCTCTATAGGATTTCCTGCAACCATAATGCTTGCAAATACTTTTAATACCGAACCGGCACATGCATTTGGAGACAGCATCGGAAAGATGGCTGATGAGATGGAGGTTTCAGGATGGTATGCACCTGCTATGAATACACATAGAAGTGCATTTGCAGGAAGAAACTTTGAATATTATTCAGAGGATCCTCTGCTTGCAGGAAAGATTGCTTCCGAAGCGGTAAATGGAGCCAAAGAACATGGAGTATATGCCTATATCAAACATTTTGCACTAAACGATCAAGAGACCAATAGGAATTATCAATTGATGACCTGGGCAGATGAGCAAACTGTAAGAGAGATATATTTGAGACCGTTTGAAATCTGTGTAAAAGAGGGAAATGCCGAGGCGGTTATGAGTGCATTTAATCACTATGGAATCACTCCAGCAAGTGCATCAAATGAAGTTTTAAATCAGATTCTAAGAGATGAATGGGGATTTAGGGGAATGGTTCTTACAGACTATTTCGGTGCCGGCGGATACGGATATATGAATGCTGACAGAGGTATAAGAAATGGTAATGACTTCTGTTTGACAGCCATTGATGCAGGTTATAATTATGTAAAGGATAAGAGTGCCACATCAGTGAAAGCTCTTAGAAAAGCATCACATAATATACTATATACAACTGTTAATTCCAGAGCTTATGCACCTGAAAACCTGAATTTGGGTATGATGGGATGGCAGATTGCAACTATAATAATAGATATTATATGTATAGTGATTGCTGTACTTTTAGCTATGAAAGCATGGAAAAACTATGGTACAAGAAAGATTCTTGAAAGAAGAGAAGCTTCTCTTGCTACAGCAGCTCCTGTTGATGCAAGCCCTTTGGTAGAGGCGGATACAATGGAAGAGAATAAAGACACTGATAATGAATAAAGATTTTTTAGCATATAAATTAAAAGAATATGTAAGCTCCGGTATATTGCCTATGCATATGCCGGGGCATAAAAGAAAAGTGCCGAGAGAAATAGAAGAAGCGATAAATGACATCTACAGTATTGATTTGACAGAGGTAGAAGGCACTGATAATTTGCATGATGCCACAGGCATTATAAAAGACTCTATGGAGTTTACAAAAAACATATATAAAACTAATAAAACATACTACTTAATTAATGGCTCAAGCTGTGGTATACTTGCAAGTATAAGAGCCTGTGCCTGCATAGGAAATTATAAAAATAAAAAATCATATATAATAATAGCTGAAAATGCACATTTCAGTGTATATAATGCTATAGAATTATTTAATTTAATACCTATATATATAAATATAGTTTATAATGAACTGGGTATTGCTGATGGTTGTGATGTAGAGAGTGTAAAAGAGCTCTTAAAAATAAATAAGGAAAAAAATATAGTTGCAGCACTGATTACTTCACCTACTTATGAAGGTGTTGTATCCGATATAAAAGAAATAGCAGATATTTTGCATGAGTCGGATATTCCTCTTATAGTGGATGAGGCACATGGTGCACATCTTTCTTATATAAAAAAATATGAAGATTTAAATAATGCCATTGATGGGAGATTCCCGGTATCGGCATTGGATTTAGGTGCGGATATTGTGGTGCAAAGTCTGCATAAAACATTGCCTGCACTTACCCAAACCGCAATTTGTCATTTAAAATCAAATCTGGTCAAACAAAATTTTTTGGATGAGTCATTTCATATATTTGAGACCAGCTCACCCTCATATATTTTTATGGCAAGCATTGATGCCTGTATAAGATATATGAGCAAAAACAGTGAAGGAATTTATAAATATCAAAAGAATCTTGGTGAATTCCGAGAGAAAATGAGGCATTGCGAGCATATTCATTTATGGCAATGTGAGTCAAAGCTTGATTATGATTTTACAAAGCTTGTGATATATTCGGATGTTATAGACGGTATCACATTAGCCGATATACTTAGGGACTCATATAATATAGAAACTGAGATGAGTAGCCTTAGGTTTGTGCTGGCATACAGCACTGTTTGTGATGAAAAAGAAGATTTTGATAAACTTTTTGATGCATTAAAAGATATTGATAAAAACTTTTTGTATAGAGAAAATGAAACTTTTTTAAATCTTGATAAAAAACATCTAAATCGGATAGCAGAAAAAAATATCTATATATATCCTCCGGGAGTACCTGTGGTAAAGAAAGGAG
The DNA here is from genome assembly GCA_000209465.1 of Lachnospiraceae oral taxon 107 str. F0167. Lineage (GTDB taxonomy): Bacteria > Bacillota > Clostridia > Lachnospirales > Lachnospiraceae > Lachnoanaerobaculum. The sequence goes on along the minus strand of GL890588.1, from coordinate 9,387 downwards.
AGATAATAGATATGAACAGATTTAAATTGCTGGAAGAATATATTAAAAAAGGAAAAAGGGTCTATGGCTTAGATCCATAAAAATAAATGGGAAAAATCTATTATGTAATGGGAAAGAGTGCTTCAGGTAAAGATACTATCTTTAAAAGATTGTATAAGGAGTGCCCAAGAACAAAAAGACTTATAACATATACTACAAGACCTATAAGAGATGGAGAAGAAAATGGTGTAGACTACCATTATGTAGATGAATCCGTTATAGAGGATTATAGGAAACAGGGCAGGCTTATAGAGATGAGGAGCTATAATACGGTACAAGGTCTATGGATATATGCCACCATTGATGACTGCTCTGTAAATCTTGAAAACAGAAATTATATAATAATAGGAACGCTGGATTCCTATAAAAAGATCAAAGAATACTATGGTGCGGAAAATGTTGTACCTATCTTTATAGAGTTAAATGACGGTATCCGACTTCAGAGGGCGATAAACAGAGAGATGATGCAGGAAAAACCCCAGTATGCGGAACTTTGCAGGAGATTTTTGGCAGATGAGGAGGATTTTTCACCGATGAAGCTTGAAGCTGCCGGAATCACAAAGAAATATGTCAATGAAGATTTAAACAAATGTATAATGGAAATAAAAAAAGATATGGGAATAAAGATATAAGATGAGAGATTTTATTCTTGGAAATGAAAAGGTAAGAAATCATTTAAATGATTCTATAAAAAAGAATACCATTTCACATGCATATATTTTATCCGGAGACAGGGGAGTAGGAAAGTCAAAAATAGCAAAAGAATTTGCTATGAAGCTTATATGTGAAAAGCATACAGGCTGTGGAGAATGTCCGGCATGCAGACAGTTTTCGGCAAATTCATATCCCGACTTTTTTTATATGGATGCACAAGGCAAGGAGAGCATCGGAATTGACAGAATCCGTGAAAATATAGTTGCGGATGTTGCAATAAGACCATATCATGGGAAGATAAAAATATATGTGATAGATGAGGCGGATAAAATGACTGTCGGTGCACAGAATGCTCTTTTAAAGACTATAGAAGAACCGCCGGACTATGTTGTAATATTATTGCTTGTAAAAAACAGCAGTCTACTTCTTGAAACCATCAGGAGCAGATGTATAAAGCTTTTGCTGACTGCGGTAAGTAATGAGAGAATTAAAAAATGGCTTATTGAAAACGGTACGAATGAGAATATTGCCACAGTAGTGGCATCCTATTCAAACGGTGCTCCGGGCATTGCAAAGTCAATGGCTGAGTCGGAGGATTTTGCCGGTGTATATGAGAAGAATGTGGAGTTTTTGAAAAAAATCTCGGAAGTAGGTATAAATGATATACTTGAATTTATTGAAGAATTGAAGAAAAGAACTGCCGGATTTAAGGAATTTATAAATTTTCTCAGACTATGGTATAGAGATATCTGTATCTTAAAGCTTACAAAAAAAATAGAGAACCTTGTATTTATAAGGGAAGAAAGTATCATTTTGAGACTTTCAAGAGAATATACACTTAAGAAGATAAATAGTATAATAGATCTGATAGATGAGACGGAGATTAGGCTAAACTCCAATGTCAGTGGAGATACGGTAATGGAATTGCTTTTTATTGGCCTTAGAAAATAGGAGAGAATGATGAGAGTAATAGGCGTTAGGTTTAGGGAAGTGGGAAATATCTGCTACTATGATCCTGATGATTTTGATATAGAAGTAAATGACAGAGTGATAGTGGAGACGGAGAGGGGTATTGAATGCGGCAGAGTAATATTGGGTGCAAGAGAGCTGAGTGAAAACTACGAAAAACCTCTAAAAAAGATAATAAAAAAAGCCGACAGCGAGGATATTCTAAGATGTGAGGAAAATATCAAAAAGGAAAAAGAGGCATTTGATATATGCAAGGCAAAGATAATAGAACTTGATTTGCCTATGAAGCTTATTTGTGCAGAATATACTTTTGATAATGCGAAGGTATTGTTTTACTTCACCGCAGAATGCAGAGTGGACTTTAGAGAACTGGTAAAGATACTCGCATCTATTTTCAGAGTAAGAATAGAGCTAAGGCAGGTCGGTGTAAGAGATGAAACCAAGATGGTCGGCGGTATGGGATCATGTGGAAGAGCGCTTTGTTGTCACAGCTACCTCTCGGATTTTGTACCCGTGTCCATAAAGATGGCAAAGGAACAGAGCCTGTCTTTGAATCCTGCAAAAATAAGCGGTGTATGCGGAAGACTTATGTGTTGCTTAAAAAATGAGTCCGACACCTATGAGTATTTAAACAAGAAGATGCCAAAGGAAGGTGCCTGTGTATGCACTCCTGCAGGAGAGACAGGGGTTATAGTTTCCACAAGTGTACTAAGACAGACTGTTAAGGTATTGGTGACAAAGTCTGAGGATGCAAAGGAAATAGAAGAGTATTCTTTAAGTGAAATAAGAATACAGGCTTGATATCATGAAAAATGAATTGTTAAAAGAAGAATGGGGAGAAAGACTTGATGATTTACAATGCAATAATCTTTTTCTTATACAAAATCCGTCAAAGTTTTGTTTTGGCATAGATGCAGTGCTTTTGGCAAATTTTGTCAAGGCGAAAAATGGCGGACATATTATAGATTTATGTACCGGAAGCGGAATAGTACCGGTACTTTTAAGTGCAAAAACTTCGGCAAAAAGGATAACAGGGATTGAGATACAAAAAGATATTGCGGATATGGCAAACAGAAGTGTACTCTATAATTCTTTGGAAGAAAAAATAGATATAATAAATGATGATATTGCTAATGCATTAAAATATATAAAGCCTTGCAGCGTAGATACAATCAGCGTAAATCCTCCATATATGAAGGATACTACAGCTATCAAAAATCCTGATTTACCTCTTGCCATTGCAAGACATGAATTGCTTACAGATCTTGAAACCGTAGTAGGCATTTCAGGAAAACTTTTAAAAGAAAACGGTAAGTTTTTTATGATACATAAGCCCAGCAGACTTTCTGAAATATTTGCAGTATTAAAGAAAAACAGAATAGAGCCGAAGAGAATAAGATTTGTTCATCCCTATATAAATAGTAAGGCAAATCTTGTTTTGATAGAGGGGATAAAGGGATCGGGAGTCTGGCTGGATGTGGAACCGCCTTTAGCAGTCTATAAGGATAAAAATGTATATACGGATGAGGTCTTGAAAATATATGGCAGGTAAAATATATTTGGTGGCTACACCTATAGGAAATCTTTCCGATATGAGTATGAGGGCAATTGATACTTTGAAAAATGTGGACATTATAGCCTGTGAAGATACCAGAAATACTATAAGACTTTTAAATCATTTTGAAATAAAAGGGCATTTGACCTCATATCATGAGTATAATAAAATAGATAAGGCGTATGAGCTTTGTGAAAAGGTAAAGGAGGGCAAGAATATTGCCTTTGTTTCAGATGCTGGAATGCCTGCAATATCGGATCCGGGCTATGAGCTTTGTGAGATTGCATATAAAGAGGGAATAGAGGTAACTATAATCCCCGGTGCAAGTGCCGTGGTATCAGCATTGGCAATAAGCGGTATCAGCTCAAGAAGATTTTGCTTTGAAGGTTTTTTACCTGCTGATAAGAATGAAAAAAAAGAAATACTGACAGAGCTTTCACAGGAGAGCAGAACCATTATTCTGTATGAAGCTCCGCACAGACTTTTAAAAACCTTAAAGGAGCTTTTTGAATATCTTGGAAATAGAAATATATCCATAGTCAGAGAACTTACAAAATTGCATGAAGAAGTTTTAAAGGGTAATCTGGAGGCTATAATAGCTGATTATGAAGCGGAAAAGATTGTTGTCAGGGGTGAATATGTGCTGGTGATAGAGGGAAAGAGTCTTTTGGAGAAAAGGGAAGAAAGACAAAAATCTTTTGAGGAAATCAGTATAAAAGAACATTATGAGAAATATATATCCGAGGGCATGGATAAAAAAGAGGCTATGAAAGCAGTGGCTAAGGATAGGGGTATACAAAAGAGGGAAGTCTATAAGGAACTTTTGTAATATAAGGAGGAAATATGAGAATCGGAATAGGAAATGACCATACAGCTGTAGAGTTAAAGGATATTATTGCAGAGCATTTAAAGGATTCAGGCTTTGAGGTGGTGGATTTTGGAGCAAAGGCGGGAGAGAGATGTGATTATCCGGTGCCGGGAAAAGCTGTGGCTGAGGCTATAGCTGCAGGAGAGCTTGACAGAGGTGTGCTTATTTGCGGTACGGGAATAGGTATATCATTGGCGGCAAATAAGGTTCCGGGAATCAGGGCTGCGGTCTGCTCCGAGCCTTATTCGGCGAAGATGGCGGCGCTTCATAATAATGCCCAAATTATTGCATTCGGTGCCAGAGTAGTAGGCTCCGAGATGGCTAAGATGATTGTAGATACCTTTTTAGGTACTGAGTTTGAGGGTGGAAGACATCAAAATAGGCTGGATATTATCAGTGAAATAGAAGAAAAGTATTCAAGGTAAAATATATGGGAATAGCTAATTGGTTTAATTTTGAAACTGCAAAACAAAAAAAGAAAAGAATGGACAGATATTATAAAAAGCTTTATCCATTCGGTGAAGAACAAAAAAGCTGGGAACAAAACAGGTTAAATGAAGTCTTTCCAAAGAATAAAAAGACAAAGAGCTATCATTTTGAGCTTTTGATTCTGCGTGAAAGCATTGCAAATCTCTCAGACACGGATATTTATGATGAAGATGAAGAGCGCCCGAGTGTGGAAGAGGTAATTAAAAACTGGAAAGAAAAAGAGACGGTTTATAGATTAAAGCCTGAGGAAAAACAGCAGATATTGGATATTGCGCTTGAAGAGATGGAAAAGTTCAGCAAGTAAGAGGCTGTGAATATAAGAGAAACAAAAGAATAATATACTGATACGGAGGTAGAGTATGTGGCTATTGTTTGGTGGCGGAGCGGTTATTTTTGCATTCTTGAATATAGTATTGACGCTTGGAGACAGAAGCCCAAGGCTTTTCGGCTTTATAAGTTTATCATTGACAGCATTGACCGTATGTTCTTTTTACTCTGACGGGGCAAGACGACTTGCAGAGGATGATTTGTCAGGTCTGAGAGATATAATGCCCATAATGAGCTATGTACTATGGTTTTGCACAATAATGTCAATTTTATTGAATGCTATTCCGTTTTTGAAAAGCAAAAGAAAATAAATTTTAAATTGGTGTTACTTTGTATCTTGTATGCTGAAAGCTGTTATTGTTTAACCCTTGAAATAGAAGCATACATTATGATTACATATATTAACTTTATTTGGAGAGTCTTATGAATAAAAAGGTATTAACAGTACAGGATATTTCATGTTTCGGACAGTGCTCAACCACAGTAGCATTGCCAATCCTTTGTGCCTGCGGTGTGGAAACAGCTATTATGCCGTCTGCTATACTTTCCACGCATACCGGAGGCTTTAACGGCTTTACTTTCAGGGATCTGACTGAGGATTTACCAAAGATTATGGAGCACTGGGTAAAAGAGGGTATAAGCTTTGATGCCATATATACCGGATATTTGGGAAGTAAAAGACAGATAGAAATAGTTATAGATTTATTTAAGAATATTTTAAAATCTAACGGCATAAGGATAGTTGATCCTGCAATGGCTGATAATGGGAAACTTTATACCGGCTTTGATACATCTTTTGTAAATGAGATGAGGAATCTTATCGGATTTTCAGATATAATACTTCCGAATATGACAGAGGCGGGACTTCTTACAGACAGTGAAATAATACTTGAAAATCAGACAGATGAATATATTAAGGATATTATATACAAGTTTAAAGCTTTGGGGGCAAAAAATATTGTATTAAAGGGTGTTAAAAATGTAGAGGGTAAGCTTGGAATAGCAATATATGAGGCGGATACAGACAGCATTGATATATTCTATACCGACAGAATCAAAAAGGATGCCCATGGTACAGGGGATTGTTATGCGGCTGCATTTACCGGCTGCCTTATGCAGGGAAAGAGTTTGGGAGAGGCTGTAAAGGTTGCTGCGGAATTTGTTTCCGAGGCTATATTAAAGACGGTGGATGATGAGAGTCATTGGTATGGTGTAAAGTTTGAAAAAGCCCTGCCGGTGTTAATAAGAGAGTTGAATAAATGATAAAAATAGATGTGGGAGATATACTTACATTAAAAAAGCCACATCCCTGTGGTTCGCATGAATGGGAAGTGCTTAGAATCGGTCAGGATTTGAGGCTGAAATGTGCAGGCTGCGGACATCAGATGATGATTGCAAGAAAGAGTATAGAAAAAAATATTAAATCAAAAGAAAAAGGAAAAGATATGCAATGAGTATTTTGAATGTGGAAAATTTGAGCCATGGTTTTGGCGATAGAGCTATTTTTGATAATGTTTCCTTCAGAATGCTAAAAGGTGAACATATAGGGCTTGTAGGTGCCAATGGAGAAGGAAAGTCTACATTTATGAGTGTAGTTACCGGAAAGCTTATGCCTGATGAGGGCAAGATAGAATGGGCTAAAAATGTACAGATAGGATATCTGGATCAGCATTCGGTATTGGAAGAGGGTATCAGTATAAGAGATGCTCTAAGAGCCGCATTTGATCAGCTTTTTGATATGGAAAAGAGAATGAATGAGATCTGTGATATGCTCACAACAGCTGATGAAAGTCAAATGGATGAGCTTATGGAGGAACTTGGCACTATACAGGAACTTTTGATGGCACATGATTTTTATACTATAGATGCAAAAGTTGAAGATGTGGCAAATGCATTGGGGCTTACGGATATAGGTTTGGACAGGGATGTAACCGAACTTAGCGGAGGTCAAAGAACAAAAATTCTTTTGGCAAAGTTATTATTGCAAAAACCTGATATTTTACTGCTGGATGAGCCGACAAACTATTTGGATGCGGAACATATAGAATGGCTGAAGAGGTATTTGCAAGATTATGAGAATGCCTTTGTACTTATATCTCATGATATACCGTTCCTTAATTCTGTGGTAAATATTATATATCATATGGAAAATCAAGAGTTGAACAGATATGTGGGAGATTATAATAAATTCCTTGAAGTATATGAGGTGAAGAAGAAACAGTTGGAAGCCGCATACAATCGTCAGCAAAAGGAAAGAGAAGAGCTTGCCGATTTTGTTGCCAGAAATAAAGCCAGAGTTGCTACAAGAAATATGGCAATGAGCAGGCAAAAAAAGCTTGATAAGATGGATATTATAGAACTTGCGGCAGAAAAACCGAAACCGGAGTTTAACTTTAAAGAGGCAAGAACACCGGGTAAGACCATATTTGAAACAACAGATCTTGTAATAGGCTATGATATACCGCTTTCAAAACCTATAAATGTAAGGATGGAAAGAGGCGAAAAGATTGCCATGTTCGGAGCGAACGGCATCGGAAAATCCACTCTTTTAAAGAGTATTCTTGGAATTACACCTGCACTGTCGGGTAAGAGTTCTTTGGGGGATTATCTGGAGATAGGATATTTTGAGCAGGAAAGCGATAATAAGTCAAAAAACACATGTATTGAGGAGCTGTGGAGTGAGTTCCCGGGATACAGCCAGTATGAAGTCAGATCGGCACTGGCAAAATGCGGTCTTACCACTAAGCATATAGAGAGCCTTTTTAGAGTGCTTTCAGGTGGAGAGCAGGCAAAGGTAAGACTTTGTAAGCTTATTAACAGACCTACAAATATTCTTTTCCTTGACGAGCCTACAAACCATTTGGATGTGGACGCAAAGGAAGAACTTAAAAGAGCATTGAAGGCATATAAGGGAAGTATACTTTTGATATGCCATGAGCCTGATTTTTATGAGGATTTTATAACAGGAACAATTGACTGCAAAGAATGGTCTTTGAGGATGTAAGAATTATATTGAATGAAATTTTTTATCTTGGCGATTAAGAATAAAAGCTTAGTCGCCTTTAATTTATAGTGTAAAAACTTTGATAATATTATTGAAAAATAAGGAGATATCATTTAGATGGTTCTTTTTATTACGGCTCTAATATAACAATATAATAAACTTAACAAGCGATATTAAATGGCGTGTAATTAGAATATATAAAAAAGGAATCAATTATGAATTTTTATGATTTAAGTGTGGAAGCGGCGGATGGAAGCAGAGTTTTGATGAGTAATTTTAAGGGTAAAGTTGTTTTGGTGGTAAATACAGCTACAGGATGTGGTTTCACGCCTCATTATAAAGTATTACAGGAGATGTATGAAAAGTACCATGAGAAAGGGCTTGAGATAGTGGATGTACCATGTAATCAATTTCGTGGACAGGCGCCGGGCACAGATGAGGAGATACATCAGTTTTGCACATTAAAATATAATACAGGATTCCCTCAGATGAAAAAAGCTGATGTAAATGGAGAAAATGAAATAGAACTGTTCAGATATTTAAAGAAAGAGAAGGGTTTTGAGGGTTTTAAAGCCGGAATCAAGGCTTTAGGGATGGCAGCAATATTAAAACTGACAGACAGAGATTATAAGAAGAATCCTGATATTAAGTGGAATTTTACAAAGTTTGTTATAGATAGAGACGGGAAGGTGGTAGCAAGATTTGAGCCTACCATAGATATGAAAAAGGTGAAAGAGTGTGTGGCAGCTTTAATATAAAATTTTGGTACAATTTTTAGAAGAAATCTGTTAAAACAAGGTTGACATGACTCTGTGTTGGGTGTAGAATAAGACCACTGTCCTTAAGGAGCTGTTAAAAGATAATCGAATTTTTCTAAAAGTGATTATAAATTGTTGTTGACATAATGTGAAAGATTTGATATCATATTAAAGCTGCTCAAAAAGAACAGTAAAAGTTCAGAAAAACTTAAAAATAATTTAAAAAAGTTGTTGACAAGATAAAATGAACTTGATATAATAGTTAAGCTGTTTCAAACAGCAAAGCAATGAACCTTGATAATTTAAGATTAAACAGTACACACAACCCTGAAAATTCTACATATTTCGCATATTTTTCTTGGTGAAAGTGAGCGTAAGCGAAACTTGAATTTAGAAAAATAGCGCACCTCGTCGAGCGTAGCGAGATGATGGTGTTACATATAAATATGATGAGATTTCAGATGCATTTTTCACTTGATGAAAACGAGCGAAAGCTTGTTTCATATCTTAGTGAAAAACTAGTTCTTCGTATGAGTGAAATGAGTACGATAGAACAACCTTTAAAAAACAGTAGATCTGTGAAAGCAGATGCAAGCTAGCGAGAAGGCTAGATTAAACTTTTATATGAGAGTTTGATCCTGGCTCAGGATGAACGCTGGCGGCGTGCTTAACACATGCAAGTCGAACGAAGCTGCTTAAAGGAAGTTTTCGGATGGAATTTAGG
>GL890587.1:142319-168239 GCA_000209465.1 Lachnospiraceae oral taxon 107 str. F0167 | reverse complement strand
CTCTTTGCCGCATACTTTCTTCCGTTTGCGCCAAAGTATAGCCACATCTCTTCATATTCATTGTAGTTTCTTTGTGCAAGCTCTGAATATCCCGGGTTTTCTCCTACCTGTGAGTAGGACATCCACTGATCCGCAAACATTGCACCGTCATCCCCGAAATAGTATACTGCAGACTTAAAAGGACTTTCATCTTCTACCGCATTGCCTTCTGCATCAAAGAATCCCTTACGCATTACTCCGCTCTCATCGAAAAGATATTTCTTTCCTTCGATCTCACGAGCGTATACTCTTCCTTCTTTACCCTTGTATGCCTTTCCGTCAGAACCGAAGTAGAACCAACCTTCGTTGTCATCTTCGTCCTTTGTGAGTATCCAGCTGTTTGCTGCCATAGCACCATCGGCATTCAGGTAATATGTATTATCTCCTATGGTAAGTATTGAATCTTTTACCATATTACCGTCATCGCCAAGATAGTACCATGCTTCACCTGACTTACGCCAAGCTTCCGACACTGCGTTGTTAGCACTATCAAGGTATCTCCACTCCCCGCTTGAGTTATCCCATCCTTCCGCATTCGCAGTAGAAGGGCTTGCCCAGATGAAAAGAGCGGAAACTGCCAGTAAGCCTGCCTGACTTACTATGCTCCTTTTTTTCATCAAAATACCTCCTTGATTGTATCTTTACCGGAATATAACACCCTATATCATGTATTTACATGAATGCTCTAATCTTACCGATTCATATATCTTCATATATAAATCGGTATTTTATTATACCCGGTCAAAAAATTTATATATATTTCTTTAATGCAAACAAAACAACCTACAAAAATATTTTGCCCGATATATCTTTGCAAGTTCTCCGCCTACATCAAAAAAATTTATATCATATTGTTGATTTGAACTGTTGTCAGTTCCGTGTTCATTAAGGTTTTCTAAAGTTTTCATGCCTATCCGCAAGGATGTCTGACATGATGATTTGTATAAATTTTATCTATTTGCATATTCACTCTTCTTCCATATATATTAATATCTTGATATAGTTAGTATAATTATACCAATATAATATTATTGAAAGTACTCTTTGTCAAATAGGTGAGCAAAGAAAATATTAAGTATTTTTATCGTTTTTATATATGTTTTTATTCTTTTATCTTTATCATCCTTGTTAATATCCTACATTTTATATGAATGTATATTGATTTTTATGTATTTTTTTCATCACAACCTACATACACATCCCCTTTATCTTTAACTTTTTTTATTCTTACTTTTTCATTACAAAAAAATCTGAATGAATACCAAATATGTTCTTACATATTTCTTAATATTCATTCAGATTTATAATTATATACATATTATTTTAAAATGTTTTTTATTGTTTTGCAGCTGTAGTTTCAGGTGTTTTTATTTCGGAAGGTGATTTGGTTGTTTCTCCTGTTGACTCAACCCCCACTCTATCCTCTGTCACTATTGCCACAGCACTGTTTTTGGAAACTGTTTCATCTTTTCCTACAGATACTATGAAAAAATATCCCTCTGATTGGAATACCACATTGCTGTCACCTTTTTCTCCCACTGTCAGATACATATCATTTGACTCAATTCCTGTTGCCTTTTCTCCCTCCATCTGATCCAGCATATCGCTAAGCTTTACATTGTCTGCACTGAAACTGAAAAGATCTCCCGCTTTTGCGCTTACAGCCTCAAGCACATATCCGCCGGACTTATCATCATAGTAGTGGAACTCTCTTTCAGGCTCGGCATATTTTACAACTCTCTCACCCTTATCAGACTTTAATTCATCCGATGCAGGTTCTCCGAATTCTTTTCCTATATCATCATAGGACTCGTCCAAATGATTTGCCACATCATAGTTTATATCTACTTTTACAACTTCCGCTTTACTCGACTCTACAGTGGTAGTCTTATCAGCCTTTCCCTTGGTTTCTGCAACTGTCTGTGTTGTTGTCTCCGTATTCTCTTTTTTTGAGCCGCATGCACTGAATAATACCGCACTCATACTCAATCCCAAAACTGTTATTAAAAATCTTTTCTTCATTTTTCCTCCTAAGTCAAACGACCATCATTAAGCTTGTTGTACTATATTGATATTTGACACTATATCACCGGGACCTTATAAAAACAAGTTCTTTATATAAAAGTATTTTTTAAGAAATCCGGTATATTTTTTAATGCCAAAGCTATATATCTCTGCATGTTGTCCTACTGCAATTTAGATTTTATCCGAGTACCAGTCTTGCGGCACCGTATATACCCGCATCATTTCCAAGTTTTGCCAAAACTATACCTGCCTTATTTTCCGTTATCGGTGTGTAATATATAAATTTTTCATTTATCTTTTCTATCAGAAAATCTCCCGCCTTTGATACTCCACCGCCTATAACGAATATCTCGGGATCAACAGTCATCGCCAAATGTGATAATGCTATACCTAAGTATTTTACGACCGTATCTACCACTTCCAATGCCAGCGCATCTCCGGCTTTGGCTGCATCAAGTACATCTTTGGCGGTTATATCCTCAAGTAATGCCAGTCTTGAAGCCGACTTCTTTTTTTCAAGCAGTCTTTTTGCCTCTTTTACTATTCCCGTGGCACTTGATATCTGTTCCAAACAGCCGACTCCTCCACAATTACATTTTTCAACCTCCGATTCTCTGACATGCATATGGCCTATTTCACCGCCAAGTCCATGCTTGCCCGGAACTATCTTTCCGTCTATTATAATGCCGCCGCCTACACCTGTACCGAGAGTAACCATTACAACATCCTGATAATGTTTTGCTCCTCCCATCCATGCTTCTCCAAGTGCTGCAACATTTGCATCATTTCCAAGTGCTACAGGCATTCCTGCAAGAAAATCAGAAAGTATCCTTGCGGGGAACACTTCCTTCCACCCTATATTAACAACAACTTCTATATAGCCGTTTGGCAATACCGGTCCCGGAACTCCCATTCCCACTCCTACACAATCCGTAAGAGTCAGACCGCCCTCTTTTAATTTTTCCTTTATTGACCTTCCTATATTTTCAATCAATGTCTTAGGATCATTTTTCGGCTTGGTCTCCAATTCCCATTTTTTTAGCAGAGTACCGTTTAATGTAAATATTCCAAGTTTTACACTTGTTCCTCCGATATCAACGCCTACACATACCTGTTCCATATCTTCTCCTTTATCTAAGTATTATTCCCCTAAAATCATTATCTCCAAGTATTGTAAATCCGGAGAATATCCCCCTTTTTACAATCTTATTGATATTTGCATCCAGACTTCCACTGTATTTTATCACACCGGACATATTCATTATAATAGCTTTATCATCCTTTGTCAGATAAATATAGTCTTTTTGCATATCAAGCTTGGAAAACTCTCCAAGAAATTCTTTTTTTAAAATAACCTTGCCTTCTTTTGAGTATATATATAATGTGTGATTAAATTTCTCAGAGGTGTTTTTATATACCACACAAATTTTATTACCTTCAAAATCTACAGCTTCTATATCTTCCTCGGCTTTTACCGTTTTCATAGGTTTTGGAGATGCCAAATTCTTTGATGAAAAAAAGTACAGTCCGTCAGATGCTATTACTACCGAATTTATCTTATCCAGATATCTTACTCTTGCCACCATGGAAGATACGAATGCTTCATCAAAGCCTCCCACCACTCTGTTTCTCATATTCTGACCTATCTCCGAGAAATCATAAAAGACCGCCCTGCCCATCATGGAGCTTCCTTTTAAATATTGAAAGCTTACAAGAAGCGCCGTTCCGTCCGGTGATACTGCTATATCTGTGGGGAAGCCGTCTCCTGAAAGTTTTGACTTTATACTTATCTCAAGCTGTCTTCCCTCTTTATCATAAAAAAAGATATATGTGGAATTTGAGTCCTCCACCAGAGTCACCACAATTCCTGTCTTTGAAACTACCGCCTTTAATATCGGCAACTCCGTCTTTATGCTTGCTACTCTCCCGTCCTTTGTATAGCTTTCTATATTGGTTCCGCCCACATCAAAAATGATTAAATATTTTCCGTTATTATCTGTTTTGGGATTGGACATCTCATAGCCTTCTATCCACACATCCTTTCCGCCGGATTTTAGATATACCGCTCCGTCCTTAGAGTATTTTAAGAATCCCTTGCCGAGTTTTTCATAGCCCACAAGACTTCCTGCATTTAATTCATGAATCCATTTTAATTTGAATTTTTCATAGGTCTTATAGCGTCCCAGTAGTGTAAATGCGGCTATAAAGGCTGTCAGCAAAACAAGGAGGAGTATGATTACCCTCCCCCTTGCTGCAAAAAAACTCGTATTCTGTCTTCTTCTTGACCTTGGAGCAGCATTTTCCTCCAGTTCGGCAGTAACTATCAGTCTTTCTTTCAGTTCCTGCTTTTTTATTTCCTTATCTTCTATCATTTCTTATCCATTTGTCTTTTTTGGTAAAGATCTATGGCATCACTTATATTGGCTGCTTCCTTATCACTTATAAGCTTTTGTAATGCCTCTATCTTTTCAGCCTGCAAAAAATCTCTTCCAAGATATGACTCGTATTTATCGGATATTGCCAGATTTATCTCCGATCTTCTGCTTGCTATACTTCCCAAACTTTGCTTTGTCATCTCCAATTCATTATTAAGGCTGTCAAGTTTTTCTTTTGAATTTGCCATTATCTCATCTGTTATGATTTTTTTGGTACTGTTTTCAAACTCATTGACAGCCGCCGCTCTCTTCTCATTGATTGCCTGTAACTTAGCCTTTGCATCCTCTATCTCTTTATCATAAGGCGAAAGATCATATTTCTCATCAGCCGAATCATTGTTTATATCCCTTGTGATAAGCTTTATTCTTTTTACATCATTATCTATAACATCTCTCAATGCTCTTATCTTTAAAAGGGTATCTCTGTGTTTTGCTTTTGTAAAATTGCCTATTATTATATATAAGCCACCCATCAAAAGTACTATTGCAAAGCAGATAAACGGCAGATATATCGGCTTGTGATCAGGTATAAGCTTATATATAAGCATAGGTATTGCAAGAAATACCGCTACTACCGCCAAAACAATCTTTACAAAGTCAAAAAACTTATGTGGGAAATAAAATGTATAATACATTTTGCTGTCACAAAAACCGGGTATTCCGCTTTTTTTCAATTCATTTTTTATCTCGGTTTTTGTTGCATCGATATGTTCATGCAAATCCTTTGTTTCATCTGCAATTCTTTCATTTATCTTTTGGTTCTTTGCCTTTTCCCTTTTTGCTTCCAAGGATTTTTGGAACTCCTCAGCCTTTTTTATCTCCTTATCATAAGTGGATGTTATTTCCTTTAATCTTTTGGATGTGGTTTCGGCTATTCTGTCATTTGTGTTCTTTTTCTCAGCTTCTATAGCCTTGGATATTCTCTCACCTTCCAGGGTAAGTCTTTTCTCCTCTGTACTTAAGGTATCAACTTCCAATAATGCACTTTTTGCGCCTTCAAAAAAAGCTTCATAATCTAATATAGGTTCTGCCATAATATATTCTCCATTATTAATTTCATCATTCTTCTATTATCTGTATTTCCAGATAATCAAAGTCAATTTGTTCTATAAAATTATCAGCATTGAACCTGACCTTGCCTCTATATGCAAAATCATCTATATTGGGCAAAAGCCATATAGGTTCCGCCACATCAAATTCATGGCATATTTCTCTGATTGCATCAAAAACCATTGTCTTTCTGTCCTTACTGTAATCGGAATCCATAGAAACATGGTCTTTAAGCATTCGATTGTCCTTGAATATCTTACCCCAGAGCCTGAACATTTTATCCAAGCCTCTTTAAAAGTTCTTCTCTCTGACTTTCATATCCCGGTTTTCCAAGAAGTGCAAACATATTGCTCTTATAGCTTTCCACTCCCGGCTGATTGAAAGGATTTACCCCGAGTATATATCCGCTTACACCGCAGGCAAACTCATAGAAATAGAACAGGCTTCCAAGTGAGAAAGGACTCTCATCCGGAATATTTATCTTCAGATTCGGCACATCACCGTCTGTATGCGCAAGTATTGTTCCGTTCATTGCGGATTTATTTACAAAATCCACACTCTTTCCTGCCAGATAGTTCATACCGTCCGTATCGGTTTCTTCTTCCTTCAATAAAATCTCTGCAGAAGATTTTTCTATATCAAGCACTGTTTCAAACATCATTCTGGCACCGTCTTGAATATATTGTCCCATGGAATGGAGGTCTGTAGTCAAATCCACCGCTGCCGGGAAAATACCTCTGCCATCCTTGCCCTCGCTCTCTCCAAACAGCTGTTTTACCCATTCGGATATATAATGAAGACTTGGCTCATAGTTTGCGGTAACCTCTACATTCTTCCCTTTTCTTAAGAAGATATTTCTTATAGCCGCATATAAAAGTGAAGGATTTTCTTCAAAGGATTTACCTATCACTTCCTCTCTCATAGCTGCCGCACCTGCCATAAGTTCATCAATATCTATGCCTGCAACCGCTATCGGAAGCAGCCCTACAGCTGTAAGTACCGAGAATCTTCCGCCTATATCATCCGGTACTACAAAACTCTCATAACCTTCCTCATTGGCAAGTGATTTTAAAGCTCCCTTTGCTTTATCGGTGGTAGCATATATTCTCTTGTTCGCTTCGGCTCTGCCATACTTTTCTATAAGCATCTCTTTAAATACTCTAAAGCTGATAGCAGGCTCTGTAGTGGTTCCCGATTTTGATATAATATTTATTGAAAAATCCTTGTCCTGTAATACATCTTTCAAATCCGCGATATATTTTGATGAGATTGAGTTTCCGCAAAATATTATCTGCGGTGTTTTTCTCTGTGATTTATCAAGGCAATTATAGAAGCTGTGGCTTAAAAACTCTATAGCCGCTCTGGCTCCAAGATATGAACCTCCGATACCGACTACCAATAATACATCAGAATCATTTTGTATCTTTTTTGCAGTTGATTTTATTCTTTCAAACTCTTCTTTATCGTAGTATACAGGCAAATCTATCCATCCCAAAAAGTCGGAGCCTGCACCTGACTTTGATAATAATGTATCTCTTGCGTTCAAAGTAATGTTTTTAAAATTTTGTAATTCATCGGCACCTAAAAATGCCTTTGCATTTGAATAATCAAAACTCACTGTCTTGTTCATATTTCACACCTTTCTGTATTTATAATTATATTCAGGTCAAATATTTTCCCCGTTATTATAAAACAATATAGCATTTTTATTTTATAACAACTGCATACTATTGGCAATAGTAGGAAGAAAAATAGGAAAGTCTTATAAAACCTCCGCCTCTATATACTCTCTATCAATTTTAATGTCAGCTTTACACAGTTTTCTATGGCTTTTCTCTCAAACTCCGCATAATCCACACTTGCGCTGTCATCCGCCTTGTCGGATATCGCCCTTACTATAAGTACATCTATATTGTTAAGATATGCAACCTGTGCTATAGCCGCACCCTCCATCTCGGTACAGTATCCGCCAAAGGTCTTTTTTAAATCATCCTTGGTCTCTTTATCAGATACGAAGATATCCCCGCTAAGCACTCTTCCCTCAAATACCGAAATATCTCCCAATTCTTCTTCGCAAATCTTTTTTGCAAGCTTTCTAAGTTTTTCATCTGTAGGAAATGCAAATACATCCATTCTCGGAACCTGTCCCCTTTTATATCCGAAGCCCTCTACATTCATATCATGAATCACGGTATCTGTAGATAATACTATATCTCCGATATTTATCTCTTTCTTTAAAGAGCCTGCGATACCTGTGTTTATCACCTTATCCACACCGAATCTGTCCACCAGTATTTGAGTACAGGCTGCCGCATTTACCTTACCTATGCCGGAGCGTACCACTGTGACCTGCTTTTTTGAAATCTCACCTTGCACAAACTCCATTCCTGCTACCTGTTTTACTTCCTTATTTTCCATAATCTCTTTCAGTTTTGAGATTTCTTCTTCCATTGCACCGATTATTCCAATCATTATATTCTCCTCACTTGAATATTTATACTTATTAAATTATACTTATCTAAAGTACCGGGACAATAATGCAGGCATAAAATACAGCCTGTGTTATTTGCAAAATATAACTCTAATTATAACATAAAGAATGGAAATAGTATGAAAAAAATAATATTGACAGGTGGTGGTACGGCAGGTCATATCACCCCGAATATCGCACTCTTGCCTGCATTAGAAGAAGCCGGATTTGATATAAAATATATAGGAAGCAAAAAGGGTATGGAAGCCGAGCTTATAAAGGCGCAAGCAATACCCTATGAGGGAATCTCCTCCGGAAAACTCAGAAGATATTTTGATTTAAAAAATTTCAGTGATCCTTTCAGAGTTTTAAAGGGGCTTTTTGAGGCTAAAAAAATCATTAAAAATTATGCTCCCGATATAGTATTTTCAAAGGGAGGTTTTGTCAGTGTGCCCGTGGTAATGGCTGCCGCATTTTTAAAAATCCCCGTTATCATACATGAATCAGATATAACTCCGGGACTTGCAAATAAGATAGCATCCAAATTTGCCACAAAAATTTGCACAAACTTTCCCGAAACTCTAAAATACCTTCCTAAAAATAAAGCCATACTTACAGGCTCACCTATCAGACAGGAGCTTTTAAACGGTGATAAAGAAGCCGCGCGTAAAATAACCGGCTTTGATGATAAACCTACTCTGCTTATAATAGGCGGAAGTCTCGGCTCTGTAATAGTAAATACAGCTATAAGAAAATCTTTGGATGATATATTAAAAGAATTTAATATAATACATATTTGCGGAAAGGGAAATGTGGATGAAAACCTTTTGGGAAAAGCCGGCTATTTACAATATGAATATGTGGACAAAGAATTAAAGGACTTTTTTGCACTCTCAGATATTGTGGTATCCAGAGCCGGAGCAAATACTATCTGTGAACTTTTGGCTCTTAGAAAGCCGAATCTTTTGATACCGCTTTCCGGTGCGGCTTCCAGAGGGGATCAGATATTAAATGCCGAGTCATTTGAAAATTCACATTATTCAAAAGTGATAGAGGAGGAATCACTCCCAAATATCTCTTTGTCGGAAGAAATATCCGAGCTTTATAAAAACAGAGAGGAATATATATCCGCCATGTCACGGTCGGATACATCAAACGGAGTGGAAAATATTATAAATTTGATAAAGCAATACAGTTAGATGTTTTATGCAAATCTTACAATTCTTCTGCCTAAAACCTTATAATAACAAAGCATGGAACTCTTTGAAAATCCTTTCAATTTTCAAAGAGTTTTTCTCTATTTTAAATATATACTCTTTATTTTCTCACATTATTTTGTCTTATTGTTTTGTTTTTACATTTTCTCCTATACAATATAAACAAAAAGTACTTTTATAATAGTGTAAAACTACCATAGACAAATATTTTTACTATATTGTATAATTTTGAGTAGCAATAGCACTTTCGGTTGTTTTATTCAGGCTGTTAAACCCACTATTTTTAGTCATAGTCTGTTTGCCGTAAAGTGATAATAAGGAGGACTTTTTGTGAAAAAGAAAATTTTAAGTGTACTTATGGCGGGTGCATTATGTAGTACCCTACTTGCAGGATGTGGAGGCACTAAGGAAGCTCCCACAGGTAATTCATCAGCTGCCGATAATGCTGCTACTGCTGCAGATGATAATACTCTTACAGTCTGGTGCTGGGATCCTGCTTTCAATATCAATGCAATGAATGAAGCGGCAAAGGTTTATCAGAAAGATCACCCTGATTTTAAGTTGAATGTTGTTGAGACTCCATGGCCTGATTTACAGACAAAGATCAATACAGCAGGTGCTGCAGGTGATTTATCTACATTACCTGATGTTTTCCTTATGCAGGACAATGCATTCTGGAAAAATCAAATCTCATTCCCTGAGGTTTTCGCAGACTTGAGTGCTACCAAGGCATTTGACTTTACACAGTTTGCACCGGGTAAACTGGCATACTCTACGGTAAACAATGTAAACTACGGTGTTCCGTTTGATAACGGTACAGTTATTGCAGCTTACAGAACAGATATCCTCGAGCAGGCAGGCTATACTGTAGCCGATCTTACAGATATCGACTGGAACAGATATATGGAAATCGGTAAGGATGTACTGGCAAAGACCGGAAAGCCTTTACTTTCATCCATGGCAAATGAATCAGATATCATTATGATTATGCTTCAATCTACAGGTGCTTCACTCTTTGATGACAAGGGAGATCCAAGCATCGTAGGAAATGAAACATTAAAGAAGGCGCTTGAAACATATAAAGAACTTAAGGAATCAGGTGTTATGGTTCTTGTAAATGACTGGGATCAATATATTACCACTATGAATGCCGAGTCTGTAGCCGGAACTATCAACGGTTGCTGGATTATGGGTTCTATCAGAGCTGCCGAGGATCAGTCCGGAAAATGGGCTGTTACAAATCTTCCAAAGCTTGCAGGTATCGGTGAGCAGAGCAATTATTCAAATAACGGCGGTTCAAGCTGGGCTGTAAATGCAGACTCAAAGAAGAAGGATCTTGCAGTTGATTTCCTTGCAAAGACATTTGCAGGAAGTACAGAGCTTTATGATAATATTCTTCCAAGCGGTGCATTGGCTACATGGTTACCGGCAGGAGGAACAAGTGCTTACTCCGAGAAGGTAGAGTTCTTTGGCGGACAGGAAGTTTACAGCTTACTTACAGACTTTGCTTCAAAGACTCCTAAGAATAATACAGGTGTTTACTACTACGAGGCAAGAGATGCCGTAGCGGCTGCTGCAACAAATATACTTGCAGGTGCTGATGTAGACAGCGAGCTTAAAACTGTAGAAGACACTGTTAATTTTGCAATGGGTAAATAATATTTTTTAGATTATGTCAGGGGGTAGGTTTGGCTTCAGTCAAGTCTGCCCCTTATTTAGTCGAAGGAGAAATCTATGGGGAACAAGAAAAAACTTTCACTCTCACAAAAACAAAATATATCGGGTTGGATATTTTTGACTCCTGCCACTCTACTCATAGCTATTATGAGCTTTTATCCTATGATAAGAGCCATTATTTTATCTATGCAAAGCGGTGTGGGAGCAAGAATAACATTTTCCGGTCTTACAAACTATAAGAGAATGTTTTCAGATGCCATCTTTATGCAGTCTTTGAAAAACACCTTTATCTACCTTATAGTTCAGGTACCGATAATGCTTATATTTGCTCTGCTTTTGGCATCTTTATTAAATGATAAGCATTTAAGGTTTAAGGGGCTTTTCAGAACCTGTATTTTCCTGCCATGTGCTACTTCTCTTGTATCATATGCAATCATATTCAGATCTTTATTTGCGGTGGACGGCTATATAAATACCGCTTTGGTAAACTTGGGTATTTTACAGACCGGTTATAATTTTTTGTCAAATCCTTTTGCAGCAAGAATTGTTATTATAATAGCTCTGCTTTGGAGATGGACAGGATACAATATGGTGTTTTATCTTGCAGGACTTCAAAATATAGAGTATTCCATATATGAAGCGGCAAAGATTGACGGTGCTACATATTTTCAGATTCTCAGAAAAATAACCATACCGCTTTTAAAGCCGATGATTTTACTTACAGCCATCATGTCAACCAATGGTACATTGCAGTTGTTTGACGAGTCTGTCAACTTAACAAGTGGCGGTCCGGCAAATGCAACCATTACAATGTCTCATTATATTTATAATTCTTCATTCAAATATGTACCCAACTTCGGCTACTCCGCTGCTATGTCATTTCTTATTTTGATTTTGGTAGCAGTACTTGCCGCAGTACAGATGAAAGTAGGTGATAAGCGTGACTAAGATAAGAAATATTGCAAAATATGTATTTTTGACCATTGTTTCACTCATATCGATTTTCCCGCTGTATTGGATGGCGGTCAGTGCCACTCATGCCAGTATAGATGTAATAAGAGGCGCTCTCTTGCCGGGAAATTATCTGTTTAAAAACCTTTCAAATCTGCTTATCGCCGGTGATGTAAGGGGTGCCATGATTAATTCATTTAAATACTCCATAGTAATGACGGTATTGGCACTTTTTATCTGTTCACTTGCAGGATACGGTTTTGAAATCTATCATGATAAGGCAAAGGATGCCATTATGTCCGTGTTGTTACTTGCAATGATGGTTCCATTTGTGGCTATTATGATCCCTCTGTTTCAAATGTTTTCAAAATGGGGACTTTTAAATACTACTTTAGGATTTTTACTTCCTACATTATCCACCCCGTTTTTGATAATGCTCTTTAGACAGAGTGCCAGGTCATTCCCTCATGATATACTGGAAGCTGCAAGACTTGACGGACTTAATGAATTTAATATCTTCCTTAGAATATTTATTCCTACTATGAAGTCTACCTATGCTTCAGCAGCCATCATTACATTTATGGGCGCATGGAACTCATATCTTTGGCCAAAGGTAATAATGACCGATAAAACATCCATTACAATGCCCATGCTTGTAGCAAACCTTAAAGAAGGCTATGTAACCGACTATGGTGTATTGATGCTTGCGGTACTTCTTTGCAGTATCCCTACAGTTATCATCTTCTTCCTGCTTCAAAAGCAATTTGCTGAGGGTATTACAGGTGCTGTAAAGTAATGTATGGTATTACTTAAAGGTATGAAAACCGACACAGGAGAGCTTGTGGTAGGATTTCATACCTTTTGTTTATAAAATATAATTTAAAGAGAGGTAAAAATGAATCAACATATACTTGAAAATATTTTAGAGCCTACTGTTTTTGAAGAGAACAGACTTGCCGCCCATTCTGACCATAAAATATATGCAAATAAGAATGAGCTTTTAAGGGAGCAATCTTCTCTTTACTACAGCTTAAACGGCATTTGGAAATTTAATTATTCCATAAATCCAAATTGTACACCTGACGGATTTGAGGCTTACTCTTATGATTGTAAAAGTTGGGAGGATATAAGAGTTCCGGCACATATTCAGA
This sequence comes from Lachnospiraceae oral taxon 107 str. F0167, assembly GCA_000209465.1. Lineage (GTDB taxonomy): Bacteria > Bacillota > Clostridia > Lachnospirales > Lachnospiraceae > Lachnoanaerobaculum. Next base: position 155,224 of record GL890587.1, on the reverse strand, counting down.
TGGAGGGCTATGACAGACCTCATTATGCCAATGTAGCCTATCCATGGGACGGCAGGCAGGAGCTTTTATCCGGTCAGTCACCCATCGATTTTAACCCTGTGGCAAGCTATGTAAAATATTTTACATTACCTGCAGATTTCTCAAAAGGCGATATCATCCTTAGAATGGAAGGTGTTGAAAGTGCGGCTGCAATTTGGCTAAACGGGCAATATGTGGGTTACTGTGAGGACAGCTTTACACCCTCGGAATTTGATTTGACAAAGTATTTATCGGAGGGTGAAAACAAGCTTGCCATACAGGTTGCAAAATGGTGTTCGGGAAGCTGGCTTGAGGATCAGGATTTTTTCAGATTTTCAGGTATATTTAGAGATATTTATCTGTATACCAAGCCAAAATGTCATTTGAATGATATCGGAATAATTCAGGTATTTGAGAATAAGAATTTTGACAGGGTAAATCTTAATATTTCACTGAATATAAATAATAATGCCAAAGTCAAACTTACATTATTTGATGCTTTGGATATGACATTAAAGATAAATGAGTTTAAGTCTTTTGATGAATCTCCTGTTGTATCTGAGCTTTTAAAGGATTGCAGCAGTGGTGAAAATAATATTTCATTTATTTTAGACAATCCTAAGCTTTGGAGTGCCGAAATTCCAAATCTGTATCTGCTCTATATCGAATTATATGATGGCGATGTTTTACAAGAGGTAAGCTCGGTAAAAATAGGCATAAGGCATTTTGAAAAAAATGACGATAATATAATGACTATAAACGGTAAAAGAATTGTCTTTGCCGGTGTGGACAGACATGATTTCAGTTCTAAATCAGGCCGTGCCGTCAGCTATGATGAGGTAAAAAAGGATATTGTGACCATGAAGGAGCATAATATCAATGCTATAAGAACAAGTCATTATCCGAACTGTTCCGCACTTTATGATCTATGCGATATTTACGGCATATATCTGATGGACGAATGTAATCTTGAATCCCATGGAAGCTGGGACGGACTTCTAAGCGGTATTTCCGATTATGATATGGTAGTGCCAGGCGATAAGAAGGAATGGATGCCTCTTTTGATTGACAGAGCAAAATCTATGTATATGAGGGATCGCAATCACTCTTCCATCCTTATCTGGTCATGCGGAAATGAGAGCTATGGAGGCAGTGATATATATGAGATGAGTGAGTTCTTTAGAAAGTCCGATCCGGGCAGACTTGTTCATTATGAGGGTGTTTTTAATGATCGACGCTACAATGATACCTCGGATATTGAGAGTAGAATGTATGCCAAGGTAGCTGATGTAAAAGAATATTTAAAAACTCACAGGGATAAGCCTTTTATCGAATGCGAGTACACTCATGCAATGGGTAATTCCTGTGGAGGTATGCAGCTTTATACAGAACTTGCATGGGAGGATGAGCTTTTCCAAGGAGGATTTATCTGGGACTATATTGATCAAAGCATTACGGGCAAAGATCCTTTCGGCAAGGATACGCAGTACTATGGCGGTGATTTTGACGACTCTCCCACCGATTATAATTTCAGCGGAAACGGTATAGTATATGGTGGTGACAGAGATATCTCCCCAAAAATACAGGCAGTTCGATATAATTACAGACCGATAGATTTAAAGTTGAATCTACATGATGATAAATTATATATTCACAACAGAAATCTGTTCAGAAATTTAAGTGATTATAAATTTATGCTTTATATAAAGAGATTCGGAAAACAATTATATGAGAGCAGTTTCAAGATAGAGGCTGATAGCTTATCTAAACCTACATATACTTTGCAGATAAAGGACAGAGTAAAAGAGCTTTTGGATATCTATGGCAGTGAGCTGGTTGTAGGAGTCAAGGCTGTTTTTGATATTGAAACCGTCTATAATTTAGACGAGGTTTCTTTTGATGAAGTTATTGTAAGAGAGGGTATGAAATTCTTTGATGCTCTTTCAACTATAAATGATGATACCGTCATTTCAGATATTCCACTATGTGAAAACAAGCCTTATAAACTTATTATGGGAGTTGTAAACTTCGGCGTAAAGGGTGAAAACTTCGAGGCATTATTCTCTCAAAACTTTGGCGGTTTGGTCTCTTATAGATATGGCGGAAAGGAATTACTAAAGTCCATACCAAGACCGAACTTTTGGAGAGCTCCTACAGATAATGATTTTGGCAACAATATGCCCTTTAGATATTCAAAATGGAAGGTGTCTTCTCTTTATGCCACTACAAAGATGCCAAGGGAAAACTCCACTTACCACCCTGCTTTCAGACCTATTATAAAGGAATATGACAAATTTGTTTCCATAACTTATAAATATGCCCTACCTTCCTGTGCTGATGAGCTTAGTATGGAATATCAGGTTTTCGGTGACGGCAGCATCAGGGTGAATATGAATTATAAGAGCGAAAACGGTCAATACGATTTACCTGAGTTTGGCACAATGTTTAAGCTAAAACCCGAGTATGAAAATATTTCATGGTATGGCGCAGGTCCTATGGAAACCTACTCCGACCGACTTCCGGGTGCAAAAATCGACCTCTATAGCGGTAAGGTGGCAGATCAGCTTGCCAAATATCTCTCACCGCAGGAGAGCGGCAATAAATCTCTTGTAAGATTTGCAAAGATCACTGACAAGAGAGGGCGTGGTTTGATGGTTGCCGGAAATTGTATCAATGTTTCCGCACTTGCCTATTCTCCAAGTGAACTTGAGGAAGCAAGACATGATTTTGAATTACCTCCTGTTACAAAGACGGTGCTTCGTGTAAGCCTTGCACAGATGGGTATTGCCGGTGATGATACCTGGGGCGCTCCTACTCTTGATGAGTACCTACTTAAAGGAGATGGAGAATTAAGTTTTAGTTATATTATAAAGGGAATCTGATAAAAAAGGCTATATATTTACGGTTTTCGTAGATGTATAGCCTTTAAATAATTGCACATATCCATAAAGTTATTTTATAAGATTACCAATATATGATAGTCTGATTTTATATAAAGATAATTATACATTTTATTCCAATTTTAAATAATATATAAAACAACAAACATTGACTTTAAAACAATTTAGTGGTACTCTCTTTATTATAGAGGGGAGGAATCAATATGAAATTTACTAAAGATAGAAAGCAAAGCATAAAACATTATATCCTTGAAAAAATAGATCAGGATACTCCTTCCATTTCAAAAACTGTTGCAGATACATTTTCCATCAATCCATCTACTATTCACTCATATATAAACGAACTTGTTAAAGATAACGTGATTGTAAAAGTGAAGCGTGGACAATACGAATTAGTTAACAAAGAGTATTCTTACTTGTTAAAGCGTGAAAACGGCGATCTTGATGATGATACATATGCCTTTGATATATGTTTGAAAGAGCATATAGAAGGTTTTAAAAATAATGTTCAGGATATATGGAGCTATACTTTTAGCGAAATGATTAATAATGTTATGGATCATTCACTTGCAGACAGTGTAAAGATTACTATTTCACAAAATTTTCTGGCTACATGCGTAATGATTGAAGATAACGGCATAGGTATTTTTCAAAAAATAAAGGATTATTTTAAATTATCTTCAATTGAAGACGCTATATGTGAATTGTTTAAAGGAAAACTGACCACCGATACTAAAAATCACTCCGGTGAGGGTATATTCTTCAGTTCCAAACTGATGGATGATTTCCTTATTATTTCAAGTTCCAAGATATTTACAACTAACAAATATGATGAAGGTAAAATACTCAGCTTAGTTTTAGAGAATCAGAAAGGTACATGTGTTTTTATGGAGCTGTCCAACTTCAGCCATAAAACCGCTAAAGAAATATTTGATGCATATTCAAATGTTAACGGCGGATTTGTAAAAACAAAAATACCTCTTAAGAATATATTTGACACTTCACCGGTATCCAGATCTCAAGCAAAGCGTATTTGTAACAGACTTGATAAATTTAAGGAAGTCATAGTTGATTTTGATGAAATCGGATGGCTTGGTCAGGGGTTTGCCCACCAGTTATTTGTCGTTTTTGCAAACTCTCACCCCGGCATTATATTAACTCCGATTAATATGAATGAGGATGTCACTAAAATGTATAATCATGTCAAAAATACTAATGTGGAATAATCTTAAAAATCAGTACCACCGGCTAAGCCGGTGGTTTGTTGTTCCGCCCTATAAGTGCTCTTTACCTGCGCTTTGGTCTAAAGACTCATCGAAAGTTCACCAACCGCATATAATTTACTTGCTTATCCCCTTGGGCTTATTTTTTCTTATTGCTTTTTATTATCGGCTCACCCGTAAACGTGTCTATATATTCTTTCATATTCATTTGGTCATATAACATATCTTCATTTAGCTGGTTTCTTATGTATTCTTCTATCTTTTTTGCATTTTTTCCTACCATATCTACATAATATCCACTACAGCAAAAGTGTATATTTCCATACTTGTATTTTAGATTTGCATGTCTTTCAAATATCATTAGTGTACTTTTTCCTTTTATATATCCTACAAAATCTGATACACTCATTTTTGGCGGAATCTCTACCGGCATATGTATGTGATCTGGACACACTTCTGCTTCCACTATATGTACTTCTTTTCTTTTACATAACATGCTCAATATATTTGCTATATCCTGCTTTAGCTCTCCATATATTATCTTTCTCCTATATTTTGATGCAAATACTATATGATACTTACAATTCCACCCTTGTGTCAAGCATTGGATACATAGTTTATGTTAGAATTAGCTCATATCTTAAAATCTCTTTTGATTTTTATCTTGTGATACCGTTCTCTTTTCTACAAACTTTCATTATCATATATCATTACCATAAATCCTTTCATTTCCTTAGAAATACTCATCTCCTATCTTGTATTCGAATTGCTTTCAAGTCCCACCTATTTAACTACAGAATCTAACTATAAGTTTTTCTTTTCAAATTAAAATAACTCTTTTAACATATTCACTATACCTTTATATAATTCACTATTGGCATCGATTTTAGAAACTACTCTTCTTTGTTCCTCAAATATGTCTTCGGATGTTACCTCATCCAATCGCAAAGAGTGTTTTGTTTTTTCCAAAAAATATTCTTTCCCATTTTTATCTTTTTTTAATAAATCTAAAAAATTTGGATCATTGTCTAATTCTGCTAAAAAAATTTCTGGAGTATCACAAGGCAAAAATTTGACATTTTTCTCCCAAAAATCAATAAATATCTTCTGAGCCTCTAGCAATTCTTCTTTATTGACATTTCCTTTATTCCCTGAAACTTTTATATCAATTTTATTTCCTGTCATTTTCAAAATTATCTCGCCTAGCTTCAAATAATCAGATTCTGGGATTTTTGAAACACAAATCCTCCCTTTATTTAAGTATTCAGGTTTAATAGTATTGACATATTGATTATAATCTTGTTTTTTATCACCATCTAATATGAATAAGCAATTTTCCAATCCTTGAAATGCCGAACTTGTAATATAACTTTGAATGATATTATCTGCTCCTCCAGGTATATATCGCACTTCTATGTTTTCTTTTAACTTTTGACTATTCTCTCTCCTTATAATAAATTCAATGATATACTTTGCCAGCTTATCTTCTACAAATACCATTTTCTTGTCGTGAAATTCATCTCCCAATTCATAAAAAGCATCCTGATAATCTATATTCCCCAAAATTTTAATTTCATTATTTATCTTAGAAACCAATTTTATTGCTTCTTTCGGAAAATCCTTCACCATCTGAGTAGAGTGTGTTGTAATTACAATTTGGTGATTTTTTTTCAAACATTCTCTCAATAAAAAATTTTTCAACTTATAAATCGCACTGGGATGTAAAGAAATCTCAGGTTCATCAATTAATAATAGTGAATTATCAGTGGCATTTAAAATATCGTTGACCAACAGTATAATTCTCGCTTCTCCTGTTCCTGCAAAAGCTTCCGAATAAATATTCCCATTCTTTTTCATCCATATAGTTTTTGCTGGTCTATTGCCACTACTTTTTGTATAAAAATTATGTGTAACTATTTTAATAGCTGAATAAGATTCACCCATTATTTCACTAACTTCATTACAAACTGCTTCTGACATCTCAATATTATAATCAACCATCTCTTTATTATATAAATAATATGTTTGGCTATCACTTCCTAATACTTTTGATAGAGCTTTTGACCTACTTCTTATAAAATCCTGTTTACTCTTTTGCGTCTTGGTTTTCTTAAAATCATAGTGATAAAAAAACAAATCATATGCAGATACATATTCCTTGCAATCACAATATACAACATTCTTATTCATACCATCCCAACGAGTATCTGACGAACTCCCTAGATTAGAATACTCACATTTCGGAAGAATCTCCATGTTATATTTTTTTATAGGTCTTGAGGGCTCCCAATAATCCAATTTTTCTTTTTTATTAACTCGAGTTTTTAATACTTCCACAACTCTTTTCGCCTTTTCAAAATAATAACCATATATCAGGCAATGTTTATCTTCATTTTCATTCTCCTCTTTATCTATCTTATCTACTGATGTTGTAAACCAGTAATCACCAAGGCTTTTCCCTTCTGGAGAACCATATAGTGCTTGAAGTAACGATGTTTTATTCGTTCCATTCTTCCCAACCAAAAGCGTAATCGGAAAATCAAAATTAATTCTAGAATTTTCTTTTAGCAACTTATATTTAGGAAATCTTATATACTCAATAAATGGATAGTATGCTATTTTGTTATTTTTAAACTTTGTTTTAAGGTTATTCAATAACCTAATAAATTCATCCATATTACTTAATCTCCCTTGCAATCAATTGGAAATATTTACCACTTGCCTCTGCTAATTTTACTGGCACAGCATTTCCTATTTGTTTTGCTAATTCTCCTCTATTTCCTAAAAAAACATAACTATCATCAAATGACTGTAGTCTTGCCGCTTCCCTTGCACTCAATGCTCTATCTTGAGTAGGATGACCAAACCTTCCCTTTGAGTATGTCATACAACCTCCAGTGATTGTAACTGAAGGTTTCGATATGTCGATAATTCCATATACATCAGTATGTCCTCTATTATTCTTATGACAATTCAAAATTAACTCTTCGGGTAAAGAACTTCTACTACCTCCATTTTTTCGTATATATCGAATTCTTTTTACATTATCTTCTGATAGTTTATTAGAAACATGGTTATACACACCTTCTCCAACAAATTCCTCACCACACTTTATTTCAGGAAGATCCATTATGACTTCAGCCGTAACCCACATTTTTGTATGTCCTTTCCCTTCTTTCGAGTGCGTTTTTGGTGGTAATTGTATTTTAAAATTTCTATCTATGTTCTCCTTTTTAATCCCATGTAAAACAAGCCTTTTCCTTACTTGAGGAACTCCATAATCCGCCGTATTCAAAACTTCATATGTGATTAAATAGTTCGATTCAATCATATCAAGAAATCTTGTGAAAATCTGTTTATTCTTCTTACTCGTTATACCTGAAACATTTTCCATCAACAAAAAATCTGGCTTTAACTCCTGTATCAATCTTAAATATTCAAATATTAACTGATTCCTCTCATCATTAACATCTTTTTTCCCTATTGTTGAAAATCCCTGACATGGAGGACAAGCGACCAATAACAATTTATCAGATGACTTCAAACTTATATTGTCAATAATTTCTTTACCGCTTATATCTCTAATATCGGCTTCAAATAACACTACTTCTGGATTATTGTGCCTATATGTCTGTGCAGCCCATTTATCTATTTCAACCGCTACTGCAACTTTTATCCCTGCTTTTTTCAAACCACTTGTAGTTCCGCCAGCCCCACTAAATAAGTCAACTGCTATAATATTCTTCATTTCTGATAATTGCGCAATAATGTAGCAAACCTATTTTATTACGCAATACCTCCTTCCATAATCCTTTTTATCACATTAAGCAACATTTAAAAGAGATTTACACAAACACACATTTTATTTTTAAAAATCTACCTCTTAGGCAACGCTAAACTTATTTTTCCTTTATCATAAATAATACTATAGATCTTACAATTTTCATAGTAAGTCAGTGGAAGTAATTATAAGAAAAATTATCACAAACTTCACACCAATTCTAACACAGTCTATGTATATTGTCTTCTTTTGTTTTGTTATAAATTTAATCGTCAGAAATTATTATGTAACCTTATAATTTTAAAAGAACTCTAAGTATCCCTATCAGATCACAATTCCATGATGTATGTGATAAACTATTACTATCCATTTGGATACCCCCTTTGATATATTTATTGGTTGGCGAACCTTTAATATTATATCAAATTTGGGGGTGTTTCACATAACGTTAAAGCTATTTCAACCACCCGCATAGCAGGTAGTTTATTTCTTCTCTTGCGAGAACAAGCCTTGCCCTAATAATAAAAACTCCAATCCGCTACAAACAGATTGGAGTTTTTTTGATATTAGATTTATCCGTATAATATTATCTTGTGCTGTATACACCTGAGGCATTTACATAATAGCCGTCAGGTGTGGTTGTATTTGCAAGCATCTTTCCGCTGTGCTGATCCATATAGTACCAGTTTCCGTTAATCTGTTGCCAGCCTACCAGCATATAACCGTCTGCATTAAAATAGTACCATTCTCCATTTATCTGCTTCCACGCCGATGTTACATAGCTGCCGTCTGATAAGGAATACCACCAGCCTGTATTATTCTGCTTCCATGTACCTTGAAGTTCCACCGCTTTGCTATCATTATAATTATTTTCCGCCTCGGTTTGGCTTATATTTATAGTATTTGATGAAACCCATGAGCCGTTCTTTGAAGTATCATCGCCACCGATGGCACGAACTTTTAATGTATATGTGCCCGCTTTTGTCATAAGAGATCTCAAATTAGCACTATTGGTGGTAAATGTCTGTACACCTCCTACCGTAGAGGAATTATCTCTTAAAAGCTTCACCTGGTAGCCTGAAGCTCCCTGAGATACGCTCCATGTTGCCTGACCTGACTGACTTAGATTTACAGATTCTATCGGAGAAACCTGATTTATAAGTGCAGGTAATTGTATATCTACATATAGGTCGTTGGAGCTGTTCTCTCTTCTTGCTTCTATAAGTTCTCCACCTGTGATTTTAAAATCTTCAGCCTTGTACACGCTGAAATAATAATTCTCATCAGACTCCAAATGCACTGTTATCTTCGGAACATCTGTAATAGACCAATCCGTTCCCATATCCATAAAGTCAACACTGTCTATACGATAATTGCTGCCGGAGGTACTCACTGTGATATCGTCAATATTTCTGCTCTTACCTACAGCTATGCCGTCAGACTTTATATTTATCCTTACAAGCTTTATTTTTGATGCCGCAAAAGCATTCATAGAAAAAACCAGACTTATGATTCCGCTTACTGTTACTATTTTAATCTTTCTTCCTAATCCGTTCATATCCACCCTTTCACACATCTATTTAATTTATATATTTATTAAATAATAATTTACGACTCCAGTCAATTACTATTATATGATATTTTCTTTAAAATACCACTTGAAAAATCCATTAAAAAAACGACGGCTTTAAGCCGTCGCTCATTATTATCTTGCAACATCTGCCACTCTTGATTCTCTGATTACATTTACTTTGATTTGGCCTGGGTATTGCATCTCTTCTTCTATTCTCTTTGAGATATTTCTAGCCAAAATAATCATATCATCATCATTTACCTTTTCAGGCAATACCATGATTCTTACCTCACGGCCCGCTTGTATAGCAAATGACTTTTCAACACCGTCAAAGGATGTTGTTATTTCCTCAAGCTGACTCAGTCTGTTAGTATATGTCTCCAGTGTTTCTCTTCTTGCACCCGGTCTTGCCGCAGATATGGTATCTGCCGCCTGAACTAAACATGCAATAAGCGAATCCGGATCAACATCTCCATGATGTGATTCTACAGAATTGATTACAACCGGATGTTCCTTGTATTTTTTACAAAGTTCCACACCAATCTGTACATGTGAACCTTCCACCTCATGGTCGATGGCTTTTCCAATATCATGTAGTAAACCGGCTCTCTTCGCCAATCTGATATCCACTCCAACTTCTGCCGCTAAAAGTCCTGACAATTGTGCCACTTCAATAGAATGTTTTAAAGCATTCTGACCATAACTGGTCCTGAATTTCATTCTTCCGAGTAATTTTATGAGTTCCGGATGTATGCCATGCACACCTACTTCCAGTGCCGCATTTTCTCCTTCTTCCCTCATAATACCGTCTACTTCTTTTTTTGCCCTATCCACCATCTCTTCAATTCTTGCAGGGTGGATACGACCATCGACAATCAACTTTTCAAGTGCTACTCTAGCCACTTCTCTTCTTACAGGATCAAAACAGGATAAAACTACCGCCTCAGGTGTATCATCTATAATAAGCTCCACTCCTGTAAGCTGTTCCAATGTTCGTATGTTTCTACCCTCACGACCAATGATCCTACCCTTCATGTCGTCATTTGGCAATGCCACTACCGAAACCGTTGTTTCCGCCACATGGTCTGCTGCACATCTTTGAATGGCTGTAACCACATATTCTCTGGCTTTCTTCTCGGCTTCATCCTTTGCGGCATTTTCAAGCTCTTTTATAAGCTTTGCCTTGTCATGTTTCACTTCATCTTCAACTGATTGTAATAAGAATTCCTTAGCTTGTTCACTTGTGAGCCCTGATATTTTCTCAAGCTCGGCAATCCCCTTATCATACAGGGATTCTACCTCCTTGCTTCTCACCAGGATTTTTTCCTCTCTCAGAAGAACACTTTCCTCTTTCTTCTCAAGTAAATCCTGCTTCTTATCCAAGTTCTCTTCTTTGCTAAGTACTCTTTTTTCATAGCGGGCTAACTCTGCCCTTCTTTCTTTCACCTCTCTATCAAGCTCATTTTTAGTCTTTATAGACTCTTCTTTAGCTTCCAAGAGAGCTTCACGCTTCTTTGTTTCGGCTGTTTTTAAGGCTTCCTCTATTATTTCTCTGGATTTAATCTCTGCTGACCCGATCTTATCTTCATATGATTTCTTACGATGAGCAATCGCTAAACTCCAACTTAGAGGCGCCACAACAACTATTGAGAGTAATACCGCAGCTATTATACTTCCCAGTTGTGACATAAAAGCACCTCCTTATTCAATTTTCATTGTTCAAAACAACATTCTAATTTTAACAAAAAATGAACAAAAAGTAAAGCAAGTCGTGAGAATATGCGTAAAACAAAAGCTCTAAAGGGGCCACCCAAACTATAACACCTTAGTTACACAATCGGACTTTAGGTAATACACCCAAAGTCCGGCAAAATTTCACTTTATATACTTTTCAAAAACTTCAGTACTCATATTTGCTCTGATTGCTGCCTCATCCACATTCAGTATTCCATCTTTTACCAAGGATACAAGGGTACTTATGATGCCCTCCTGTCTTCCTTCCAATCTTCCTTTTTCCATACCTTTTTCTATGCCTTTTTCTATTCCCTGCTCTATGCCTTTTTCTATTCCCCTAGCCTCTATTCTATCCAGTACTTCACACATATTGACTTTCTCCTTTCCCTTCAAATCGTTTATAGTTTCTTCAAATCTATTATCTCCTGTCATTTCAGACATTAATGTTAAAAGTTCGTCCACATGGGCAATATCAGTTTTATCAGCAATATAATCTTTGTTTACCCTCATCTGATAGAGGTAATCCGCCAGTATCCTAAAATCACTTTTAAATAAGTCTATCTTTTTTCTATCCAGATATGCTATCTCATATAAGTTTATCTTAAAATCATTTACATATGGCTTGATATCTTCATCTATATCCAAGACTTCAAAAAGTGTTTTGGGGCAATTCCATTTTTTATCATATCCAAGATAAAGTACCAATGTAATAACAGGATACTTTGCCTTATCAATGTTTTCTTTTCTGCTTTGCTTTACATACTCTGCACCATCATATCCAAAGACTCTAAGCGGCATCAACTTATTCGCTATTGTCTGATTTTCAAGCCCAAATAATGCTACATTGATTTTGCTCTTACGCCAATACTTTGCTATATCTCTTTCCTGAGTTCTGACTCTACCGTCTATTTTTAACATACTCATCGGCAATGCATCAATCAGCGTAGATTCTTCTACCACATTTCTGCCTTCAAATAAAAGTACATTTAAAATATCTGCAAATACATCATTGTACTTTTCAAGCATCTTCTCTGTTATATCCTTGCCTTGCATATCTCCTCCTTATTATACCAAAAAATTTTACTGTTTGATTATTAATTGATTATTTTTGAAAGCTTAGAATTTCTAGAATTACGACCAAATCTAATACTCTGATTCTACCGTATATATACCAAAAATACAATGTGTAATATTCTTACGTTTTAATCACATTAGTTAGTTCAGATATCCCATAATCAGTACCACCGGCTTAGCCGGTGGTTTGTTGTTTCGCCCTATAAGGGCTCTTTACCTGCGCTTGAGTCTAAAGACTCATCGAAAGTTCGCCAACTGCACATCATTTACTTGCTTAGCCCCTTGGGCTTATTTTTTCTTATTGCTTTTTATTACCGGCTCACCCGTAAACGGGTCTATATATTCTTTCATACTCATTTGGTCATATAACATATCTTCATTTAGCTGGTTTCTTATGTATTCTTCTATCTTTTTTGCATTTTTCCTACCGTATCTACATAATATCCCCTACACCAAAAATGTCTATTCCCATACTTGTATTTTAGATTTGCATGTCTTTCAAATATCATTAGTGTACTTTTTCCTTTTATATATCCTACAAAATCTGATACACTCATTTTTGGCGGAATCTCTACCAGCATATGTATGTGATCCGGACATAC
>GL890587.1:0-142031 GCA_000209465.1 Lachnospiraceae oral taxon 107 str. F0167 | reverse complement strand
ATTCCCATACTTGTTATTTTAGATTTGCATGTCTTTCAAATATCATTAGTGTACTTTTTCCTTTTATATATCCTACAAAATCTGATACACTCATTTTTGGCGGAATCTCTACCAGCATATGTATGTGATCCGGACATACTTCTGCTTTCACTATATGTACTTCTTTTCTTTTACATAACATGCTCAATATATTTGCTATATCCTGCTTTAGCTCTCCATATATTATCTTTCTCCTATATTTTGGTGCAAATACTATATGATACTTACAATTCCATGATGTATGTGATAAACTACTACTATCCATTTGGATACCCCCTTTGATATATTTATTGGTTGGCGAACCTTTTATATTATATCAAATTTGGGGGTTTTTCACATAACGCTAAAGCTATTTCAACCACCCGCATAGCAGGTGGTTTATTTGTTCTCTTGCGAGAACAGGGCCTTGCCCTAACAATACAAAATGGACTTTGGATAATATTTCCAAAGTCCATTTGAAATTCATTGTATATATTTTCAATTTCTATGATTTATTTAAGCAATGTTTTAGCATGTGTCTCCCACACATCAAGATACTCTCCCGTCTCCCCCGACTCTCTTTTTCCCCAGAATGTGGTAAATATTACGCCAAACCATCCGGGATACCCCTGTGTTCTCATAAGCTTGCAGCTTCCATTGCCAAGTTCTGTTACACTGCATGTAAGTACGGATTTTAAAGGTTTATGCTCCGCATGTATCTCTATCTTCTTATTCTCTTCATCTACACTATAGATTTCACAATCCATCACCACATCCTCTTTGGAAGTTACCTTATACTTTCTACCCGGCTTAAAAAATACTCCATCATTATCATAGTCCACAACTTTATTGGTTGAAAGTTTAGGTAGCCATATATTCATTTCTTTTAAAGCCTCCCAAGCAATATCTACAGGTATATTTACAGTTTTCTCTTCTCTATATAATTTCATATCTTCCACTATGTTATCAGGAGCAAAATAACGTACTTCCTTTCATTTTATTTCGGCTAAATATACAGATATTACATTTTTCCTCTTGATTACGCAGCGTATTAAAATATTTTCTATGCTGCCAATGTTTATTATAAATATTTATAAATCTAAAATCAATTATAGTAAAATAAAAAAGACTCCAAAGCGGAGTCCTTTTTATGATATAGGCGATAGAGAATTAATCCTCTGCCGTTTTATGCATTCTTATATGTTCCCATTACAACTTTTCTGAGTAAATCTACCGGAATCATTGTAAATGCCAGTATAAATACCACTATCCAGCCCTGTATGCTAAAAGGCACACAGCTAAACATCCTTCCGATAAACTGGAAAGGTGCAAGCGGTACAGCACCGGCATTTACTATCACTGCCTGTACTGCAATAATTGCAAAGAATACTTTTAAAAATCCCGGATTTTCATTTAATCCCTTAAAGATTCCAAAACCTTCATCTCTTACATTAAATCCGTTAAACAGTGCACTTGCTATAAAGAGTACAAAGTATCCTGTAAGAAGTTCCTCCTCATTGCCCTCAAACATATTTGCAAAGAATGGCAGTTTAAGATATATAAAGCTAAGCACTGTAAGCCAAAGTCCCATGGTAAGAATCTGAATAGCCATGTTTTTACTTACAATACTCTCATCTCTTCTTCTTGGCTTTTCCATCATATAACTTTCCTTGGCAGGCTCGTTTCCAAGCATTATCGCACCAAGTCCGTCCATTACAAGGTTTACAAACAGAAGGTGAGTTACCTTAAGCGGCTCTTCCACACCGAAGAACGGTGCAATGGCACTTACAATAACCGCAGTAACATTGATAACCAGCTGGAACTTACAGAACTTAAGTATATTATGATAGATTGTCCTACCATAAAGTATAGCATCTTTTATAGATCTGAAATTATCATCAAGAATTACAATCTCTCCCGCTTCTTTGGCAGCCTCTGTACCGTTACCCATAGCAAAACCGACATCCGCTCTCTTTAATGCAGGTGAGTCATTTACACCGTCACCGGTCATACCTACAACAAGGTTCATCTCCTGGCAAAGTCTTACCATTCTGGACTTATCTGTAGGCAGAGCTCTTGCAATTACTCTGATATGAGGTATAAGCTTCTTTACTTCATCATCACTCATCTCATTAAGTTCTGCTGATGAAAGTGCTCTGTCGGAAGCGCTCTTTATAAGTCCTGCATCCTTTGCAATAGCTATCGCTGTTTCAAGTCTGTCTCCGGTAATCATTACAACCTGAATACCTGCTCCCATAACCTCTGCAATAGCATCCTTAGCCTCCGCTCTTACATCATCTCTGATACCTACCAGACCTATAATAACTATATCGTCATTTATTGTATTCTCTACAAGAGACTTCTGTGAATATCCGAATGCCAACACTCTCATAGCTCTTGCTGCAAGCTCGTCAATCTTTCTGTCCAGAACAGCCTTGTCAATTGTCTTTACTTCGCCCTTTTCGTCAAGGAATTTAGTTGCTTTTGCAAGAAGTCTCTCAGGAGCACCCTTATAGAATGTCTTATCAAGAGAATCTATTCTTGCCTGGCTGAATTTATTTGTTGAGTTAAAGCCCTGATGTGCTCCCACTACGAGGCTCTTCTCATTTTGCAATGCATCAAAGGTGGCATGTCCGATAAATTTCATCAACGCCTGGTCTGTAGCATTACCTCCTATTACCACACCTCTGTCATCAAATAATGCCTGGGTATTCTTACCTATTGCAATATCTATAAGCCCTTTTACCTTGCTGTGATTGCTAAGTTCCTGTATCGGAATGGAATTTCCGTTTGCAAGGAAGAAATCCACTACTTCAAGACTTCCCTTTGTAATGGTTCCTGTTTTATCACTGAAAAGTATATTAAGTGAACCTGCTGTTTCAATACCCTCAGCCTTTCTTACAAGCACATTATGATCAAGCATCCTGCTGGTATTTTGCATAAGTACCAAAGATATCATAAGCGGCAACCCTTCCGGAACCGCACATACCACAATAACTATGGCAAGAGTAACAGCCTTTATAAGATCCTGCACTATTGTCTGTGCTCCAAGTGCAAAATAGCTGCCAAATCCTCCGGCTCTTATTATAAAATAAGCAATATATAGTACAGCTATCACTGTAGCACCTACATATCCGAATACGGATATTTGATGTGCAAGTTTTCCAAGCTTTACCTTCAATGGAGAATCCGGTTCATCCTCGGTCATTTCAAGAGCCATCTTACCCATCATTGACTTAAGACCTACTCTCTTAACTTCCAGTACACCTTCTCCGTCAAATACTACCGCACCTCTAAAAAGCGAATGTGCATCTACAAAGGTATCACCTGTAATATCTTCTTCCATCTCAAAGCCTACATTCGCCGCAGTTTTTTTACATTCCTCAGCTTCTCCGTTTAATGCTGAGTTGTCTACTCTTAAATCTCCATCTATAAGCACACCGTCAGCAGGTATCTTATCTCCCGATTGTAGCAAAACAAAATCGCCCACTACTACATCATCTACATCAATAACGGTTACAAGACCATTTCTGTAGACCTTGCAGATATCTTTCTTTGTATTATCTTTCAGCTCACGGTACTTGGTATCGCTTGCAACTCCTGTTTTTGCAGATACAAATGCAACTATTATTACTGCAATAATAATTCCAAGCGACTCATAAATCTCTGCATGTCCGAAGAAATACATCACTATCATAATTACCGAAATGGCAAGGAGTAACCTTATTATCGGATCACTAAATGTTTCTTTAAACGCCTCCCAAAATGTAGTCGGTTCCGAATCCGGTATTTCATTTGAGCCATGAACCTGCCTTGACTTCTCTACTTCTTTCTCAGTCAAACCGGTATATTTCATATTGTTTCCTCTTTCAAAACTTTAGGAGAAAGCAAATGCTCTCTCCCGTAATATTTATTACAACAACTATTTATTTAAAGCAAACTTCTTTGTATAAATTCTTTAAAATTATATATATCTGTTTGCCAATTCTCCGATACCGGCATCAGTGGTGCCCTGTCCTATAGCTGAGAACTTCCACTCTCCGTTATGCCTGTATACCTCACCGAAAATCATAGCAGTCATACCTGTATAATTTTCTGTAAGATTATATTTCAGTATCTCTTTATTATTTGAAGCATCTACAAGCCTTATAAATGCATTTCTTATCATTCCGAACTCTTGATGTCTTTGTACCGCCTGATAAATATTTACAACAACAACTATTCTGTCATAGGCTGCAGGTACATTCGCAAGGTCAACAGTAATCTGCTCATCATCTCCTTCACCGGCTCCTGTCAGGTTGTCACCCATATGCATAACAGTGCCTGAAGAATGACGAAGATTTCCATAATAAACCACATCACCTTTATTAACCAGCTTTCCTCCTTGTAAAAGAAATGCCGACGCATCACAGTCTATATTCCCCTCTTGGCTCTGTCCTCCGCCAAAAAGTGATGAGAAAAATCCTCCGGCACCTCCCTTTGGCGCCTCATCCCATCCAAGACCTA
The DNA here is from genome assembly GCA_000209465.1 of Lachnospiraceae oral taxon 107 str. F0167. Classification (GTDB taxonomy): domain Bacteria; phylum Bacillota; class Clostridia; order Lachnospirales; family Lachnospiraceae; genus Lachnoanaerobaculum. Next base: position 137,507 of record GL890587.1, on the reverse strand, counting down.
CTATGATTTTACTTAACCCTGCATTTTCCTTTGACAGACTTACCTTCTGTCCCTTTTGTAAACTAATAGACATATATCCTCCTAATGTCTTTGATATCCGGCGTTAAGCCACCTCTATGCCATAATGATTGCAAAGTGCTGCAAGTCCGCCGCCAAAGCCGCTTCCTATAGCATTAAACTTCCACTCGCCTGCATGCTTGTAAAGTTCTCCTACTACTACAGCTGTTTCAATGGAGAAGTCCTCACCCAGATCATATCTGATAATCTCGGCGCCGCTCACACCGTCCAATATTCTGATATATGCATTGGAAACCTGACCGAAGTTTTGTCTTCTTGCATCTGCATCATATATTGTTACTGTAAATGCAATCTTTTCGATATTTGCAGGTACCTTTGACAAATCAATCTTTATCTGCTCATCATCTCCGTCACCTTCTCCTGTAAGGTTGTCACCCATATGTGCAACACTCTCTGAAGGATGAACTAAGTTTCCATAGAAAATAAAATCCTTGTCTGTAGGACATTTTCCGCCGGCATCCACCATAAATGCCGCCGCATCTAAGTCAAAATCCGCTCCTGAATCAAATGCATTTACATCCCATCCAAGACCTACAATAACATTTTTCAGTCCCGGATTTGTCTTTGTTAGATCTACCTTCTGTCCCTTGGATAAATTGATTGGCATAAAATCCTCCTTTATTATACACCGAATTTTTTGTAAAATTCGTTTTTGATATTTTCAAGCTTTGCCTTGTCTTCCACTCTTTGTCTTCTGGCATCATCCTGGATTCTCTTTGTTTCTTCAATACCGTTTACAATAGTTCTCCATGATTTCTCCAGAGTATCCACCTTTATAGAGCTGCCGGAAGCCATCTGCGCAGTAAGTTTTGCCTGCTCGACCGTATTTGTTGCATTCTTTAGAATCATCTCATTGGTCTTTTTATCCAACTCTGAAAGAGCTTCCGCCTGTAATCTCTGGCGCTTGAGCATAATAGCCTGTGCCAGACTTTGCTTAAAGATAGGCAAAGTGATAATGAAAGCCGAATTGATCTTTCTTATCAAATTTATATTGCTGAATTCCATTGTTTTTAACATAGGAATAGTCTGCATAGCCACATTTTCAGCCACTCTTAAGTCCTGTGTTCTTTGCTCAAGCATCATAAGTGCATTGTTTAAGGTTGTAAGCTCAAACTGCATAGACTTATCGCCTGTACGCTCCATCTCGGCAGTTCTTTCCGCAATTGCCGCTTCAAGCTCTTTACATCCCTGCTCACCTGCCAAAATATACTTTAACAGATCATGGTAATAATTCACATTGGAATCAAACATGGTATTGAGTTTTTTGTTGGTTTCTTTGATTTCACCCTCATAGCCCTTTAACTCCACATATACCTTGTCTATTTCACCACCCATAGTCTGATACTTGCTCATTATCTTATCCAGCTGCTTTTTTACACCGCCAAAGAGCTTATCAAAAAGACCGGGATCCTGCTTTATCTCCTCGATATCAAACTTACTCATAATATTGGTAAGAACGCCCAACATCTTTGATGTCTCTTCAATTTGGGAAATATTCATACTGTTAAGTACCAAATCTGAAGATTTTGATATCTCTGTAGCCACCTCACCACCAAAGGTCACGATGCTGTCAAGATTATTTAGTTCTATCTTACTTACAAGTGCATCCACCTCTGCAGAATTAACCAATTCATTTTTCAGCTTTTCAGACTCTACCGCAATATCAAATGTCTGAGTAGCAGTCTCCACTACCTCATTCCCTGCAACTTCATTTGTTACAGCTTCACCGGTTTTTGCTTTTGAAAAATCAAGTCCCATCTTTTCCTCCTATGCTCTATGCTTTTTATTCCCGTTACAATAGCTTATTATTAGTCTTTCTTAACCAAAAAACCTTGAAAAAAACGATTTTTTCTTTTCTTTTTCAGCTTTTAATCTATTGAAATCAGGTATAACTATATCATAAAGATAATTACCGATTATGTGCTCTTCCATAATTTGATTGCTGAAGTATTTACCGACATTGTCATAACCTGTAGGTATAAAGAACAATATATCAAAACCTATCAAATTCAAAAAAGCCACAATTACGCTATCTTCCAACGAAATCATATTTTCCGTTGTGTTTACTATTATAAGCTTTGGCGGGCATTTTGTAAAATCAAAGCTTTGTATAAATCTTAAAATTTCCTTAGGCAAGTCTAAAACAATTGTTATAATTTTATACTCCACCCCGTTTTGCCCTGTTCCGACTATTGTTTTCCTTTTTAAAAGCTCAGATAATTTACCTAAAATATAATCCTGTGTTTCAGCTCTTAAAAAATCATATTTATATATTTGTGAGTGTTTTATGGCATCCTTATCCAATCTGCCGTTTTTATAAAATGAAGGTACTCCCGGTGCCACAGTAGCGCTTCTTCCATAGATACTCTCATTCTTATATATCAGTGATGTATCCGTTATCAAATCCTTTATATTCTGAAAATATGTATTTGTATCGGAATTTGCCACACCTGAGGCTTTGGCAAATATTACAGGTATATTTACCACATCATCAAGAGTTGAGAAATTCGGTCTGAATCTGGCTTCCTGCTTCCAATAAATAGCAATCTCCTCATAGGTGGTTGAGAGTTTTATTATATTTGCTTTTGCAAATTGCATATCCCTGTACATTCCTGTATCCGAATACATCATGGTATCCAAATCTCTTTCGGCATTATATGCCATTGTACCCATAGTAAGAGTGCCACTGTCTGTAGGAAATTCATTTATTTTAAGGCTTTCCTCAAAATTTATCTCATACAGCCTTTCACCTGAAAGCTTGTCCGCCTTCTTTTCAGGATTAAATATAACCACATCTATAGGCAATTTTGCCACCATATTTAAAAACAGGCTCTCCGTATCACTTTCCACACTTCCAAAATATATAAGTATGGGAGCAGGTGAATGTATATCGGTATTTCCAAGCAACTCAACTATATACCTGTGAAACCAGCATAATATATATATACCCTTGTTCATGATTTTATTCATATCCATATTCATAAGCTTACCGATATCAATCATGGTATCCACAAAGGCATCTCTTGCAACATCAATAAAGGTATTGCTCTTTAATGTAATATTCTTTTTTAAATCCATTATAAGCTGGTTTTCATTAGCATAATTTCCTCTTTTTATTTTTGCTATTTCATCCACGCTTGGATTTGATATTCCGGTATTTATTACCTTAATTCTTCTATCGGCTTTCTTTAAATCCTGATATAGCAGATACAGATTATTCACATAGGTATTTCTGTCATCACAACCCTTTATCCTGACAAACATATTATAAAAAAAGCTTGTATCATCACCTCTTCTTGTATTTTTTAAATCTTCAAAGATATCTCCGCTAAGCCATGCATTGGTATTTGCAATAATATTGTTGTTATTACTGTACAGGAGTTTTTTACTTTTATCCTCCTCGTATTGCTTTAAAAGCCACTGCAAATCAAATCCTGCAGGAAAGCTCTCGCTACCCATTCCCAAATCAATGGAATATTCGGACTTCGGGTCTATTGCTCTGTACTTTGCATCACCTCCGGGTTGTACCAGTATAATATCCGCTCCGGCATTTGATAATATTTTTAATGTGGAAAGCTCCGGAAAATTTACATTGCCCCAAAATATAATTTTCGGAATCTCATCACTTCCGAGTTTTTCCATAATATTATAAAAATTATAGTAGAGCCAGCACATTATCCTTATAAAATTATTCTTCAGTATATCTACATTTTTACCCTGTCTTCTTAAGACTTCCAAAGTATCGTATATACCGTCAGCTATAGAGGCTCTCTGATAATCTCTTATTCTTGGCAGCCATTTCTTTAGCGCCTCTGCCATAAAGCCCGGTCCGTGAACATATTTATCACCTATTATCTCATTAAAATATGCTATATTCTGTGCAGTGGGGTTTTCAATATTTGTATCAATAATTGCACCTTCTCTTTTAGCAAGTTGATAATATTTTCTGATAAATTCAAGTATAACTTCATCATAGGAATTTATCCTGTAAAAATATACCCCTTTAGGTTTTCTTTCACTCAGCCTTTTAAAAAAATCATCCAATCCTTTTATTTTCTGATGCAATAACATACATCCATCCCCTTTCAAGTAAAATAATTCTTATCGTATAAAACTCTTTACAAAATCATATATGGCATCATATGGAACCGCCAGATTTATATTCTGTCCTTCACTAAAACCGGCGGTACTTATGCCTATCACTTCTCCGTACATATTAAGTACGGCACCTCCTGAAGAGCCCGGTGATGTAGGGGCACTAAACTGTATCATATCCACATTGTCAATATTTCTAAAACCGGATATTATTCCGTCTGAAACAGAATTAAACAGTCCCAAAGGACTTCCTATTGCCACTACTTTCTGCCCTCTTACCAAGGATTCACTTCCATTATAAAGCCCCAATGGATTTAATACTCTTGCTATTCTTATTATTGCAAGATCCAGATGTTGATTATACTTTATTATCTCATCCGTCTCATATATTCTTTCATCATCCTCTATTCTTACCTCAAAATAGTATCCACCCCTTATAACATGGCTGTTGGTAAGTATAAATCCGTCTTTTCCAATCATTATTCCCGAGCCTGTTCCAAGTCTTTTTCTCCTGTTATCATATATGGCTATCATAACAATGGATGTGGACAGTCTTGCCAGCTCCACATAACTAAGCTCTCTGTCACGCTTTATTTTTGACGGATTCGGTATCGTATGGCTTTTTGAGCTTGCAGCTGTTTGTTTATCTTGTATTTTACTGTTATCAGCCACGCTTACCACAGGCATACATTTAGCATCTCTGTCTTTTCTTCTTGTTGAAGCAAGACTTATAGTCACTTTTTTTTGTGTATTCTCAGTAACTTCCGATACATTAACTAAATTCTTTCTTTCATCTGCCAAAGCCTGAGTTTCTATAGGCTTTGGAGTTTCAAATATCATTTTCCCCTCAAAAAAATCTCCAAGCCTTTTAGTATAATAATAATCCTCCATTACAGATATATCTTTTGCATACTGCAATAAACATATATCCATACCCAGCAGATTCAGAAAAACAAAAAAATAAATCTCAGACTCTTTTTGTATATTCTCGGCTACGATTTTTATATTTCTGCCCTCATTTATTTTAATATCAAAAAAATTCGCCTTCAACCAATACAGTATTTTTATCATTATATTTTTTTGTATTGTTTCGGAAATATTCTTCTTATATTTATATAAAATATTTGTCATCTCCTTTATTGCGGCGGCTCCCTCATCTCCCAAATTTATTCCGCCGATATTTATATGACCTGTATTTATAAAAGCCTCATAATCAGCCTGAATATCTTTTAAATCACCTTTTATCTCAAGGGAATCAATATATTTATAATAAATTCTTCCCTGTTTCATCTCATTTGTTAAATATTCTCTCAGCAAATTTATTTCTCTGTTTGTATTTTCATCAGCCCCTACAAATTTGACCATATAAGTATTTTTAATATCTCCGTTTTTGCTGCCTCTTACTTTGCCAAACTCCGTTATGCTATTTATATTTATCGGATTCAATCTCTGCTTTAGCATATTTACTCCATCAAAATCTATCTTTATTTTATTATATATTATATGATATAATTACCGGTATTGAAAGAAAATATAATCTTATATTCAATATTTTTTGACAGGGGTTGGCCATGAAAGATTCCAGTATTTATTATAGTGTGGGCGCATTGCTCTACACTGCCGCAAATAATACAAGTATTATAAATGATATAATTTATGAAAAATTTAATATTCCCTTCTCTTTGGCATTCTCATTTGACACTACATCCAATGATGTTGAAGCCGATAAGGCGGAAAATATTCTTATAAAATCATTGGACAAACTGTATGTCTCAAAGAAGGAAAGTAATTTCTATATTCCGAAGCTTTTTATAAAGGTGTTATCCACCTCTCATATAGCTCATATATATAAAAAATTCGGCAGCCTGCTTGATTTAATAACCGGCTTTATTTTACCTGATTTTTCCGTATCCAATGCCGACATATATATTTATGAAATGCAAAGAATCAATTCAGCACTTTCGACTCCTGTATATATTTTACCCGAACTTGATTGCATGGCATTACTTGATTTACGAAGCAGGTATAATTATCTTTATTCTATAAAGGAAAAACTGGAAACGTATGAGGACTATGTTTTAAATATACTTATCTCCACCGGCAGCATGCTGAATATGCTCTGTGTCAGACATAAGGTTGATGAAAATATCTATCAGAGCGGGCCTGTAGCACAGCTTCTATCAGATATTGTAGCTACATTTGCAAGTAATTATATAATATCCGCACCGCCATTTGAATACTTTGCAGGCATCGGCTGGCAGGAGGGGCTTGTAAATGAGATTGAGCTTGATAGGTTACACGGCTTTATAGGCAAGACTGTTATTCATCCAAAACAAATAATGGTGGTAAATGATGCCTATAAAGTCCCCAGTATGGACTATGATGATGCCCTTCTTGTACTGGATGATAAAAAGATATATCAATCATCTCCCAATGTAAACGGTACCAGAATCAATGAACCTAAGATTCATTACAGCTGGGCAATGGAGATTATTTTACTTGCACAATATTTCGGTGTGAAAAAATATTAAAAAAAGGGTGTAAGCTGCGGCTTACACCCTTTTTATATATCCTTCATCTTTTTTATTATTCCCATACATTTATAATTATTTAAGCTTGTATATTCTATCTCCACTTTTTTTTCCTGCGCAAGCTTTATTATATGGCGAAGCTGTCTGTCGTCTTTATATCTTTCATCTATCAGCACCTTCCACGGCACTCTTCTTAGCAATACTCTCGTGGTTTCACCAATCCCCGGCTTTATCAAATTTATATCCTTGATCCCATACCTGTCTGCCTGCTTTTTAACTTCAATAATACCTTTTTGCCCTCTAAAGCTAACAGGCTTTACATCCTTTTTGAAAAGTTTTTCTATATTCTCAATAAAATGATAGCTTAAATCATTTTTCTCATATTCCTTATAATATACGGCACCATGGAAATCACCTTCCCCTATTATATCATTTCTAAGAAATGTTCGGCTTATAAGCCCACATACTGTTGCATTGAGTGCCGAGCTTGGAATAAAGATATCATCATAGGTACCTGCCAAATCAGTTTCACCGGCAGGATCGGATACTACCGCAAGTCCCTCAGATACTCCGTTATAATTTTCACAAGCTGATTTTAATTCCTTTAAAATAGCGCCCTTACCTATCCATCCGTCCACAAAGAGAATATCTTTTGCATCATGGCGGGCAAGTATGTATTTCATAGCATTATCATCAATACCTCTGTCCCTTATTATAGAAATTGAATAATGTAGTACATCGGTTTCATACTTCCATTTTATATATCTTTTTAACAGAACTCCAATCGGAGTACCCGCCCTTGCCAAAGAGACCAAAACTACATTTTTTCCTCTTTTTTCTATTACTTTGTCTGCCAAAGATGCAAGAGCATCTGCCATTTTCTGTCCGAATACCTTAAATGAATCAAAATATATTTCCATATATTCATCTGTGGGTATATACTCTATAGGCAGCATCTCACTGTAATGCATGCCGGATTGTATAAGTTTTTCCCTTTCCACACTTGGAAGAGGTTTTACGCGCCCCGTAACATCCTTTAAAAGAAAGATTACATCATCATTTTTGTAACTGCTATTCATTATCCCACCTGATTAAATATATATTTTTATTGCCTGAGAGCCTGACAGCCTCTAAGATATCGGCTTCCCCGTCTTTATCTTTTCCGTCCGTAACCAGGAAAAATATATCCGATTCCTTCAAATCATACACATATGTCTGTCTGTTTTTATCATAAATACTTCTTATCTCATATCTGGTGTGAAGAGGATAATCTACAAGCTTTGATACTTCAATCGGACTTCTTGTGGATGAATGCACATAGACATCCGCATCCGATATGGAATCAATGTACTCCGCCAACTTTATCGGTACATATATAAATTCTTCCGTACCCAGCACTGTTACAGTCTTTTTGTTTTTTAACAGGCTTTTAAGCTCATATTTTTCTTCCAAAAAATCTCCAAGCCTTTTTATCTCCACATCCAAATCTTCTATATTTATAAGTCTTCTGGTTCTGATTCCGGTTTTAAAGATAATTTCTTTTACATCTTTATTTAGAGAATTGCTGTCTATTTTATACACATCTCCATCGGTTAAAATATCTGCTACATCCTCTTCAAAACCCTCTTTATCTATATCTCTTATATATATAATATCTACATTCTTTTCCTTAAAGAAGCTTTTTCTTTCCTCTGACAATGTATTTGTAAGTGGTGCAATAGCATATTTTTTTCCACCCTTAAATATGCTTTCTATCTCTTCTATACAATGCCATATTGTGTTTCCGGTAGTTATTTCATCCTCTACAAAAACTATTCTCTCTACCTGATTATATATTTTTTCAAGATCGGAGTATACCAGTCTTTGCTCCATAGCATGGCTATGCGCTTCCGTGAAATATATATAATTATCATTTTCACAGACATTCTCTCTGGTTGTTTGCATAAAAAATGCTCCTGCACTGCTTGCAAGAGCAGCTCCTATGGCTATAGCTGTCTCTGCAAATCCTATTACCAATGCATTCTTTAATATATCCTTTGATAACTTTGCCAGAGTATCATACTCATTTTTTACATCCCCAATCAATGCAATCTTATGCTTTCCCTGACCTGCATTAATTATCAAATAGCCTCTCTTATTATTATTAAGACGCTTTGCAAGGCTTATTTTATTCATATTACCACCTTTTAACGTAAATAAAAGGGTGACTCTCGCCACCCCTCCATTATAAAGTATTACTTGGAATCAATCTTCTGAATTATAAATCTGATATACCTGATACTCTTTTATAAATTCAAATCCAAGTCTTGAAGCTAACTCTACAGAGTGTTGATTTCTGACATCTATATATGGATTTATCTTTTTATCGTCCAGATAAAGTGATACATTAGATGCCGCTGTCAAAGCCAGATTTCTTCTCCTGTACTCAGGATCCGTAGCAAATACCAGCTCCATAAATTCATCACCATATGCTCTACCCATACAACCGCTCACAGCGATTCCGTCTTTATAGACCATATACCCTATAGCATCCTTAGCAAATGCTTCGGCATTATCAAAACATGCGGCAAAGTCTTCGCTCCACATATCATTTGACAAAGTCTCATATTCTTCCGGTTTTACTTTATCAATATTTAAACCTTCCTCCAATGCCGCATTCAGCTCTTCCAATAATGCCCTGTTTTCAACCTTTTTAAATTGCAAAAGATATCTTGAAAAATTTCTGTATCTGCAATCTATATTTTCCACAAGCCAATCTATCCAGGACTCTGAAGTAGGGATAATGTATGATCCTTCTCCATGCCTTGCAATAGTCCCCCACAAAGAAACCGCTCTGTCCTTCTTCGGAGTAACTCCCACTATATACATATAATGATATACCTGTATAACACAGTATGAAGCCGCACCTACAGCCGGTATCCAGACTCTTCCGCATTTGCCGGCAAGTGCAAGCCTGACCAATATATCATCTGTTACCAATCCCGACAGACCTTCCCTTTCCTTCAAGCCAAGTTCAATCATAACCCTTCCTCGTCTAATCTTTCTTTTTATCTTCTATAAACATAGTTTAACACAAAGAGTTGGTTAATACTACAATAATATGCTTAAAAGTATGAATCTCTTTATTAAGTTTTTCACTAAAAAAAGCTGCTCCTTTAGTCCTAAAGGGCAGCAATTATTATCTTTTATATTATCCTAAGAAATTAGCCATACGAATTATAGGTCTGTAATTATAATTTGAAATTATTACACCTGTTCTTGTTGATGAAGCATGTACCACCTTGCCGTCACCTATATACATAGCAACATGGCTTACAGATCTGCCTGAACCGTAGAACAAAAGATCTCCCGGCTGAAGCTGGTCGGCACTTGCTACTGTAGCACCTCTGGTTGCCTGCTCTGCTGATGTTCTTGGAAGTGCAACTCCGCCTGCATTTGCAAGTATGAATTTAACAAAACCTGAGCAGTCTGCTCCTATATATGGGTTTGTTCCACCATATATATATCTTCCTCCTACGAAGGACTTTGCAAAATTTGCAATCTCAGCTCTTTTATTTGCAGCTGTAGCCTGTTTTATACTCTCTGTTGCAGAAGCTGCCGCCTCCTCAGCTGAATCCATTTCTTCTATAGTGGTGTCTTCTGTCTTTATAGAAATATATCCGTCAACCTCATTATAAGAAACTCTTGCATATCCGCCGCCCATATCTTCCAATATCTGGAATACATCTCCTTTGCTGGCCTTTCCTATGGTTTCATTTGATGTCATGCTCTTGTAGATATCAAGTGAATCCGCTTCAACTGTGACTATATATGTTCCTTTCTTAAGTGCAGGACCTCTAAATACTGTTTCGCCGTATTTATAAGTAACTTTTCTGACAACTGTTGTAGCAAAAGCTGTAGCAGGTGAAAGTGTACTGATAGTCATTGCTGATAAAATTCCAATTATAAGTTTTCTTGTATTCTTCATTGTTAGGGCTCCTTAAATCCTTTATATAGTAAACCAACTTAAGTTGGTATTAATATCTCAAATAAAAATTACAAACCATTTGTGTTTGTTAAGTAAATGTTACGAAGCATAGTATAATCTCACTCGTATGATATGTCAAGCGTTTTATTTAGAGTTTAAGAATTTTTCTTATAAACTTTTTTAAATGAAAAAAGGCCCTAAATACTCACTAAATCCAGTATTTATAAGCCTTTTACGGTTTTTCTTTACAATTTTTACTATATAAGAGCCAATGTATAACTTTCTTTTTTCTGTCAGAACTATTAAGAAGTAATTACTGCACTGAAAGAAATATTTATGTTTTTGGTTCTTATTAACTATAACATAAAATCATATACCTTTTTGAATTTTAAATTTACGATTATTTCTTATCATAATTTTTAATTCCTGTAACATTTATGTAACATTTTATAGGTTCTTAATTTCTATTATTAAAAATCCCCCTTATAAGTACAAATATAAACAGTATTAAAAGAATCGGGAGTAGTACAGGAGCCAGATATTTAAGTACCTTTACCACTGCCACAGCCACCAATATAAGGACTACCAAAGTAATAATCAGTGGTAGAACCAGGCTTTTCCCCGATAAATTATATACTTTGAATCCACTTTCTTCTTTTTTATCAAAATTTTCATTATATTCTTCTTCATAGCTGTATGTATTTTTATCTACATCCTCTTCCTTAGCATTTAATCCCACAAATACATCTTCATATCCATGTGCCACCTTTATAGAGTTTGCAATAAGCCTCGGTTCACCAAGTTCCTCCATAATATCATCCATACTTCTGCCTTTGGCTGCTTCATCATCTATGTATGAAGAATAAAATCTTATATTTTCTTCAATAAGAGATGTGGACCCTGTGGAAAACAAGGCTTTTTTCAGCCCCTCCAAAAATTCTTCTTTCGTCATATATTACTCCGTTATCAAATATATCTTTTTAGTTCATCCCTTCTTTTTTTATAATCGGGTATTTGTTTTTCTACCTCATTCCAAAATTCCTTGGAATGATTCATCTGCTTTAAATGAGCAAGTTCATGTACGCATACATAGTCAATCAGGCTTTCAGGCAGGAAAAACAATCTAAAGTTGAAGTTTAAATTTTTCTTTGATGAGCAGCTTCCCCATATAGTTTTTACATTTTTTATTCTTACCATATTAAAGTGTACATTCATCTCTCTTGCAAAATCATTCAACTTTTTCTTAAATATTTTACTTCCTTCCGAATGCATCCAAAGCTGCACCATATTCTCATATTTTTCCATAGGCAGGATAATATGATATTTTTCATTATATTTCATGTATAAAGATTCCGCTTCTAAGCTTAGGCTCAAACCAGGTGGATTTGGGGGGCATGAGTTTGTTATCATCCGCCACGGCAAAAAGCTCCTCCATAGATGTCGGATGCATTAAAAATGCCACCTTTCCTTTTCCACTCTCTATCTCACCTTTAAGATAGGACACTCCTCTGATTCCTCCGGCAAACTTTATTCTTTCATCAGTCCTCGGATCCTTTATTCCAAATATGGGTTCAAACACCAAATCCTGTAATATGGATACATCAAGGCTCTTTATCGGATCCTTTTCTACAGACTTTATTACAGAGTCTTTGGCTTTTAATATAAAGAATTTATCATTTATAAGCATTCCGAATTGATTTTTTTCTTTAATCTCCTCAAGTACCAGACTTTCTTTTATATCAAAGTTTTTTGATATAAGATTTATTATCTCTTCCGGACTCTTTTTATTAAAATCAAGAATTATCCTATTATATGGAAGTATATGCAATTGTCTTTCATCAAATATTACGGAAAGGAAATAATTATATTCCTCATTGCCTTTATTTCCTTGCTGCCCTCTCTTTAGCGCCACCTTTACGGCTGAAGCCGCTCTATGATGTCCATCCGCTATATAGAGTGCAGGAATGGCTTTAAAGCATTCCGCAATCCTTTTGTTATAAACTTCTTCCACCTTCCACACTCTATGTCCGATTTTATCCTCTGAAATAAAATCATATATAGGCTCTTTCAAAATACTTTCAGATATTATTTTTTGCAAAGCATCATTTTTCTTATATGCCAAAAAGATAGGTCCGGTCTGTGCATTCACGGTATCTACATGATTTATCCTGTCAATTTCTTTTTCTTCTCTGGTATTTTCATGTTTTTTTATAATATCGTTCAGATAATCATCCACACTTGCAAGCCCCACTATACCTATTTGGCTTCTTCCATTCATAGTAAGTTCATACAGATAATAGCTTTCTACATCATCTTTTTTATATATGCCCTTATCTTTAAATTCGGCATATAAATCCCTTGCCTTTATATAGGCTTCTCTTGAATACATATCAAAGTTTTCATCAAACGCAGTCTCAGGTCTGTCGATATTTAAAAAGGCATAGGGCTTACCTGCCACCGCTTCTTTTGCCTCTTTTCTGTCATATACATCATATGGCAGGGATGCCACCTGCTCTACCAATTCCCTGTCCGGTCTTACACATTTGAAAGATTTTACTATCGCCATCTTACCCTCCATTTTATTTGATTCTATAATTCTATCATAAATACCATATTTCATATAGCTTTTATTAAATACTTAAGGATATAAAAACAGGCAAAGCCATAAGACCTCGCCTGTTTTCTTCTATAAGAAGAGCCGATGTATTTACTTTATAATCCTCACCTTGGATTTTATTATCGGGTTTCTCATAGCATGTATGAGCATAAGAACCACAAAAGCCAATTCTCTCTGATATAAATATTTAAGTAATTTTTATCAGTTTTTTCTATTCACATATAAAATTGGATGCTATTCTTATCTTTTGACAACCTTATATCTTTAATAAAATTAATATCTATTAAGCCTTTTCGGTTAATTCTTTCAACTTACTTTCTATTACTTGTTTTTCCGCCAAAAATTGCGCCAGACCTATTTCATATGCAATAATTTGTGTATATGACATTTTGTCCTTCCATTCTTTATGGTTTGACATTAACTGATTAATATCATTTTCTAATAAAGATAATCGGCTTCTAAGCCAATTGGCTATTATAGTTTTTTCCTCCTCCCCGCCGAAATACATTCTAACAAGAAACTCCGATTCTCTTTTTTCCGGATCAATAGGAGATTTTAAATAACAGTGAAATTCTTCAATACCTTTTTTTGTAATGTTGTAAATATTTTTATTGGGTTTTCCTTCTTGAATCACTATATTTTTCTCTACTAACAGTTCTTTCTCCAACCTCCTCAAAGTTGGATAAATCATTCCATAACTGGTTTTATAAAAATACCTAAATACTGTTTCAAATACTTCATTTATCTCATATCCACTTCGACTCTTCTCAATAAGCAAACCTAGTATAATATCTTTACCTGTCATATTCATTTTTTAAAAACTATAAACTTCCCTTCTAAAATTTTATCGTCGAAACCATTATATACTTTCGATGAGAAAAAGTAAAAAGGTTGTATGCTTCTCTCTATTTTGGAAATAATATTTGCTTTTTGATTAGGAAATAAAGGTTTATTAAATCTTATTTCTTCAACTTTACTTAGTAAATACTTTTCCCCATCCAAGCTAATCTCATTTCCTATGCACAACATCAATAGAATTGCTGACTGAGCCATTGCTTCTATGAGTAAAACGCCAGGAACAATAGGCTCTTGGGGAAAATGTCCTAAAAAATAGGATTATCACTCTTAAACGTGTAATTACATTGAATAGTCTTGTTATTTTTATCCACATCATTTACATAATCAACAAACCTAAATGGTTAACCTGTTAGGGACAGCGAAAATAACGAAAACTTGGAAAGGAGGTAATTCTCATGTCAAATACGAAAAGAACAGGACAAACAGCCCTTTATGAGCGTTTAAGTCGTGATGATGAAATGCAAGGAGAGAGCAATTCTATCACCAATCAAAAGCAGCTACTTGAAAGCTATGCAAAAAGAAACGGCTTTGTAAATATTTATCACTATACAGACGATGGAGTAAGCGGAACAACCTTTGATAGAGAGGGATTTCAAAAAATGATAAAAGCAGTAGAAGAAAACAAAGTATCTACTGTGATAGTAAAAGATATGAGTAGGTTTGGCAGAGATTACCTCAAAGTAGGCTTTTACACCGAAATACTTTTCAAAGAAAAGGGAGTAAGATTTATTGCCATCAATAACGGAATAGACAGCGAAAAACAAGCAGAAAGCGACTTTACCTCATTTCTAAACATCATGAACGAATGGTATGCAAGAGATACCTCAAGAAAAATACAATCTATCTTCAGAGCAAGAATGGAAGAAGGTAAAAGAGTATCCCAAAGCGTTCCATACGGCTATTACAGAAACCCTAAGAACAAACAGGAGTTACTTGTCGATAAAGAGAGTGCAAAGGTTATAAAACGCATTTATAGGCTTGTAATAGAGGGATATGGAGTAACACAGATAGCAGATATACTAACCAAAGATAAAGTCCTTATTCCGTCAGCCTATGCCCAAATACATTACCCCGAAAATAATAATAGCTCAAAGAAAAGAGGAATAGAATACCCGTATTTTTGGACACCGACCACAGTAGGATATATCTTAGAAAAAAGAGAATATATGGGACACACTGTACTTGGTAAAACAATATGCCTTGATTACAAAACCAAGAAAAGAAGAAAGGCAAAAGAAGATGAACTTATTATCTTCAAAAACACCCATGAAGCAATTATTGACGAAGAAACATGGAATAATGCCCAAAGATTAAGAAAAACAGTAAGAAGAAGTCCAAAGTATGGTACAATCTCACACCCGTTTACAGGACTTTTAATCTGTGCAGATTGTGGAGGAAAATTAAGTTACAGAGAGCCGGCAGAACATAAAGAAAAGAAATATAATAGTGATTACTCTTTTGTATGTCAACATTACCGACATAGAAAAGGCACTTGCAGTATGCACTACATCAAAGTAAAAACAGTAAATGAAATTCTATTAAAATCAATCAAAGAAATCACAGACTTTGCCAAAGAAGAAAAGCAAGAATTTCTAAAAGTGATGAACAAATTATCCGATGAAAAAAGGGAAGAAAAGTATCAAGATGATAAAACGAAATTAGAAAAATTATCTTCAAGAAATGAAGAACTAACAACCCTTATTACAAAGCTATATGAAGACCATGCACTTGGAAAAATTCCTGTAAAACACTTTGATAGATTATTTAACACCTATGATACAGAGCAACAAGAATTAGAAAAGCAAATACAGTATTTTGAAAATGAAATAGAAAGCTATCATCAGAGAAAAGTTGACACCGATAAATTCCTAAAGATGATAGAAAAATATACCGATATTGAAGAACTCACAGTCCCAATGATAAATGAGTATATAGAAAAAGTTGTAGTCCATGAAGCCACAGGGGGAAGAAAAGGAAAAGATAGAAAACAACAAGTTGATGTGTCTTTTAACTTTATAGGCAACTGTCAAGTACCACAAAAAGCCGATATAGAAAAAATGGCTTAAAAATGGTATAATATTGTTAATTATTTAGAGATAAAAATTAGAATTTTCCTTTATTCAGACATACAAACTATTGACAATAAAGCCCCTATATAGTATGTTTTTATAAACTACTATATAGGAGCTTTTACATGAAAACAAATGGAGGATTTCTTGTCACCAAAATAAAACAGCTTGGTGACCGGATTTTTGAGAAGATTCTCAGCGAAAAGAATATTGATGCGTTCAATGGAGCCCAGGGGCGCATTCTTTATGTGCTGTGGCAAGAGGATGGAATCTCGATCAGGTCACTCTCGGTCAAATGCGGATTAGCGATAACATCTCTTACGACGATGCTGGAAAGAATGGAACATCAAGGGCTGATAAGCCGTGTTCAGTCTGAAACGGACAAAAGGAAAACACTCCTGTTTCTGACTGAGAAAGCACATGCCTTAAAGGGCGAGTACGATTCTGTATCTGATGAGATGGGCAGCATTTACTACAAGGGTTTTTCAGAGGAAGAAATTACCCGGTTTGAGGAATGCCTCGACCGCATCAGAAAGAATCTTGAGGAGTGGCAGAAGTCATGAGTATTTGTATCAAAGATCAGATTCAGAACATGAATCTCGTCATCGGCTGCACAGTGGGGTGTGCATATTGCTATGCCCGCAACAATGTAAAGCGCTGGCATATGATCGATGACTTTGCTGATCCTGAGTTCTTTCCGGGCAAGCTCAAGATGATGGAAAAGAAACGTCCGCAGAACTTTCTTCTTACCGGCATGAGCGATCTCTCCGGATGGAAGCCGGAATGGAGAGACGAGGTATTTGCAAAGATCCGTGAAAATCCACAGCATCAGTTCCTGTTCCTGACCAAGTGCCCCGATCTGCTGGATTTTGATACCGATCTGGAAAACGCATGGTTTGGCGTTACGGTGACGAGGAAAGCAGAACTGTGGCGTATTGACGCCCTTCGGAAAAACGTCAGAGCAAAACATTACCATGTTACCTTTGAGCCGTTATTCGACGATCCCGACACAGTTGACCTTTCCGGAATCAACTGGATCGTTGTCGGCACTATGACCGGGGTTCAGAGCAGGAAGGTTCATACGGAGCCGGAGTGGGCATGGTCTCTGACGGATCAGGCACATGCGCTCGGTATTCCGGTGTTTATGAAGGAAGACCTTGTCCCTATCATAGGGGATGAAAATATGATTCAGGAAATGCCGGAGGAATTCAATAAAGTGTTAGAGGTACAGAGATCATGGCAGAAGTAATCGATGGAATCCTTATTTGTGAGGTGGAAACAAAGAACATCATGACCAAGTCCAGTCTGCCGGTAGGCGGTTATTCGGTCAATCCCTATGTGGGCTGTACACATGCCTGCAAGTATTGCTATGCTTCTTTTATGAAGCGCTTTACCGGACACACGGAGGAATGGGGCACTTTCCTTGATGTGAAGCATTGGCCGGAAATTAAAAATCCGAAGAAATATGCCGGACAGCGGGTGGTCATCGGTTCTGTGACGGATGGCTACAATCCACAGGAGGAGCAATTCGGGAATACCAGAAAACTTCTGGAGCAGTTGATTGGCAGTGACGCAGATATTCTGATCTGCACAAAGTCTGATCTTGTGGTAAGGGATATTGATCTGCTGAAGAAGCTTGGACGAGTGACCGTTTCATGGTCGATCAACACACTGGATGAAAATTTCAAGAACGATATGGACTCTGCTTCGAGCATTGAACGGCGTATCGCTGCTATGAAGCAGGTATATGACGCAGGAATCCGTACAGTCTGTTTCGTATCCCCGGTATTACCCGGGATCACGGACTTTGAAGCCATCTTTGAGCGGGTAAAGGATCAATGCGATCTGTTCTGGCTCGAAAACCTCAATCTTCGGGGCGGCTTCAAAAAGACGATCATGGATTATATCGCCGGAAAATATCCTGATCTTGTACCGCTTTACGATGAGATCTATAACAAGCATAACCGCAGCTACTTTGAAGCGCTTGAAGTAAAAGCTGCGGAAATGGCTAAGAAGTATGATTGTCCCTTTGTGGATAATGAAATGCCTTATGGCAGGGTCACGCAGGGACATCCGGTGATTGTGGATTATTTCTATCATGAGGAAATCCGAGGGACAGAAAATACCGGAAAAAGAAATCGTTAAACAGAAATTTATTGCTGCGGTGCATTCGTATTTTGCTTCGCTTCAAACGCACAATTCCAGTTTGTCGAACTGATAAAATCCCTTTAGGAACTAAAGGGCGCACTTCTATACTCTCCTGTCGGGAGTATCGTGCGTCCTGCGGAGCTTCATTCTCTGTCAGCATAAAAAAGCTGCATGACCGAGAATGTTTCGTCACTTCGTTCCGTCAAAGTGGCTACACCTCCTTGCACCGCTTATGCGGTTATTCCCTGTGTACTTGCCGTCCGCAAACAGCACGAAATGCTGTTCGCCGCCAGCAAGTTTGAAGGCGAATAATGATGTTCGTCAGTTTGCGGTTAGTAAGAATCTAAGTCAAATCATTGTGCTGAGAAATGGTGAATATATAGAACGATAACTTCAAGTTCGAAAAATTGAGAAATCGTAAAATTGAAGAAAAAAGAAATGCACAGTTCTTAGCATATCGGGAACTGTGCATTTCTGTAAATAAATACTTTTTATTAGCCGATTACGGCATCCTCTGCTGTAAAATGTTCCAGAGAATTTTCTTTTACCTGAATGCAGATATAAGTAATTCCGGAAATATCGGATGCAAAAAACTGACGATTTGCAGCAGGTGCGATTTTCAGCCAGTCTCCAGTTGAAAGACTGATTTCTTCTCCATCAATTATGGCTTTGCCGTTACCTGAAAGAATTCCATAGATTTCTTCATTTTCTTTATGAGAATGAACAAATGGGACATTTGCTCCTGCAGGTAGTTCGTTCAAACTGATTTCTGCACCTGTTAAAGACAACTTTTCATGCAACTCAATTCGGTTTTCCTTTCCAATAGTTGTTTTTGTGTGATTTGCCATAATAATACCTCCATGGTTAATTTGTAGTTTCTGCTTGCTTGGTATTAGTATAGTGTGAGACACATACAAAAACAAGTACGCACCTTTTTGTAACTGTACACTCAAAATTGAATGTGTTACAATAGACTCGGAGGTGAGAATTATGCGAGCAAAAGAAGAATTACCGGAATGCCCAGTTGCAACAGCAGTATCTCTCATCGGAGGAAAATGGAAATTGCTGATTTTGCGTAACTTGAAAGAGCGTCCATGGAGATTCAATGAGCTACAACGAAGTATAGACGGTATTTCACAAAAGGTTTTGACAGATAGTTTAAGACAAATGATGAGTGATGGACTGGCATATCGCCACGATTACCATGAGCATCCACTGAGAGTTGAATACGGCTTAACGGAACTCGGAACAAAAATGCTTCCAATTGTTAATTCACTTGCTGATTTTGGTAACTACTATAAATCAATTATTGAACAGAATCAAGTGTGTTAGTATTTGAAAAGCTAGAACAATTCCAGTTTGTCGAAGTAAAACAATTAAATACAAGCTATAACATAGCAGTTCACGAAACAGTAAATCAAATCGGTTTACTGTTTTTTTTATTGCTCAAAATTAGAAAGAGAGGAAAAGAGAAAATGAAAAATATAGACAAAAAAATCTTAATGGCGGAAGAAGAAATCAAGCAGTTACAAAACAAAAGAAAGAAA
This sequence comes from Lachnospiraceae oral taxon 107 str. F0167, assembly GCA_000209465.1. Lineage (GTDB taxonomy): Bacteria > Bacillota > Clostridia > Lachnospirales > Lachnospiraceae > Lachnoanaerobaculum. Next base: position 117,597 of record GL890587.1, on the reverse strand, counting down.
CTCATCAGTCAGCAGAAACAGGAAGAGCGAAAAAAAAGAGATAGACGTCTTTATGAAAAAGGAGCAGTCTTTGAAAGTATCTTTACCGAAAGCAAGGATTTTACCAAAGATGAATTCTATCAGCTAATCACATTCCCAAAAATCAAAGAAGAAGTCAATCAAAAAATCCTAAAAATCATAGAGAAGCGAGAACAAAGCGAAAATCGAAATACAGGAACACAAGAGGAAGAAATGGAAACAGAGGAATAATCCCTTGTTTACAAGGGCGCACTTATACACCCTAAAGGGTGTGTGCGTTCTCCGAAGGCTCTTAGCAGAGGGCATATCAGCTAACGCTGATACAGGGGAGCTACACTCCCCTACGGAAATAAATTTCCTACCCCTTGTGTACTTCCCAAAAGAAATCGGATAAAAAGCAATCCGATTTTTTTAGGAAGTCTTTATCATCGCCACCATATCCATATCAGAAAAGAGAGGAGGTTTTTTCTTATGGCGATATATCATCTCAGATAAAGATTATCTCAAGAGGAAAAAATAAAAGTGCAGTAGCAGCTTCCGCTTATCGTAGTGGCGAAAAAATAAAAAACGAATATGACGGAGTAGTCCATGACTTTACAAGAAAAGGTGGAATAGCCCATACCGAAATTCTATTACCGCAAAATGCATCTGAAGAATTTTCAAACCGTTCTGTCTTATGGAATAGCGTGGAGAAAATAGAAAAAAGTAAAAATTCACAGCTTGCAAGAGAAATAGAAATTGCATTACCTAAAGAATTAAGCAGAGAAAAACAAATAAATCTTGTAAGAGAATATGTAAAAGAAAATTTTGTGAAAGTCGGTATGTGTGCCGATATTGCCCTACACGATAAAAATGATGGAAACCCACACGCCCATATACTTTTAACTATGCGACCGCTAAACGAAGATAAAACATGGGGAGCGAAATCAAAAAAGGAATATATCCTTGATGAAAACGGAGAAAAAGTAAAACTCAGATAACCACAATGCAGACTTAGAAAAATATATTGAAAGCTATCAATTCCTTAAAGAAAAAAATATTACATCAATATCCGAATTGAAAGAAAGTATATCAGCATTAAGAGATAAGAATTACAAGACTACAAGAGCTATTAAAGATATCGAAAAGAAAATAGATGACAGAGTACAACTCATCGACCAAGCCAAAAAATATTTGAAGCTTAAAGATACCTATAAAGCCTATACCAAACTAAAGAGGAGCAAACAGGAAGATTTTTACAACGAACATACCGCAGAGATTATTTTATTTGAAAGTGCAAAGAAATATTTGAAAGAATATTTAGGAGAAAGTAAGACCTTAAGTATATCCAAATGGAAATCAGAAGTTGCCAATATGAAGAAAGCGAAAAATAGCCTATACAATCAAATATTAGAAATACGAGAAGAAGTTAAACAGGCAGAAAAAGTTAAGACCTGCATAGAGCAGTTACAGGAACAAGAAAAGCAACTAACACAGGTAAAGAAGAATGAGTTAGACTTATAACTATTAAAAATTATTTTTAAATAGAGTTGATTTCTTTTATTGAAAAAGATATAATCTATTTAAATAATTATTGAAATAGGCTGCGAGGTGATGTAATGGCAATTAAAGATATTTTGTCAGCATTAGCAGATGATAATAGAAGAAATATCTTGATGAAGTTAAAGGATGGAAAAATAAATTCTGGAGATTTGGCTGAAAATTTGGAAATGTCTCCTCAAGCCCTATCTTATCATTTAGCGAAGCTGAAGAAAGCCGATTTGATATACGAAACAAAGTATAAGAACTTTATCTTTTATGAATTAAATTTATCTATTTTAGATGAAGCAATTATTTGGATTTCTGATTTGAAAGGAGAAAAAAATGAAAAATAAAAAACTGTTTTATATACTTATGTTTTTGCCATTAGTTGCGAGTATTGTTGCATTGTTGTTCTTACCAGATTTAATACCCGCTCACTATAATATTGACAATAAGGTTGATAGATGGGGCAGTAAATATGAAATTTTGATATTCCCAGTTGTAACAATTCTATTTGGGCAATTTTTATTACTTATGGGGAGAATTGCCAAGAAACAGGAGGTACAAGGGAATAATAACGAAAAGAACGGTTTAATTATTGGAATTTGTTCATTGCTGATTTTTAACATTATTTCTGGAGTGATGATTTATTCGGGTTTGAGTAAGGCTGAAAAACTGTCTTTTGCCTCTTTTGAGTTGGAACAAGCTTTATTTTTTTTAGTGGGAATTATCTTTATTGTAATTGGTAATGTAATGCCTAAACTGAAGAAAAATGGTGTTTTAGGGTTTAGAACAAACCATAGTATGAAAAATGATGAGATATGGAAGAAATGCCAAAGAATTTCAGGGATTACAATTATGATAACAGGAACTCTCATTTCAATATTCAGTTTGATATTTCATAACATAATATTATATGTGTTGATTGCTATCGTTATTCTACTGGGGTTAGCTGTTGATTTGATTTACAGCCATCAAGTAACAAAATAGAAAATTGCATAATTTAATATCACAGGAACAGTAAGTCAAAAAAAGATTTACTGTTTTTTCTTTGCCTAAAAACGGAAAGGAGGACTTATGGAAGAAGAAAAAATAAAGATAAAAGAACTGGCACATAAACAGTTAATAATGGATATTGGAAAAACAAAATATACTGTAAACCTACATTTCAAGCAAGGTACAGGGGAAACATACAAGGACAAAATACTGAAGCTAATCAAGAGAGAAACAGAGAAGATATAAATTTATTAAAGAAATTTTGTTTATGTCCTTGACAAATCTTCCCAAAATGGTTCCTTTTGAGGTAGTAATTCTTTAACTTTTTTATTGTTAAGTTCCATATTTTTTCTTTCAATATAACCATTCAAAAAAGTGTTATATTATCTCCTTATAATTTTTTAGGTTGTTTAAGGGTTACCTATAATCCCATTACTTTATTTAAATCCATTTCTTACACATCCTAGTGTTGAGAGATAACTCTCATTTTAGATATCATCTTTTATAGATTTTTTTCTCAAAAACAAAAATATAATTATTGCTATTATATTATAAAAAAGATTTCCGGTAAAAAGCATTTTCCAGTCAATATTAAAAGGTATCAAGAAAACCGGAGCTATTCCTACCCCAATATATGAAATCAAACTTAAAATAGAAAAACCTATACTGCGTTCTTCCTCGGTATTGAAACTACCAACCTCTACATAAAACACTTTAAATAAGCTACCATAGCCTAACCCATATATCCATGCAAAAAAATATACTATAAAAGCTTCTTCAAATAATACAAGGGAAAGTTGTACCAACGAAATAAAAATCAACGCACACAATACCGTATAAAAACTATACCTAATTCTCCTAACAAACTGCATCAAAATGTATCCCGCCCAAAAAAACAAATAATATATTCCAATAGACAAGCTCAATGTCTCAAAATAAACAGGTAAATAAGCAACTATTGATCCATATGATATAGATGAAAATAAAAGAATAATGAATGAAATTTGAAACATTGTATTTGACACGACTTTTTTTAAATTATAAACTGCTTTATGATTTGTTGTACTCTCATAATTGTTCTTTTCCTTCTTTAACAATAATGCCACTATGGTCATTATGCTTGCAAATATAACCCACCAAAAAAAAGTAAATATGGATTCTTGTGATATATATTTTCACCAATTATGGGAGAAAATATCGAAGCTATAGCCACTATAGAATTGTATATGCCTAAATTAAAAGTTCTCTTATCTTTATTTTCACTAAGTAAAACTAAAATTGCAGGAGGAACCAAACCAATAGATAGTCCAAATAAAAGTGATCCCACAAACATCCATTCCATACTATTGCTTTCGATTACTAAAATAAGGCAACTAACAGTAAAAAGTATACATCCTAATACAATTTCTGTTTTTACCCTCAACAAATTCCAAATCGAAAATAATCGTGTAACTAATAATGAACCGGTGAATGTGATCATTATAACATTTATGTCTTTTGTCGATTCATTTATATTAAACACAATTAATGGCAGTAATGTAGTGAGCATAGAAAACACAAAATTCATGAAAAAAGAAACGCTAAACAACTTTTTTTCATTCATAGGCTTCCTCCTAATGTAAGATTATACAAATCAGAAACATCTATTTCTTCCAATTCTTTCTTATTTGTGACTCTTCTTGTTATTAACACAACTCTACCTCCTTAGTCAATTTATAGCACAATTCTATATTGTTGTAAATAATATATTTTAAAATAATATTTATTTTATTAATATATCTGCCCCAAGTAATGCTTCTGTATTACTCAACATATTGAGCAAGCACATTAAGTACATATGCAATTACGAAAAAATTGGCAAAGCCAACCACAGACAATACAGTAGAAAACAAGCTTACCCGTGTACAGTAGAACTTAGTCTTTTATTATTACTTAGATTTATTATATAAAAGGTAACTTGTAAGTAGTATACTATCTGCAAAACAGTGTTATAAAAGAAAGGTGGTAATATGGAATATAGTGAGATTAAATTAAATATTTCAAATGACAGGATTAGGGAATATAAGCTTTTTGAAGGAATAAAGATATATTCAGATACATTTATATCTGATGATAAAAAAACACTCATCAATAAAAGAATTTATATTACAAAAAATAAAAATTATGTTTACTATGAAAGAACGGATGTAAATTGGAATTATTGGAATAATAAAGATAAATATGACTTAAGTTTTGATACAGACAGTATAAAACATAATATTGTATTTGAAGTATCAAAAGACTTGACTTTATTTTCACGGTATCTTGGAGAAGAAATTATTAAAAAGATTATGAAAAAAGAGGAAAATGGAGAGATTGTTGAAAAATTGGATATATAAATAGATTCTAAGCTTCAAATTTTAATATTTTATTGCACACAAAAAGGGATAAGATCTTCACGTAAAGAGCTTATCCCCTTTGATGCCTAAAGGCACATATTACTCTATAACTTCTTCTATCTCGCCCAGCAGAATAAAATGAGGCTCCCAGCCGCCGTGACCGTCAGTATAGATATCAGGATACTGTTCATAGTAGTCTCTTATTTCCTGTATAAAACTGTTCTTGTCAAACTGTTGCTTACAAAGTTTTTTACATAAAAAAGTCTGCTTTGCCTCTTTAAATCCCATAGCCTTACCTATAGCGACAGCAGTAAGTCCGGCATTTTCTATTTTGTTTTCATTTCTTCCCGAATGGCTTCCAAGGTATGCAATTGCCTTTTTATACTCAGAATCAAAAAAACTTACAGTAAAATATTCACTATCATCTATAAACTGAGCTGTATATCTTGATGGATGTATATATAATGTCACAGTTGCCTTGCTTTTTCCGGGTGCACCCCAAATATTCCCAAGGCTTCCCCATGAAACCAGGCAGGAATTAAACTTTTCCTTGTTGCCTACTGTTATTACCGCCCATTCGCTATCAAAAATATCAAAAGGAGCATACTCCTTTTTTCTAAATTCCATATTTAACTCCCATTGTGGTTAAAATGCTACTTTATAATCCTCACCTTTAAAATACCTTCAATAGCATTTAACTCATTTATAAGGCTTTCACTTGCCTTGGTTTCTATATCTATAAGGGTATATGCCTTTGTACCCTTTGATTTATTTGTAAGATCGGAGATATTATATCCGTTCTTTGCAAATGCTGAAGTGATCTGACCTATCATATTTGGAATATTCTGATGCAAAAGAGAAACTCTGCCCTCTACCTGGCATATTCCCATATCACAGCTTGGGAAGTTTACCGAATTTTTTATATTACCGTTTTCAAGATAATCCACAAGTTCATTTGCAGCCATTACAGCACAATTATCCTCACTCTCCTGTGTGGAAGCACCAAGATGAGGTATTACTATCGCTTTTTCCATTTTTGCGGATTTTGTATTAGGGAAGTCTGTCACATATCTTGCAACCTTACCGCTCTCAAGTGCCTTTTCCATCTCTTCATCATCTACAAGCAGATCTCTTGCAAAATTAAGTACTACCACACCGTCCTTCATCTGAGAAATGGAGTTTTTGCCGATCATACCTCTGTTATCTTCTGTCAATGGTATATGAAGTGAAATATAATCACATTCTTTATATATTTCATTTATATCTGTAATAGGCTTTATCTTTCTTGAAAGTCTCCATGCCGCATTTACAGATATATAGGGATCGTATCCGAATACTTCAAGCCCCAGCGATGCCGCGGCATTTGCCACCTCCGCACCTATTGCTCCAAGTCCTATTACTCCGAGTTTTTTACCCTTTATCTCTCCGCCGGCAAAGTTTTTCTTGCCCTTTTCCACATCCTTTGAAATAGTGTCTGAATCCTTGATACTTCTTGTCCACTCAATGCCGCCCACAACATCTCTTGCAGCCAATAACATTCCGCAGATTACAAGCTCTTTTACACCGTTTGCATTGGCTCCCGGTGTATTAAATACCACTATTCCGCTATCAGCACATCTCTCCAGCGGTATATTATTTACACCTGCACCGGCTCTGGCAATTGCAAGAAGATTCTTTGAAAATTCCATTTCACCCATTGCTGCGGACCTTACCATTATGGCGTCCGCTTCTTCTATATTGTCTGTAATCTTATAATTTTCATCAAATATATCCGTCCCCACACTTGCGATAGGGTTTAGGCAATGTATTTTTCTCATACTTTCTCCTTATGCATTCTCTTTTTCAAATTTTTTCATAAACTCAACAAGTTTTTCTACACCTTCTTTCGGCATAGCATTATAAATGCTGGCTCTCATTCCGCCCACACTTCTATGTCCTTTTAAGTTTACAAATCCTTTTGCCTCAGCCTCTTTTATAAACTTTGCATCCAAGTCTTTATCTCCGGTAATAAAAGGCACATTCATAAGAGAACGGTCTTCCTTTCTTACCGTACCTTTGAATAACTTTGACTCATCAAGGAAATCATATAAAATCTTTGCCTTTTCCTCATTTCTTTCCTTCATTGCACTGAGACCGCCAAGAGATTTTATCCATTTGAACACCTTACCGCAAATATATATATTATAAGTAGGAGGGGTATTATAAAGAGATTTATTATCTGCATGGATTTTATATCTTAACATGGAAGGTGTACCCTCAAGTACATCATCGCTAAGCAAATCCTCTCTTATAATTACTATTACAACACCTGCCGGTCCTATATTTTTTTGTACTCCACCCCAGATAAGAGCGTATTTACTTACATCCATAGGCTCCGATAAGAAGCAGGATGAAACATCCGCTACCAAATCCTTGCCCTTTGTATTTGGCAGGTTCTTAAATTTTGTACCGTAGATTGTATTGTTCTCGCAGATATATACATAATCCGCATCCTCTCTTATAGGAAGGTCTGAACAATCAGGTATATATGAAAATGTCTTATCATCACTTGAAGCTACAGCCACTACATCACCATACATCTTTGCTTCCTGGAAGGCTTTTTTTGCCCATTGACCTGTGATAATATAGTCCGCCTTTTTATTCTTCATAAGATTCATCGGAACCATCGCAAACTGTGTATGTCCGCCACCCTGTAAAAAAAGCACCTTATAATTGTCAGGAATATCAAGAAGTTCTCTGATATCCCTTTCGGCTTCCTCTATTATCTCTTCATACACCTTGGAACGGTGGCTCATCTCCATAACAGACATTCCGCTACCATTATAATCAAGCATTTCTGCAGCCGCTTCTTTTAAAACTTCCTCCGGAAGTACTGCGGGACCCGCACTAAAATTATACACTCTTCCCATGATAATCTCCTTATAATATTTATATAATCGGTTTTAGATAAACCTTAATATACCGAATTTTAACGGTATATTATTTTACAGGGTTCAATTTTAAATCTTTTTCATCAAATGCATCTGATATTGCAGCACCCGGAGATACCATCGGGAATACTTTTTCATCAGAATCTATCTCACATTCAATAACAAAAGTAGTATTTGACTTTAATGCCTCATCAAAGGCATCATCAAACTCCTCTTTTGTAGTTACTCTTCTAGCCTTTGCACCCATTGCCTCCGCCAATTTTACAAAATCGACTTTATCTCTGAGTACAGTTTGTGAGTATCTTTTTCCATAGTATAAATTCTGCCACTGTCTAACCATTCCAAGCACATGATTGTTTATAATCACCTGAATAATCGGTATGTCATATCTTGTAGCCGTAGCTATTTCATTCATATTCATTCTAAAGCAGCCGTCACCTGCTATATTTACTACAGTTTTATCAGGCTTTGCCACCTTTGCACCTATGGATGCGCCCAGACCGTAACCCATGGTTCCAAGTCCTCCTGATGTAAGTAAGGTTCTCGGATTTTTGAATTTATAAAACTGTGCCGTCCACATCTGATGCTGTCCGACCTCGGTACTGATTATGGTATCATCGGCTGTCTTTGCATCAATAGTTTCTATAATATACTCACCTGTAAGACCGGCTTTATTCATTTTAATAGGATACATATCTTTTAATCTCTCGATATGAGCCACCCATTCATCATGATGCATAGGATCAAGTCTGGAATTCAGCTTTCTGAGTATAAGTCTTGCATCTCCTATCAGGCAAAAATCAGCCTTGATATTCTTGCTTATCTCAGCCGCATCCACATCTATATGCAGTATCTTTGCATTTCTTGCAAACTTCTTTGCATTTCCTATTACCCTGTCCGAGAATCTTGCACCTATTACAATCAATAAATCACATTCCGTTATTCCAAGGTTGCTTGACTTGGTTCCATGCATTCCTACCATTCCGGTATATTTTTCATTGCTGCCGTCAAATGCACCCTTACCCATCAAAGTATCAGCCACCGGACAGTCCACCTTTGAAACAAAGGTCTTTAACTCCTCACTCGCACCTGAAAGTATTGCACCTCCACCTACCAATACATATGGTTTGTTTGATGCTCTTATAAGAGAAACTGCATTTAAAAGTTCTTCTTCTTCCACTTCTGTAGCAGGCTTTACCTTTTCAGGCGCTTTGTACTCATATTCAAAGCTGTCACCTGTAACATCCTTTGTAATATCTATAAGTACAGGTCCCGGTCTTCCTGTTACCGCTATTTTAAAAGCTCTTCTTATTGTATCTGCAAGTTTATTTCCGTCTCTTACTATAAAACTGTATTTTGTAACCGGCATTACAATACCTGCTATATCTACCTCCTGGAAAGAGTCTTTTCCAAGAAGATTATTACCTACATTACAGGTTATAGCCACCACAGGTATGGAGTCCATATGAGCACTGGCAATACCCGTCACCAGATTTGTTGCTCCCGGACCGCTGGTTGCAAGGCATACTCCTACCTTTCCGCTGGCTCTGGCATAGCCGTCTGCAGCATGTGCGGCGCCCTGTTCATGACTTGTAAGTATATGTCTTATTCTATCCTGATTTTTATATAATTCATCATATAAGTTCAGTATTGCACCGCCCGGATAACCGAAAACCGTATCAACACCCTGCTCTAAAAGACATTCAACTATTATTTTTGAACCACTGTATTTTGCCATCTATCCTCCTATAAATCATCCACTGTTAAAACTGCACCTCTTGGCGCTCCCGAAACAAGTTTTCTGTATCTTGCCAAATATCCTGTCACCTCATTCAGTCTCGGTTTCCAGTTTTCTCTTCTCTTTGCAAATTCTTCTTCACTTACTCTGGCATTTATGGTGTTTGCATTGATATCAATATCAATAATATCACCGTCCTTTAAAAGTCCTATAGGACCTCCCACAGCAGCCTCAGGGGATGCATGACCTATGGATGCACCTCTGGATGCACCGGAGAATCTTCCGTCGGTAATAAGAGCAACAGTGTCATCCAGCCCCATACCGGCAATTGCCGATGTAGGATTTAACATCTCTCTCATACCCGGACCTCCCTTTGGTCCCTCATATCTGATTACCACTACATCTCCCGGCACAATCTTTCCGCCCTTTATAGCCGCAACCGCATCTTCTTCACAGTCAAATACTTTTGCAGGTCCGGAATGCTTTAACATCTCAGGGAGTACCGCACTTCTTTTTACAACACATGAATCCGGTGCTATATTTCCTTTAAGTACCGCAATACCTCCCACATTTGAATATGGGTTCTCCGCCGGTCTTATAACATCTGTATCCAGATTTATCGCATTTTTTATATTTTCTCCCACAGTTTTTCCTGTAACAGTCATACAATCAAGATTTAAAAGTCCAAGCTTTGATATCTCCTTCATAACGGCATAGATACCGCCTGCTTCATCCAATTCTTCTATATAAGTATGTCCCGCAGGTGCAAGATGACAAAGGTTAGGAGTTTTTGAACTTATCTCATTTGCAATATCCACATTCAAATCCACTCCCGCCTCATAAGCTATAGCCGGCAGGTGAAGCATTGAATTTGTGGAACATCCAAGCGCCATATCCATTGTAAGTGCATTAATAAATGCTTCCTTTGTCATGATATCTCTTGGGCGGATATCTCTCTTTAGCATTTCCATTACTGCATATCCAGCTCTTTTTGCAAGTCTTATTCTTTCGGAATACACCGCCGGTATTGTCCCATTACCTCTAAGTCCCATTCCCAGAACTTCTGTAAGGCAGTTCATTGAGTTTGCCGTATACATACCTGAGCAGGAACCGCAGGTAGGACAGGTCTTATTTTCAAATTCCAAAACATCATCTTCACTTATTTTTCCGGCAACATATGCTCCTACAGCTTCAAACATACTTGAAAGCGAAGTGTTTTTTCCCTTCACCTTTCCTGAAAGCATCGGACCTCCCGATACAAATACTGTAGGGATATTTAATCTTGCCGCCGCCATAAGCATTCCCGGCACTGTCTTATCACAGTTTGGAATCATTACAAGTGCATCAAATTGATGTGCCATCGCAACAGTCTCTGTGGAATCCGCAATCAGATCTCTTGAGCAAAGCGAATACTTCATTCCAAGATGTCCCATAGCTATTCCGTCACATACCGCAATAGCCGGGAATACCACAGGCATTCCTCCCGCCTCAGCCACTCCGAGTTTTACGGCATCGGATATTTTATCTAAGTTTATATGTCCCGGTACTATCTCATTAAATGAGCTTACTATACCTATTATAGGTTTTCTCATCTCCTCCGGTGTCATGCCTACAGCATTAAGCAGTGATCTGCTTGGTGCCTGTTGCATACCTGATTTCATATTATTTGAGCGCAAATTTTCCATATTTCCTCTTTCCTTTACAGCTTATACTGTACACCTATTTTATATATTCCACTATCTTATCGCCCATCTGTGTGGTGCTGAGTTTTTTCATTCCCTCTGTGTAAATATCAACTGTTCTAAAACCGTCTTTTAATACTTTTTCCACCGCTTTATCAATAATATCAGCTTCCTTATCAAGCCCCAAGGAATATCTCAAAAGCATTGAAGCTGAAAGTATGGTTGCTATCGGATTTGCGATATTTTTTCCGGCAATATCAGGTGCCGAACCGTGGCTTGGCTCATACAATCCCAGCTTGCTTTCATTTAAGCTGGCACTTGGCAGCATTCCTATAGAACCTGTTATCATACTTGCCTCATCCGATAATATATCTCCAAACATATTCTCGGTAAGCACAACATCAAACTGTCCCGGATTCATCACAAGCTGCATTGCCGCATTGTCTACAAGCATATGCTCTATGGCAATATCCTTATATTCCTTTGCAACCTCTTCCACCACATCTCTCCATAGTCTGGAGCTGTCAAGCACATTTGCCTTATCCACACTTATAACTTTTTTTCTTCTTTTTGATGCAATATCAAAGGCAACCCTTGCAACTCTTCTTATTTCATTCTCATTATATACAAGAGTATCCACGGCTGTTCTTACACCGTCTGTTTCCTTTGTATATCTGTCTCCGAAATAAAGTCCTCCTGTAAGTTCTCTGACTATTACCATATCAAAGCCGTCTTTTTTTATTTCATTTTTTAAAGGACATGCCTCCGACAATTCTTCATATAAAACAGCCGGTCTGAGATTTGCAAAAAGTCCAAGTTCTTTTCTTATTTTTAAAAGCCCCGCCTCAGGTCTTAAATTCGGTGCTACATCATACCATCTTGAATTACCTACATTGCCGCCTACAGCTCCCAAAAGTACAGCATCGGAGTTTTTTGCAATGTCTATTGCCTCATCTGTCAACGGAACTCCGTATTTGTCAATGGAGCATCCTCCCATATCTATATCTGTAAATATAAATTCATGTTTGTAAAGGTCTGCAATTTTTTCCAGAACCTTTTTTGCCTCTTTTACTATTTCAGGTCCGATACCGTCGCCTTTTATCAATGCTATCTTTGCTTTCATATTCCATCTCCGTTGTGCACTTTTTTGCCTATACAGTAATGAGCTTTATTTCATACCGGCTTTTATAAATCCTTTAATAAGGAAAGTAATTTTCTTATTTAAAAGATTTTCTTATCATAATACTTTAAAATAAAACTTTTTTCAACTTTAGCGGCAATGATTCTTATATTTATACATATATAATTTTTCTATACTTGCTATAACATTTGGTTAAGTAAATCAGGTATTAGGGTATTCCTCCCTGCTTTATAATATCTTTTATATTAAATTTTTCTTAATACATAAGTTTAGAGCATAAAAAAAACAGGGCTTTTATCCCTGCTTTTGCTCTTAGAACTCATCATCCTCATCATCGTCTGCTATAACACCGAATACAGCACCCATCGTACCGGCAGATACTGCAACTGCTACTACTATTACCAGTCCCACAATACCGGCAAAAATTGGCATAATGTCCATAACACACCTCCTAAAGAATAAATGCTTATTTTAAAAATAACACCCCTCAGGTGTTATCACTTGAACCGACAAAACTGGGCCAGCTGGATTTGAACCAGCGAATGCAGGAGTCAAAGTCCTGTGCCTTACCGCTTGGCGATGACCCAATAAAAGGGTGGGTAATGGGATTCGAACCCACGGCCTCCAGAGCCACAATCTGGCGCGCTAACCAACTGCGCTATACCCACCATATCATATATATTATGATAAAAAGCAGGTGATGGGAATCGAACCCACGTATTCAGCTTGGAAGGCTGATGTTCTACCATTGAACTACACCTGCAAATCAATGAGCCTGAAGGGATTCGAACCCCTGACCCTCGGCTTAGAAGGCCGATGCTCTATCCAGCTGAGCTACAGACTCAAATATTTTATTTTTAAGAAGATAAATCGGGGTGACAGGATTCGAACCTGCGACCCCCTGGTCCCAAACCAGGTACTCTAGCCAAACTGAGCCACACCCCGTTAATCTTTTCTTTTTGCTATGTCTCTCTCAGACACATACAGCATTATATATGAGTGAGATTATAATGTCAAGCACTTTTTTTTGGTTTTACCGAAAAAATTCACTCCCTAAATAAGCTTTATATCACGCCTCAAAAAAGCTTTATCTTAAAGCCTTTTTGAGTGTATATAAAACTATAGGTCGTTCAAACTTTTATAAATTGTGTAAAACTGTATTAGCAAAATAATCATATGTATTATGTAAATACTTATGACCAATTATTTAAAATACTCATGACCACCATGAGAAAACAGATATGTCAGTGATGAATCAAACCATGCTACCGCACGCCTCGTCGAATAAGCCCTATCCATAAAATATAGGGCACCATGCGAATAGTCTTCTCCCATCAGGGCATTATTCACCCCTTTGATGGTAGCTTCACTTACCTTAACTTTAAAAAACCTCTTATCCCTTATAGGCGAAAACTGACCTTTACTGAATATAACTTCAGTTATAGTGTTTTCAAATTTACTTGATCGAACTCTGTTTATAACCACATTGGCTACTATTGTTCTACCATAAACATCATTATCGCCTACTTCGGCTTCTACAATTCTTAGCAGATTATTATAATCCTCTACTGTAAGTGAAGGTAAACCAAGTGCAACCCTTCTTTCTTCAAGAAGTCTTTCCATCTTCTCTTTTCCGGTCTCCTTTTGCTCCACTCGGGGCAAATGTATAGTTTCTTCCTCTACAGTTGAATTATTTAATCCGGCATTATCCAAAATATCGCTCGTCTCGTCCTCCGTCTCGTCTTCTGAAATATTATCTTCAGAAGAACTTATGACCGCAGCACTGACAGCATTTTTTCCGCTTCCTGCAAACCCTGTACTTGAAAATGCAAACACACTTATGACTGCACCACCTATTGTAAGTAATGCCATCTGTCTGTACATCTTCTTTGTAAGTCTCATCGGTATAGCCATGATCTTACCACAAAGGGATTTCAGAAGCGATGTTATTCTTGGCATAAAGTCTCTCCTTCTTAACAAAAGTGTTAATTTTTTGCATTATATTCATTGGAAAACAAAATGTCAATAATATATTTCATTTGTCATATTTTTGTAAGTTTTCTTTAATAATTTGATAATATGCTCATTATAGAAACTTTATATTTGAAAATCGCACATTTTTTTATTTAAAACTTGCATTTAACCATCTCAATGCATATTCGGCATATAGAGCCGCACCTATATCCAAGGCATTTTCATCTATATCAAAGCCCTCATTATGTATCTGTCTTAGGCTATTTGGTATAGCTTCATTTGAAGTTCCAAGATATGCATAAGCACCCGGAATTTCCAAGATAAATTCTGCAAAATTATCTCCTCCAAGTGATATAGGTCTTGTTTTTGCGGCATTTTCTCCCAAAATATCTCCGATAATCTCTCTAACTTCACTTGATACTTTCTCATCATTTATTAGAGGTGATGTATAATCTGTCCAAATAACTTCGGCATTTCCTCCATAAATTTCCGCAATGTTTTTTGCGGTTCTTTCCACCTTCTCCTTTACTTCCTGTCTGGTTTTTGTTGAGGTGGTTCTTGTGGTTCCCTCTATAATACCGCTTCCCGAAACAATATTATAAGATGTTCCGGCATGTAATATACCCACTCCTATAACTACAGGATCTATGGGCGATGTGGTTCTTGTAACAATACCCTGCAATGCCACTACAATTTGAGCAGCTATATATAAAGCATCAATGCCAAGATGAGGTGTGGATACATGTGTAGCCTTGCCCTCTATTTCTATTCTGAAATGATCTACAGAGGCATTGTTTATACCTGTTGTAATTCCTACCTCACCACATCTTAAATCCGGTGCCACATGCAGACCGAAGATTCTTTCCACACCCTTTACTTCACCGTTTTTTATCATTGTCTGGGCACCTGCTCCTATCTCTTCTCCCGGCTGAAAAATAAGTTTTACACATCCTGCAAATTTATCACTGTTATTTGCAAGTATTATAGCCGCTCCAAGAAGTGATGCATTATGTACATCATGACCGCAGGCATGCATTATTCCTTCAGTTTTTGAGCAATAAGCCCTGTCATCCTTCTCAAGTATCGGTAGTGCATCTATATCTGCTCGAAGCGCCACCACTCTGTCTTTACCTTCTCTGGTGCTGTTTTGATGCCCTGTATTACTGTCAGCTTCATCAACACCGCTCTTTTTTGCAGGCTGTGACTCTCCTGTTCCTCTTATAAGACCTATAACTCCGGTTTCAGTACTTCTGTAATGCTCTATACCAAGTTTATCCAGCTCTTCCTCGATTCTTGTAGCTGTACGGTACTCTTTCATACTAAGTTCCGGATGCAAATGAAAATCCCTTCTAAGTTCCACCAAAATTTTATGTATCTTTTTTGCTTCGTTTAATATATCCATAAATCCCTCTTCTCTTATTCCTTTATTCCTACTTATTTAGTATGAATTAACTTATAGTAACACTTTTAAAAAAAATGGTCAAGAACTGTTATGTTCAAGACCATTTTTATTTTAAATGTTTTTGATATTTTTATAAAGCTTTTATATACCGTCTTTATTCAATCTTTGTAAGCTTACCGCTAAGTACAAATCTCGCATCATCAAACTCGTAACTACAGGTGGAAAGTGTAAATATTCTATCTCCGTACTGCGGCTCTATATCTGATTTGAATGCAGAAATATCCTTCAGAGATTTTATCCAATTACTAAAATCCTCTGCACTATCAAAGTCAAGCTGCCACGCATTTTCCTCCACATTTGCCACATGGCCTGCAAAAAAATCAATACTATAGGCTGCATCCTGTGTTATTAAATATCCCGTCTTATGTCCGTCAAAAAAATCCTGCTTTTTATATCCCTTAAGTGCTGCGAACATACTTCCGTTTTTCATATGATGTCCGTATATTATACTGTGCAAATCACTGAAATCACTTGGATTTCTTGTATCTAAAAATATTGCACCTGCAGGATTTTGTGTTCTGTCAACCAGATGATCAAGATAATAATCATTGTCTGAGGTATGAACTATTGGATAATTTATCTCCGTATCCGGTACATATATCCAACCTATAACATCACTGTTTACGGACTTTAATCCGGCAAAATCCACTTCCGGATAGGGCTTTTCTTTAACTGGCTCTTCTTCACTTTCCCCGCTTGTTTCGGATGTTGTCTGCTCTATGGTGTAATTATCTAATTTTTTATAGGCATCAACACTTTTTTTATATTCGCTTTGTATCTTTATTATATTATAAGCCGCATATATTGCTATTGCTAAAAATATACAGCATAGTATTATTCTTATTTTTTCTCTCACTGCATTCTCCTATATATAATATCTGTGTACTTTGCATAAGTAAAACCGCCGCTTCTTAAGCAGATATCAAATTTTTATAAAGTATATCACAGATACAAAAACTATCAAGCATATTTATAAATACCTCCATCTGCACCGGCTTCTTTTTATTCTTATATACAAAAGCTCTAAACTCTGTTTACAAACCTTCAAAAACATATTTATGCATCAAAAAAACAGTGAGTGCAGCTTGATGCCAAAAGATTTTATATATAAAAACTCACAATCCGTTTAAGCTGTAAGTATAACAGATTGTGAGTTTCTTATTCTTTTTATTTAATTATATTTTCAAATTCATCAAGTGATAAGGCTTCCTTTTCTTTAATATTTTTTAATACCTTCTATTATCAAAAAATACTTTTATAAGCTACTTTATATTTCCAATCTATAATTTATGCCGCAGATATTTATATTATCGCCGTTATTCATTTCCATATTCTCTTCATTTTCAAGCTTTTTTCCGTTTATATATGTTCCGTTTCTTGAATTCAAATCTCTGACATATAGTGTATTCTCCTTCTCAAAAAACTGCAAATGTAGCCTGCTTACTCCCTCTGCATCCAATACATAGTCACATATCCTATCCTGCTTACCTATAATAAAAGGCAGATATCCGATTTCTATATCTTCCATACCGTTGGTGCTTCTTAGTATTCTGCCTGAATTTTTTATCCTTTTATCTGTCAATAAGACCGTATTGGAAATCTCCTCATCTTTTATTTCAAATACTCTTCTTTCCTCATTTAAGCAGGCTGATTTCACTCCGGGCTCATATCCTTTAAATACCTTTTCTAAAAACTCTTCCTCATCATTTTGTTCTTTTTGCTTATTCCCTTTAAAAATCCCTCCGAAAATATTAAATTGCTTTTTCTTTTTATCATTTAATACACTCTCATCTGCATTACTTTCAATAATCTCCTCCTCGCAGTTTACCATATCTTTTTGTAAGCTGTAATCAGGTATATACTCCAAATCATTTATAGTAAAATCCCTTCTCCGACATTCCTTTAGCATTCCATAAAGCATTATCAGACAGTCTTTATCTTCTTTATTTATGTTATTTAGAATACTCTCCAATAATGATTTTATTTCTTCCCTATTATCTTCGTTTCTTGGGATATATATAAATGAAAATCTTTTAAAATCCAAATCAGAAAAAATATATTCGGGATCAAGCACTATTGATGAGGCTTCGAGTAAAAATTCCTCCAATGCTTTTGTAGCGCTCATTATCTCTATAATAAATGACTTTATCTCTTCTATGCCTAATGCCCTTACTTCAAAAACTCTTGATAGCGGCTGTAATGAGCTGATATCATAGCATATATTTACTTTTGAGTTCACTCTTTTTATATCCGGTCTTAGAAATCCCTTTATATTATTATGCTCTATCATACCCATTTCAAAGGCATATTTATTTGAAAGCTCGGACAAAAAGCTTTCTTCGGGCTCAAATATAAGCCAATTACTCTTCAGATTCCTCTGATAACTTACCTTTAAGTCTTTCATATATCCCCTCCAATGCGGTAGTCGCCCTTATATAACTCTCCGGATTATATATAGCCACTGTAATACTCTGATTACCCTTCACTGCCTCAACTAAAAATCTCTTCTCCTCTATTCTTACCGACTCATTGCCCTTTAGCTCAGGCAAAGCCTTTAATCTTTCCTTATCATATCCCATATTTTTCTCATCATGTGCCAGTCTCTCAAGTAATAAATGCATCTCTACATTATTTACCACCTCTGTATGCTTATCTATACTGTAGCCGATTATAAAGGCAATACCAAGAAAGATAAAAAATATAATATATGTTATTTCTACAGTAAAACTTGCTCTCAGTCTTTTCTTCATATATAAAACCATATAATGCAATTTGCCATAGTTATAAACGGAAGCATTGCCACTTTCATTCCCTTTATTTTTCTTTTTTTCACCATACAATAGATACTCATAAAAAGTGCATATATGGATATTATAAAAACGGATATAAAAAACAGCATTAAATTCCTTTTAAATCCAAGAACAGCTCCTGTTCCCATAAAGACAAAAGCATCACCCTCTCCTAAAATATTCAGCCTTGAAGGCACAAATAATAAAGCACCGCTAAAAACACCAAAGAAAATATCCTTAATATCTATATAACTTCCCGATAAAAGCTTATATATCTGCATACCCGTAACAGCTATATAAAACAGTATCAATCCGAATGTATATATTTCTTTTTTTCTTATATCCTGATAAGTAAAGATCAATAAGAATATTATTAAAACCGCTTTTTCCAAAATTTCAATTTTCAATGGCTACCTCCACAATAAGAGCAGACTCCCAGATGCTCCACCTCTGAACGCTTTACCCTTTGTACATAGGCAATAATGGCATTGCAATCGGGATCAAAGTGATATCTTGTACCTGATGGCATTATATAAACTGTTGTACCGCCTTGACTTCCACATCTCTCACAGGCATGATACCTCGCACCGTTATCA
The DNA here is from genome assembly GCA_000209465.1 of Lachnospiraceae oral taxon 107 str. F0167. Lineage (GTDB taxonomy): Bacteria > Bacillota > Clostridia > Lachnospirales > Lachnospiraceae > Lachnoanaerobaculum. The sequence goes on along the minus strand of GL890587.1, from coordinate 98,372 downwards.
TTTCTAAGGCTCTCCACAGATGAAAAAGACGCCGACTGCAAATCATTATAAAGATAATGGCATCTCCTATCTATATGATATCTTGTCGCATTTTTGCCTATATATACATACTCATCATCATTTATCCCCGATTCACCGGACTTTCCACCATCAGCACCTATCCACGCTCTTCTTGAAGCTATTACAGTCTGATCAATACTGTTTTTACCGAGTATTCCTATGGGCAGTGAATATTTATAATCAATCCTTATGCATATAGTTTCCCCGTCAGACATACAGGATGATAAAATACCGCTTATATTTTTTATATTTTTATCCTTTATATCGGCATTTATCCTGGAAACCGCAAAACTTCCGACGGCTCCCCCTATAAACACACCCTTTATATTTTCCATAGCACTATGGTCATAATTTTCACCGCTTTCTTCTCTTTTCCCCTGCAATCTGTAATAAGTATAGGCATATTGGCAGGCATCCTTACATATAGCCTCTGTTAAACCTCTTATCTTTCTATCGGTATTCATCATATCAAAAGGCATTATAAGTATTGCCATAGCTATAATAAAAAGGCAAAAGCACATAGCCGCCTCTATACTGAGAGAGGCTTTGTGAGTCCTCTTATACCTGCATGCTTGGAGAGCTTTCATTTTTTTATTTCTAAAATTTTTATTATAAGAGGACATACAAAACCTCCCTTCAATATATTTTTTCGACTTTGACTGCCATATCATAACCTGAGTCAAGTCCGACAAACTCCTCTGAGAAAAAGGAAATCTCACTGAACAGCCTTTTTGCACCACATCCTATATCCGCCTCAATGCCGTATACCATATCATTTATCAAAAAATCATTTTGACTTCTTGATATATCTAACTGCATTATATCCATCATCCTGAAATTTCTTTTTACAGGTTCTTCTATATACAAAAGCATTTTCAAATATCCCTCATAGTTTATCCCCCTTGATGATGCCTCTTTTTCTCTTAGAGAATTATTGTTTAAAATATCAAATATGGAATCCAAATCGGCACTCCAATCATCCCTACTCTTTATTAAAGGCACCTTTCCACCGGATAAAAGGCATCTTAAATCTATTGCCGACTCCACCAATGCCCATACCGCTATTATCAAAAACTTTATAAGAAGAGTAATCTGCGGCAAACATAAAACACCGCTTATCACTGTCGCCAGTTCCTGTGCACTTTGCATCTTTGAGGCATCTGATATTATATGCATATAATTCAGCCCCTCTCTTATAGCCAGTATTTTAAGGATTGCATTTTCAAGATTTATCCTGTCGGAAGTATCACCGTTTAATATATATTCGAGCTCATAGGAAAGCGGAGTATCTATATCATCTGTAAAGTCGGCAAAATATGTTCCCATATATTCATTTACTAAAAGTCTCTGTGCAAGATTCCTGCCGCTATAACCTCCTGTAATCGCATTTGACGGCAGACTCAATCTGTTAATACTCTTATTTGATACCTCTCTGTTTTCAGGTATGACCAAAGAAAAAATCCCGTCCGATATGAGTTCCTTTACCTGCTTCAGCTTTTCTTCCTTTTCTTCATCCGCTATCCCATATTTAAAATTAAGTCTCATTACCGTAAGCGCATCTATACCTGAACCAAGATTATTCCATGCCTCACCGATATCATAATCCTGCTCCTCATCATCTTCGGCTTCCATCATCTCCTGCAGGCTTTCTATATCGGACTCAAGTTCCTCCACCTCCGATATCATACTTTCACTTAAGCCTGCAAGAGCCGAAATCTCTATTCTTCTTTCACTGTCCTTATCCACATATTCTTTAAACTTTGATATCTCACCATCTATATATTCCCTGTTACTTTCTGAAAGCTTTGAAATATTGTCGGCATTTTTATTTTCTATTTCCCTTATTTTTTCAGACATCCTGTCAGCCTTTTTCTCATATTTTTTTATGAGATCCGGAACTTTTTTCAGAGTGCTTTTAAGATCCTTGCACAGCTTTTTTATCTCTGAAATATTTTGTGCACTAACTGCCGACTTCATCTTAGACCTTATCTCTTCCTGCTTTTCTATATTTTCGGAAAGCCTTTTTAATGCCTTTTCCACCTCTACGGCTTCTTTTGAACCGAGTCCGTAGTCGGTGGTAATTTTCTCCATACTCATAGCATCTTCTATATCTTTCCACAAATCATCAGGAGAGCCGTCAAATACAGATTCAAAAACTCCAAGACTCATATAGTCAATGATTTCCTGCTCCAAATACATTCCCCCATTGTCACTTAGACTAATTTTTTTATTCAGCTTTATCTGTGGATTTTGAATCCGGTACATTCCGCTGTTTTCTATATATGGCTGCATATAAGAAAGCATAAGTTCGCTTATATTTTCATCACTCTCGCTCTCTAATGCGAGTATTTTATAATTATCCCATAGTTCCCTATGATATCTGCTGAATAATGAATCTATTGCCGAGTCTCCTGCAGTCTGTAAATACAATCTCGCACCTGAGGTTCTTGCCGACTCCAAAAGTCCGCATATCAATGCACTGATGCAAATAAATATCAGGCATACAAAGATGGTAACAGAACCGCTTTTTTTCAATTATATACCTCTTTTGATTTCTTATTGATTTCCTTAAAGATATTGTTTAAGAGCTTACTGATATTACCTTTAAATATTAAGACCAGACCTATAAGAACTACCAGAACCAAAACAATTTCTATAACACCTACTCCATCTTCATTTTCCATAAAATCCTTCCAAAAATCCAACATACCTTCTCCTTTCCGGCATAAAAGCCGCTATTTTGTGAAATTCACATTCTTTTGTTTTTTTAATAAAATATCAACAATGCAGGTACAATTATCATCATCATTACTATTAAAAGCATTATGAATAATGGTAAAAGAAGCTTTGTATTAAGTTCTTCACCCTCTCTCCTTGCCAGATTCAATCTTTCATCCCAAGCACTTTGAGATTCCATACTGAGTAAAGTATGCAGATTTGAAATTCCGCTCCTTCTGTTTTGCTCAAGCAATGACGCAAGTTTCATATACTGCCTTAAAGAACAGCTTCTGCCAAAATCCTTATATACAATATTTTCATGAGTACCGTTTTTTAATCTTTCATAGGCTTTTGCCATTTCTTCATAAGCATATCTTTTTTCATTATTCTCTCTGTATTCGTTCTCATAATCTTTTACTATGCTTTCCCATGACTGCCTGACAGAAAGACCTGCACCTATAAATACAATCAACTTTGACACAATATCGGGATAATCCTTCATAAGTTCCCTTTTTATTTTTTCAAGATTAAACTTTTCCCTCTCTTTTTCCCTTAGATATAAAAGTAGTGCTATAATTACTCCAATTATCCATATAAGATTAAAATCCGTATTTTCTCTGAAGCGATATATCAGCTTTCTGCCGCTATATGTTTCAGGTAAAATATATCCGTCTTTTTCTATCTGTTCTTTATCAGCCTGTATTATTACCTCCCTTAATCCCTTTAAAATTCTCTCTTCCTCCGATAATGTTTTCGGGCAAATCCTTACAGGAATAATATAACTCTCCTCATAAGATTCATAAATCAAAGTAGCTTCTATATCCAAATCAGTATTTTCACTTAGATTCTCATTATAAACATTACCCGATATATCTATAAGTTCCGTATCTCCAAAATCCCATCTTATACTTATTCCAAGCTCGCTTATTTCATTTATCGGATTCAAATTTTCCGTGACATTTTGAAGTGAATTATTTTTTCCGGGGAGAATCTTTAAAGCTTTCTCCAGAGCAGCCTTTATGGCTTCTTTTGCCTCAGATTCCGAATACAGCCTTTTAGATACCGGTATTTCCATTCTTTGCGGCTTATCAAGTAATCCCTCTACCTCAATTTCCATTTCGGCATCATACTCATCCACACCCGGTCTGCTGATATAATTATCGGTCACTGTATTGTTTTTTAAAAATAAAGTACAAAGCCCAAATAATATAAAGCTTAAAAATACGACCATCCAATATTTTTTATTATCCCAAAAGATTCTTTTTAAATGTTTTTTCATCGGCTATACCTCTATATTTAAAAGACCTTTGGAAATATATATAGCAAATAAATACATAATCAGTCCAAAACTCATACATATCCTGCCTATAATCGTAGTGTACATAATATTAAAAAATCCCGGAGAACTTATATCAATGTATAGAACTATAAAAAGCGGGAAAACATTCATCACGCTCTGCTCAAATCTTTTTGCGGCAGTCATGGTTATTATCTCTTCCTTTATTCTCACCTTATCCGCTATAACATTGACCGTATGTGAAATAATACTTACAAGTTCACCTCCGCTCCTTTTTGCAATCCTTAAAACCTTGGCAAAGCTTCTGATATCCTCGCTGTGACTTCTGTATGCCAAATCGTCAAATGCCCTCTCAACACTGATATTCATATAGATAAGCTGATTTATATATTCAAATTCCTTTATTATAAGATTATCTTTTGAATATAGAAGTCTAAGTTCAACCAAAGCTTCCTTTATTGAGTTCTCCAAAGAATAACCTGCACTCAGCAAAGAGGAAATAATCATTATGGCTTCCTTAAATTCAAGCACCAGCTTCCTTTTCTTTACATTTATAAGTTCTTTTCTTTTAAAATTGGGATATAAAAAACAGAATGGCAATAAAACAAAGAATATAATCACACTTTTATAAAATATATATGAACCCAAAGCTGCCGTTACAACAGCCATAAAACTGTATCTTAGCCACTCGATAAGACTAAACTTATATACATTATAATCTATAGCCTGCTGCGAACAATTTCTGTCTGTTTTTGAGTTCTCCGACCTTTTTATGGATTTTTTCCTCCATATCAAACTCATAGAGCTTATTAAGTCCAATTTCCCCATTTTCATAGGGCAAAACCTCCAAAATCTCAAGCATCTTTCTTTCCCCTTCTCTGAGCCTTCCCAGATGTATCATTATATCTATAGCACTTGCTATCTGTGCTCTTATAGCCGGCAGAGGCAAATCCGCACCGCTTAAAACCATGGTCTCAAGTCTTGCGAGCATATCCTTGGCGCTGTTTCCATGCCCTGTACTAAGAGAACCGTCATGCCCTGTATTCATTGCCTGTAACATATCAAGCGCCTCTCTGCCTCTTACCTCACCTACTATTATCCTGTCAGGATTCATTCTAAGTGATGCTCTTATCAAATCACCTATACCGATACTTCCGTCACCGCTCAGAGTGGCATTTTTAGTTTCAAGTCTTACTATATTTTTTATATGCATCAGCTGTAATTCCGCGGAGTCCTCGATGGTAATTACTCTCTCCTCCTTTGGTATATAGCCTGATAATGCATTTAAAAATGTAGTCTTTCCGGAGTTTGTACCGCCCGATATAAAAATATTATAGCCTGAGCATACAAGCATCTCCAAAAACTTTGCACATTCCTCCGACAAGGTTTTATATATAATCATCCTCTCCATGCTTATAGCTTCCGGAAACTTTCTGATGGTGATAATCGGACCGTCCAGTGATATCGGCGGCAACACTATATGTACTCTGGAACCGTCTGATAATCTCGCATCCGCAATAGGTGAAGATACATTTACCACCCTGTTTACCTTGCTTACTATCTGCTGTATCATATCTTCCAAAACCTCATTGCTGACAAAGGATTTATCCCATTTAATTACTTTTCCGCATTTTTCTACAAAGATATCATCTTTTCCGTTTACCATTATCTCCGTTATATCCTTGGAATCCAATAATTCCTGTAATATATCCAGTCTTCTGAATGAATCAAATAATGAACTTCTGATATTTAATTTTTCTTCAAGAGGAATATAAAAAGAATGTTCCTTATGTATTATCTCGCTGTCTATTATCTTATATAATTCTTCATCATCTATATTTCTAAGATCCGACAGCTTATCTCTTATTTCGTTTTTTAATTGTAAATATATGCTCTCACCCTTTTGCGGGCTTTCATCTTCACTTTTTACTACCTGTATCCTTAGAATATCATTATCTTTTATTTTTTTGTTTAACAAAAGCACCTCCACAATATAAAGCCTGCCAGAAAATATGGAGATATGGGTATCAAATATTTATCCTTCAGATTGTATTCATGGTATCTTAAAAGTCTGCCGGCAGAAACTACTCTCATGCAATAGTCTGTAAGCTTATTTATTCTCTCAATCAGTTGATTGGTAAAAATCATATATACCAATGAGCCGATGCCTGCCAAAACCAGAGCTGTTACCGTAAGATTCACTCCCTCATAGGTACCCAAAAAACCTATTACAAGTGCAAATATTTTTATATCTCCGGCACCGAAAAATCTGAGATTATAAAGAATTGAAAAAAGAAATAATGAAACAAGAACTCTTATAAAAAAATCTAAGCTTAATACAGCCATACCTATTGTAAAATATATAAAAATAATAATATTAGGTATCTTTCGACAAAGTATATCCGTCACTGCTGCGACAAACAACATACTTCCCACTATATAATAAATCATAAGCCCTCTGCTATTTTTGAAATCTGCAAATAATATTCATGTCTTTTTAATTTGGCAAAATTGAATATATCCATAGAGATATCCTCATTCGGCAGTTTTATTTCATATAGCTTTTGAAGTATTTCCGGGTATCCGTTTCTCCCAAGAAGTGATTTAAACTCGTTAAGCTTTGATAATTCCACCCCATTACTCTCACCTATTACCGGACAGAATATCTTTTCACATATATCTAAAACCTGCATCGTTCTTCTGCCTATACTGCCAAAATCTATCACAATAATTTCAAATAAATTTGATACAGTAATATCATTTATAAATTTTAATAATTCACTGTCGGATAAATAAAATAAATCCTCATTATATCTTGCCGGCAGTACAATATTTAAATCTTCCACTCTGCTTATACATTCTCCAAGCTTTGCAAAATTCAAATCACCTGTTTTATATCCGTAAAATACATCAGATAAATCTCTGCTGTTTTCTTTTCTTAAAACTGCAAAAACCGAATCATATTCATCAAAGGAAATCAGCAAAGAACTTGTGGATAAAGAACAAAAATAAGAATGCAGTGCAACGGACATGCTGGATCTTCCGCATCTGTTTATAGGAGAGTACACCCCGTAAACCCTCGTGTTTTTACCGGTGCCGCTAAACCCGAGTGAAGAGTTTTTTGCAAAAAATCCCAGCAGTTCATCCACAATAATATGTACACCGCAAAATTTGAATATTGAGCAGAAAAGCTTTGAAGATTCAGCGTATTTAGACTTTACCATTGCATCATCTGATAAAAGAATAACCGGAATCCCGGTACTTATGCATTCATCTACATTATCAAAATCTGTGATAAATGCCACTACCTCCATAGAAGAAGTTTCATTTTTATACATTTGGAATGAAGTATAAGCGACCGCTTTGAAAGGAATCCTATCCTCCTTTGATAAAAAATCAGATAATTTTAAGGCAAAGCGTATATCCTCATCAATCACCGCTATAATATGCCTCATAAAACTCCTATAGAATTATTTAAAGAAAGGTCCCCAAAAACATCTCTCAGAAAGATGTTCTAATCTTTAGGATTTCATCATAATAAAAAAGAGCATAAAAGTCAATGCTCTTTTTAGTATTTCATCCACAATTTTTATATAAAATAACTGGGAACTTTGTACAAAAATATTTTTTCCTATCGGTATACATACTTCGTTAATTTATTTTTTCCTCGGAATTTGTTCCACATCATAGGTTCTGTTATCAAGCAGCTTGGATTTGATATCCTCGGGCAGTGACGATTTTCCTATGGCAAACATTGCTATCTCCACAACAGCTTTGGCGTATTCCTTTTTATCACTTTCTATAGTACCTAAAAGCTTACCTGCATTTATAGCTTCCAGTGCTTCCTTTGTTCCGTCTATACCGACTATCTTTATACCGGTTATATTATTTGCTCTTTCTATCGCATCTATAGCTCCAAGCGCCATATCATCATTATTTGAAATAACCAAATCTATATCTTTATACTCATTCAGCCATTCCTCCATAAGTGCGGAGCCCTGCGCCCTCTCCCAGTTTCCTATGGCACCGTTTAACTTATTTATGGGAATATTATTCTCCTGCAAAGTTTTTATCACCCATTCGGTTCTTAGAAGTGAATCCTGATGGCTCGGCTCTCCTTCTAAAAGCAGATAATTTATCACACCGTCATTATTTATATCTATGCTATGCGGATTTTCATTATAGGCATCTATTATTATCCTTGCCTGCTCAATACCTGCCGATTTTGGACCGGCTCCTATATAATATATATTATCCGCCCTGTTTAAATCATCATCTACAGGCTTTCGATTAAAAAATACTATCGGTATTTTTGCCCCTACGGCAGTTTCAATCATATTTGAAGCGGCAAATCTGTCCACCACATTTATCAAAAGCACATCATAATTTAGAGATACAAATCTCTCCACCTGATGATTCTGTGTGTTTTGATTGTCTCTGGCATCCACCACCTCAAGATTTATCTTAATGCCATACTCTTTTTCATATTCCTTTACATATTCTTCAATCTCCTGTCTGACATTTGATATAAAGGTATCATCAAATCTGTATAGGCATAGACCTATCTTTATAACATTCTTTTTGGGCGGTGCTACCCTGCTCATCATAGATATAAAGCTGACGATTATAATAATTACAAAAATCGCCATACTTATTAAAAAACTGTGTTTTTTCATCTTCCTCCCGTATATGTACTAGTCAATAGGGAAAAGCTGTTTTACCACTTCCTCGTTTTCCAGACTTTCCTTATTCACCAACATATTTTCCATATCGATATTTGACATATAATTTGTTTTTTTCAAATCCGCCATAAGCATCTCAACTGCCAAATATCCTTCATCATACTCATTAACCGTAGCTATCGCATCAATTGTACCGTCATTTAGCTTATTTAAAAAGAATGTGGTAGCCCCGATACAATAAAAACCCTGTATACGCTCCCTGTATACAGTACTTGCACCGACTATTTTGCATAAATTATCGGTACTTGTCTTATCCAGTGAAAATACATAGGCATTATTTTTACTATGTACCAAATCCTCTATGGCTGTTCTAAATTCCTTTTCATCACCCTCTATAAAAATTATATTGGAACTTTGCTTTGATTTCAAGAAATCTATTTCCTCCTCTATTCCGGAAATATCTCTATTATTTAAAAACACATATATATAGGAGTTTTTATCAAATTTTTCTTCAAAAGAATTATATAGCTTTGTAATCATTCCGGTATAATCGGTATTTATACTCAAATAGCCGCTTTTAGGATTATCGATAATATCTCCGGACTTTGATTTTAAAACGACTATAGGAACTTTTTTATTATTTATTTCCAAATCATTTTTTGCAAGTACGATTATACCGTTGGTGCCGTTTTCTTCTGCCGAGTATATAACGGCATTCTGAGTAATATTATTTAAGGTGAGCAAATTTATATCGATATTATATTTCTTGGCGGCATCATCCACTCCCTTTTTTAAGTTTATATATTTGCTTTCATCTTCACTGTCAAGTATCAGTGATACCTGATATACATGCGGCACTTCTTCTTTTAGAATCAAATCTGTCTGAGAGATTATAAAAAGTAAGACAATAGAGATAAACCATAATATCCATATATATTTTTTATCTGTCTTCATATTTTCCCTCTCCATATATTGCAGCAGGCAAATGAATAATGATTTTTGTACCCTCATCGGGTTCGGATTCAACACGGAGTCCGTACTCATTTCCAAAGTACAGCTTTATTCTCTCATTTACATTCTTTACTCCTATTCCCGAGCCCTTTTTGCTTGGCATAATATCCTTACTTAATAATTTATCCACCATTTCCTTGCTCATACCCAGCCCGTTATCACTGATGGTAAAATAAAGACTTTCGCCCTCCTTAGATACTTTTACATCTATCTCTCCGTCTCCATCCATAAATTCCATGCCGTGATATATGGCATTTTCCACCAACGGCTGCAACATAAGTTTTAATGAGGAATATAAAAGCACCTCTTCATCCGCCTCTATGCTATATTCAAATCTGTTTTTAAAGCGCATATTCTGTATCATAAGATAGTTTCTTACATGCTCTATTTCATCCTTTACGGTGATTATATTCTTACCCTTGCTAAGAGAAATCCTAAAAAACTTTGCCAGAGCGGTCACTATACTTACCGCCTTATCAGGCTCTTCATTTTCAATCATCCATACTATAATATCCAAAGTATTGTATAAAAAATGCGGATTTATCTGGGATTGCAAAGTGTCAAACTCCGATTTTCTCTTGGCATTATGTTCTTCCACCAAATCGGACATCAAAAGCTTTATTCTCCCCAACATATTTTTTATGGACTTCCCAAGATGCTCCACCTCATACGAGCCGCTTGGTACTATATCCACATCCAGATTTCCGCTCTCAATCTCTCTTACACTTGTATCAAGCCTCTTTATAGGATTTGATATCTTATCCGAAATAAAGGCATTTATCATTGCCAGCAAAAACAAAAATAAATCCGCTACAAAAACCACAAAGAATCTGAACTTAATTCCATAGATATTTAATGTGGCGTTGGGTGTGACTCCCACCAGCTTCCACCCTGTATATCCTATGGTTCTTACATTTAAAGTAACTTTCTTACCGCCATAATTTTCAACACTGATACCGTCTTTTAACCCTGCCGCATATTTATTATTTTCATCAAAACGACCTGAGTATATTTCATTTTGTCTGGGATGCCATATTATATCTCCCCTGTCATTGGTCAGATAAATATATCCTCCATTTCCAAGATTTACATTTGAAAACAGCTCTTCAAAAAAAACATAGTTTAAATTTATAAGAAGTACAGCCTGAGTAGCCTTACCCTCATCCGTTATCTCCACAGCTCTTGCAAGAGACATTACCCAGGAATAGCTGCTTTCATTTTGGTCAAACAGATTTCTGATGTGGGGCATGGAAAAATAAATATACTCGCTCTCCGCCATACTTTTTTTAAAAAAATCTTTTTCTAAAACATTGATATTATCCTTTAATCTAAGCGCAGGCATTGACTCTATCAATTCTCCGCTTCCGGATATAAGAGCTATATCCTCTATCATATTATCATTGTTTACATAGATGAGGTTCATACCCTTTTTTATTTCATTGCCTGATATATCGGTGTTTTTGATTACATTATAATATATGGAATCTGAAATCTTCATAGAATTTCTCAGATATGAATCTATAGACTCACCCACCTGACCGATAATGCCTGAATTTTCTTCAATAATGGTGGCATTAAGACTGTTTGTAAATCTCTGAAACATTATAAGGCTTATAAGGGCTATGGCAATGATTGCGGTAACTGTAAAGTATATGAAGATGGAGCTTTGTATGCTCAGATTTTTTATACTGAGCTTTTTTATACTGAACTTTCCCCTATCCATATACTAAACCTGCTGACGGTATTTTGAAGGTGAAACCCCGTATTTTTTCTTAAATACATAGCTGAAATAGTTCTGATCCGCATAGCCTACCATTTCGGCAATGATATAGGTCTTTTCATCGGTAGTCTTTAAAAGTTCCACCGCCTTTTGTAATCTCAAATTTGTAAGGAAATTTACATAGGATATCCCCATATCCTTTTTAAAATTTGTGGAGAACCTGGCAACCGAAACATGCAGATGTTTACAAAGTTTTTCCAAAGATAAATCAATATCCGCAAAATTCTCTTCTATATAACTTTTCGCCTCTTCCAATACCTTTTTGGAGGTAAAGGCTCTGTCTTCCCTTATTTTATGAGCAATATTTATACTTGCCTCAAGCAGCCATTCTCTAAAACCTCCGGTATCCTTTATCTTATCCAAAAGGTCTATATAATCTGTAGCAGTTTTAGTCAGTACGGAAAGCTCCAGACTGTAATCCTGTACAAGACTGATAATAATATTTATCACATTTATCATATAGGATTGATACTGGCTTGAATGTACCTTTGATTCCTTCAGCTTTGCAAATATCTTTTCAACATATTCTATGATACTTTCATCACTTCCGAATTTTAATATATTGATATATTCCTTTGCCTCAATATCCTCAAATTTTAATTTATCGGACTTAACAGGCTCCATATCCTTTATATATATAACCTCGCCATTGCCTACAATACCTCTGTAGCCAAGCGCCTCCTTTGCCAGAGTATATGACTTGTGAAGCTCTGTAAGATTATTTACAGTGATACCGAGCCCTATAGTTAAGTTTACGCCTATGGTTCTGTTAACATCCTTTATAGCCTCTGAAAGCACCGACATTATATAGTTTTTGGACATCTTATCCGGCAGACCTATAAGAATATACATACTGGTATTTGAATAAACCGAGAACACCTCCGCATGGAATTTATCTCCAAGATTTTCAAGCAGGTTTACCTTTACAGAGATTGGTATAAGTTCTTTTGCCACTATATGGCTGTCCATATCATCTATATGTATCGCTGCAACTATATATTTGCTTGCATTATTTAAGTTTATTTCATATTCCTTAAGTGCATGCTCTATCTCAGCCTTACTTAAGCTTCCATGTATCAATCCGTTTAAAAACTGTTCTCTGAGGATTGGAAGACTTGCCAGATAACCCCTTTTTAATTTTTCAATATCTCTTTTTTTATCCAGTTCGGCATCCAGGTTCTTATGCACTTTTCTTAGTATCTCCGTAAGCTCCGGCGCTGATACGGGCTTTAGCACATATTCGATAACTCCCATTTTTATAGCTTCTTTGGCATAATCAAAATCATCAAAGCCCGAAAAAATCATGGACTTTATAAGAGGATATCTTATATTGATTTCATTTATCAATTCCAGTCCGTCCATATATGGCATTCTTATATCCGTAAATACAAGGTCAGGATTCAGATTCTCTATTTTCTCCAATGCCTCCACTCCGTTTTCGGCATCTCCGACTACCAAAAATCCTTCTTCTTCCCAGTTGATTTTTTTTATAATGCTTTTTCTGACCTCTTCCTCGTCATCAACAAGTAATATTTTATAAAGTTCTTTCATATTAGAGTTCCAATACTATAGTAAACGGTCCGTCATTTTCAAGGGATACTTTCATATCCGCTCCGAAAACTCCGCATTCCGTATGTATACCTGATTTTTTACCAAGCTCCACCATATATTCATACAGTCTTTTTGCCTCATCCGGAGAGCCTGCTCCTATAAAGCTCGGTCTGTTGCCGTCCTTACAATTTGCCAATAATGTAAACTGTGATACAAGCAGCAGTTCTCCGCCTACATCATTTAATGAAAGATTGGTCTTACCGTTTTCATCTTCAAATATCCTAAGCTTTATCAGCTTATTAAAGTATTTTTCAACTATCTTTTCATCATCATCCGCAGCCACGCCGACCAATACTAATAATCCCTTATTTATTTTACCTACTTCTTCCCCGTCTATTTTTACATTTGCATGATTTACTCTCTGTATTACAAGCTTCATATTTTCTCCTAAAATGATCTTATCTCGTCTTCATCATCGCTTATCTCTATGGACATTATTTTTACAAAATATCCTCCGTCACCCACAGGCACTCTTACTCTGTCACCTTTTTTCTTTCCGACTATAGCCTTTCCTATCGGCGATTCAATACTTAATCTGCCTTCAAGTGAATCTCCCCTGATAGAGGTAACTATTTTAAACTTTTCACTCTCATCATCTTCTTCAAAGTATAATTCCACAACCTTATCAATTCCTACCTGATCATCCTCTGTTTTATCTTCATATACATTACAAAACCTGAGCATTCTTTCCAGATAATTGATTCTGCTCTCATTTTTATTCTTTTCTCTTTTGGCGGCATAATATTCAAAATTCTCCGATAAATCCCCATGTGCTCTTGCTTCTTTTACCGCCTCTATAAGCTGCGGTCTCAGCACCAATTTTCTTTCCTCAATCTCCGCCTCTATCTTTTTTATATCTTCCTTTGTAAGCGTCTCTGCCATAAAACCATCCATATCATATTTTTATATAAAACAAAAGAGTAGTAAAAACTACTCTTTTTAAGACCCAAAGTGACGGCTTTGCTTATTGACGCCTAGCGAAGCTAGGTGGGTTACCTCACCTTGATATCTGTCTTCTACCTATAGCAGCCTGACATCCAAACAAGGTTATTTGGAATCCCATAAATCAAAATGTAGGTTCAAAATTGGCAAAGTTATCGCTCACCTCAGGAATTTTTCTTCATACTCAAATTATAATACAAAATATAATTTTTTCAATATATTTGTCTTTATATTTTAAATTTTATATTATTATTATATTATATTTTATATACAGTTCAGGTAGCCCCTTTAGAACTTTTGTTTTACAATCCTAATCGCAAGGATTGTAAAATTAAAAGTCTCAAGATATATGGTACATGAACCGTAACAATTTTATTCAGGATATATAAGCCTCTCCTCTAAAATATTCTCAAGCACTTCATCCAGATACTTTCCTGCAATATATTTTGCCATAGGAAGATTCATATCAAGATAGTTTCCACAGTCTTTTGCACAGGCTCCGGGAATCTCTCCCTCGAATTTTTTTATAAATTCAAACATTTCTTTTAAAAGAGGTATTATATCCTTTGACTCATAATCTCCCTTTAAAAGCAGGTAACAGCCTGTTCTGCAGCCCATAGGTCCAAAGTATAAAATGCTCTCTCCAAATTGCTTATGATTTCTTAAAAATGTTGCTCCAAGATGCTCTATTGCATGTAGTTCCGCAGTATTTATCACAGGCTCAAAATTCGGTCTTGTCATTCTGATATCAAATGTGGTGACTGTCATCTCTCCCACATTATCTTTCCTTGACACATATACACCCGGGAAAAGTTTTAGATGGTCTATTGTAAAGCTTGTTATCTTCTCCATAAAATCTCCATAATATTTATTCAAAACCTTAATTTTATAATCCCAAAAATTCAGCTCACAGGATGATAAATTTAAAGATTGAATCATATAATTTATATATTTTTTGTTTGCAGATTTCTCATCGCATTTATTACGCAAAGCACGGTAACGCCTACATCTGCAAATACCGCTTCCCACATAGTACCAAAACCTATGGCTGCAAGCAATAGGAAAATCAACTTTACTCCTATCGCAAATGCAATATTTTGCTTGGCAATATTCATGGTTCTTTTTGCAAGTCTTATACCTCTGACTATATTGTTCAGATTATCATCCATAATTACAATATCCGCAGCTTCAATGGCGGCATCCGAGCCTATACCTCCCATTGCAATACCTATATCGGCTCTTGCAAGTACAGGTGCGTCATTTATGCCGTCACCTACAAAGGCAAGTATATTTTTATCATCCAGTATCTCTTCTACCTTCTCTACCTTTTGCTGCGGCAAAAGCTCTGAGTATGCATAGTCCACTCCCACCTTTGCCGACACGGCATCCGCCACAGCCTTTGTATCTCCGGTCAGCATTATATTTTTTTCCACACCGATATTTTTTAAAGCCTGTAAAACATCCCTTACATCCTCTTTTATCCTGTCATTTATAACTATTGATCCAAGGAATGTCTTGCCCCTTGCCACATATACTATGGTTCCGGCTTCCATGCATTTCTCAAATTCTATATTATTTGAGAGCATCAGTTTATCATTTCCCACAAGTACTTCTTCATTGTCCACTCTTATACTGATACCCTGACCTGCCACCTCTTTAAGTTCACTAAGCCTTCCGGAAAAATTTATGTTTTCATTGCCTTCTTTTTTTAACTCTCCATAGGCTTTTTTAATTGAAATTGCTATCGGATGTGAGGAGTATTCCTCAGCCATTGCAGCATTTTCAAGCAGTATTTCTTCATTTACACCGGCAGGATGAATACTTACCACCTCAAAAACTCCCTTTGTAAGAGTACCTGTTTTATCAAATAAAAAGGTTTTTACTCTTGATAAGAGCTCCAAATAATTGCTTCCCTTTATAAGTACACCTATTTTTGACGATGCACCTATACCGCTGAAAAAGCTTAGCGGTATGGCTATAACAAAGGCACAGGGACATGATACTACCAAAAATGTCAATGCTCTGTAAATCCATGTACTAAATCCCGTATCCGGGAACAAAAACGGAGGAATCAAAGCCAGCGCAATTGCCGCAAAAACAACTATCGGTGTATATACACCGGCAAACTTTGATATAAAGTTTTCAGTCTTTGATTTTTTTGCGGCTGCATTCTCCACAAGGTCAAGAATCTTACTTGCAGTGGACTCGCTAAATTCCTTAGTAACCTCAAGCTTTAAAAGTCCGTCCTTATTTACGCTTCCGCTATACACTTTGTCTCCTATATGCACGCCTCTTGGAATCGACTCACCTGTAAGTGCCGATGTATCAAGCATTGCCTTTCCCGATACCACCACCCCGTCAAGAGGGATTATCTCTCCGGTCTTTATCAATATGGTATTTCCTATTTCCACATCATAGGGATCAACCATTTCCACACTGCCGTCTTCTTTTACCAGATTTGCATAATCAGGTCTTATATTCATCATATCGGATATGGATTTTCTGGATTTATTTACCGCCAGTGATTGCAAAAATTCTCCAACCATATAAAAGAGCATTACTCCGACAGCTTCCGGATACTCACCTATTATGATTGCTCCTATGGTGGCAATACTCATCAAAAAGTTCTCATCAAATACCTTTCCTCTCTTGATATTTGAAAATGCTTTTAATAATACATCTCTTCCGACTATTATATAAGCTGTTATAAATAGCACAAAACTTATTATATTTGACTTTGGAAAATTCAGTTTTGAAATTATAATTGCAATTATATAAAAAATTGCCGCTATCATTATTTTACTTAATATCTTTTTTTCTTTTCGTTCATCTTATCCTTCTATCCTAATGAATATAAAATCTGTAAAGCTTCCTCCTACGCCCTCTTTACCTCTACATCAGGCTCCTCAACCTTTATTATCTCCATTGCCTTTTCAATAATTTCATTCATCTTTTCAGCTTCAGCCTCCAGTGTACATTTTAATGTCATAAAATTGATATTTACACTTGTAATACCATCGATTGCAGCAAGCTTTCTCTCAAGCTTTGCAGCACAATCCACACAATCCAGACCTTCTAATTTATAAACTCTCTTCATTCCTTTTCTCCTTCTCTACATCTATGTGACACATGTACAATACCTGTTTCAAATATTTCCTTTACATGTTCATCATCCAGTGAATAATATACTTCCTTACCTTCTCTTCTTGACTTGACCAGTTTAGCTTCTTTTAATGTACTTAACTGATGTGATACTGCCGACTTTGTCATATCCAGTACTTCACAAATATCCAGTACACATAGTTCATGTACATTTAATGCCCAAAGTATCTTTATCCTTGTGGGTTCTCCGAATACTTTAAACAATCTTGAGAGAGCTTCTATCTTTACACCTTCAAGCATATTTGTTTTTACCCTTACCACAGCATCTTTTCTATCTAAAGCTTCTACTCCGATACACCTCCTTTAGTTGAGTACTTGTTCAACTGTTATGCTTTTATTATAGTTGAATAGATGCTCAACTGTCAAGCTTTTTTAATAAAAAAGGCCTTATTTTAAAATCGTAAAGCTGTCTGCTAACGATTTTAAAATAAAGCCTGTTAATACACAGTATTTTATTAAAACCGTATTTTTATTTGTTTCCGAATTTCTCGGCCTGTGATTTTATCAGCTCCACATCATCAAAATAATTGATTCTCATTGCGTTCTTTACTTCTGAAAGTGTATTTGCGGCTTCATTTCTTGCAACTTCACAGCTTTCCTTAAGCATCTCATAGATGGCCGGAATATCTTTTTCAAATTCCGCTCTTCTTGCTCTCATAGGTGCCAAGGTCTCTTCCATTATGCTTGCAAGGAACTTCTTTACCTTCATATCTCCTAATCCGCCACGTGTGTAATGCTCTTTGAGCTCATCAAGTGAATTATAATCCGGAAGGTACTCTGTAAAATGTTCAGGTCTTGAGAAAGCATCCAGATATGTAAATACCGTATTTCCTTCAAGATGTCCGGGATCACTTACCTTTATATGCAAAGGATCGGTATACATAGTCTTTATAGCTGATGCAACGGTATCTGCATCATCTGAAAGATAAATACAATTTCCAAGCGACTTACTCATCTTTGCCTTACCGTCCGTACCCGGAAGTCTCTTAGCTGAGTCTTCCTGTGGTATAAGCGCTTCAGGCTCTACCAAAGTTTCACCGTATACTGAATTAAACTTTCTTACTATCTCTCTGGTCTGCTCAATCATAGGCAACTGATCCTCACCTACAGGTACTGTAGTTGCTTTAAACGCTGTAATATCCGATGCCTGTGATATAGGATATGTGAAAAATCCTACCGGAATACTGTTTTCAAAATTTCTAAGCCCTATCTCAGCCTTTACTGTAGGGTTTCTTTGAAGTCTTGAAACAGTAACAAGATTCATATAGTAAAATGCCAGTTCTGTAAGCTCCGGTACCATTGACTGTATGAATATAGTAGACTTCTTAGGATCTATACCACATGCCAGATAATCAAGTACTACCTCTATAATATTCTGTCTTACCTTCTCAGGATTTTCCATATTATCAGTGAGTGCCTGAGCATCTGCCACCATTATAAAAATCTTTTTAAATTCTCCTGAATTTTGCAATTCAACTCTTCTTTTAACAGAGCCGATATAATGTCCTACATGTAATTTTCCTGTAGGACGATCTCCTGAAAGGATTATCTTATCCATTTATAACTTCTCCTTTGTCTCTAAGTAGTGCCACCATCATACTTAGGAATATCCATAAAAACGGTGTTACTACAGGTAAGTTCAAATTTACCACAGCCTGAGTGGCATAGCAGATTACCGCCATAGCACATGCATATAAAAAAGGCAACATTGCATCATCTCTAAGCTCAAGTATTTCGGTTCTAAATGCTTTTATACTCGGCAATACAAGTCCCAAAATATAGCTTATAGTAGCTATAGGTCCTAAAGTAAATAAAAACTGTAAGTATTCATTATGAGCCGCATCAAAGAACTGACCGGTTATACCAATCATTTCTTCTCTTCTGAGTAAATCTATATATATTCCAAAGGTATCCGGACCACTTCCAAAAATTTTATGAACAAGTGGAAATCTTAAATATTCTTCAAGTGCAGCTCTCCAGATATAGCCTCTGAAAGTTCCCCATGAATCATCAAATATAAAATAATTCGCCAAAGAACCATACTTTTGCCTTGCAAGCTCAGCATTTGCATTTATTTTCATTCCCAGGAATACAATACCTGCAACAGATATTATAATTATTCCCAACCAAATATATCTAAGAACTTTTAATAGCTTCTGACGGTCATTTTTTTCTTCCCACTTATTTCTATAGGCAAGAACATACATTAAAATAACTATAATTGCCAAAACTATAATCAACAAATCCAGATATTTAAAATCACTTATAAAATCATATAAGCCTGAAATTCCAAGTACTTTACCTGCATATACCGTATTGATTATCTTTATAATTCTGATGCCGAGAAAATATGTAAATATAGTCAGTATATATCTTCTTACACCTTCCATACTTTTAAATGCCACAAAAGGCATAAGTCCGAAGAATGCTAAAAGTGTGAGATATCCGTTATCTGAAGTACCCATTGCCATTGCAATGAAGTTCATCAGCATTATAAGATAGTAAAAGATAAGTTTTTCTATACTCTCACCCTTACCGTCATCCTTTTTAAGCGGTGTGGTAATAAATAAGGTTCCGGCAACAGCAATATAAAAAGCCAGAACAGCGGTATATGTATTTATATTACCGATGGTTGAGGTAAATATCGACCACTGTTCAGGGCTTATTTTATCCTTAAAATGCATTGCATTCATATTGAAATAGTCTGTATATCCGAAAAGACATATCGGAATACTTACTGCCAAAAATACGGTAAAATAAATCTTACTAAAGGAAAGTAATCTGCTTACTATAAAATATATTGCCACATATAATGATATAAGCAGGAGTCCGGAATATCTTCCCTTCTCTCCGCTGACGGCATACCTCATAACCTTACCTGAATACAAAGTGGATAATAATGTAGCCAGCATAAATATCATTATACATATATCCCAAATACTGAATTCTTCTTTAAACCAGGTAGAAAAACCTTTTTTATTTACTTTATCAAAGAAGTTTTTAAATCCGCCTGCAAAACCGCATATCACTATCAATGCAAGAATCATTATTGCGGTGATTGCTCTTACCGTATAATACTTTGTTTCCAGTATATCATAGTAATAATCATTATAAATCAATGGAAAGATTGTAAACATTGACAAAAGCCAAAGTCCAACTATCACATTTGAGGCATTCATCAGCCTTCTTTTAGAATTCATATAACCTCCATATCTATAATCCAAGGAATATCGCTACCGGATTTTGTCTGGATAAAAACAGTAAAAAAGGACTGCTTTCAATCAGACTATATATATATCTTCCCGTTTTTGTGGTTGAAAATACAATAAGGAAAATACAAATAATCCAAAACACCGTCAATCCGAAAAGCAAACCTGCTATTGCGCCCAAGGTCTTATTAAGACCTCCCAAAACGGGCAGCTTCGCTAAAAGTTTATTTCCCTTAAACAATATCCCAAGCACCAGCCAGACAAGCGTAAAAGAACCTGCAAAGCTTATCGCATTAACAGTCATCTGTGTGACATAGCTTGCAATATAATCTGCAAAGGTATATACTCCGAGTTTTTCATAGACCGCTCTGTCATCATCCTTTTTTAAAATATCCTTTATTTGGGCAGGCACATTAAGTTTATCTATTGCCTCACTCCTGCCTTTTGCATTGGATGAATCTTCATGCATCTCCCCAAGTCCTATTTTTTCATAAATAGTTGTTAAAACAAATTGATTTATTTTAGTATTTTTTTGCAACTCATTTCTCAGATATGGATTCACTACATTCAAGGCAATTACACTTGAAATAAGAGCAAGCATCGTTATGGATATTTTTAAAAGTCCCTTATTGTATCCACTGATTATCATTGCCAACAAAAAGAGAAATACTAAAATCTCCAAATAATTAAAAACCATTATATTCTAAAATGCTCCTCTCTTAGAATAAGTCTGCCTTCTTTATCATATTTAGAAGTCATAAATCCAAGTAAAGCCTTCATTACTCCCGGCTTTTCAGCCAAATCGGCAGCATGGTCGATAAGATTTCTGGCATTTCTTTTGGTTAAAGGTGTTCCGTCCTCCTTCATATAATCCGCTCTTTCCTCAACCGCATACCTTGCTTTATTTGATAAAAGGCATTCTATATCTTTTGCATAATTAAGCGCATACGCAATAAAATCATCTACGGACAAAGGTATACTGTCCTCACCCGGTTCCCCTCTATCTTCCTCTTCTATCTCTTCTCTCTTTTCTATCTCTACAGGCTCCGATACTACCAGCTCGGGTTTTTTAGGTTCGGATATTACAGGATTTAATTCAATGCCTTTTTCCTCTTCCTCTTTATTGCCCTTATCTTCACCGTCTTCTTCCTCAGATTCCTCAGGTGAATACAATTTTATGGTTTCCCCTCCTCCGATCGGCTTTATTTCAAACTGCAAGTTCTCATTGCCGTTCTCCTGTTTTAAGATATTGGCTATAACCTCAAGATCCATTAAATTACTTGCTTTGGCAGCTTCATCTTTTTCTTCTTTGTCAGTCTCCTTAATTTCCTCTGCGTCTTTTTTATCCTGTGCTTCTTCTCTGTCCTTATCCCTGTCTTTTAACTCTATATTTGCAACAATATTTTTTCTTTTTACAGGTACTTCTTCCTCTCTCATCACAAGGCTCATTCCATGTAAAAGATCATTTGCCTCTATCAGACTTGAAATTCCGCTTATAGTATCAGCAAAGACCACTGTTTCTTTGCCGTCTCTTATAAACTCAATAAGTTCTGCAATGGTGTTATCATCAAGGTCACCTGCCTCCACAATAATAAGATCCTTCCCCTTTATCTTATCTATGGAGTTCATCACTCCCTTACTGTTAAGGCTTTTTGCCCTGATTTTTAATACAGAATGCTTTATCTTTGTGAGTTCATTTACTTCTCTCAATACTTCTATAGCATTTTCAAGAGCCTTTTGCTCTGTTATTCCCTCTACCATTATAGAACCCGGTCTTCTCATTAAATACTCCTTCGGCTCTCTTGACTTTGGCGCCTTTGCTTTCATAACTTTTCCGTGCACAGGTAAATCTACCTCCCTATTATCATCTAAAACTTCTTCCGTACTCTCTTCAATCACGACAGTGTCATTCTCAACATCTTCATCTGAAAATAACTCCAAACTCTCTTGTGAAAATTCTTTTTTGTCCTGACTCTCATTTAGAGTATCTACAACAGGGTTTACTGTTTTACTGTTATCTACATCACTTTCTTTTATTTGCTCATCAATATCCTCTTCTACAATTGAAGCGGTTTTGATTTCTTCATCCTCATGATTTTTAAATTCCGGCTCTATAAATATTTCTTCCGGCTCTTCACCCCTTTTTACTTTTGTTACAAAGGTTCTTTCCTCCCTTGTGTAATATACCTCCTCATCATCTATCACTTCCATCTTTGTTTCGCTTTTGACACTGCTTTGAACCAAATCTCTTTGCTCTTTTCTTTTTGCCATTACAGCTGAAACGGTCGGTACACCCATATCCGCTTCATCATCAAAGTAGCTGTTTATCAAATCATCTTTGTCAAAAATTGGAATTTTTTTTTCCGGAACATAGTTTTCCAATACTTTTGTGGAAGCAGTTTCAGTAACCGTAATATTCTCTTTAGGTATTTCTTCTACTTCCTCTGTGGGAATATCAATGTTATCAGGTTCATTATTCTCTAACTCCTCACTCCCTCCTTCCGGCTCATCCTTTTTTAAGATAAATCCTGTGGTTTGTGGGGAGTTTATATCCTCCGGTGATAATTCATCCTGTGAAGTATCTTCCCCTATCCTAAAATCCTCCGGTATAAATTCTTTATCTATAGTATAGTCAGGAATATTTTCAAATGAATTTTCTTCCTCTTTTACTACATCCTCCTGCTCCTCACTTATTTGGATATTTTGATAAATATTATCAAGTTCATCTCCGTTGTAATGAGCTTTCGGCAATCCCATACTGTCAAAATAATTGCTTATTCTTGTTTTTCTTCTTTCTGCCATTACAGGAGGGCTGATAAATCTTCCATGCTTTATCCTCTCCACCCTTTCCATATGAGCTCTGACCTCTTCATCTATTTCCCTCATAGATGAAAGATCTCTTTCGCCCTTCATTTTACTCAGATTTTCATTTGTGATTGCAATGGCTCTTTTTAATTCCACTTCAAATTCCGGGTTCACACTTTCCCCCTTAAATGTTGTTTCCGATATCCTCACCTCATTTACTCCTACACTCTTTGGGAAAAGTTCTGTACTTATAGGAGCATTTTCATCCGGTTCTTCTTCATCACCGAGACTTATCGTAGTCTTTTTATCCTCTCTGGGTTTATAAGCACTCATATCATCCAGGTTCAAATTCGGATAATTTTCCCTCTCTCCGCTTTCATACCTTTTGGCAAGAGTATTTAATCTGTCCTCATAATATTCCTTATTGTCCACCTGCTCCTGCTGCTTTGAACTTAGAGGGCAGCCTGTAGATTCCTTCAGAGCGGCAGCTTTTTCCACATATTCTCCCACACCGAATAAAAGCATTATTTCATCACATACTTTTATACAATCATCTATTCTGCCTGTCTGTGCATACAGGAGAGCCAGCTCATATTTCCACTGCTCATCCATCTTCTCGATATCATTATATTTTTCCAGAATCTTTATCTTTTTATTGATATCATTGCCCTGTGCCACTGCAATATGATATTCCATCAGATACTTTCTGCTGTCTTGAGGTGAAATCTCGATATATTCCCTATAATAAGCCTCAGCCTCTGCAATATCCCCCTCTTTTATTGCAAGCATGGCAAGTCTGTACAGAGCTCTCTTCCCCACCGGAGCCCTGTCATAAGCCAAAAGCAATATTTCTCTCGCTTCTTTATACTCATCATTTTTTTCATAGACTTCGGAAACAGTGGTTAATAAGCCTGCATTATGGACTCTACTCCAGTCGATTGTATCGGTGATTCGCATAGCGGCTTTATAATCTCCGCTCTTCACCAATTTATTCAGTTGTTCAACCTTTAAATTAAATTCATATTTATCCATACTTGCACCAAACCTCAAGTTTTTTATTTAGAAAATAAACTCTACAGTAATCTTCTTCCTTCAAGCGCTCTTAAAAGAGTCACCTCGTCAATATACTCTAAATCCCCACCGACAGGGACTCCGCTTGCTATTCTGCTTACTTCTATACCTGTGGGTTTTATAAGTTTAGCTATATACATAGCCGTAGTTTCGCCCTCAAGTGTAGAGTTTGTGGCAATAATCACTTCATTTACATCACTCTCAAGTCTTTTTATCAGTTCCTTCAGTTTTATATCCGCCGGACCTATTCCAAGCATTGGCGATATTGCTCCATGCAAAACATGATATACGCCATTATACTTTCCTGTTTTTTCATATGCTGCCAAATCTCTGGTGTTCTCCACTACCATTAT
This sequence comes from Lachnospiraceae oral taxon 107 str. F0167, assembly GCA_000209465.1. GTDB lineage: Bacteria > Bacillota > Clostridia > Lachnospirales > Lachnospiraceae > Lachnoanaerobaculum. The sequence goes on along the minus strand of GL890587.1, from coordinate 73,671 downwards.
AGTCTTATGGTCTCTTTTCTCACTTGCACATATCGGGCAAACTTCTCCGTCTGTTAATGTAAAACATTCCCTGCAATAATTTACATTGCCCTTTGCATCTTTTATAGCCTTTGATAATGAATCCACCTGTTCACTTGACATTCCTATTATGTGAAAAGCAAGCCTTTGTGCGGACTTTGCTCCTACTCCGGGCAGCTTTGAAAGTTCCTCTATAAGCTTGCTGATATGACTGCTATAATAATCCATTAGAACGGCAACTTTCCTGCTCCACCTGCAATACCGCCCATCAGTGCAGAATGTTCTTCTTCCATCTTTCTTAGAGCCTCATTAGTAGCCGCCATTATCAAATCTTCTAACATTTCCACATCCTCAGGGTCCACAACTTCTTTATCTATAGAAACCTTTGTAATTTCCTTTTTACCTGAAACAGTAATGCTTACCGCACCGCCTCCTGCGCTTGCGCTAAACTCCTTGCTTTCAAAAGCTGCACTTTGTTCTTCCATCTGCTTTTGCATCTTCTGTGCCTGCTTCATAAGCTGATTTATATTTCCGGGCATCATGCCCCCTCCAAAACCTCCACGCTTTGCCATAAAAAACTCCTTACTATTCTATAATAATATCTGTGTTTATAACAGATTTTATCTCATCAATGGAAACATATCTTGTGTTTCTTACAACCCTATTTTCTCTTAAAGAAATCTCAATTGCAATATCTTTTCCATACTTTTCATTTAAATATAATTTTAAATCAGAGATGGTGGTATCTTTATTTCCCATATCATAAAACATCTTATTAAAGAAAATAATATTGATACCACCCTGTGTTAAAGGTTCTATCTCGGCTTCCTTGTATACACCTCCGGCTTTTCCACCGATATGCTCCACTATGCTGTTCCATTCCTTTTTTATAAGCATAAAATCATCATAGGTAGCTTTGGGCAGTTCAATCACTTCTTCTTTTTGAATCCGGTTTTCTTCCGAGACTTTTTGCACTATTGCACCGGTACTTATCCCTGCCTCAAGTCTTGAAAGTCTGTCCAGCACACTGTCAAGGTTCTCTTCCATCTCAGGTGTCATAAGCCTTATAAACTCAAGCTCCGCCACAACTCTTTTTTGAGTGGCACTCTTTAGCTTATTTGATAATTCCGACAGATTCTTAATATAACGCATCAAAGTCTCTTTGGAAACGGTATTTGATATTTCCTTTAAGTTCTGTAGGTTCTGCTCCGACATATCCACAAGAGAACTGTCATTTTGTATGGACTTAAGTATTAAAATATTTCTCAAATACCAAAGAAAATCCGTTACAAACTGCCCTATCTCTTTGCCCTCTATTATGGAATTATTTAAAAGGTTTAATACCTCTATGGTATTGCCGGATAAAACCCCGTCCAAAAGCTCGTTAAATACACTTATATCGGAGGCACCAAGTATATCAAGTACCGCATCATAGCTTATTTTTTCATTCTGTAAAAATGAAATACATTCATCCAAAAGACTGAGTGCATCTCTCATAGCACCGTCTGCCGTTTTGGCTATATAATAAAGAGCCCTGTCCTCTATATCCACACCCTCGCTGTTACAAAGAGTTTTCAATCTCTGTGTAATTGTATCTATACCGATTCTTTTAAAATCATATCTTTGACATCTGGAAAGTACTGTAACAGGTATCTTATGTACCTCTGTAGTTGCCAGAATAAATATAACATATGAAGGAGGTTCTTCAAGGGTTTTTAACAGCGCATTAAACGCCCCTGTGGAAAGCATATGTACCTCATCTATTATAAATACCTTATACTTTCCGAATGTGGGCGGATACTGCACCTGCTCCTTTATATCTCTGATATTGTCAACACCATTATTGGAAGCCGCATCTATCTCCACTACATTTATGGAAGTCTCACTGAGTATAGACTTACATGTCGGACATTCATTACATGGTCCCGCATCTGTCGGATGCTCGCAGTTTAGGGCTCTTGCCATTATCTTAGCTATACTGGTCTTTCCCGTACCTCTTGTTCCGCAAAAAAGATATGCATGTGATATCCTTCCTGTTTTCAATTGGTTTTTTAATGTCCTTGTTATAGCTTCCTGACCTATTACCTCATCAAAATTTGAAGGTCGAAACTTCCTATATAGTGCCGTATAAGCCATCTGCTCCCTTTCTACCTGTCACCAAAGCTTATTCCCACAAGCCTTGCCTCTTTTACAAGTGCAGACTCGGGATCCACATATTTCAGTTTTCCGGCAGATTCACTCAAAGAAATATCTGTTACCTCCATACCCTTTAGTACTACCAGTCTTCCATATTTCTTTTCAAGTACCAGCTCCGCTCCATGAGCACCGAGCCTTGTGGACAATGCTCTGTCAAACGGATTTGGCGCTCCTCCTCTTTGTGTATGTCCGGGAACCGTAACTCTTACATCCACACCGGTCTCCTTACTTAGAATATCACCTATCTCATAACTTATAGAGGGATATCTGCCCGCATCTTTTAATTTTTTCTTTTTTAAATCCTTTTTTGAAAGAGCCGCATCTTCCATTGATATAGCTCCCTCCGCTACAGCAAGTATGGTAAACTTTTTGCCTTCTTTTTCTCTCTTATTTACAGCTGCCGCAACCTTCTTTATATCATAGGGTATTTCAGGTATCAATATGATATCCGCTCCTCCTGCAAGCCCTGCATAAAGTGTAAGCCATCCTACCTTATGTCCCATAACTTCCACAATAAAAACTCTACTGTGTGAAGCCGCCGTAGTATGTATGCAGTCGATAGCATTTGTAGCCACCTCAACCGCACTTTGAAATCCGAAAGTCATATCCGTACCGTATAAGTCATTGTCAATGGTCTTTGGCAGACCTATAACATTTAAGCCCTCTTCACTTAAAAGATTTGCCGTCTTTTGCGAACCGTTTCCACCAAGTACCACAAGGCAATCCAGCTTTAACTTATTATAGTTGACCTTCATAGCCTCTACCTTATCAAGTCCGTTTTCATCCGGCTCTCTCATAAGTTTAAAAGGTTGCCTGCTGGTTCCAAGCATAGTTCCGCCGGTTGTCAGAATTCCCGAAAAATCCGAGGGTTTCATCACTCGGAACTCTCCATACATAAGCCCCTTATAACCCTCCAGAAAACCTATTATTTCCACCTCTTTATCAGATTTGTAAAGACTCTTTGCCACTCCTCGCATTGTTGCATTTAATGCCTGGCAATCTCCTCCACTGGTTAACATACCAACTCTCAGCATATATAGCTCCTTTTGAACAAAGTCGAAACAAATTTACCACTTCTGCGTTTTAAGCATTGTATTTAATTATAACCTAATTTTATTCATTATACAACAAAAAAAGCCCTTCCCAATAGCTCACTGTCTATCAAGTAGGACCTTCATGCGCCTTCAGGGACTCGAACCCTGGACAAATAGATTAAGAGTCTACTGCTCTACCAACTGAGCTAAAGGCGCTTTTTATTTTGTTCTTTATTTTGCTGAACACTTGGATATAATACAATATATAAAAGTTATTGTCAACATTTTTTTTTGCTTTTTTTAAAAAATTTATAAGCTTTATTTTGCAATTTAAATTTCCCTATATCCATCCTCTGTAATAACAGCCACCTGCTACTGTTTCAGCTCTATATTTATTGACTTTATCGATAAATAATTCTATAATTGAAATATAAAATATACAAGGGTTGGACTCCACTGTGCGCCTATAGCACATCAGACTTTGGGAACTTATCCCCGTGGAACTATAAGATTTTCATTCGGTCATAATAATGATTTAGAAGAAATAGAGTACTGTTTACATGCATTAAAGGAGATAATTTATGGAATTTAGACAATTGGAAGCTTTTGTTGCTACAGCCGAGTTAAAAAGTTTTTCACAGGCTGCAAAATATTTATATTTATCGCAGTCGACTATAAGTTCACATGTTCAAAATCTGGAAGATGATTTAGGGAAAAAGTTGCTTTTGCGTACAACAAAATCCATCACTCTCACACCTGAGGGCGAAACTTTCCTTGCATACGCCAGAAAAATCGTAGAAACAAAGGATCAAGCCGTACTTTCATTACAGCAGTCATCAACAAGTATGCTGCATATCGGAGCATCCTCCATACCTTCAGGTTATCTGCTGCCTGAGATTATTGCCGGATTTAAAGCCAAACATCCCGATATGCATTTTAGTATATGGCAGGGAAGCAGTGACGAAATCGCAGAACTTTTATTAAGCAACAGCCTTGATATTGCATTTACAGGTAAGGATATAAATTCTCCGCTTTGTGAAACTCTAAAGGTCTGTCCGGATCATCTTATGCTTGTCACACCTGCTACCGATGAGTATAAAAAACTCAAAGAAAGCAATGCAAAAATATCGGATATTTTAAAATACCCTATGATTTTAAGATCAAACGGCTCCGGAACACAGTTTGTAGCAAGTAAGCTGCTTGAAGGACTCGGCATTAAAAAAAGTGATCTGGATATTATTGCACAGACAAATGATCTTGAATCCATACAGCAAATGATAGTGCATGGTCTTGGAATAAGTATATGCTCCAAATTTTCCATAAGAAATTTATTGTACAGCGATAAGATAATAGCCTATCAGCTTGACAATTCAAATATGAGATATTTCTCACTGCATTATATAAATGTAAAAAAGACTCAGCCTCAGATTAAGCTCTTTGTAGACTATGTTCAGAGCGCAATAAATGAAAATAAACTTGATATTCTCGCCTGAATCAGCGCCACCGGCTAAGCCGGTGGTTTATTTTATATAATATACTAGAATGTCAATCTCATCTTATACCAGATAGTATCTCCGTGATTTGACTGCGATATACCCTCATCCTCATATCCGAATTCCTTATAAAAAAGTCTGAGTCCGTCCTTGCAGGTAAGTACGATTCCCTTTTTTCCCCTTTCCCTTGAGTCTTCTATCACCTTTTCCATTACTTTTGTTGCAAGTCCCTGACCTCTATATGCCTTATCCGTTACTACAGAAAATATCATCTGCCAGCATCCGTTTTTATCATGCATAGAGGCATCATCATACATAATATCCTCAAGTTCTTTTCTGTCTGTAGCCATTCCGTTTATAAAACTCTTTATTACTCCATCATCTTCCAAAATCCAAAAACATTCAGGAAAGCTTTCCATTCTTTTTTTGATGCTCTCCCTGCTTGCCGCCTCAGCCCTTGGATAGGATGCAGCCTCTATCTGTGAGAGTCTTTCCAAATCTTCATATTTTGCATATCTAATCATATTTCCTCCTTTAACTCATATAAAATCCTAAAACTTCTATCATCAAGCTGTATTATTCCAAGCCTTTTAAACCCAAGTTTTTCCACAGCTTTTTGCATAGTTTTATTATCCTCATGTGTATCTATTCTTAAAAGTGATATTTCCTTTTTAACAAAGTTTATTATACGGCTTACAATTTTTCTTTCACTTCCATCGCTTGCCACCCTATGTATTATCCCATATTCTTTATCGGAAGGAAAATTAAGTTCATAGCTTTTTTCATAGCCCTTTATAAATACAAAGACGGCAAAAATATGACCATTATCTTCCAATACATAGCTTATTTTATCTTCTATATCCTTATTTACGATATTTTTTTCTGGATAATGATCCTTCCACTGATTCGGATTCCCGCTATTTTTCATATATTCCCTTGCAATAGCATATATCTCCATTATTCTGTTAAAATCGGAAACTACCGCTTTTCTAATATTCATCCTATACTTCCTTTACCCAAAGATTTTGATATAAACATATACTGCCTTCCATTTAAAAAAGCATATTATAGACGAAGCTATAATATGCCCTATATTTTTATGGTCCTACCGAAACTTTTATACCAAGCTGTCCATATGGCCAAAGTATATCCATTACATCATTATTTACCGCTACGCAACCTGCTGTAGGTACACCCTTTTGATAATTTCCATGAATCATTATCGCTCCGCCAAGAGCTGTATTCCAAGGTGGGCATAATTTGCTGTCGATTGCAGTATAGATGGAATCTTTTTCTTCCTGTGTAATGATTCCCTGCTCAAAGCCTCTGTCTGCCGCAGCCTTGTCCGGATAAGAAAGTCCGAGTGATAAATGATATGCACTCTTGTCATTTCTTACACATATGTAATAGTCACCGTTTGGAGTGGTTCTATCACCCTGTCTTTGCTTGGTTCCGTTTGCTGAAAACTCACCCAGACTGCATGGCCATTTTCCCACCACCTTATTATCTGCTATAAGTGTGAGTTCCTTAGCCATCTTGCTTACATAGATTCTTGTTGACGGCTCAACGACCTTTGGCTGTCCCGGTCCGAATCCCGATTCGAAGTTGACACTGCCTGTACTTACCTTTGTTACTGTTGCGGCATATACACTAAAGCTCATCAACCCGATAAGCATGGAAAAAACCAGAAATGCCACAATGCTTTTTCTTGCTTTCATAAAAATCCTTTCTTTTTTATATTCTCACTTTTATAAAGTGGAGATTTTATTTTATAAGCATTGCATCCCCGAAACTGAAGAATCTGTATTTTTCTTTTACAGCCTCCTCATATGCATGCAATATATTCTCTCTTCCCGCCAATGCACTTACAAGCATCACCAATGTGGATTCCGGCAGGTGGAAATTGGTAATAAGAGCATCCAAAACCTTAAACTTATACCCCGGATATATGAAAATATCAGTCCATCCTGATTTTTCTTCCAGATAACCGTTTTCATCCGCAGCACTTTCTATGGTTCTTGTACTGGTGGTTCCCACACATACTACCCTTTTACCGTTTTTTTTGGTACTGTTTATAATATCCGCAGCCTCGGAGGATATATTAAAAAACTCGGAATGCATATGATGCTCATTTATATCATTTACCTTCACCGGTCTAAATGTACCAAGACCTACATGAAGTGTAACCTTTGCAAGTCTTATACCCTTTTTTTCTATTTTTTCCAAAAGCTCCTTTGTAAAATGCAATCCTGCTGTAGGAGCCGCCGCCGAACCTTCATTCTTTGCATATACGGTCTGATATCTGTTCCTGTCTTTGAGTGCATGAGTAATATATGGCGGAAGAGGCATTGTTCCTAGCTTATCAAGTATCTCCTCGAAAATACCCTCAAACTCAAACTCAATAATTCTGTTTCCTTCCTCCACTATATCCATTATAGTTCCGGTGAGCAAACCCTCTCCAAAGTCAATCTTTGCTCCAACCTTACATTTCTTACCGGGCTTTACCAGACATTCCCATGAGGTTTTTGTCTTTCTCTTAAGCAAAAGTATCTCTATGGCAGCTCCGGTATCATTTTTCACACCCATAAGTCTTGCAGGTATTACCTTAGTCTCATTAAGCACCAAACAGTCACCCTCATTTAGATAATCTATAATATCATAAAAATGCTTATGGCTGATTTCTCCGTTTTTTTTATCCAGAACCAGCAGTCTTGATGATGCTCTGTCTTCTAAAGGATCCTGTGCTATAAGCTCCTGCGGTAGGTCATACCAAAATTCCTTTACATCCATACTAGTTTCCGCTCTTTGTCTCCGATATGGACACATCCGCTTCTTCTTTACTGCTCTCGGTTATACTCTCCACTGTGCTGTCCTCGGTAATAGCCTCTACAGTCTCTTCCACAGTGGTCTCCTCTGCGGCACTGCTTTCATTTGTGGCAGCGTTCTGCACCCATATGGAATAAAGTGTTCCAAGCTGTATATCGCTTGTTACTGCTGTTGCCAGCTCCTTTCTCATCTGTGCATCAAGTGCTATGATATCCTCAGACTTTGAAACTTCCTCTACAAATTTCCTTTCATCGGCTGTCATTTCCTCATTCTCTACCATATAGAAGGCATCCTTTGGCTGTTCCTTAACATATGCCCAGGTAAGCATAGGTGCTTTGGTATCAATATCATAAAACTTTACATTTGAACTTATAAATACCACATAGGAATTGTCTTCATATCCCTTTGTTACATAAGTTACAACATCATCAAAGGACTCATATACCTTTGCTTCATCATTTAACTTGGTCTGTAAATCCGCAAGTCCATCCTCATCGCTTCTTCCAAATACATTGTACATTCTTCTGGCATCCGCATTTACCTTTGCATACTGATAAGCCTTAACCAGCTCAATGATGCCCGGAATCGCATCCTTTTGCATACCATAGGTTTTATAATCAGACAGTCTCTTCTCCTCTTCAGACATTGTAGACTCAGGTACTGTAGTAGTCTCCTCAGTACTTACTTTTGTATTTGTGTTACTGCAACCGGTAGAAACCGCCATCATTATTGCCATCACACCTATTCCCATAATTAACTTTTTATTCTTCATAACTTCCTCTTTATACTAATATAAAACAATCTTCTTCTCTTCGAGTCAGACTCTGTTCTACTGTTTTCATCTCATTTTGACTCCTGTATCATTTTATCAAATATTATTCCAAAAATCACCTATCAATTTATTATGAAAAATGATATAATTTTGTAATATTATTTGTATCAATAGCGTAGTGGATAACGCATCAGACTCCGACTCTGAAGATTGTGGGTTCGAATCCCACTTGATACATTTTCTTTAAAACTGTAAGGAGCAATATGTTAAAGAATAAAGTTTTAAAAATTCTGCTTTCAAATAAAGAGCATGTATCGGGGCAAGCCATTTCCGATAATCTTGGCGTATCAAGAACCGCTGTATGGAAGGCTATCTCCTCATTAAAAAAAGACGGCTACAATATAGAATCGGTCAATAACAGAGGCTATCTGCTCCTTGAAAAAACCGATATTTTAAATCAGGTGGAGATTGAGCAAAATATACATTCTTATAAACTTTTAGAACCACCCGTAATTATATATATGGATGAGGTGGATTCTACCAATACCTATGCAAAGTCAATTGCCGATAATTTAAATAAGGACTTTCTTGTAGTATCCGATATGCAAACATTCGGAAAAGGAAGACTTGGGAGAATCTGGGACTCTCCCTCTTCCACAGGCATATTTATGAGTCTTTGTATAAAACCTGATATTGCAATAGAAAAGGCATCCATGATAACTCTTGTAATGGCTCTTTCTCTCTGTGATGCCATAGAGGAGCTTTACTCTCTTCATCCGACCATCAAATGGCCAAATGATATAGTTATAAATTCAAAAAAAATATCGGGCATACTCACGGAAATGAGTTCCGATATGGACGGTATAAAATATATTATTTCGGGTGTGGGAATAAATGTAAATAATAAAGAATTCCCTGCTGATATAAAAGATATGGCATCCTCTCTTTTCCTTGAAACGGATATAATTATGCACAGAGCAAAACTGATAGCAAGTGTTATTTCTCATTTCTATAATAATTTTAATATTTTTCTAAAAACGGAGGATATGACAGACTTAAAGGAAAAATATGAAAAGCATCTTGCAAATATCGGTAAGGAAGTAAAAATACTTGATCCGAAGGGAGAATACCAAGCCGTCGCACTTGGCATTGATGAAAACGGTGCATTAATTGTAAATTCCACCGGAAAGATAAAAAGAATTATAAGCGGAGAAGTAAGTGTCAGGGGACTCTACGGTTATGTATAAAATAAGCAGGTAAAACCTGCTTATTTTTATGTTAAGAATACTTTTTAAGTACAACACGAAATACAGCATATAAAAAAATAAACCCTGAAAAATCAAGGTTTAAACTCAAGCTGCTGACGGGACTCGGACCCGTGACCTCCTCACTACCAATGAGGTGCGCTACCACCTGTGCCACAGCAGCATCTATGTTATATTAGCATAAACATACTTTACTGTCAATATAAATTGAGCCTACTAAGGTGGTTTACCTACCGCTTTTTCACCATTATATAGCCTATATTATACCTATTACATTTCCGCTTTTTAATATCCCTTGACATTTTTCCGCTAAATGCTAATCTTTACTTAAATAAAAAATTTGGAGGTACTATGTTTAATATAGCTGATAATAGAATATTTATGAATGATGAAAACGGCAAAATTATTGCCGAGGTTACTTTCCCGAATCTTGATGATAATACTGTTATTATTGACCATACCTTTGTGGATGACAGTCTGCGTGGACAGGGTATTGCCGCTAAGCTTATGCTTGAGGTTATAAAATATGCCAAAGAAAATAATAAAAAGATAAAGGCTACCTGCTCCTATGCATTAAAGTGGTTTGAGAAAAACAAAGATGAATACAAAGATCTTTATATAGGATAAAATACACACTGTTAATGCATTATTTTTATTTCTGTCTTATTATTTGCTTGATTTACCTATTACCTACCTTTATAATAGGATTATAAATTAAGGATAGGTGAATCTTATGAAAATTTCAACAAAGGGAAGATACTCTCTTCTTGTAATGATTGATTTAACAGAAAATCAATCGGATGAATTTATTCCATTACATGACATTGCCAAAAGACAGGAATTATCTGAAAAATACTTGGAAAGCATCATAAAACTGCTTGTAAAGAACAAACTCCTTGTAGGTTTGCGTGGCAAAGGCGGCGGATATAAGCTTACCAAAAGCCCAAGCGATATCACTGTCGGAGAGGTACTTAGAATTGCAGAGGAAAATATAATGATGGATGACGAGGATACCGAGGGTATGCATCGCACGAGCGAATACCGCACCATTGATATGTGGGGTAAACTCTCAAAAATGATCATTGAGTATTTTGACAGCATTTCCATAGCCGATTTGATAGTGGAAGATCCCGGAAATGACTTTGTAATTTAAGCCGGAGATTCTTGTTTTTAACCTTATTCATGTACAGGTTAATACTTTTTATATATTGATTTTATAATGTTAACTGTCAAAATCTTAAGAGGTTTTGACAGTTTCTTTGCTGTTTTCTCTCTTATTTAAGAGAGTATTTTTTATTTTCCACCTTTTTGCTCTAAAATAGGTTATATTTCTCCTGCAAAACTGTTAAACTCTAAGTAAATATAAAACGAATTTTATTCAAAAATTTAGGAGGAAAATGATGAAAAAGATAGTAAAAGCAGCTTTACTGTTTTCGGTTCTGTCTTTAGGTCTGGCAGCTTGCTCCGGTAAGACTGAGACAAAAGACACTTCCGCTGTAGAGACACAGGCAGGAGAAAAATCTGATGCGGCACAGGAAGAAAAAGTCCTTGTTGTCTATACCGCAAGAAGTGAAGCACTTAACAATGCCGTTATTCCGGAGTTTGAAAACTCAACAGGCATAAAAGTAGAAGTGGTTGTTGCAGGAACCGGTGAATTATTAAAGAGAGCTCAATCAGAAAAAGAAAATCCGCTGGGAGATATTTTCTGGGCTGCGGATCAAACAATGCTCTCATCCTCAAAGGATTTATTTGAAGAGTATGTTTCTGCAGAAAATGACAATATGATAGAGTCTGCTAAAAATACTACAGGCTATTTTACACCTGCCTTTGCAGATCCGACAGTTATGATTGTAAATAAGGATTTGGCGGGAGATATCAAAATCGAGGGCTTTGCGGATTTATTAAATCCTGAGTTGAAAGGAAAGATTGCTTTCGGTGATCCGGTTAATTCAAGTTCAGCATTCCAATCATTGATGGCAATGCTTTACGGTATGGGAAAAGATGAGGATCCGCTCTCTGATGAAGCATGGGCATATGTTGACCAATTTTTACAAAATCTGGACGGTAAGATGTGTAACAGTTCCAGCCAGGTTTATAAAGGTGTTGCAGAGGGTGAGTATATTGTAGGTTTAACCTGGGAGGATCCTGCGGCAAGCTATGTAAAAGACGGTGCTGCTGTAGAAGTTGTATTCCCTAAAGAGGGAGCTATTTTCCCGGGAGAGTCCGTACAGATTTTGAAAAACTGCAAGCACCCGGAAAATGCGAAAAAATTTGTTGATTTTATGTTATCTGAGCAAGTACAGTCCTATGTAGGTCAGAATTTAACTGTCAGACCTCTTAGAGCAGATGTTAAATTAGCAGATTATATGAAGCCGCAGGCGGATATAAAGTTGTTTGATAAATATGATGAAGGCTGGGTTGCCGAACATAAAACTGAAATCACCTCAATGTTCACAGAGCATATCGAAAGTTCTATGAACTAAGGGGGAAGTTTATCAAATATCAACATTAACAAAAATAAAAAATGTTAAGGGGTTGCTGCAGTAGGGAAAAAAATTTATCTCTAAATGCGGCAAGCCCTTTTGTATTTATTTAGGAGAAAAATATGAGTGTAGCAATCAATATTGAGAATGTAATTAAAAGATTCGGAAAAGATACTATTATAGACGGTTTGTCATTAAATATAAAAGAAGGTGAATTTTTTACACTTTTAGGACCTTCAGGTTGTGGAAAAACAACTCTTTTACGAATGATTATCGGTTTTAACTCCATTGAGGGCGGAGAAATAAAACTTGATGAAAAATTAATCAATCATATTCCGACCAATAAAAGAAATATGGGTATGGTTTTCCAAAATTATGCCATTTTCCCTCATATGTCTGTAAAAGATAATGTTGCCTTCGGTTTAAAACGCAAGAAGATGAGTAAGCAGGAAATTGATGAAAAAGTGGATGAAATCTTAAAAATCGTTAAAATCGATCACTTAAGAGATCGAATGCCGGCAAAGCTCTCCGGTGGACAGCAACAAAGAGTTGCACTTGCCAGAGCGATAGTCATACATCCGGAAGTTTTGTTAATGGATGAACCCTTAAGTAATTTGGATGCCAAGCTAAGGGTTGAAATGAGAAATGCCATTAAGCGCATTCAACAACAAATCGGCATTACAACAGTATATGTTACACATGATCAGGAAGAGGCACTTGCGGTATCTGACAGAATAGCTGTTATGAACGGAGGAGTTATACAGCAAATAGATACACCTAAACGCATTTATCAAAGACCTGCAAATACCTTTGTAGCAACCTTTATCGGCCAGTCCAATATTTTGGATGGTAGTATCGTTAAAACTCAGGCAGGTAGCGGAATCAAGATTTTTGATGCATTTTTTGCTATGGAAAATCTATCAGAGAATTGTGCATATATGCAAAAGGTAAGTGTTTCTATCCGTCCGGAAGAATTTATCTTAAGCAGAGACAATAAAGAGGGAATTAAGGGAATTATTAAGAGCAGTGTCTTTTTGGGAATTAATACCAACTATTTTATAGAACTTGAAAACGGTAAGGAAGTGGAAGTGATTCAGGCTTCTGATTCTTTGGAAGCGATACCTGACGGCAGTACTGTTTATTTGAATTTACAAACTGATAAGATTAATGTATTTACTGATGATGGTACAAAAAATTTAATCAGGTGGGTGTAGTATGAATGGTACAAATGAAAAAAAGCTGAATATATGGAATATATCCACCTTTGTCATTTTGGCTTTTGCGGTTTTATTTATTATCTATCCTATGGTCTTGATTTTGTATAAAAGCGTAATTTCAGGTTCCGGACAATTAAGCTTTGATTATTTTTCAAAGTTTTTTCAAAAAAAATATTATTGGAGCACATTGATTAACAGTTTTAAGGTTACTATCGTGGCAACTGCCATATCGACGATTCTTGGACTGATAATGGCTTATTTACTTCGTTCTATTGTAATAAAAGGAAATAAATACCTAAACATAATGATTGTTATGTCTTATTTGTCACCGCCTTTTATCGGAGCCTATGCGTGGATACAGCTACTTGGAAGAAACGGATTTATCACTCGATTGTTAAATAATATTTTACCTGTAAAATTTGCGGGTATTTACGGCTTTGCAGGTATTGTATTGGTTTTCTCATTACAATCATTTCCTCTGGTCTATATGTATACCTCAGGTGCTCTTAAAAGCTTGGATAACTCTTTGGTTGAGGCGGCTGAAAGCCTGGGATGTAATTTACTTGACAGAGTCAGATTGATTATAGTGCCCTTGGTAACTCCTACTTTACTGGCGAGTTCTTTGCTTGTATTTATGAGAGTTTTCTCAGACTTTGGAACACCGATGCTTATCGGAGAGGGTTATAAGACTTTTCCGGTTATGATATATGGACAATTTATGGGTGAAGTGAATACGGATGATCATTTTGCAGCGGCATTATGCGTTATTATTATCGGAATCACCTTACTTTTATTTTTCTTACAGCGCTTTTTAAGTGCCAAGTTTACTTATGCGATGACAGCTCTAAAACCTATGGAAGCTGTTAAAATCAGTGGTTTTAAGAATGTACTTGTACATCTTTTGGTATATGGTATAGTATTCGTAGCTATTCTTCCTCAGCTAACCGTTATCACTACTTCATTTTTAAAAACAGGAAGCGGAGGACTTTATACGGGCGGTTTTACCCTTGAAAATTATTACAACACACTTTTATCTAAAAATAATAATTCAGCCATTTTAAACACATATCTTTTCGGTTTTGCGGCAATTGTTATTGTTGTTGTTTTGGGTATTATCATCTCATATTTAAGTGCAAGAAAGCGTTCATTTTTTACATCTACACTGGATACCTTGACCATGCTTCCTTATATTATACCGGGTTCCGTACTTGGTATCGCCTTTTTATACGGGTTTAATTCCAGACCGCTCTTACTTAGCGGAACAGCTACCTTAATGATTATTTCACTCTCCGTAAGACGTATGCCCTATACGATTCGTTCAAGTACCGCCATTATCGGTCAAATCAGCCCGAGCGTGGAGGAGGCTGCAGTCAGCCTTGGTTGCAATGAATTACAATCTTTTTTAAAGATAACTGTACCTATGATGCTAACGGGTGTCTTATCCGGAGCGATTATGAGCTGGGTTACTTTAATAAGCGAGCTTAGTTCTTCAATTATTTTATATACCAGTAAGACACAGACTTTAACTGTTGCCATTTATGCGGAAGTCATCAGAAGCAGTTTCGGTAATGCGGCAGCTTATTCAACTATACTAACTGTAACCAGTATTTTATCACTGTTGGTTTTCTTTAAAATCAGCGGTAAAAACGATATCAGTATTTAACTGCAAACGGAGGGAAAGAATGAGAAGTGTTACATATAAAAAATATATAGAATATTCCTTTTTAAGGTACGCTTTATCAATTATAGTCATATTATTTATTATGATGATAGCCTTTCTCTCCGTTAATTTTAAGGTGCTTGAGCATTATGAGAATAAGAAAAATACTCTAAAACTTTTACAAGTACTGGAAAAACAGTTTTTAAGTTATAATTTAACCTTGGAAAATTTGTCAAAAGATACTGAGATTATTAATTTGGTATCGGGCAGTAGTAACAGTCATCCAAGTGAAGTGAACAGGACTTTATACAACTTTGTAAATGCTCAAGACTTAAAGGCTAATTTTGTTTTACTTGATAAGGACTTTAACATAATTTCTTCCAATTTATTTGAAAGCAATAAGGAGCTGTTTTTGGAGAGCCGTGTATTGGAAAAAGTATCCTCCGCTCCTCTAAATAACACTTATATAACGCCCAGTCGGTTGAATTATGACTATGAACAGGAATCGAGCCTGATATTTGCCCATGCCGTTATGGATGGAAAAGAAAAGGTCGGATACCTGTTTTTTGATATTTTAAGTAAGGACATTGAAAATTTGTTTATGCGCTCTCCGATAGACAGCATCGTGTTAACAGACAGATATGATCATATTATTTTTTATACCGGGAAAAAAAGCATTGATTTAACTCTAAAATATCCCGGAGATAAATATATGAATACCTTTTCAAAAGACGGAGAAATTGATATTAACGGAACAAAGTATCAAGGACAAATTAATACCTTTATTGACGGACAATTCACATTATATACGATGGTTTCCAAAGAAATACAAAGGCGTTCTTTCTATTATGGTTTATGGTTCATTATATTATCGGCATTTATAATGCTTTTTATGATTCCCTACATTACAAGGCGTATTTCCGAAAAAAATGTGTCTGCTATTGAAGAAATGATAGGATCTATTACTCAAATGAGCCATGGAAAAAAGGTGGAACATCCTGTTATTTTTGAAGAATTTAATAAGCTCTTATCCTCTTTTGAGATGGTGTTGGCAGAAAAAGAAGCTTTAATAAAAAATAACTCTGAACTTTCTGAAAGAAAGCGTATTATGGAAATCAAGCAGCTTGAAGAACAGTTTAATCCGCATTTTTTATTTAATATACTTGAGACTTTAAAATATCAGATTATGATTGATAAAGATAAGGCGGTGGAGATGGTGCTGGCATTTGCAGCTCTGATGCGTTATAGTATTTATTATGGCAGCACAGTTGTTCCTCTTGGCACAGATATTGAATATATTAATGATTATCTGATGTTACAAAAGCTGCGTTACAATAGGAGGCTCACATATAGTATCGATATACCTGATGAATTGCAGGAATGTTTAATACCTAAGCTATTGCTACAACCGATTGTTGAAAACTCCCTGTCTCACGGTCTGGTAGATGTAATTCATATCACCATCAGAGCTGAATGTAGAGCGGATATTCTGATTATTTCTGTAGAAGACAATGGCAAGGGCATAGATTCGCAAAATTTACAACTGCTTAGGGAGAGTTTGGAGAAGGATTCTATTTATAAAGAGCATATCGGTCTATATAATTCTCACAGGGTTATCAAATTACTTTATGGGAACCGCTACGGCCTTGAAATAAACAGTTGTCACGGAACACTGATAACTGTCCGATTGCCATTTGTATTGGAGAGTGAAGATGAATAAAGTACTGATAGTTGAAGATGAGGACATTATCCGCAAAGGCTTAATGTTTATGGCAAAGTGGAATCAATATGACTGTGTTGTGGTAGGAGAAGCAATAAATGGTGAGGACGGATTAAGGCAGATTAAAGAAAAAAGGCCTGATATCGTGATTGTAGACATCAATATGCCGGAAAAAGACGGGCTTAGCATGATAGAAGAAAGTATCGAACTTTATGGTTATGATGCAATTATAATTTCCGGCCATTCAGAATTCTCCTATGCCAAAAAAGCAATCAGCCTTGGAGTGTCTGAGTACTTGCTAAAGCCGATTAATTTTAATGAACTGTACCCGATTTTAGAAAAGATTACTTCAAAAAGAAATCATTTACAGCAATTACATCAGGATAAAAAACAAATCGATATAGAAAAAGCACGTTTAAGCCTCACTTCCGGTGAAGAGTCGTCTCACTCAAATAAATATGTAACTTTGATGCTTGATAGTATTCGTACCGGCTACAGAAACAGATTATCATTGACTGATATCAGTATCGAATGCGGGATGTCATGCACTTACTTAAATACCAAGCTAAAACAATATACCGGGTATACTTTCAATGACTATTTGAACAGATACCGTATTCAACAAGCTATCAAGCTTTTAAACGAAAATGAATTAAAAGTCTATGAGATAGCAGATGAGGTCGGGTTTGCCGATTACAAATATTTTATTAAAGTCTTTAAAAAATACATCGGTATTTCACCTGTAAAGTTTATTGAAAGTGAGCATTTTAAAGAAGGCAGTTATGAAACTTTACAAAATGAATCCGATAAAGAATGACAAGGGCGACCAATATATCAAAATTTTGATCAAGGTAATTCCGCAATCAAAAATAGACATTCTTATAGAAAAAAATCCTGACAAAATCACAAAGCCAAAATGCTTTAATTTGTCAGGATTTTTCTATTCTTTCTGTAGAATTTAAATTTCCCTATTTATTGACATCCCCGTCCTTGTTCTCAATAAAGATTATAAACGAATCCGAAGAGTTTCACAATTATCTATAAAATTCTACCACCACTTTATCAAGTCCGTAACTTCATTTCTCAAATCCACAAAATCCTTAGCTGCAATATTTCTCGGTCTTTGGATATTATTATATATCTCTTTTTTTATACCGGTAGGCTTATTTGTCAAAACCAGTATGCGCTCACCGAGGTAAACCGCCTCTTCTATATTGTGTGTTATGAAAATTACTGTTGTCTTGTTTCTTTCCCACAGCTTCAAAAGCTCATCTTCAAGCCTGAATCTAAGCTCTATATCAAGCTGGCCGTAAGGCTCATCCATCAGCAAAACCTCCGGTTCGGTGGCAAAAGCTCTCGCTATAACAACTCTTTGGAGCATACTTGCCGAAAGCTGATCCGGATAATAATTTCTGTATTTTTCCAGTCCTACTACCTGTAAATACTCATTTACCTTTTCCTTTGCCTCACTTTTAGGAATATTTTTAATATCAAGGCCGAAGCCTACATTCTCCTCAACCGTAAGCCAAGGCATGGTTGAATATTCCTGAAATATATAGGCGATATTATGCCTAAGCAAGTCCACCGGCTCGTCATTAATCAGTATTTCTCCACTTGTGGGTTTATAAAGCTTTGTCAAACTGTTTAAAAATGTTGTTTTTCCACAACCCGTGGGACCGACTATGCATAAAAATTCTCCCTCTTTTACAGTAAAGGAAATATCGTCAAGCACCAACAAATCATCAAACTTCTTGGTAAGATGAGTCACCTTTACCTTGTCTTTTCTGTTGTCTTCCAAAATCGTCTCCTTTACAATGATTTATCCATATTCTCTGTTATTTCCTGCCTGTAACTCAAAAACTTCGGATCTACATAGCTTCTTGGATGAGGCATATCAATAATATACTCTTTTTTAATACAGGACGGACAGTTTGTTAAAAGTATTATTCTGTCTGCAAGAAAGAGAGCCTCTTCTATATTATTGGTTACAAAAATAACGGTTCTCTTTTCACTCTGCCATATTCTCTGCAGCTCTTCTTCCATCATATACCTTGTCTGAGCATCCAAATGCCCGAAAGGCTCATCCATCAACATAATCTCCGGCTGGTTACAATATGCTCTTGCAATACCGACACGTTGTCTCATACCGCCCGAAAGCTGCGAAGGATAGCTTTTTTCAAAGCCGCTCAAACCTACAAGGTCTATGTAATGCTTTGCCGTTTCACGCCTCGTTTTTTTGTCCTGCCCTCTCACTCTTGGACCGAACTCTACATTCCCCATTACGCTAAGCCAAGGAAACAGGGCTGTTTTTTGATAAACCACCCCTCTTTCGGGTGCCGGTTTTGTTACCTTTTTGCCGTTTTCTATAACCTCTCCGCTCGTTGCAGACTCAAGCCCTGCAAGTACATTTATAAGGGTAGTCTTTCCGCATTGTCCCGGTCCGAAAAGTACCAAAAATTCATTTTCCTTAACCGAAAAACTTATATCCCGCAAAACCTCGGTCTTTCCGCTCTTGTCATAGGCATCAAACTCCTTTGATACATTCCTGCATTCAAGTATGGTTTTTACATTCCCTGATTGTTCCATGCGCATAATCTCCTTTCAAGCTTTGCCATTCCGGTTGCCAAAACAAAGCCCACCAAGCCTATCGCAAGCATTCCGACCATTATCTGCACCGTTTTTCCGTAAGTCATTCCCATTACTATGAGCCAGCCTACTCCCTCATTTGAATGTACCATTTCCGCACCTACAACAGCGGACCAGCCTGCAGTTACCGCTATTTGCAGACCTGCAAATATATAGGGTACGGATGACGGTAAAACTATATCAAAAAACACCTGTCTTTCCGAGGCTCCAAGCATTCTTGCTGCTCCTATAAGAGTCTTATCCACATTCTTTGTTCCCTCATAGGTATTTACCGTTATAAAACAAAAACATCCTAAAAATATAATGAAAAATTTACTTTTATCTCCGAGTCCGAACCACAATATGGACATAGGTATCCATGCAAGCGGAGGTATTGGTCTTATAAATTCAAATATAGGCTTAAGTATAGCTTCGGCAAGCTTAGAATATCCCATTGATACACCTAAAGCTATACCGAATACGGTTGAAAGCCCGAAAGCTACACCCACTCTGTACAGACTTACCCCTATATGAGTAAGCATGGTATACTTTCCTATAGGTTCTTTAAAGCTCAGTATAAACTTTTCCAATATCAGGGAAGCGGGCGGCAAAAACAAACCCGCTTTTGTAAACCTTGAAACCAGTTCCCATACAATCAGTAAGGAAGCAAAGGCAAGAACAGTCATTATTATAGAAATATTCTTGTCTACAAACTTTTTTAAGCTCATATTATTTTGTCCTCCTCACAAATTTTTTCTGTAATTTCTCAAGTATACTCGACAATAAGTAACCTATTATACCTATAGTCACCATTCCTACAATTATCACATCCGGACGACCGAGCATTCTTGATACCTGTATCATATATCCAAGTCCTTTTGTAGCTGCAAGAAGCTCAGCTGCTACAAGCGCAACCCATGAGGAACCCAGCGCCAACCTAAGTCCGGTAAAAATCATGGGCATTGCGGTCGGTATAGCAACCTTAAACAAAAGCTGTCTGTTGCTTGCACCGAAAGTTTTGGCAACCCATAGATGAACCTTATTCGTTTGCTTAATTCCTGCATATGAGTTTATCGTGGCACTTATAAAAGCTGCAAAAAATATTATCCCCACCTTGGATTCATAGCCTATACCAAGCCATAAAATCATTAACGGTATCCATGCAAGCGCCGGTATAGGTCTTATAACATCGAACAGAGGCTTTGCAAAAAGCTCGAACTTTCTACTCCATGCCATGGATATACCTAAAGGCACTCCTATTAAAACTCCCACAAAATAACCACCCAAGGAAATTTTCATGCTTGATACAATATGCTGTAAAAGGCTCCCTCCGTCAGGATTTACTCCGCCTGTAAGCTTGTATATAAAGGTTTCGAGCACCTTCCCCGGTGCCGGCAACATCATAGGCGAAATAAGATGAAACACATCTGTTACAAGCTCCCATATAAGCAAAACACCTGCCACAGAACAAAGGGAAATAAGCCTGTATTTATTTTTTTCAAAAAATCCTTTCATCGGTAACTTCCTTTTTTATTTATTCTGCTTTATAAATTCATCGTCTATATTTTTGTCAAATTTATCCATTAAGCTTGGCTCCTGCTGTCCCAATCCCACATAGAATTCGCCCAGCTCTCTTGCAAATTTTCCAAGATCTCTGTTCTTCCAATCCTCTCTTGTAATAAAATTCACACGTCCCAGGTCGCTTACACAGCTTTCTCTGCTTGTTTCCGTTCCCGCTTCCTTTAAGTACTCAACCAGTAAATCAGCAGCCATTTCCTTATCGGCATTCAAAGCTTCACAAGCCTCCATGATGCAATCCATATACTTTGCAACAATCTCTTTCTTTCCTTCAACGGCTTTGCGGTTTGCAACAACCATATCCACATATCTTGTTCCCAGATCCGCCAGGTTTCCTACCTGAACCATGCCGTCTTTTTGTGCATCAAAAAATGTAGGTACATTAAGTGCAACTATATCGCACTGATTCGCCAATAGTGCCTGATAAGCCTGAACAGTATCCATATTTACTATATTTACATCCGTCATACTCAGTCCCAACTTTTCAAGCCACTTAAGAGTTGTAAAATGCTGTGCTGTACCTATCGGAAGTAAAATTGTCTTTCCTTTTACCGTTTCCGCACTTCCGAGTACATTAGGGAAGGACGGATTAGCTCCCTTTTCCTTTGCAATAGGTGAGTCGGGCTTTACAAATACTCCAAGACCGTCTGTTGACTCCAAAACCTCTCCTATAATCATCATATCGTAGTTTGCCACTCCTGTTATGGATGCCGCTCCCATTGCTCCAACATCCCACAGATTAGCTGCCAAAGCTTCATTCATAGGTGCTCCGGTCGCAAACATCGTAGGCTCTATCTTAAAGCCTGCCTTAACATCCAAACCGTTCTTAATGATGTATTCTGTAGGTAAACTTGTTATGAAAGGCATTGTCGCAACTCTTAGCACCGGTAAATCACCCGTATTTTCAGCCGCACTTTGCTCTACCTTTTTTGTCTCACCTTCCGCCTTACTTTCGGAACCTCCGCTGTTGCCGCAAGCGATTAAAGAAGCTGCCATTCCCACCGCCAACATCATTGCTAAAAACTTATTTTTCTTCATTTTCAAGATCCTCCCAAGTCCTTTTTATTTTATTATATGTTATGTATCCCGGTTATACTTTTTGTTTTTTTACTTTTTTTTCTCATTTTCTCAAATAAAAAAGGAAAGTATTGTTTTTTTTACTTTCCTTTTGTTTTTTTTGATATTATTCTCTTCTTCTAAACTCGTAAGGATTAACTCCGTACTTCTTTTTAAAAATTGTAGAAAAATAGCTAACATTTGGATAGCCTACTTCTTCGGCAATTTTTTGCACTCTCAGTGAAGTGTTTGAAAGCAGATACGCCGCCTGCTTCAAACGCACATCAGTTAAATAAGCACTGTAATTGCTGCCTGTTTCCTCTCTGAACACTCTTGACAGATATTCCGGATTCAAATTTGCGCTCTTTGCCACCTCATCTAAGCTTATTGCATTTGAATAATACTTTTTTATATATTCCACAGCCTGCTCCACACCTTTGGAAAATTTCCTTTTGTCATAATCAAGCTCATCATAAATATAGTTTACAAAATTATCTACAATTTTTTTCACCTCGGAAAAGCTGTTTGTATTCTTAATCTTACTCTGCTCATCCTGAAGCATACAATGTACAAGCTTAAGTTCATTGCCCGCAAACCTCATATATGCCATCTCAAGGGCTTGACAACAAAAGGACGAAAATTCATACAATGTATACATGTTTCCTTTTGACGCCTCTTCCATTTCCGCTTCCAGACTTTCTTTAAATTCTCTTCTTGAAAGCGTATAGAGTTGTCTTATTTTCTGTCTAAATCCGCTCTTATTTTTTTCTATATGCTCTCTTATCTCTTTTGCGGACTTTCCCGGTGTATATACCTTTATTTTTTCTTTATAATACCCAAGACCTAAGGAATATACCGCCTCTGTAACAGTATCAGTAACATTGACGAGCCTGTCTATTGCAGTGCTTACGCCCACCATACAGAAGTTTTCTTCACTGAGCCTTCGAGCATACTCATATATAAACTTCTCTTTTTTTCCTTCACTCATTCCCCTTGAAAGATTTCCCAAAAGCATATAGATAAGATTGTTATATTCAAATTCTACCAAATGATGTACAAAATCCGCATCAGGCAGACTAAAGCCTTCCTTTACATCCTTCTTCCATAAAGCCAAAGCAAAAAGCCCCTCGTCTCTCCAGCGTATTCCCTCATCTTTCATTCTTTGTACATTGCTTTCACTAAGCACATTGTTTTTAAGCATATCTCTGATAAGAGCGTATCTTCTTCCGCCGCTGTCTCCTACTTCCTCTTTTGTACCATTTCCAAGCTTTTCCTTCGCTCTGTCAAGTATCTGCTCCAGGCTCTTCTTACTCATCTCGGTTTTTAGTAAGTAATCATCTGCACCGTAACGCATCGCCTCTCTTGCAAGGTCAAATTCCGCAAAAGCCGTCAGGATAATTACAAGACTTGAAGGGGAAACCTTTTTGATTTCTTTTAGAAGCTCTATCCCGTTTTTTATCGGCATCTTTATGTCCGTAAATACAATATCGGGTTTTGTTTCATAAAAAAGTGCCAATGCCTGCTCGCCATTATAAGCGGTTCCGACAGAGCGAAAATCCTGTCTGTCGGCTATGCAATATTCCAGCCACTCACATATCATCCTTTCATCATCCGCTATAAGTATCTTCATATTCTGTCCCTTTGATTATAGGTAACCTCACGCTGACACAGGTTCCTATGTTTTCTTCGCTGTCTATCGTCAATCCGTATTCTTTTCCAAAATTTATTTTTATACGACCGGATACATTTACAAGGCCTATGGATTTCTTTGCTTCATCCTCATCAAGGTTAATACGTGCTCTAACCTCTTTTAGACGCCGGCTGTTCATGCCCTTGCCGTCATCACTTATATTTATAAGCAAATCTTCTGCGTCCTTAAGAACCTCCAATACTATGAGTCCTCCCGAATCCTTGGCTTCCAAGCCGTGAAAAATCGCATTTTCAACTATAGGCTGCAAAATCAGCGCCGGAACCTGACAGGTTTCAAGCTCATTGCTTACTTCAATTTCGTAATCCATAATATTGGAATACCTTAATCTTTCAAGCTCTAAATAACTTTTTGTATTTTCAAGTTCTTCTCTTAAAGGAATCAAATCCCTATCTGTAGATAAGGTTTTTCTAAGTAAAGCTATGAAGGCTTTTATCATCTTCACCGCCTGCCCGCTTTTATTAATCTCCACCATACACTGAATCGAGAATAAGGTATTATACAAAAAATGAGGATTTATCTGGGCTCTTAAAAAGTCCATCTCCGATTTTCGTTTTTCTTTTTCGTTATTTCTTATATCTTCCATCAACTCTTTGATTTTCCCGGACATAGAGTTAAAACTTTTTCCCAGAGCAAGCACCTCATTACAGGCATTCTCTTCCTGAACACAGATAAACTCACCGCTGCTTACTCTTTTCATTGATTGACAAAGGCTTGCTATAGGTTCGCTTATACTCTTTGCCTGTCTATACGAAATAAAGGCGGCTGTAAATAAAAAAACTACCATTGACACAACCAGATATCCGGTCATATCTATGAGAACCGAAAACATTATTTCACATGGTATCTCCTCGACTATCGTCCAGCCCGTCTGAGAATCGTAGCAATTTGACAGAAAGTAGTATTTCCCCAGCTTTTTTATTATATGCGAGCTTCCGTTTCCGTAAAGCTTTCGAAAATTTTCCGCTCCTATCATATTTTTCCCAAGTATACTTTTATCCCTCGATGATACGATATTTCCTTTTTTATCAAAAATATAAACATTGCCTTGTGTTTCAAAGCCTGCATACAGGCTCTCAAGAACATTTTCGTCAACGCTTACCAATATAGTTCCAAGGACATTACCCGAGGCATCCTTTATCTTGGAGAAACCTCCAAAAACATAGGTTGCTTTCTCCTTTTCACGCATAAAGCCGTTCTTATAGCTTACAAAGCTCATATCTCCCTGTTCGTCATAGCTTTTTTTATACCACAGCTGAGTTTTTAAGCTCTCAAAATCATAGTTTCCGTCTTTGTAGGATGAGTAGACAAAACCGTTTTCTCCCTGAATAACTATATCATACTCAAAGCCTATATCTTTAAAAACAACATCAAAATTCTTTCTCTTTTCATCAAGCTCGGAAACATTTTTTTGAACATTTCCAGCCTCCGTCTGTGATAAATACAGAGCCAAATCGGTATTATACTTATATAAATTTATTACGGTTATAAGATTATTTTTAATTACATTGGATCTTTCCGATATCTGTTTGAGAACATCTATACGGCTTTGCCCCACTTGTACTATTATAACCTGCTTAATCGCCAAAATCACCGCTGTTGCCGTAGACAGGGCAATAAGTACAAGCATAATTCCGAAAGCGGAATACAGTTTAAACTTAAGTTCCCCTGTATATTCTTTGATTTTTTTTATAAGCCTACTTGCCATTCTCTTTAAGTTTTTCTTTTATGTAATCGTCACAGCTGTGAGACACTTCTCCCCTACTCCATAAGCCTGCCAAATTTATCTGTCCTGAACCGTATACAGCTTCCTTCGCTCCGTCTATCTCAGGATTTACATATTTTAAAAACCATTTTTCAAGCTCATAATCAAGCTTATTTGCAAGCTCCGTGCTCTCATCGGTAGCCTTTTCCATAAGATTGTTTTTCTCTCCGGGATCTTTGAGCAGATCATACATTTCATGAGGTCCGTAAGGATAACGTTTTATAAATTTATATCTCTCGCCTCTTATCATTCTGTTTGGACCGTACTCATCCATAACCACCACAGCCCTATCCTTTGGCAGCTCCTCTCCCCTCAAAACGGGTTCAAAGCTTCTTCCCGGCAAATCAACCTCTGACTCAAACTCCATTCCCAAGTATTCTAGCAGGGTAGGCATAAAGTCATAGGCGGAAACAAGATCCGAACTCACCCGTCCTTTTGGTATCCTTCCTTTATGGCTTATTATGCAAGGAACCTTTACGGATGACTCATACATATTTATCGGGAATGTCGCATTTCCCTTGCCCCAAAATCCGTGATGTCCGCAGCTGAAGCCGTTATCACTCATAAATATAAGCAAGGTATCCTCTCTTATATTCAGTTCATCCAACAAATCCAAAATTCGTCCTATATTGTAATCCATGGCTGTTGTGGCTCCGTAGTAGCCTTTCTGGTTTTCTTTTAAATTTTTAAGCACTTCCTTGGTTAAATATATGCTGTCCTTATGTTCTCCATCCATTTGACAGGTTTCAAAAGGACAGTCATTATATAAATCCGTATATTCCTTAGGATGATTGTTAAGCCAGGGCGAATGAGGCGCCGTATACCCGACATGCAGATAAAAAGGCTGTTTTTTAGCATGTTTTTTTATAAAGTCTATAGCCTTATCAGTTATTATGTCTGTCGCATATCCCTCTTTATTTACAAGTTTCCCGTCCTCATAAAACGGCGCATTGTAGTAGGGACCTCCGCCCGACTTGTGTGCAAACCAGTAATCAAAACCTTTTTGTGCCGTAGAACTCTTCCCCAGATGCCATTTCCCCGATAAGCCACACACATAACCGTTCCTTGAAAGTATATCGGTATATCCTGTCTGTCCTTTTAAATACTCAATTTCTTCCTGCTTTTTATTGTCGTCCCTCAGCCAGTCATGTACTCCATGCTGTGATGGTATTCTTCCTGTCAACAATGTAGCTCTTGCAGGTGAACATACGGGAGAGGCACAAAAAAAGTTTTTAAATCTTATTCCCTCTCTTGCAATTCTGTCTATGTTAGGTGTTATTATTTCATGATTTCCCGAACACCCCATAGCCCATTCTCCTTGGTCGTCCGACAAAAGCAGTATTATATTAGGCTTTTTTACTTCCACTTTATTTTCCCCCTTTTGTAAAAATTATGTTTTTATAATACTAAATAACAGAGGTCGGCAAGACTAATTTATCCCTCAGCCGCTATCTTTGCTATCTCCACAATAACATCTATTGCCTTTTGTATGGACTGAACACTTACAAACTCAAACCTTCCGTGGAAGTTTTCACCGCCTGCAAAAATATTCGGTGTAGGAAGTCCCTTAAAGGATATCTTTGAACCGTCTGTTCCTCCCCTTATAGGATCCTTATTTACTGTTATTCCCAAGTTTTCCATAGCCTTTGTTGCAATATCCACACTTCTTGGATCATTATTTATAATATCTCCCATATTGCGATATTCATCATGTATGGAGAGTTTTACTCTTTCTATATCATATCCTGCATTGATTTCTTCACAAATCTTTTTTACTATATTCTTTTTATCTTCAAAAAGCTCTTTGCTATGGTCTCTTATAATATATGTGAGTTCGGCATTTTCTACATTTCCATGTGCTTCCACCAAATGTATAAAGCCCTCTCTACACTCGGTCTTTTCAGGTACACATACAAGAGGCATAGCCATCTGTATATCTCTTGCTATAGTAAGTGCATTTATCATCTTATTCTTTGCATCACCGGGATGTACACTCTTACCAAGTATATCAATCTTAGCCTCAGCTGCATTAAAACATTCAAACTGAAGCTCACCTACAGAACTTCCATCCATTGTATAGGCAAAATCACAGCCAAAATCCTCTACATCGAAATTGTCGGAGCCAACACCTACTTCCTCATCACAACCAAAGGCGATGCGCAATTTACCATGTTTTATCTGCGGATTATTAATAAGATATTCCATAGCGGAAACAATCTCACATACTCCCGCCTTGTCATCCGCACCGAGTAATGTCGTACCGTCAGTGGTGATAAGAGTCTGACCTATATAATTTTTTAAATTAGGGAACTCCTTCGGTGATAATACAAATCCGCTATTACCTAATGCTATATCCCCTCCATCATAATTTTCATGTATCTGAGGAGAGATATTCTCCGCATTAAAATCCGCAGTATCCACATGTGAAATAAAGCCTATCACCGGAGCATTATCTGTATTTGCGGGAACTGTGGCTGTAAGAAATGCATTGTTTTTATTTATCTTTACATCCTCAAGCCCTATCTCCTTTAACTCCTTATAAAGCTCCTCCAAAAACTCCATCTGTGAAGCTGTGGACGGAATTACAACACCTGCCTTACTTGCATCCGACCTTGTATTCTTCTTGACATATCGTATAAATCTATTTACAAATCCTTCCATTGTCCTTCCCTTCTATAATTTTAATATAAATCTGTTCTGGTCTGTAAACACCGAATCCAGTATACTCTTTATATATAAAGATGTGAAGCTTTCATGCTGTTCTTCCCAAATTTTCATTCCCTCTTCAAATCCGTAAGGATCAAAAATCTCTCCAGAAAAATAGCATTCATTCATTTTTAAAAACACCTTGCTCATCTTTTCTATATCCGCCTCGTCTTCATTTTCGTAGGGGGCGGTCTTAAATAATTTTGAAAGCTGCCTGCTTCCCATAATTTTAAATTCATCTCTGCTGATAGCGGCAAAGTTCTCTATACTTTCCACATTCAGACATTCTGTACTATATACAAATGATTCCCCGTCATAGACAATACTTGCAAAATGATTCGGAGAAACAGCCAGTGAAGATGTTACTATTTCCGGTATTATATTGTTTTTAATATGCTGTATATGCATATGACCGCTCAAGTTTAGCTTTACATTATACTTTTCGTATATTTCCTCTATTCTTTCCGCATTCTCTATCATAAATCCTTCTGTAAACATAAAATTCTGCTCCAAAAGATTTTGATGGCTCACGGCAAGTATATTTGCATTATTTTTTGATATCTCTTTAAGTACATTTTCAAGCCATATAAAGCTTTCCTCTTTAAAATAATTTGAGCTGTAGGAGTTTGTATCCAACATCAATAAATATAAATCATCAGCTATCTTTGATATATAACTTCCGGAAATCTCATCATAATAATCATAATTTTTGTAGCCGCAAAAAGAATATATATCCCTGAAGTCATTTGCATCCACACTCTCCACTCTATATCTTTCATCCCCCTTAAATCCGAAGCAATTTTCATAATTTATATCATGATTGCCCGGTATCAGATATACAGGTATTCCCGCTTCGACTATTTTTTCCAGCTTTTTTGCAAGCTCCAAATGACTTATCCTTTCCCCGTTAAAAGTTAAATCGCCCAGCAAAAGCAGCACATCCGGTTTTCTTTTCTTTACCTCTGCGCAAAATGTATCCACTATTTCTTCAATATATTTCATTACCTTTCCGTCTCCCTTTGCTATCATATTTGCAAAGGCTTCACCACCGTCATTAATGCTCTTTGACAGGTAGTGAATATCGGTAGCTACCATAATATTCAAAGTTTTTTCACTCATACAAAATAACCTCTTAATCATAGTTCTCCAAGAAAGAATGCTTTACTCCATTTTTCTTGTAGGCTATTACCGTATCCAGGCTGACATTTTCCACACTTCTAAAAATATTTTTCTCAATATATGGATTTTTAGCAGCCAACTCTCTGATAAGTTTCTTTACCTCCGCTCTCATAGAGCCCTTATCTCCGGTCTCCGATATTGAGCAATTATCCGTCAGTCTGCAGGCACATCTTATAAAATTTAATTGATTGTACTTTGCCCAATGTATAATATCCTCTTCTCTGACAAGATAAAGCGGTCTTATAAGCTCCATTCCCTCAAAATTTGTAGAATGAAGTTTCGGCATCATAGTCTGTATCTGTGCGCCATACAACATTCCCATAACTATAGTTTCTATAACATCATCAAAATGATGTCCCAGAGCTATCTTATTACATCCAAGCTCCTTTGCCTTTGCATACAGATGTCCCCTCCTCATCCTTGCACAAAGATAACAGGGTGATTTCTCATCTTCCGCAACTATATCATATATAGAGGACTCAAATACTACTATCGGCACATCTAAAAGCTTTGCATTATCCACTATTGTACGATAATTTATATCATCATATCCGGGATTCATCACCAAAAATACAAGTTCAAAATTTCTTTTTCCATGCTTTAAAAGCTCCTGAAACAGCTTTGCCATCAGCATGGAGTCTTTACCTCCCGATATACATACGGCTATCTTATCTCCGTCTTTTATAAGTTCATACTCATTTATAGCAGCGGTAAACTTTCTCCAAATATTTTTTCTGAATTTTTTTATTATACTTCTTTCGATATCTTTGCTTTTTTTATTTGATTCCTCTATTTCACTTTCCTGTTTTAAAAACTCATTCAGTTTAAGCTTCATATAGGCTTCATATCCGCCCACAAGATTGTATATATTCCTATATCCGAGAGCTTCAAGTTCTTCAGCCAAATATTCTGTTTTATTCCCCGTTGCACATACTAAGCATATAATGTCATTTTTATTAAAATCCTTTACTCTTTCAAATATCTTCTCCTCTGCTATATTTACGGAGTCGGGAATATTACCTCTCTTAAACTCATGCTCAGACCTTATGTCGATTATTCTCTCCACATGTAAATCGGGTAATTTATCTATCTCAATTTCCATTATATTTGTTTCCTTACTATCAAATAGTCATCATTATTCCTATAATATGGGCAGGTGGAATAATCACTGCTTCTCATTCTTGCATAGTCATCTTCATCCATATCTACATCACATATATAGCCTTCTACATCTTCATCATATATATAATTTATACAATAATCACAAATCATTATTCTTCCTGTTTCTTCCCGGAATTGTATACTTCCCGTCTGTAATCCTCAGGTGCATATTCTCTAAGCCAGATCTCTTCACCCATCTTCAAAAGCTTTTTCCCGCTGAGTACAGCCTCAAAAGCCAAATACTGCGAAGCTCTTTCTCTGCTTGATAGCGGCACTTTTAAGCTCGGAGGCTCTTTATCCAATATCTCACTGTAATCTTTTTTTATATTTTCCATAATCTTACCATCTTTAAATAATACTCCACTATAGTATAGCATATAAGATTAAGTCAAACAATAAAACAGGATAAGCGCTTTAAAGCCGTATAAATGAAGTCTATCCGTTTATACTACAAAAAAGAGCCCCTAAGGGCTCTTAACTCATTTTTTATTTATTAGCCTTCCTGGGAAAACTCATCCTTGCCTACTCCGCAAAGAGGGCAAACAAAATCTTCCGGGAGATCCTCCCACTTTGTTCCCGGAGCTATTCCATTATCAGGATCTCCAAGAGCCTCATCATATTCCCATCCGCAAACATCACATACATATTTCATAAATTACACCTCTGCCTTCCATAAACCGTGTAAATTGCAGTACTCATAAGCTGCAACAAACTTCTCTCCATCCTGTAAAACAAACTCAGCATGTGGCTTATCCTCAGGTGTAAGACCCTTATATTGTTTTCCAAGACTTGTCTCAATCATAACAAAGTCGATAAGATGCTCAGGTGTCATAGGATGATCTACGCT
This sequence comes from Lachnospiraceae oral taxon 107 str. F0167, assembly GCA_000209465.1. Classification (GTDB taxonomy): domain Bacteria; phylum Bacillota; class Clostridia; order Lachnospirales; family Lachnospiraceae; genus Lachnoanaerobaculum. The sequence goes on along the minus strand of GL890587.1, from coordinate 42,362 downwards.
ACCTACATTTACAACAGCCTTATTTCCTTCAACTGTTACTACAGGTACATGCTTTTCTTGAGCTGCATCTGTTGTGTTAGCCTTTAAAGCCTTCATAGGCTCTCCACAACATCCAAGTGTACCACCACCATCAACTACTACTGAGACAATCTTTCCACAGTGTGCACAACGATAAAAACTCATATTTCCTCCTTAGTTCTTTGTTTTTAATAAATCTCTAATTTCCTCCAGAAGAACAACATCATCAGCCTTTGCAGGTGCTTCCTCTATTTTTGCTTCCTCTTTCTTCTTAAACTTTTCTATAAGTCTTACAAACATGAAGATACAGAATGCAATGATAAGGAAATTAACTACATTTTGGATGAAACTGCCATAAGCAATAGCATTCTCCGCTATATCACCATGTTTAGGAGTGATAACATACTTCAAATCAGTGAAGTTCAAACCTCCTGTAAGTAATGAAATAATCGGCATAATTAAATCATTTACCAAAGATGTGACAATCTTACCGAAAGCCGCACCGATGATAACACCTATCGCCATATCCAAAACATTACCTTTAAACGCAAATTCTTTAAAATCTTTTAACATCTTGTCCTCCAATATCCGGTTATGCATGAGCCTGCTATTGCTAGCGTCAAATCTAACGCTTGTTAGATTTAATTTTGCACAACCTCAATGTGCTTTTATTATGAACTAAAACTTCTAAAAAGTCAAGCACAATAATGAGAATAATTCCTGTTTTTTATTTAATACAATTTACAAGTAACAAAAAGAGGAATACCCCCACAGGGAAGTATTCCTCTCGCATTAGATTTATCAGATGCCATGAGGTTTCACTTCGCTCCACCTCAAGCCTATAAAACCTATTATTTAGTCAGTATTAAGACTATTCCTCAACACGGATCCAGTCGATTGTGTAGTTAGATGTCTTAACCTTGAAATTGTCTCCGTCCTTCTTTGTTCCGCTCTTAACCATAGCACCTGTTGTGTTAACAACATAAGCCTTAGCTCCTGATGGAAGACGTGTTAACTTGTACTCTGTGTAATCCAAGTCACCGTTTGACTTATTGTGTGCCTTACCGCCATCACCATAAGCTGCAAGCGCATCTTCAACAGTGTACTTACCAACTAACTTGCTGTTGCTGTCAAGTACAACAACTTCGATCTTGCTGTCGTTATCAGCTGTAGCAAGCTTTCCACCAATGTAGAACTTGTGATCTGTCAGACCGTTTACTCCGGCACCCTTGTCAGAACCGTTCTTAGCAAACTCGAATGTAAACTTCTCGCCGTCAAACTCAACAGTCTGCTTACCTACCTTCATAGAACCGTCATCACCTGAACCGAAGAAGTATGCCTTAAGCTCACCTGATGTGAACAAGCGGTCATTAGCCTTTACAAATGCATTATAGTTGTTCTCGTTGTCATACTTACCGTCAGAGCTAACCTTCTGAACGATCTTCTTTGAGCTGAAACCTGTTCCAAATGAGTTAGCTTCCATCTGAAGTACAGCGAAGCCTGAAATCATACGACCATAGTTATCGAATGCATACTTCTTACCATTGATTGTCTTGATCTCATTTACTGTAAGCTTTCCGTTACCATCTGAGTAGTACCAGTAATCTGATCCATCCTCATACTTATCCCTCTGGAGATAGTATCCCGGAGTCACCTTGAACCATCCCTTTGTAACTCTAGCACCGTCTTCAGGTGATGAGTAGTATAAGAATGAGTTAGAATATGTAGCAACACCCTGTTTACCGCCATCCTTAACAGGAGTGTTAGATGCTGTAGCCTTTGTATACCAACCTGCGTTCATACGGCCATACTCATCAAAGCCATACTTCTTACCGTTGATTGTCTTACCCTGCTGATCCTTCTCCTTCTTACCTGAAGCCTTGAAGTAGAACCATCTTGTCTGATCCTCCTCCCAGTAGTTGTCACCAGGCTGAAGTTCTGCCGCCTGATCATCTACGATAGCGATCTCTTTCCAGCCCTCAGCCATAGCACCGTCGTTCTGATCACCGAAGTAGTAGTCAGCATCCTGCCAAGCATTCTCATAATGCTGTGTCTCGCCGTCTTTTACCCAACCATACTGCATCTTACCGTCAGCATTGAATGTGTACTTCTTACCATTGATTGTCTTTAATGAAACATCACTTGTAGAAGATTCTGATCTCTTGTAAGCCTTACCGTTAGCTCCGAAATAATACCACCAAACGTTTGGCTCATTCTCATCACCGGCATTCTCATTGTCAACTGCTACCCAACGGTTTGTAACCATAACACCGTTTACATCAACATAGTATGTATCACCATTGTCGTCGATGATTGAGTCAACAGCCATCTCGCCCTTGTCATCAAGATAGTACCAGTAGTCACCTGACTTCTGCCATGTCTCTGTTACTTTCTCTTCGTTTCTGTTATAATATACCCATGTTCCGTTCTCCTGTTGCCAGCCTGTAGCAGCAAATGCTGTCATAGCTCCACCAACTGAAAGAACAGCTGCTGCTGAAATTAATGCAGCAATCTTTGTTTGCTTTCTCATAATGAATGCATCTCCTTTTTGAAATCCTTTTAAAATCTAATGCGTCCCGTAAAGGTTATTCTTAGTTCCTTAATTTCAAGACACTCGTAGTATATAACTTTATTTTATTACTTGCAATATATTTTCCTTTTCTGATTTCTTACAAAAATATTACATCCACAACTTTTTTGCATTAAAAATGTGTACTTAAAAGGCTTAATATGCTAATATGTTCAATATATAAGTTTTTTTATTGTTTTTGAACTTAATATTCTACAAGGAGCTTTTATGAATAAATATGCCTATTTACTCAGGGAAATATATGAAAACAGTGCCGTCACACAGAGAGAACTGGCTGATACGATGTCCATATCCCTTGGCAGCATCAATAATCTTATAAAGGATGCCATCTCTTTAAATTACCTATATAAAGACGGAAATAAAATTATATTAACAAAGACCGGACTTGATTATCTTTCTCCATTTAAGGTGGAGCGTGCAATAATCATGGCTGCAGGATTCGGTTCCAGGTTTGTGCCCCTTACCTTTGAAACGCCGAAAGGTCTGCTTGAAGTTTTCGGCGAGAGAATGATTGAGAGGCAGATAAAGCAACTCCATGAAGTGGGTATCTTCGATATTATTATTGTGGTAGGGTATTTAAAAGAGCATTTTGAATATCTTATAGATAAGTATAATGTAAAATTGGTCTATAATCCCGACTATTCCACCAAAAATAATATATCCACTTTGCACTATGTTTATCGTTATATTAATAATTCAAATGTTTACATACTCTCCTCCGACAACTGGATGAGAGAAAATATGTATCACAGCTATGAACCCTACTCCTGGTATTCCTCCATATATATGGAAGGAAATACAAATGAATGGGCAATTGAATTTAATAAAAAGCGTGAAATAACAGATATAGCAATAGGAGGTACAGATGCCTATGTAATGTATGGACCTGTGTATTTTAGCAAAGATTTTTCATCTGTCTTTATGCCCATACTTGAAAAGGCTTTCTTTACACCGGGCAGTGATGACTGGTATTGGGAAAATGTGCTTATGAATGAAATAAAGAAAAAAAATGCTCTACTGCCTTCTATGCATATAAACCCACAGCCCCCAAATCAAGTATATGAGTTTGAAAATCTTGAGGAACTTCGTGCCTTTGATTCCAAATATAAAGAAAAAAGCGGAAATGTTGCATTGGAACTTATATCAAAGGTTTTTGATATACCTGAAAGCCATATTGTCGGTCTTCACACATTAAAATCCGGTATGACCAATAAATCCTTCTTATTCGAAGTGGATAAACAAAGCTATATATGCAGAATCCCCGGTAAGGGAACAGATGTACTTATAAACAGGTCAAATGAATATGATTGCTATATGGCGGTTAAAGATTTGCATATTACCGAAAAAATAATTTATTTTGATAAGGAAAGCGGATATAAGATTTCAAAGTTTTATGAAGGCTCAAGAAATGCAGATTCTGAAAACTTTTCTGAAATGTCAAAATGTATGGAACTTTTAAAATCTTTACATCAAAATAATATTAAGGTAAATCATGAGTTTAATATAGCCGAAAGAATAGATTATTATACAAAACTTTGTAATGAAACCGGCGGCATATCATTTGAAGATGTAGAGGATGTACATAAAAATATGCTGGTTTTACTGGACATGCTTGATACTATGAAATCGAAGACCTGTCTATGCCATATAGACAGTGTGGCGGATAATTTTATTATAACTTCCGATAATAAAATCAAACTTATTGACTGGGAATATGCGGGTATGGCGGAACCCGTTATTGATATTTCAATGTGTGCAATTTATTCCTATTATAATAGGGAGAAAGCCGATAAACTTTTGGAGAGCTATCTGAATAGAAAACCTACCTCCGATGAGTATAAAAAGTTGTATGCATATATGGCACTCAGCGGATATCTCTGGGCTCTTTGGACTGTTTATAAGGCTAATGTGGGAGAAGAATTCGGTGAGTACTCATTAAAAATGTACAGATATGCCAAGGACTTTTTTAAAGAGGCAATGAAACTTTAATTTATAAAAAAGAGACTGTTTTCCTAAAGAATAATACAGCCGTTTTTGTATGTATTGTCTTTAAAACTACAGTCTCTTTTATTTTGCTCTATATCGCTTTTATTTTAATCAATAAAATTTATTATCAATCCATGCTTACACTGATTCCGCCTCTTCTCTCACTTGGCTGAACAAGTACGGTAACAGGCTCATTGCCTGACCATTCAAATGTATATGACTCTCCTGATGCCTGTCCTATAAAAGTCTTCCATGATATATCGGCTCTTATCTGAGGATCTCCTACACCGCTTCTGCTAAACCAGCATATTACAGCATCCGGATCCACTGCAATAGTATCTCTTGATTTCACATTTGAAACAACCAGCGGGTTTCCGTCTGAAAGCAATGCTACATAGGCATTATTTCCTCTGCCCACCAAAGTGGTGGTTGCAAGTCCCTTCTGTGACAATACACCTATTCCCAGGAATCTTACCGAATAATCACAATCATTTGTAAATGCCAGTATATTCTCAGACTCAACAGAAACAGTTTCACCCTGTTCAAGCTTGTATACCACTACATGCTGTCCATAGTTGGCATAATATGTGGTGGAGTTACCTGTCATATTAACCTTCATAAGAGGTATATTCTCACCTGTAACTCGTCTTACCAATTGACCGAAAAGTGCCTGCCCGATACTGCCTCCCGGTCCAAGCAGCATTTTCTCAAAAGTATAATTTTTTGCTCCTGAGTTCTCTCCCGCTATAAATGCACCCGCCTTTGCAATCAAGGTATCACTTCCCTCACAAGTAACCTTAAGTGTCAACTCATTAATAACTTCAAATGTCAGCATATTTCCCTCCTTTATTCGACCTGTACACCGTAAAATTCGCACAGACCTGCCAAGTCTTTATTTACTCCGTTTCCTATTGCATTAAATTTCCATGCACCATTGTGCAGATATACCTCACCCATCATCATTGAATTTATATTATTATAATACTCCTCTACCAAAAAGGATGCGACCTCTGCATTTGTCACAGGGTCCACTATCTGAATATATGCATCCTTTAGCATACTGAAGTTTAATGCATTTTCCAGTGCATCATTTATAGTCATTACAAAAACTATTTTTTGAACAGCCGGATTTAATTTTGAAGTGTCTATATCAAATACTTCCAATACATTTGCATTCTCTACATTTTTAAACAACACACTTTTTTCCGGACTGCTTTCCTGTCCGTAGAATACAAAATAGTCATCACCTACAACTTTTCCACTGCCTGAAAGCAAAAAAGCCGATACATCCACATCACAGGCGGGATTGTTCACATTCCAGCCAAAGTTTATCTTCATATCCTTTGAAGAGAAGTTTAGCGGCACTTTCTGTCCCTTTGAAACCCTCTTTGTTAAAGCAGGCAGTGTGATATGCTTCACATTTACACCTTGCGCACTGCTTTGAGCCTGTCCTGTATTCGGACTTGCTGCAGTTACATGAGCCTGTGCGGTATTTTGTGCAACACTTCCCTTTTTCTTATAATAGGAATTATTCAAAATATCCACATTATCACTGTTTAAAACAATGCCCTTATTTTGGTTCAAAACTTCTAAATCATTTGCACCAAGGGGCTTTGTTATATTCATCGGATAAATAATCATATTCACCTCACTTTCTTTTAAATAATTTATTTAAATTATATTTTTAACTTAAAGTCTTTTACATACCTAACCTACATCAAGCCCTGAGTGGTATGAGTAATTACCTATATTCTTTAACAGTCTATGAAAATCCGTATCTTCCAATCTCTCAGGTGATACCTCTGTGTTTAGAAGCTTAAATATCTCCTCACATCTTTCAATACATTTATCAAAAAGCTCAGGAAAGCTTTCTCTTGAATACTTACTCTTATCCCATGGATTTATCCATATATTATGTTCTAAATTAAAGGTTGTTTTACTGTCAGGTATCTGATCGGATAATATCTTTTGTGATACTATTGGTGCTTTTAAAAACAAAGACTCTATTGCATTTATCCTGTCCTTTTTTTTGCCTGTGGGATCTGCCAGAGTTCTTACTCCAAATCTCATTGCAAGCACAGATCTGTGTACCATTGCCGCAGTTACTCTAAAATTATTCTTATATGTGATAGGATAATAGGTCTTATTGATTACCCTTGCAAGAAAATCTGAAACAAATTGTATTTCAAAACCGTTAAGTGCCAATGTGGCAGCCTGATTAAACTCCGAGGTTTTCTTTTTCTTATACTTTTTTAACAATAAGGTGTCTATATCATTTTCAAGCGCCGCATGCAGACCATATATATAGGCACTGTTTTTTCCTCTTTCATGACCGATTCTTGCATATATATATGGATGACAGATATAATCCCCCACATAATGGCATAAAAAACCGGCAATATAGCTTATCGCCTGCTGTTGTTTTTGCTTTGATTCCATAGACTGTATTTCATACAGGGCATTTGTAAAAAAATCATTTACATGGCTTTCATGCATATATGAACCCACATTCCTGTAATCCCTATGCCTAAGTATGGGTACATTATAAAAAAACATATCCGGACCTTGAAGTCCCAGCTGATATAACCATCTATACTTGGAAATTATATATTTCAGTACCGAACTCTCCAGCTTGCCATATGCCTTTACACCTAAAATATAATGAGTTGTAAATCCCGGCATTTCCTACTCCTTAATATATTTAAAAACCTCTTCCAAATAAAAATCGGAAAAAAGTCCCTCATAATCATTAAAAACATTTTTACTATTTATATTTAAGTCTTTATGTGCAAAGCCGATATTTGCAAATTCTATCATCTTTATATCAAATTCCGTATCTCCGGCTGCAAATACCAAATCTTTATCTTTAGATAATTTATACTCTTTTATAAAGCGTCTTATCATATCCGCCTTATTTAAAGCCTTAGGCAATATATAAAGCTTTTCTTTATTATATAAAATATCTACTAAGCCTATATCAAGCCTTTGAAAAAGCTCTTCTACAACATCCTCTATATTGTCACATTTTGTAAAGATAAATAAATCGTCTATATTTCTGCATTCAAATATTCTTCTTTTATCTTTTTTTAAAATATCAAATGCTTTTTTTCTCTCGGATGCCGAATCTTTTACTATATCCAGGCTTTTTTTATACCATTCCTCAGATATAATACCGTTTTTTAAAAGTATTCCTCCATTTGCACATAAAACATATTCAGGCAAAATCCCAAGATTTATTCTTTTATACTGGGTATAAGTCCTTGTGGTTATAGGTACTATAAGGAGATGTGCACTAAGTTTACATAAAAGCTCATTAGAATATTTTGACATAAAGCTTATTTCTTCTCCATTATAAATCTCTACATTTATCTTATCCTCTATAAAGGTTTTTCTTGAATAAATCAAGGTATTGTCCAAATCTGTAAATAAAATATCCATAACACCAGTCTAGCACTTTTTTATAAAATAGTCATTTAAAAAAACTTTAAATTAAAAAACTCCCGACAATTTTAGTCATTGTCGGGAGTAAAAAATTATTTTTTCTTAAATACATCTTATTTTATCTAAAATGAAATGTTCTAAAATGCAAAGTGGTCTTTCTATCCTTAACCAACAGCATAAGTATAAGAGCTATTAGTGGTATAATACCCTGTTTAAAAATTATCATATAATCCACACTGTATGCACCGTATATCGAAGCCATTATCATACAAGCCAGTGAAAAGAGTATCATCTCTTTGTTCTTTCTTATAAGCCCTAAAACAATGCCCAAGCCCAAAAAACCGTTATACAGTCCCTGATTTGCCGCCATAGTAACTGTTTGAGTCAGAAATTCTACAGTCATGGCAGGATTTATTTTCATACCTACCTGCTCCCAAAAAAACATTTCCAAAAGCATTATTACAAAACATTCAATCGCTGCCAATATAGCAAAAATCTTTTTTACCCTTGCCATAATTCCTCCTATATTAAATCCTTACTTCTAACTTTTTTATTCTTTTTATTTTATATATATATATGTAATGATACCATATGCCGCCAATGCTATTATCATAAATAATGATATAAAGGCGGACATAAAGTTCTCCTCATCCTCACTTTTTATAAGAGACTTTATCTGTAACGGTACCGGAAATCCTGTCGGACACATATAGTATAATAATACTCCCGCCTTAAATATGGTATCCTTCATATATTCCGGGAAGAAAATGAAAAATCCCAGTATAATTATTACACAACCGCATATTCTGACAATCCCCAATTTTAAAAGCGGAATCAATAAAGATTTTTCCATCTTTAACTCATATCCCAATGTAAAGAGTATTATACCTGTGATAGGTGTAGTAATCATACTCATTGTGGATGTATATACATTGCCTAAACCGCTGTTCATAATATAACCCTGAATACCTGTTATATTTGCCATTATTCCAAATATCACCGCCAGCATAAACGGGCTCATTATTATTTTCTTTAACAATACTTTTATATCAGTCTTGCCGGAAAGTTCCCTTGTCACCAGTATCGGAAGAAGTCCGAAATTTATCAAAATTCCCGCCACATCAAAAGTTATTATATTTACTGCATTTGACTGTGCCACCATGCTCATATACAGCGGCAATGCTACACTGCCTCCCTCACAGGTTAGTAAAAGAAAAGGGGCTATATTTTTATATTTTCCTCCAATCCTTTTTGAAAGCAGCCTTCCCACTATATATATTATTATCCACATTGCATCCACATATATTATCTGCGGTATAAAGCTCTCCGAAATCTTTGATATTGCCAAAACATGATATACCAGTATCGGAAACAGTATATTAAATATTATCTTTTTGGCACCTTCATTTTGCTCCGGTTTTATCCATGAATATTTCCTTGATAAAAACCCCAGAAACATCATAAAAAATACCGGAAATAATACTTCAATAGCCTTCATTACTACTCCTTCTATCTCACTATTGAATTTTAAAACTTATTAAAACTACAATCTGCTTAATCTGTCAGTCATAAGCGTATAGATATCTATATCTTTATCAAATGTTGTTTTTATAATATTTGATATCTCCTGAGTGTATCCCGGAGCGACTATTATTATCGCCCCGAATTTTCTTTTCCTTGCCTCATCAGGTGAAATAATAGGTATATGAGAGGCAGGAGCATATTTCCCCTGTTTAAACGGTGCGGAATCTATTATACAATCCACATAGTCTGCAATACCTGTAGTAGCGCATAGGGTAAATCCCTGATGTGATGCTCCCCAGATGGCTATCTTACCTTTTTTTGCATAGCCCTTTACAGTTTCCAAAACTTCATTTGCAATATCATTTTTCTTTGCAATGATACCGCTGATATCAGGAAGCTTTCTTTTTTTAACTATAACCTCTATAGTATCCCTGTTTACTATTCTACTCTCAAGTACATCAAAACCGCATATATTTAAAAGATGAGTCAGGCTTTCAAAGCTGTAGTATGCTATATGATCCGGAATTATCTCATAGAAACTTTTCTGCTCCAAAATATATTCAAAGCTTGGAACAGTGATAAGCCCATAGCCCTCCTGTGACAAATTATTGTAAATAGCCTTAAGATAAGTCCTTGGATGAGGTTGATGCTCCAAAAAGTTAAATGACATAAATGCATCAAAAGGACCATGTTTAAATATATGATTCTCAGATTCGGGGAAGTCCTCCTCCACATTTAATCCGGCATTCCTTGCAATCTCTACAAGCTCCTTTTTATGCTCTGTGCCATAACCTTCTACAAAAAATCCGGCAAGCATACCTAAAAACTCGCCTCTGCCACAGCCTACCTCTATTATCTTTTTACCCTTTAGTGAAGCAAATTCTATAAAATGCTTATACTGGCTTTTTCTAAGGTCTTCCATAGTGGTGGAATAACCTCCCGCTCTTATCACATCTCTGTAATAATAGACTGCATCATTTTTTAATTGTACCAGATTGCAGTCCTCACAGACACATAACTCCACCTCTATACCCTTATCCTTTGTAAGTTCTTCCTTTGTGGGTATATCCTGTGCACTTGCAGGCATATTTTCTATTTTCATAAGCTCATGTAATGAGCCTTTACAGCTGATACATTTTTTCAAAATATTCTCCTATATAATTCTTTATTTTATAGCGCACATATCCTTAATGCCGCCCTCAAAACCATAGTCCTCTTTAAAGCCCAACTCCTTAAGCAACTCTATAGACGGCTTTAAAAACGGCGTTCCCTCAGTGGGAGCTTCTCTTTTTTCCACTATGATATTGCTCTTACTTTTTAATATCCTATGCATATCTCTTACATAGTCCATCAGTATTTGATTTTTTTCACCTGCTATATTAAATACATAATTATTTTTCAGTTCTTTTACTGTCAATAAATATATGGCTTTACATAAATCCTTTACATATATATAGTTCCATGATTGCAGACATTCACCTATATATACATCTTTATTCTCCATAAAATTATTTACACAGGACGATACAAGAGAGGTTTCATGATCCCCTCTGCCGAATACTGAAAAAATACGCATATGTACATATTCTATATTTAAACCGTCTCCAAGCTTTTTTAACTCACTCTTTAATTCAAGCTTTGCCCTGCCATATTCCGACTTTGGATTTGTGGGAGAGTTTTCATCCTGATTTTCTATAGCATTTATATCAAAATCTTTTCCGTAGATATTTTCCATATCTTCCAAAGTCTGACCGTATTCAGCCTGAGAGCCTGCAAAAAGCAATCTCTTTGCATTTTTTTTCTTACATAGCTTCATAAGATTTTTGGCAGCAACTATATTTTTAGTTTGAATATCCTTATCCATTCTGCCGGTCTTTCCTATACCTCCCCATGCCAAATGTATACATATATCAAACTCATCCTCCAGCTTTTCTATATCTTTCATATCCAAAACTGTCAGCTTGAATCCGCTGTTTTTTTTATACTTTAAAAGTTCTTCCATTCCTCTGGCATTTTCTCTGACCAAAGCCAGCACTTCTTCATTTTTGGAAAGAAAATATTCCACCAGATGCCTTCCCAAAAATGAAGCCGCTCCTGTAATTAGTATTTTCATAGTTTATTCCGGCATCCTCGGTACTATCATATTTTCATCCATTTCCTCATCTGACAGGAAAGGTGTCAAATCTTCAAGTGGCGGACTTACCATCCTTCCGTCAGGCAATTGTTTACCTGATGATTTCGGCTCAAAGTTTTGCTCCTTGGTTACAAAAGCCTCACAAATTACCGGTGAATCCATCTCAAAAGCCCTTGCCACCGCCTCTTTAAGTTCGGAATTGGTCTTTGCACAAATATAATTTATTCCATATGCTGCCGCAAGTTTGCCCATATCCGGGAAAGAAAGATCACCGCTGTCAGGACCTATTCCAACCGGTACTTCATCACTGAAAAACTTTGTCTGAGTCTGTCTGATACTGTGATATCCTTCATTATTTATAAGGAAAATTTTTATATTCATCTTATGATGGACAATGGTTTGCAACTCCTGCAAATTCATCTGAATACTTCCGTCACCTGTAATAAGTATCAGCTCATTCTCAAATCTTTTTCCGTCAAGGTTTGCCATATATGCACCTATTGCGGCAGGCAAATCATAGCCCATGGAAGCCACGGCTGAGTTTGATATAAATCTTTGTCCCTTCTTTATAATATAGGAATGTCCTCCAACCACACAGGCGGAGCCGTTTCCCACAACCGTTATCTGATTTTCCTTTGCTCTGTCGCCTATTTCCTTTATAAAGGCATATACATTGGCTTTTTTGCTGTCATCATTTTCAAGGAATTCTTCCTTACATACAGGATATTTTTTCAGCCAATACTTAACGGTCTGTAACCAGCTCATACCGTTCAGACCTTCTCCTCCATCAAATACCGGTGTTTTTTGAGTCTTTAATAAATCTATAAGCTGCCTCATAAAAATTTTACAATCTGCATGCACAGGTATATCTATATGTACAGTCGGCTTTTTAAGTTCTTCAATATCAATATCATTTATTATCGTAAATGCTTCTCTTGCCCATCCCTGATAGTTAAATCCTACCTGTCTTAGGCTGAGTCTTGAACCTATGGAAAATACCAAATCGGAATTTTGCACTGTAAAGTTTCCGGGTCTGTCACCGAAATTTCCGGGCCTTCCGGAATATAAAGGATGCTCAACCTCCAGACAGTCCTCAGAGTTCCATCCTACCACCACCGGTATATTTAAAAGCTCCAAAAGCTCCAAAAACTCCTCATGTGCATTTCCTATCCTTATACCGTTTCCGGCATTAAATACAGGTCTTTTGGCATTTCTTATTTTTTCTATTATCTCTTTTAAAACTTCATCCGAAACAAGCTTTGGCTTATTTCCTAAATCAAGTCTTGTCCTGTCATCAAGTTCTGTTTTATATGGTGATGATTTTTCCCAACCGTCACCGCCTTCTTCATAGTTTTTAATATCAAAACCTGTCAGCTCATCCTCTTCTATAAAGCTTCCCTGTACATCCAAAGGTATATCAAGCCATACAGGTCCCGGTCTGCCGTTATTTGCAAGATATGCGCATTTTTCAAGCAAATATCTTATTCGCATAGGCTCTATAACCATTTCGCTGTATTTACTCATACATTCTATGGACTTACATATATCAAACTCCTGATCTCCCATAGCCCTGATACCCACACCTGAATATCTGGCGGTCCAATCATATCTTACCTGCCCTGAGAGTACAAACATAGGTATAGAATCAAGCCATGCACCGAGTACACCGGTAATTGCATTTGTTCCTCCGGGACCTGTGGTCACACAGAGCACCGCCATTTTATTATTTATTCTGGCATAAGCCTCAGCCGCCATTGCACAGGCTTGTTCATGGTGATTATACGTGATTGTAAGTCCTTCTTGATGTCCAAGACCATTATTAAGATGCATAGCGCCGCCTCCGGTCACACTGAATCCATGGCTGACACCAAGCTCCACAAGTCTTTTTGCTATATACTTGCTTAATTTGATTTTCATAGTATTCTCCCTATTTAAGTAAATATATGTTTTTTTAAGTAAAATCCGCATTCACGACCGAAATATTTACAAAACATCAACATATTAATTATACCATAAGATTTATAAGTATTATACTGTTTTACATTTCTGTTTTAGTTACAGCTTTTATAATATTAAATTCCCTATTATAAAAAATGAGACAGATTTTTAAGTCTGTCCCATCTTTCTAAGTAAGAAGGTATATTCTTCTTCACTTAGAATAATTCTATTTTTAAACTGAATACGGATTTTTTTAGAAGTTTATTGCTTTGCGGCACTCTCATCCCAAATTCCGTCGGCTTTTAGAAGATATCCGTCAGGTGTTCTCTGATTCTTTAGCATCTTTCCCTGAGCACCGTCTGAAGCTGTATTAAAATAATACCATTTTCTGTCAATCTGATGCCATCCTGTTCTCATAGCTCCTCTGGTTCCGTCAGATATAGGATTCATATAATACCATTCTCCGTTTCCGTCTTCCAGCCATCCTTCACGCATAGCACCTGATGAGTCCATAAAATACCACTTATCGTCAACATTTGCCCATCCTGTCACCATATCTCCTTTTTCATTAAAGAGATACCATTTATCTGATAGAAATGCCCATGCGGATTTTGCCTGTGTTCCGTCTACATCAAGCTGCCATATATTTCCTACCTGCTTCCAGCTGCCTCTATCATATCTTTTTCCATTGGTCTGTACATAGGAATAACTGCCTGAAGATGCATTACTGCTTCTAAGTTTTTTACTTTTATTGCGATTACTCGACTCTCCCGAACCACTGCCGCCCGATCTGCCGGAACTTCTTCCTGATCTCCTTGAATTTCTGCTGTCCTGATCTGAAGTGGAAGGTGTTACAATATCACTCTGTCTTGCCCCTGACGGTGTTGCAATCCCGGTATTTCCTGCTCCGATATTTCCCGCTCCGGTATTTCCTACCCCGGTATTTCCGCCTCCGGCATTTCCCGCTCCGATATTTCCGCCTCCTGCATTTCCTACCCCGGCATTTCCTGCTCCGGCATTTCCTGCTCCGGTATTTCCGCCTCCGGCATTTCCTGCTCCAATATTTCCGCCTCCGGCATTTCCCGCTCCGGTATTTCCTGCTCCGGTATTTCCTGCTCCGGCATTTCCCGTTCCGGTATTTCCTGCTCCGGCGCTTCCCGCCTGTACCTGCAATGTGAATTTCTCCGTATAAGCTCTTGCTCCTGAGTCAATTGCCTGCACATTTAAGCTGATGCTTGGCTCTAAAGAGGCATCCACACTCACTCCGTCTTTGAGCTTCAACTTTCCTTCAGAATTTACCTCAAATCGTGAATCACTTACATTATAGGTATGTGTATCACCTACATTAAGATCAAGAGTTGTAAGTTTACCTACAATTTCTCCCGGTCTTCCTGCTGTCAGAATATTATTATCAATTGTGATTTTTTTAGGAGGCTGATTCTTCGGTCTTGTAACTTCCACTGTAAAAGCTTTTGTGTAAGAAGCGCCCAGTACATCTGTCGCCGTTACATTAAGAGTTATATTTGCCACAGAGCCGAACGGTATATAATTATCACCTTTTAAGCGCAACAGATTATCATATACTATCTCAAATCGCTCATCATCCACGGTATAAGTATGCACATCTCCGGCATCGGGATCTGTTGTATTTAAAAGACCTACTTCTGCCAGATATTCATCACTGTAGATAAAAAGAGGATTAAGTGTGATATCGGTCGGCGCATGATTTGCATAGTTTACCGGCAGTGTTGGAGGGCTGGTAGCATCTTCCGCATTTCCCTCTTTATCAGTATACTGAACACGCACTGTGATCTCTTTTCCCGTATCGGCGGCTGTCGGTATATAGCTTGACTGTGTAGCACCGGCAATTGCCGTTCCGTCAGCATACCACTGATAAGAAGAAATTGCTGTAGCCGGAACCCATACCACATTGTGGACATGAAGGTCTCCGTAATCACCGTCATATACCTTAGCTTTAAGTGTTTGTCCTGCATGTGCAATACCTCTAATATATACAGCTGCCTTAAAGGTATTATTTTGAATCACATTGCTGCTCTCTCCTGTAGTATCAACTACATTACCACCATAGATGGTATTGCCTCTGACTATTACATTTCTTGTCGGATGGCGTCCGTCATTACGAAGCCTAATACCCCAATGCGTATCATTTTCTGTAATACTTTGATCATGATAGATAGTATTGCCGGTAACTTCGCCGCTTTGTATACCTACGAGATTTACAGCGGTTTTATTACCGCGTACTATATTGTCTGCAAAGATAATATTTTCCGCAACACTGTTGGAATATTGATTGCTTACTACAAAACCGGTACTGCTTCCTTCAAATAAACAGTTTCGTATTTCAACACCGCTTACAATCGGATGATCTCCCTCAGGCTCTATATCAATTCCGGATTTTGGGGGAGTTCCGTCAGATCTTTTAAACTCGGATTCCAGTATTTTTACATTATGTCCGCCTACAATAGACATTCCCTGACGACGGTTATGATCACAGATAACTCTGTAAAGAGTAATATTTCTACTGTCCTCTCCTAAAAATACACCATCTCCCCAAAATTCACCTGCATATAAATCCTCAATAACTACATTGGTCGCATCTGTAATACGAACACCGTATCCGGTCTGCCCCAAATTTCCGATATGAGTATCACGGTCTCCGATAAGTTTACCACCCATGATATGTACATTATCCACATGAGTGATACTGAATATCTGATAGGATCTCTCCCCGTTTGGAATTGCCCTAAGTACCGCACCATTGGCCATTCGCACTATAATATTGCTTTTTAATACAAGTCCCGCTCTCTCATAGCTATGCCCTGTCTGATGCAGAGTATTGATCATATAGTTACCGGCAGGAATATCCACTATTCCTCCACCTGCTGCAGAAACCGCATCAATGGCTCTTTGTATCGCCGCAGTATCATCACTCACACCATCCGCCACTGCACCATAGGCTGCATCTCGGACATTTGCCACAAATCCTGTCACGGGATCCGGAACATAAACACCTGTGGATGCCTTTGCTCTCTGTGAAAAAACACCCATAAAGCAAACCAGCATCGGTATAAAGCGTACGAACCATTTTTTCTTCAATTCCATACCTCCTTTTGGTATTGATAATAGACATCTGAGGAAGGCTCTTTTTTTCACGATGTCAGGAACCCTCCTCCTTTGTCTGAAAATAAGCAGACAAAAAAAGAATGTAAAGACTTTATGCTAAAAGAATACTACCTTTATATAAATGAGTCAAGACGGGAGTACTTTTACATTTACCATATATTTTCATATTTCCCCTATATCTATATATTTTATAATATCGGAATCTCTTTCTTTTTTCTTACAGTTTCTTACCATTATATTTATTCCCTTTTCAATCGGAAAAATGCTGTTATAATATTAGAACAAGCTACATTTTAGTTTGAATATTTTGATGGAAAATGAGGTCAGTTATGTTTGTTAAGAAAACTATATCTATGTTAATGCTTACTGCCACTATTTCCATGACTGTTGCTGTACCCGGCTATGCTGCCATGAAGATTACAGATGCAAACTCTTTTAAATGGAGTCAGACAGGCAGTGAATGGAAAGTTGTTGATGGTTCAGGCAATCCTGCTACAGGCTTTGTGAGCTATAATGATCAGACTTACTATTTGGACAAGAATGGTATTATGAAAACCGGTTGGATTAAATCATCAGGTTCTTGGTATTACCTAAATGACAATGGAACATTGGCTGTGGATCAGTGGATCGACAACTACTACGTTGATAGCAGTGGTAAAATGACCAAAATACAGTAGGATATAAATAAAGGAGGCATTGATTAGTCAATGCCTCTTAGTGGTTTTATTTTTAAATTATAATCCGTTTGCCGCTTCTTCAATTCTTTCAAAAACTAATCTTGCCATAATGCCTCCCTATATATTGATATCGTTTGCTATATATTAAAGATAAATTATGGCAAATATATGTTTTTAGTAAGTTCTTTTTATGTTCAAAATGCGTCTGATCTGTGTTTTTGTATCTAAATTTTTAAATATCCTCTGATTCTTTCCTTTAAAACAGGCACTACCTCCTCCTCAAACCACGGATTTTTCTTCATCCACATCATATTTCTTGGGGAAGGATGTACAAGAGGTAAATATCTTGGCAAATATTCTTTATATGCTTTTACAGTCTCTGTAAGATTTGACTTTTCCCTGTTTCCCAAATAGTATTTCTGTGCATACTGCCCTATCAGTACAATAAGTTCCACATTTGGAAGTTCCTTCAAAAGTAAGGGATGCCATTTAGAAGCAAAATCTTTTCTTGGCGGCAAATCACCGCTTTTGCCTTTACCGGGGTAATAAAAATCCATCGGTATAATCGCAAAAATATCCGAATCATAAAATGTCTTTTTATCCACTCCCATCCATTCTCTAAGTCTGTCACCGCTTCGGTCAAACCAGTATTTTTTTGCCTCCTGAGCTTTTATCCCCGGTGCCTGCCCTACAATAATTACTTTGGCACTCTCCGGTGCACTAAATAAAGGATCTATACCTGCCTTTGTAAAATCCTCATTTTCCTTATCTGCCTTTATCTTATCAAATATCTTTTTAACATTATTTGAAAACATATAACTCCTTATATTATTTACAATATATTTTGTTCTGTTTAAAAAGCTACAATTATATGATATTCCTATAAAAAAATTTTTTCAATACTCTGACTTATAAAAATCTCTTTCTTTAATACAGGCTTTTAAAAAGCAAATATTTAAATTACAGTTCAGGCAGCCCCTTTAGAACTTTTGTTTTACAATCCTGATCGCAACGCTTCCTGACATGTTTTCCCTTGACAGCCAATATTTTTTAAAGTATAATTTTTTCTGCATGCGGGTGTGGTGGAATTGGCAGACACGCAAGATTTAGGTTCTTGTGGGCGACCGTGCAGGTTCAAGTCCTGTCACCCGCATTAAAAGCTGTTGCATATCTAACAGCTTTTTTGTTTTTATTTGAAATATTTGACTCTATTTTATAGTTTATTCTATAAATTCATCCTCTATTCATTTTATATGTATATTTACTTTACTTAAGTATTCTATATTTCTTATATTTTTCTTTATACCTACTAAATCATTTGACGAAACTTGCCCATATTCATTATAATTAAATAAAAAACATTATAGGATTGTTTTGCTTAGTTTATCAATCCTTAAAAGGGAGTTTCTTATGGCATTTTTTAAGAATTATAGAGCCACCGGAAAATTAGCTTACACTCAGAGATTTTTGCTTATCTCTACAGTGCCTATTTATTTTATGATTTTTGCATTAATCTTTTCTCCTATAGATAAGATAATACCCGGACTGTGGCAAATAATTATTCAACCTGACCTTTTGATTACCGACTATATAGTGGTTGGCGGTATAGGTGCAGCATTCTTTAATGCCGGCTCACTCACACTTATTTTACTCTTCTTATTACATCATTTTAAAGTAGAGTTTGACGGACATATTGTGGTGAGTTCCTACCTAATTTTCGGTTTCTCTCTCTTCGGAAAAAATGTTGTAAATATATGGTTGATACTTTTGGGCTTCTTTATATATGCAAGGCTTCATGGATATTCATTAAAAAAATATATCTATTACGGTCTTTATGGTACCAGCTTATCACCTGCTATTACTCTGGTTATGCAGGCAGTACATACAAGCGTTGTATGGCAGTTTATTCTTGCGAGTATTACAGGACTGGTTATAGGCTATGTGTTGCTTCCGATATCAATACATGTAAAATCTTCACATAAAGGATATTCTCTGTATAATGTAGGGTTTTCTTCAGGTATTATAGCAACCGTACTTGTCTCCATATTCCGCTCATTCGGAATAGATATACAGACCAGACTTATTTGGGATACGGAGCATACCGCTTTGTTTGCTGTAGCGCTTTTTGTATTATTTTCATATATGGTAATACTTTCAGTATTACTTGACGGAAAGAAACTGCTTCCTTCCTACTTTTCACTTTTAAAGGAAAGCGGGGTACATGGTACCTATAATCATGAATATTCAGATGCAGTTTATATTTTTAATATGGCTGCAAACGGTATTATTGCCACATTATTTGTACTGCTTGTAGGCGGCGATTTAAACGGTCCGACCATAGGCTCCATATTTACAATAGTAGGATTTTCACCTGCCGGAAAACATATGAGAAATATTCTCCCTGTAATGGTAGGCGTATGCATATCCGCATTTTTAAAACAATGGCGTATCAATGAGCCTGCGCCTATGCTTACACTTTTACTTTCAACCACTCTTGCCCCTATTGCCGGAGAGTTCGGTATCATAGCAGGTCTTATATCCGGATTTATACATTCATCCGTTGCTTTAAATGTAGGTATAGTTTATAAGGGGCTGAATCTGTATAATAACGGTTTTGCCGGCGGTATTGTAGCTATTTTCATGGTACCTGTGATAGAATCTATTATTGAGAAAAGAAAAAATGATAAAGAAAAGAAAAATAAATCCTAATATATGAGGTATATATGGAGAACATAACAGATGAGATGATAAAAAATCTCACGCCTTGGAAAAATGATATCAGAGAAGGTGATATTATAAAAACCGTAAATGATTCCAAATGTGAGCAGGCTTATCAGGTTAGTGCCAGATATTTAAATGCTTCAGGCAGACTTTTTGGCGGAGATTTGCTTTCCTGGATAGATCTGGCAGGAGGAATAGCCGCAAAAAGACATTGTAATATGCCGGTTGCAACCGTTGCGATAGACAATATACATTTTGCAAAGCCGTTACATCTTGGCGATATTGCAGTACTTATGTCCACTGTAACACATGTGGGTAACAGTACAATGGAAGTTAAAGTAAACAGCTATGTAGAAGACCTTGCTACAGGCAAAAGATCACTTGTAAATACGGCATATCTGGTCTATGTGGCTTTAAAAAATGATAAGCCTGCCAGAGTGCCCAGGTTAATACCTGAAACTGATATACAAAAACGAGATTGGTTTGCGGGAGAAAAGAGAAGTCAAATAAGAAAATCCCGTAGAAAAGAGGGTATATAATTGCAAAACTATATTAGAAGTATCGGCTTCTCAATGTACAAGAAGAAGACCGAGGTAAGAGAATTACTTGATAAAATACAAAGAGAAAATATTGCTTCTGCCAGAATAGTTGTAACAAAAGAGAAGGAAAGACTTTGGGAAATACGAAAAGATATCTCACCTTCACTGGGCTTATGTATACATGGATATATGGAAAATCTTGGAGTCTTTATAAGAGAGGGATTCTACCCCTATATGAAAAATACGGTAACAAGTTCCACATCAAGCTGTAGTGCGGAAAGATATGTGGATGGTATAAATTATTTCGGTATGCTTGATGACGGCAGACTTGGAATGTCTCTTATATTCAGACTTTCAAACAGTCTTGATTATATTGACAATGCCAATACTTCCATAAAGTCTACAAGCCTTTTCGGATTCTGTAATGATGCCAAAGTATTATTGCCTATTAAACAAAGTGTGGCAGAACTTGAAATTGCAAAACAAAGAATTTTTAACAGAGATTTGTTTTTTGAAGTTCCAAAATTCAGTACCGACTCCATAAACTTGACTGAAGAAGATGTGATTATAAATTCTACATTAAATTCAAGAATACAAAATGAAGACCTCTACAGCATCGTGGACACATTATTTATGCCTTTTGGTATGGCAACCGATATGTACAGTATTATAGGGAAGATTTTGGATTTCAGCCAAGAGGAAAACTCCGAAACAGGAGAAACAATAATGATACTAAAAATTGAATCCAGCGATATAATTTTTACCATCGCAATAAGAAAAGATGATTTACAGGGTGAACCTCTTATCGGAAGGCGCTTTAAAGGTAATGTCTGGCTCAATGGTAGAATAAAACTTTAATACTAAAAAGGACTCCCCTTCATATTGGGAGTCCCTTTTTTATTCGAAGGTATTATAGATTACCTAGTATCCGTCTGGATACATCACTGTATAACCGATATAATACCCTTTTTTATAATTTATTACTCGATGATAGATGCAACTCTACCTGAACCTACTGTTCTACCACCCTCACGAATAGCGAATCTAAGACCCTGCTCACAAGCAACCGGGTGAATAAGCTCGATAGTCATCTCTACGTTATCACCGGGCATGCACATCTCTGTTCCTGCAGGAAGATTGCAAACACCTGTAATATCTGTTGTTCTGAAGTAGAACTGTGGACGATAGTTGTTGAAGAATGGTGTATGACGACCACCCTCGTCCTTTGTAAGAACGTAAACCTGAGCTGTAAACTTCTTATGGCAAGTTACTGAACCCGGCTTTGCAAGAACCTGACCTCTTTCGATTTCTGTTCTCTGAACACCTCTAAGAAGTGCACCGATGTTATCTCCGGCCTGAGCCTGATCAAGAAGCTTTCTGAACATCTCGATACCTGTAACAACAGTTGACTTTTTATCCTCATGGATACCAAGAATCTCTACTGTATCGTTGAGGTTAAGTGTACCTCTCTCTACTCTACCTGTAGCAACTGTACCACGACCTGTAATTGTAAATACGTCCTCAACAGGCATAAGGAATGGCTTATCTGTCTCTCTCTCAGGATCAGGAATGTAGCTGTCAACAGCATCCATAAGTGTCATGATCTTATCACCCCACTCACCGCTTGGATCCTCAAGAGCCTTAAGAGCTGAACCCTGAACGATTGGTGTATCATCACCGGGGAACTCATACTCGTTAAGAAGATCTCTGATCTCCATCTCTACGAGTTCAAGAAGCTCCTCATCGTCAACCATATCACACTTGTTCATGAATACAACGATATATGGAACACCTACCTGTCTTGAAAGAAGGATATGCTCTCTTGTCTGAGCCATAACACCGTCTGTAGCAGCAACTACAAGGATAGCTCCGTCCATCTGTGCAGCACCTGTGATCATGTTCTTTACATAGTCAGCGTGTCCCGGACAGTCAACGTGTGCATAATGTCTCTTCTCTGTCTCATACTCGATATGAGATGTTGAGATTGTGATACCTCTCTCTTTCTCCTCAGGAGCCTTGTCGATCTTATCAAAATCTACGATCTTGTTTGTATCTGAAGGTAATCTTGTTGCAAGAACCTTAGAAATAGCTGCTGTAAGTGTTGTTTTACCGTGGTCTACGTGTCCGATTGTACCAATGTTAGCATGAGGCTTTGTTCTATCAAATTTTGACTTTGCCATTGTTAATTCCTCCTTGAATTAAACCATAAATTAATAGTAAATTTTGTTATATTATATAGTATCAGCTGAGATTTAGCAAGTTAATAAACTTTCTCAACCTAGCTTTTTAAGATTTCTTATCATTAAGAACTTTTTCTTGAACAGACTTTGGAACCTGCTCATATTTATCAAAGAACATAGAGTAGTTTCCACGACCCTGAGTTCTTGAACGAAGGTCTGTTGAGTATCCGAACATCTCTGAAAGCGGAACGAATGCATTTACCTGCTTACCGCTTGGGATATCCTCCATACCCTCTATACGACCTCTTCTTGAGTTGATATCACCGATAACATCACCCATATACTCCTCAGGCATTGTTACTTCAACCTTCATTATAGGCTCAAGAAGTACAGCACCCGCCTTGCTCATAGCATCCTTGAATGCCATAGAACCTGCTATATGGAACGCCATTTCTGATGAATCGACTTCATGGTATGAACCGTCATATACATTTGCATGTACACCGAGTACCGGGAATCCTCCAAGGATACCTGACTTTGTAGCCTCCTCGATACCTTCTCCGACTGCCGGTATATATTCCTTAGGAATAGCACCGCCGACAACGGTTGACTCGAACTTGAATGTCTCTTCTCCGTTCGGATCCATCGGCTCAAACTTAACCTTACAGTGACCGTACTGACCACGTCCACCTGACTGTCTTGCATACTTGGAATCAACGTCAACAGCCTTAGTAAATGTTTCCTTATAAGCAACCTGTGGTGCACCTACATTTGCTTCTACATTAAACTCTCTAAGAAGTCTGTCTACAATAATCTCAAGATGAAGCTCACCCATTCCTGATATGATGGTCTGTCCTGTTTCAGCATTTGTCTTAACTCTGAATGTAGGATCTTCCTCAGCCAACTTAGCAAGAGCATCAATCATCTTTGCCTGACCTGCCTTTGTCTTCGGCTCGATAGCGATATCGATAACCGGCTCAGGGAATTCCATTGACTCGAGTATTACAGGATGCTGCTCATCACAGATTGTATCACCTGTAGTTGTAAGCTTAAAGCCTACAGCCGCTGCAATATCTCCTGAATAAACCTTGTCAATCTCTGTTCTCTTATTAGCATGCATCTGAAGGATACGACCAACTCTCTCCTTCTTACCCTTTGTAGCATTAAGCACATAAGAACCGCCGTTAAGTGTTCCTGAGTAAACTCTGAAATATGCAAGCTTTCCTACGAAAGGATCTGTCATTATCTTAAATGCCAAAGCTGAGAAAGGCTCATCATCTGATGAATGTCTCTCTATTTCATTACCGTCAAGATCAACACCCTTGATTGAAGGGATATCTGTCGGTGCCGGCATGAACTCCACTATAGCATCAATAAGCTTTTGAATACCTTTGTTACGATAAGCTGTACCGCAACATACAGGGATTGCCTTGTTCTCACAAGTTCCCTTTCTAAGAGCCGCCTTAAGCTGCTCCACTGAAGGCTCCTCACCTTCAAGATACATCATTGTAAGTTCATCATCAAGCTCACAAATCTTTTCGATAAGCTCACCACGATATAATTCAGCCTCATCCTTTACTTCATCAGGAACATCAATGATTGAGATATCATCACCCTTATCATCATTATAAATGTAAGCCTTCATTTCAAAAAGGTCTACAATTCCCTTAAAATCATCCTCTTTTCCGATAGGAATCTGAAGCATTATTGTATTCTTTCCAAGTCTTGTATGAATCTGCTCTACCGCTCCGAAGAAATCGGCACCCATAACATCCATCTTATTGATAAATGCCATTCTCGGTACATTATATGTATCAGCCTGTCTCCATACATTCTCAGACTGAGGCTCTACACCTTCTTTTGCAGAGAATACACCTACCGCACCGTCAAGTACACGAAGTGATCTCTCTACCTCTACTGTAAAGTCAACGTGTCCCGGAGTATCGATAATATTTATACGATTCTCCTTCTCACCTGCCTTTACTTTATTAAACTCCTGTAATGTCCAGTGGCAAGTTGTAGCAGCTGAAGTAATTGTAATACCTCTCTCTGCTTCCTGCGCCATCCAGTCCATTGTGGCAGTACCCTCATGAGTATCACCAATCTTATAATTTACACCAGTATAATATAGGATACGCTCTGTAAGAGTGGTCTTACCCGCATCTATATGAGCCATGATACCAATATTTCTGGTTCTCTCTAAAGGATATTCTCTTCCAGCCAATTGGTTTCCTCCTATTAGAATCTATAATGAGCAAATGCCTTATTAGCCTCTGCCATCTTATGCATATCTTCTTTTCTCTTCACTGCAGCACCTGTGTTGTTTGCCGCATCCATTATCTCATTTGCAAGACGATCGATCTGTGTCTTCTCGCCTCTTTTTCTTGAAAAGAATGTAAGCCATCTAAGAGCAAGAGCTTGTCTTCTCTCAGGTCTTACTTCGATAGGAACCTGATATGTAGCTCCACCTATTCTTCTCGCCTTTACTTCAAGTACAGGCATTATATTGTTCATAGCTTCCTCGAAAACCTCTACAGGATCCTTTCCTGTTTTATCGGAAACCTTATCAAATGCTCCGTACACAATCTTTTGTGCAACACCCTTCTTACCGTCTAACATAATAGTATTTACAAGCTTTGTAACTACCTTGTTATTGTATAAAGGATCTGCTAATACATCTCTTTTTAGTGTATGTCCTTTACGTGGCACGTTTCTTCCCTCCTTAATATTCAATTAGATCTTAGGTACTCGCTTCCTGCGTCCTCGTGCCTATATTTTTTGCAACCAACAAAAAATCGGCACCATCTAATTTGAAAGCTTTGCTTTCTTTTCTAAAAACCAACTTTATTCTTATTTCTTATCTTTTGGTCTCTTAGCTCCATATTTTGAACGAGCTTGTTTTCTGTTAGCGACACCTGCAGTATCTAATGTACCACGGATAATGTGGTATCTTGTACCTGGCAAGTCCTTTACTCTACCTCCACGGATAAGCACAACGCTATGCTCCTGAAGGTTATGTCCCTCTCCCGGGATGTAGCTTGTTACTTCGATTCCATTAGAAAGACGAACTCTGGCAATCTTACGAAGAGCTGAGTTAGGCTTCTTTGGAGTAGCAGTCTTAACAGCTGTACAAACTCCTCTTTTTTGTGGTGAAGAGATATCAGTTGACTTCTTATGAAGTGAGTTGAATCCCTTCTGAAGAGCAGGAGCTGTTGACTTTCTTTCTGAAGTCTGTCTGCCTTTTCTAACTAATTGGTTAAATGTTGGCATTCCTTTTTCCTCCTTTTTTATTGGTTGCTTTACATTTCTTTTTCTTTGTGAATACCATCGCATATTCACTATGTGTAAATATCATCGCCTACTTACACAGTATTTAATTCTACTAAAAGAATTCATTATTGTCAATTCAATTTCATTGTGATAAATCTGACTATTTTCTTACAATCAAACAGAAACTTCATATATATAAGTCCTTACCGTTAGAGATGCAGACTTATATTATATTTATTTCTTCTTATTCTTGATGCTCGCAAGGACCGTCATTGATAATATAAGAACTATCACATACAAATATGTATTTTCAATATCATCATCTTTTAGACTTTCCCCTGCCGGATTTACATGATGAACTATTACATTTCCTGCATTTTTTCTTCTATAATTTATATTCTGCAAGTATATTTCCGGTAGTTAATGTACCGGAAATATTTACAGGTACCGTTTTAAATGTCAACTTATATTTAAATCAAGTTGACATTTAAATTAATTTATACTATTATTTCTATGTATTTTATTTTTAGGAGATTTTTATGGCAAGAACAATTACAATAAAAAAGATGGCTATAGTATCACTTATGACTGCAATACTATGCATATTATCACCCGTATCGATACCGATTTTTATCAGCCCCGTACCTGTTTCTCTTGGTGTATTGGCAATATATCTTACAGCTTATGTGCTTGAGCCGGTAGAATCACTTGTATCTGTAGTTTTATTTTTACTGCTTGGTATATTGGGATTACCTGTTTTTTCAGGTTATTCCGGTGGAGTTGCCAAGATACTTGGACCGACAGGAGGATACCTTGTAGGATTTTTATTTACAGTATATATAAGCTCATTCTTTATTCATTTAAAGAAGGGCATTATCTTTGACATCTTAGGAATGATACTCGGTCTTGCACTTTGTTATCTTCTCGGCACTATATGGTTTTCATTTCAGCAAGGCAAGGGATTTTTAGCATCATTATTATTATGCGTGGTTCCTTTTTTATTGGGAGATGCCATCAAAATAGCAGTAGCATCTATTATTGGTTCTGAGATAAGCAAGAGATTGGATAAGATAAATCTATAAAAAAAGAGGTCCGTATAAATTTGCGGACCTTTTACCTTTCCCTGTAACCCAATGCCTGTTCCAAAACAATTCTTTCTTCTTCAGTAAGTATCTGATCGGTTTGACCGTTCTCCACTATTTTTATATAACTGAAAGTAGTTTCTCTGGAATGAATACTGTTTAATATATATCCGGTATCTCTATAATCCAATATACATAATGCAAAACTGAGCTTTCCCCCCATGCCTTCAAATGCGTCATATTTTAATACACCGATTTTTTGTAAACAGTTTCTTGTTAATCTGTTTAGTTCTCTTATAGCCTCTCTATTCTGTCTGCTCTCTGTTTTCAGACTGCGAATATCCTTTCTTTGAAGAATTATAATATCTTCCATATTTCTTGCAGTTTTACCCGCCATGAAATTATCATAACTTTTAAAAAGTCTTCTATACTTTATTCTATGTTTAATCATAGATATAAATAATATAAAATTAAAGATAGCCACCACCAGGATAAAGCCGAACAAAATCCTATTATCTATTGTAAAATTTATCATCCTAATGTCCTAAAAATATCCATTATTCTGTCAAGCTCTACCTGAGAATAATATTCTATTTCAATTCTTCCTTTATTTTTATCTTTTTGATTTATATGTACCTTTGTGCCTAGAACACCCTGAATACTGTCTTCATATTCCTTATAAAATAATGATAAATCCCTTGCTGTATCATTATCGGTCTTATTTATATCGGAAATATCTATTTTCTTCTTTTTTGATAATTCCTTTGCAGCCTTTTCAGTATCTCTTACACTTAGATTTCTTTTCATTATATCAAGCGCCAATAATTCCCTCTTGCCCTCATCTTCAAGACTTAGCAATGCTCTGGCATGACCTGATGAAATCTGACCGTCTATCATATACTGCTGAATATTTTTGCTGAGCTTTAAAAGCCTGAGAGAATTGGTAATAGTTGAACGATTTTTTGAAACTTTATCCGAAAGTTCCTCCTGAGTCAAACTATATTCCTCTATCAGACTCTTATAAGCCAAAGCTTCCTCAATAGGATTGAGGTCGGTTCTTTGGATATTTTCTATGATTGCAATTTCCTTTGCCTTTTGCTCATCATAATCTCTTACAACAATAGGCACTTCAGACAGACCTGCCGCCTGTGCAGCTCTCCACCTTCTTTCACCGGCAACTATTTCATATCTGTCCCCGATTTTTTTAACAAGTATAGGCTGTAAAACACCATACTGTTTCACAGAATTTGTGAGTTCCTCCAGACTGTCTTTATCAAACATTTTTCTTGGCTGATTTCTATTTGGCTCTACTAATGAAATCTTTACCATCAATTCGCCAGTTTTATCACTTATATTATTATCAATACTTTTATCCACTGTCTCATCAATAGCTGATTTGGTTCCATTTATATTTCTAAGGAGAGCATCCGCGCCCTTTCCAAGTGCCATCCTCTTTGCCATTTTTACCTCCCGCTCCTGCTAAGTACTTCTGATGCCAACATCCTATATGCCTGTGCTCCCGTTGAAGTAGTATCATATTCTGTTATCGGCATTCCAAAACTTGGAGCCTCTGCCAATTTAACATTTCTTGGTATTATAGTTTCAAATATATTCTCATTGGAAATAACACCCTTGACACCTTCTATAACCTGACCACTCAGATTATTTCTGGCATCATACATGGTAAACACTATTCCCTCAATTTCCAAAGTGGGATTAAGTCTTTCTCTAATTAAGTTTACAGTTCTAAGCATCTGGTTCAGACCTTCCAAAGCATAGTATTCACACTGTATAGGAATCACTACACTGTCGGATGCCATAAAAGCGTTTATAGTTAAAAGGCTGAGACTTGGAGGGCAGTCAATCAATATATAATCATAGTTCTTATAGATTTCACTGATTTTTCTTCTTAGAGTTCTCTCTCTATCCTCAAGCTCCAAAAGCTCAATTTCCGCACCTGATAAATCCACATTACTTGGAATAATATCCAGATTCTCTACCTCTGAATTTAATATAACATCATTTATATTTTCTTCACCGATAATGACCTCATATATAGTCTTTGTGGTATTTAATTTATCTATTCCAAGCCCACTTGATAAATTCCCCTGGGGATCAAAATCTATTGCCAAAACACTTTGTCCTGCCTCTGCTAAAGCAGCTGAAAGATTTACAGCAGTGGTAGTTTTACCCACACCACCTTTTTGATTTGCAAATGAAATAATTTTAGTCATAATATCACTCAAGCATTTAGCTTGTCCTTTCTTTTTATAGATATATACTCAAAGCTTCCAAAAATTCTTTTTCATTTTCAATATGAGGATATTGGTTTGAACCATCTATAATTACTGTTTCAATAGCAGGGTTTATCTTTGCATATTCCCTCATTATTTTTAAACCCTCATTATTATATTTGCCTTCAAATATAATAATACTGTTATCAATTTGAGATAATTCAAACTTAATATTTTTCTTCGTGTAAAAGCAGACCAGACTGGAATATAAAGATTTTGGAGATAATCCTCTGTGCGCCGCCTCATAATATTTATCCAACATATCATTTGTAAACTTTTCTTTTTTGTAAAATCCGGATCTTATATTATATTTTATATTAAGTCTGAGTACAGCTATATTATATAGTAAATTCCCTAAAATTGATGTACTGAGTATTGCCTTATAACTTCTTGCTCTTTTCCCCGGTCTAAGATATCCATCTGATAATTTTTCAGGAGATACCAAAATTATCTTTTCAAATAATGTACTGTCATTATCACAGGCGGAGATTACAAATGATGAACTGTTTCCGCTTGCTATAACCGTAGTCCTTTTACCTATTACCGATTTTATAAATTCATTTATCAACTGGGAAAATATATGATTAGTATATGTCATGAACGGCTTTTCAGAAAGTCCGCAGCCAAGTAAATCAATACTGTACACAGTATGAGATTTTGCCAATCTATCTGTTATCTTAAACCATTCCTCTGATGATGATGTCACCTCTAATGAATGGAGCAGCAGAATAGGATTTCCATGTCCCTTCTTTCTGTATTTTATATTTCCAAATCTCCATTCAAATTCTTTTGTTTTCTCTTTTTCAAGGAGATTTTTAGATACAGCATGTATATTTGTGATTTTATTTAATAGTGATACACCTATCAAAGTAGAAGACGAAATCACCATCGCAGTTAAAATTTTCAGGTATTTTTTCACTGTTCAAACCCCTTATTTTATAGAATAATACAAGGCAAAATCCGCCTTTTTTCCTACTATTATTCAACATCTATTTACTTATATATTCTATCATACTAGTATTTTCTAATCAATGCGATAGTAGTAAAATAAGATTTTTCTTTTATTAATTTAATCCAAAGTTATAATATGAATTTAATGTTTCATGTGAAACATTGAACTTTTATTAGTGATACGTTTTATGTGAAACATCAGGATTTAATAGAACTGTTTATTTGACACTTAAGGTTATTTAGGATCTCCCCAACTTCCACCCCGGTAATTTCATCTACTATAGTTTCATGTGAAACATTAGGCTTTGATATGATGATTTTATTTCGGACTCGAGATTGTTTATATCTTACCTAATAACTAAAGTAGATTTCTTTTCTATGGTTTCATGTGAAACATTAGGATTTTAATTTGGATATTTTATTTAATACTTAAACTTTTTTTCAGGATTTCCACCTGCCAAACCGGTAACTTCATCTACTGTAGTTTCTGTGAAACATTAGGATTTGATAGAACAATTTTATTTTAAACTTAAGATTGTTTATATTATCTAATAACTAAAGTAGCTTTCCATACTATAGTCTCATGTGAAATATTAGGATTTTATATAGCTGTTTTATTTAATACTTGAACTTATTTATTATACATCAGTAACTTCGTCTACTATGAGTTCAATATGAAACATCAAGCTTTGATAGGACGATTTTATTTGGGACTTGAGATTATTTAGATCTTACATACCAACTAAATCGGCTTTCTTTTCTATGGTTTCATGTGAAACATTAGGATTTTAATTTGGCTGTTTTATTTTAGACTTAAACTTATTTTTTAGGATTCCCAACTGCCAACCCGATAACTTCATCTACTATAAGTTAATATAAAACATATATTTTATAACAAAGTATATTCTATATTTATAACATTAGTAATATTCAAGTGGAACAATTTTAAAGTATTCACTTTTAAATATTGAATATAATTCAAGCTAATTTAAGAAGTATTATTTATTTAAATATATTCTTTTGTTCTACAGATATATATTTAAATAACCGGTATATACTGATTAAATGTATTTATATAATATTATATAGATTATACATATGTTTCATGTGAAACATACACCTAGGCATAAGTGATATTCAAATAATATACTTTATTATAGATAGAATTTATATATAACCATTAGATATACTTATCTATAAAGTATTTATATTTATTAAATTGTGTTTATGAATGGATATATTTAATTCTTAATATTTTATCAGTATATCTTATTATGCGAAAGATTAACAGTTAATGATTAATTATTAAAAATATATTTTTTAAAATCAGATGTTATGTCAAACTATAAGAGTTTTTATCGGTATGTTTTTAATATTTATATTGAAAAGAAATATAATTATATTAAAAACTATCATTATTTAAAAGCCTTGTACAGTTAATGTTTTATATGAAATACCTAACTGTACGAATAACATTCACATAATATTTTCTATAAAATATCTCTTATATGTATATATGTATATGCCTTATCCATATATTATAAGTATTAGAATTTTACATAGTTATATATTTGAGAGTATTTATTCTTTTATTATTCCTATATATTTTATGTAAAACAACAACTATATTAATCCAATTTTAAATAAAACTATAAAAAAAGAGCTGATACAATATTATAAATATATATTATTCTCATATCTTTATAACTTAGATTTACTATATTTATTTATACAGGGTTATATGAATATTATTATTGCTATGTTTCATGTGAAACATAAATATGTGTAGAAAAAATTAAAATAGAATGCTTTACTAATATCCGGTTTATGGAATTATATATTATGATACTAAGAATAGAATTTTTCTAATTTAAGTATTTATATAGTTTTATATATTTTTTTGTCTGCATATTTTATGTGAAACTATATATATACCGGTTCAACATTAAAATAATATGCTTTATTAATAGCTGATTTCCAGAAATATATATTATTTGTTTAATCTAAGAATAGGATTTTACTGATGTAAGTATTTTATATAGTTCTTTATAAATTTCTTTGCCTGCATATTTTATATGAAGTATAAAAGTGTACTTAAGCAGTCTTAAAATATATGCTTTATTGATAGGCAATTTATGAAATTTTATTTATTATTAATCTACTCTAAAACAGAGATTTTCTAGTAGAAATAATTCATATAGCTTTTTGTATAAAATTTATTATATACAATGTTTCATGTGAAACATTAGGTGTATTAACATATTATTAGAATACTATACTTTCCTAATATCTGATTTAATAAATTATATATTATCACTTGATTATAAGAATATAAATTTGCTGATAAAAGCTTTATATAGCTCTATATACATTTCTTTACCTACATGTTTCATGTGAAACAATAAATGTTCCGGCACTGCATTAGTAATATGCTTTTATTTAACAGCAGCTTTTGGAACTATATTTATTATTATCTACTCTAAGAATCAAATTTTTCTTATTTAAGTATTTATATAGTTTTATTTGAATTTCTCTACCTACAAGTTTCATGTGAAACTTTATATATACCGGTACAGCATTAAAATAATATACTTTATTATAGGTGATTTTTCGGAACAGTATTTATTATCGTCTACTCTAAGAATCGAATTTTTCTTATTTAAGTATTTATATGGTTTTATATAAATTTCTTTACCTACATATTTTATGTGAAATATTTACCCTTCCGGAAGTTGATATTTGTAAACAGATCTTATAAATAATGTTATATTCCTATATTTTAATAATTAAAATATACTGATGAAGATATCATATATATATATTTATTAATTATTTAGATTTACTACTGAATGATAATATTTATATAGTACTTGTATAAATATTATCATTAATATCTTTAATATAAAGTATACTTCCATATGAATATTGTTTTCAAAGCAGATTCTATAATCAGTAGCTTTATAAAATTATAAATAAACAATATATCCATATATTTAAGCATTGAGATTTTCTTGAAAATATATATTTTATATTATATAGATATTTATCTATATGTTTCATGTGAAACATTAAATTTGCTTTTATCAATATTCTCAATATTTTGTTTTTCCCAATTTATTATTTATTAAAATATTTATGGTACAGCAGTACCGTAAAACATATATCATCCATTTAGCTGAATATATTAGTTACAGTTTGGCTACCATTTTATTACTTTTATTTTATAATCTTAATCACACTTGATTTCAACTTTTCTTTAAACATCGCAGGATTTTACACAGTCCGCAAATACTTGTTTGCTCGCCCGGCGGGAGAACTGCGCTCAAACAAGTCACATGTCGCTTAATCCTATTTTTTTTAAAGGGTTAAACGCTACAAGGATTATAAAATTAAAAGCATTGATTTATATCTTACCTGAACTGTAATATAAATTATTCAAATATAATTTTCTGCAAAATTCCATACTATTGATATTATAAAAATCATAAATTTCCGATTGTAAATAAATAACATCTCTATAATTATATTAAAAAATAAATAATATCCCGATTGTAAATAAATAGAATCTCTATAATCATATTATAAAAATAAATAGTATCCCTATAACTATACTATAAAAGTGAGTTGGAAATCAGCCCCCAAACATTTAACATAAAACTTTATAAAACACCCCGGAATAAGTTCAATATTCCGGGGTTAACTCTTTTATTATATATGCTGACAGTTCTTTGCTTTTCATTAACTATAAATAATTCTTAGGTATTCTAATACCAATTACTTTTCCCACAAAATCTCTCCCGTTATAATATCATCTTAAATGTTTCACATAAAACATTTATAGTTTCATGTGAAACATTTTATTTTACTTACTTTAATGGTTCCTTTGTAGGCAATCCGGCTTTTCGTGGGTATTTATTTGAAGTGGATTTTATTTTCTTTATATCAAGTAAAATTCTTTCTCCATATTCACCCAGTTCAAATTTTATAGAATCCTTTATTTCTCCACCCAATAACTTTATTGCATTTTTAGCCTCATTTACCTCTATATCATAGCCCTTTGATTTATATGATATAAAGCTTCCTCCAAGTTTTACCAGTGGAAGACAATACTCAGACAATGATGCCAGATTCGCAACTGCCCTGGATACACATATATCAAAACTTTCTCTATAATCCCTATTCCTTGCTATATCTTCAGCTCTTGAATGTATGGCATTTACATTTTCCAATCCCAGATTTTCACATACTTCCTGTATAAACTTTATTCTCTTATTTAAACTGTCTATCAATGTGAGATTTAGATTTGGAAATACTATTGCTAAAGGTATTCCGGGAAAACCTGCTCCTGTACCGAGGTCTGCGATATTATAATCCTTACTGTCCAAATCCTTTACAATTTTTATTAAGGAAATACTGTCTATAAAATGTTTATAGGTACATTCCTTTAATTCTGTAATAGAGGTCAGATTCATTACCTTATTTTTTTCAATCAGAAGTTCATAGAATCTATACAGCTTTTCTTTCTTATCATCTGATATATCAATACCCGGAATTTCACTTTCCGACAAGTATCTTGCCATATCATTATACATTCTTTTTCTCCTTATATGTCTCTAAATATACCAATAGTACTGTTATATCCGCCGGAGATACTCCGGATATTCTTGATGCCTGTCCGATGGAACTTGGTTTTACCTTACTAAGCTTTTGTACCGCCTCTATTCTAAGGCTGTTCACCTTGCTATAGTCTATATCTGCGGGAATTTTTTTATTTTCAAGCTTTTTAAATTGCTTTACCTGTGATTCCTGTCTTTTTATATATCCCTCGTATTTTATATTTATATTTACCTGATCTCTGACTTCTTTTCTCAGCTCTTTCCTATTATCATCAATCTCCTTAGTGAGATCATAATTTAACTCCGGTCTTCTTATTACTTCTGCAAGATTTGCTGAAGTTTGAAGAGGTGTGGAGCCGTTTTTTACTAAGAATTCCTGTACTTTTAAATTTGCTCCGATATGAATATTTTTCAATCTGTTTATTTCTTCTTCTATCTGTTTTTCTTTTTCAAGTAATCTCTGATATCTTTCCTCTGATATAAGTCCTATATCATAACCCAGTTTTGTGAGTCTGATATCCGCATTATCCTGTCTTAGAAGAAGTCTGTATTCGGATCTGGATGTCATCATTCTGTAAGGCTCATGACTTTCCTTAGTTACAAGATCATCTATCAGCACTCCAATATATCCCTGATCTCTACCTATCACTACAGGATCTCTTCCCAAAATCTTCATAGAAGCATTTATACCTGCCATAAGTCCCTGTACCGCTGCCTCTTCATAACCTGAACTTCCGTTAAACTGTCCGGCTGCAAACAGACCTTCAATCGCTCTAAACTCCAAACTGTCCTTTAACTGTCTTGCATCAATGCAATCATATTCAATAGCGTATCCGTTTCTCACTATTTCTACATTTTCAAATCCCTCTATGCTTCTTATCATTTCATCCTGAACATCCTCCGGAAGTGAACTGGAAAGACCTGATAAATACATTTCATTTGTATAAAATCCTTCAGGCTCTACAAATATCTGATGCCTGTCTTTATCTGGAAATTTAACAACCTTATCTTCTATAGAAGGGCAATATCTCGGACCTGTACCCTTTATTGCACCTGAAAAGAGAGGAGATCTGTCTATGTTTTTTCTTATTATTTCATGCGTTTTCTCACTTGTATATGCAAGATAGCATTTTACCTGTTCCTTTTGTATACTTTCAGGATCGGTTTCAAAGGAGAAGGGAACTACAGGATTATCTCCATATTGTTCCTCCATAACTTCATAGTTTATGGTTCTGCCATCTACTCTTGCAGGAGTACCTGTTTTAAATCTGTTTAAATCTATACCGTATTCTATAAGAGAGGATGTGAGATGGTTTGCCGACTTTAGACCATTCGGTCCTGTATATTCCGCCACCTCACCATATATACATCTTGCATTCAAATATGTTCCTGTTGCCAATATAACAGCCTTTGCATAATACTTACTTCCGGATATAGTTTCAACACCCTTACATATATTATCTTCAATAATCAACTTTGTAATTTCTTTCTGACATATACTTAAGTTTGGTGTATTTTCAAGAGTCTTCCTCATTTCCTTGGAATATTCCTGCTTATCAGCCTGTGCTCTGAGTGAATGTACCGCCGGACCTTTTGAAGCATTCAACATCTTGGACTGAATAAATGTCTTATCTATACATTTTCCCATTTCACCGCCAAGAGCATCAAGCTCTTTTACAAGATGTCCTTTAGAACTCCCTCCTATATTCGGATTACAGGGCATAAGTGCTATAGAATCAACACTTACAGTAAAAATTACCGTTTTTAATCCAAGTCTTGCACCTACAAGTGCCGCCTCGCATCCGGCATGACCTGCACCGACTACTACAATATCATATATTTTTTTTGTATTCATTTAATACCTCTTGTTTTAAATATAATTTTACGCAATTATATTACTTACCCATGCAGAACTTTGAAAATATTTCATTTACCACATCATCATCTACAGTCTCTCCAATGATCTCTCCAAGTGCTTCATAGCCATTAAGCAAATCTATTGTAAAGAAATCCTCTTCATATCCCTCATCAATACTTGATATACACATTTCAAGAGATTCCAAGGTCTCATTTATTATTTCCTGATGTCTTATATTTGTTATTATAACCTGGTCATTAAAATTTATCTCATTTGAAATAAATTTGGATTTTATCATATTTTCAAGTTCATCCACTCCTATATTTTCCTTTGCGGAAAATATAATAACATCCTTTGAACTGTATTTTTTTATATCTTCAACGCCTATCTTAAGTTCTTTATCAGACTTATTTATAAGTATGATGGCATTCTTATTTTTTACGCTTTCAAGTAATTCGATATCTTCTTTATCAAGAGGCATAAGTCCGTCTATTACAACAAGATTTAAATCCGCATTATTACTTGCCTCTATAGCCTTTTGTACACCTATACTTTCCACCACATCATCTGTCTGTCTGATGCCTGCGGTATCTGTAATATTCAGGCTGATACCTGATAATTTTATATTTTCCGTCAATGTATCTCTTGTTGTTCCTGCAATATCCGTAACTATGGCTCTGTCTGTTCTTGAAAGAAGATTTAGAATAGAAGATTTTCCTGCATTCGGCTTTCCTATAATAACGGTATTTATACCTTCTTTTATAATACTTCCGTCTTTAAAAGATTTCTTTAAATATTCAATTCTTGTAATGAGCTTATTTACAATTTTTCTCAGCTTTTTACTGTATCCGTCGAGTGAGTAATGTTCAGGATCATCCAGTGCAGCCTCTATAAAGGCTATCTGTTCAAGTATCTTTGCCCTGATATCCTTTATATTCTCTGTCAGTGCTCCGCTTAATTGTCTGATACCTGCCTTTAATGCCAGATCATTCTTAGCCTCTATTATATCTATAACCGCCTCTGCCTGACTTAAATCCATTTTTCCGTTAAGAAATGCTCTCTTTGTAAATTCTCCCGGAAATGCCATTCTTGCTCCTGATGCAATCACAGCATGCAATATCTTTTCTAAAATCAGTATTCCGCCATGGCAATTTATCTCTACGGTATCTTCACCTGTGAAAGTCCTTGGTGCTTTCATAAGCATTACCAAAACTTCATCTATTATTTCTTCTTCAAAAAATATATGTCCATAGTTTATTGTATGTGAATCCGCTTCCCTTAAAGTTTTTTTACCGTTGTATATCTTATCCGCTATACTTACAGCATCTTCACCGCTTATTCTTATTATTCCTATTCCACTTTCTCCAAGTGCTGTTGCTATGGCAGCAATAGTATCTGTTCTCTTCATATTTCTCCCTTTATAAATAGTGGAAAATCCCTACTTTTTTACATTATAATCATAATCCTATAATATTACTACAGACTTCTGTATAAAATAAAAGAGGACCATCAATAACTATGTTATCAACAGCCCTCTTTCACAAGACTAGTTTTTATTGTATTTCCCTTCTAGGGCTTCTTTTATTTGATTTAAAATTTCTCTTAGGATAAACTGTTATATGTCTGAAAGGTTCTTCGCCCACACTCTTTGTAGATACCATATTATCTCCCTGAAGTGCAGCATGTATGATTCTTCTTTCATAAGCATTCATAGGCTCAAGCTCTGTAAATCTGCCTGTTTTCTTAACCTTTGCCGCAATATTTTTTGCAAGCAATTCCAGCTTATCTTTTCTTTTATTTCTATAGTTTTCAGTATCAAGCTTTATTCTTATATAGCTCTGACTGCTCTTATTTACAACAAGACTTAATATATACTGTAATGAATCAAGTGTCTGTCCTCTTTTACCGATTAGAACACCTAAGTCTTCTTCACTTTCTATCACTATAGAAAGCTCATTTGTTTTAAATGAAAAATTATATACAGCATGTGCAGGTAAGTCCATAGCTGCAAAGAAATCCTTTAGAAATTTATCAACTCTGTCTCTTATTTCCTCTAATTCATCATTGGTAAGTACTCGTCTGCTTGTTGTGTTGTTCTCTTCATCTTCTCCATAGAATCTTGTGTATTCATCTATCGACTCTACTTCCTCTGAGGCATCCTTTTTAACATGTACTTCCTCTACTGTAGAAGGTTCAGTCTTATGAGATTCCGACTTTTCTACTGCAGTCTCTTTTTTCTCTGCTTCCTTTTTTTCAATAGGAGATTTTTGTTCTCTTGGTTTTTCCTGTGTCTTTTCAACTGTTGATTTTTTCTTTACCGGGGTTTCAACAGACTTTTTTACAGTAACCTTTAGCGTCCATGGTTTTACACCGATAATCCCTAAAAATCCGTTTGTGCCTCTTTCAATAATCTCTACATCCACATTATCACTTGTGGTTCCAAGCTCTATCAAAGCCTTGGTTAAAGCTTCATCATAATTCCTTGCTGAAACTCTAGCACTGTCCATCTCAATCCTCCTATTTATTTTTCTTGGCATTTGCCTGCTTCTCATTATATTTGGCTACCATATTCGCCTTTGAAGCAAGAGAGCCCGGTTTTGCATCCTTATTATAATATTCTGTAGAATCCTTTATATTCTTGGTATTCACTTCATATTTTTTTGCTTTGTTTTCTTTTTCCTCTTTTTCAATCTCATCCATATGCTTTGCATTCTCAATCACCTTTTTATTGGCGCTGAGAGCAGGAAGACCTTGCTTTGCTCTTTTTGCATTCTGCTTTGCAAGATTATTCTCTACCAGTTTATCGATATCCAAATCCTTTAACCTGTAGTTTACAAGCAACTGTACAACTGTTCTTGCAAGCGCTGAAGCAATCCAATATATACCGATACCTGCAGGAAAAGTAAAACAAAATACTACTGACATTATAGGCATTACAGTGTTCATACTTTGCATCTGTCTTGCCATTTCATTCTCAGTATCGGCATTTTTTGGCTGGTTTACTGTCATTACCTTGGTTGAAATAAACTGTGTAACACCGGCAAGTACAGGAATTATCCATGCCACATTTATATTATTCATCCCCTGCCATGGCGCTACCGATAAATCTATTCCAAGGAATGAGTTCATTTGCTTTATAAGAGGGATACTTGTTTCAAGAACACTGCTCATATTCGGGAAGGTCTCTGACAAGGTTGTCCACTTTTCAGGAGTAAATTTATATAATAAATCTATTACTTTATTGGTAATTGTATAATCATTACTCTCTATAGGAAGCCTTACAGCTTTTGCCAATTCACTTATTTTATTTATATAATCAGGTTCCTTCATAAGTGATGTAGCTACAGTTTCAAATATACCACGAACACTTGTTACATACGCCGGTATTCTGTAAATAACCTGATAGAGTCCGAACAATATAGGCATCTGTATAAGAAGCGGAAGACAACCGCCTGTCATACTTGTACCATACTTACTATATACCGCTCTGGTCTCGGCATTCATCTTCACTGCAGATTCATTATCCGTTTTTCCCTTATACTTATCCTGTATTGCCTTTACCTCAGGCTGTATTACAGCCATAAGTTTTTGAGACTTTTGCTGATTTATAGTCAATGGTATCATTATTATATTTATTACTATTGTAAAAACTATAATAGCAACACCAATATTTGTTATTCCAATATCAAATATCAGATTCATTATAAATCCAAGTATTTCGGCAAACCAACCTATAATAGGTGTAGTTGACTTTGTTAATAGCACAATGTCCAAGCTGATACCTCCAAAATTTTTATTAGATTTCTAATATTAACTTACTAAATTCCTTTATCTTATGGCACGGGATCATAACCGCCCTTTGCCAAAGGATTACATCTAAGTATCCTCCATATACTTAAAAGTGTTCCCTTTAATATACCATGCTTTTTTAAAGCCTCTATAGCATACTGTGAACAGGTGGGAGAATAAATACAATGTGTCCTTACCTTTAGCGGTGACAGGTATTTTTGATAGAATCTAATAAGCTTAATCATACCCTTTATTACTAAGCTGTTTATTTTCTTCAACATCTTCCTTATCCAGTCTATGTGATTTAAGCAAATGTAAATAAGCTTTTTCCAATTTATGATAATCACTTACATCTGCACCTACTCGTACTACTACTATTATATCCAATCCTTTTTTCTCTATCTTATTCAGCCTGAAAATCTCTCTGATTTTTCTTGCAAATGTATGCCTTACTACGCTATTACCATTTTTTTTTGAAACCGATATCCCTATTCTATTATAAGACAATTCATTTCTATATACATACATTACAAGAGTTTTATTGGCATATGACTTTCCGTTCTTATACACCCTTTGAAAATCAGAATTACTTTTTAAAGAAGGAAAACTTTTCACACAAACTCCTCAAATGCAAACCTCATTTTGCATTCTATCGCTTAAATTAAAGGGATAGTCATAAGACTATCCCTAAGTAATCTTCGACAGATAAATCCTTTGCTACATAATGTAGCAATCATCTGTTTTTCGGCTATTGCCATATTTTTTTAAGCTGATAATCTAGCTCTTCCCTTTGCTCTTCTGGC
Organism: Lachnospiraceae oral taxon 107 str. F0167; assembly: GCA_000209465.1. Lineage (GTDB taxonomy): Bacteria > Bacillota > Clostridia > Lachnospirales > Lachnospiraceae > Lachnoanaerobaculum. The sequence continues at coordinate 807 of GL890587.1, read as the reverse complement.
AGCTAATACTTTTCTTCCGCCTGCTGAACTCATTCTTGCTCTAAAACCGTGAACCTTAGATCTTTGTCTTTTCTTAGGTTGGAATGTCATCTTCATGATCCTGCACCTCCTTACTTCTTCTCTTTTGCCTGGTCTTTTTTAAGTCTATGTTCTTTACTTTCCAAAGAACGCACCCTAGTATTATATAAAAAGAAGCATTACAAGTCAATAGCTTTATCTCTCTTCGCTTATTTTTAATAGGGTTCCCGCTACTGCCAAAGTCAGTATCGAAGATACTATTGCTTCCGCTACACCCTGTGTTCCTATTATACCTACTATAACAAGCGGTAATTGTGTTAATTCTCTGCCTGTTCCCGTCTTCCGTCGAAGTACTATGAAAGTTCCGACGTTTTAAATTTCTAATAAACTATTTGATTTTGTGCAATTCTTTTAAAGCCTTTATTTTAAAGGCTTTTCTGACATAAAAAATATTTTAAAAAATTTGAAAAAATTTTTAGAGTATGTTATAATCATAGTACTTCATAGTACTTTACTTTTAGAGGTGTTTATGGCTTATTTTTTGAGAAAAGAAAAGAAGAAAAAAGGTACTTATCTTCAGATGTATGAATCATTTTGGGATAAGGATAAAAAACAACCAAGAACAAAAAATGTAAAATCTTTTGGTTATGTTGAGGATTTGATTTCATGTGAGATTCCGGATCCTGTTAAATTTTACAGCGACTATGTAAAAGAGCAAAACGAGAATAGAACAAAAGTTCTTTCTGAAGAATACCGTCCTCGTGCATTTTCCACCCCTGTTGAACTTAA
>GL890586.1:75057-180777 GCA_000209465.1 Lachnospiraceae oral taxon 107 str. F0167 | reverse complement strand
ATCATTTAGCTTTCGCAGTGCCTGATATAGATCCTTGTATTCTCTATTTTTAGTTTCAATGTATTTTTTCAATATCCACATCTTCATCTACAATGGAATTCAAATCAATCTTGTAATCCTCATACCCGTAAACCTTATGTTTTTTATCTGATTTATTTAAATAAGCCTCATGATTGACTTGCTTCTTATATGCTTTATATATTTCATCGGATACATATATCTTTTCACCTTTTACATAGATATATTTTCTATCATCTGTCATTTGTGAAATCCTCCTTTTCATCCAAAATTTCAAATCCGATTTTTTGAACAAAAAAAGGAGGACTCCTGCATTTTGGCATGCGAAATCCTCTAATAAATAATACATATTCTATTTTCAGTTTAGGATAGTTCTATAAAGCTCCACATTTACATTCATAAAATTTAATAGTTACATGACTGAAAATTATAACCGCTTAATACTCTATTGCCTCTACTCTTTATTTCTTCAAAAAAGCTTTTATATTATCTGTCTTTTCTACCAAAAAGGCAGCATATCCATTAAACAATAGAGCATATATAAAAATTTTGCAAAATATCACTTATTAAAATATTTATCCATTAATTCAAGCCATTCTTCCCTTCCGGGGCTGTAATAAACGGCATCTCCCAAAATAAACCCTTCTCCGGTAAATAATTCAGGGTAGTACGGCGGGATCTGCAATTCTATTTCACTTCCATCTTTTTTTGTAAGAATCAACAAATCCTCATAAGATGTTGCCCCTAAATAATATACCTCGGAATTTTTTAAAACCTTTACTATTTCATTAACAGAATCCGCATCTTCTATGTTTAGAACCTTGTTCTGCCATTTTTCCGGGTTTTTTCGAATCCTTTTTATGGAAGAAATATCCGTAATTTCATTTAAAGAACGAACCTCGTAAAAATCTTTAACCATTTTATAAAGAGATTGATTCATATGGATAAAGGGTATACCTTCTCCCTCATCATTACACAAGTGTACATATTGACCATCTATTATTTCCGGGGGAACCGGGGTCTTATCACTTGTAATTATACCAAGCTCATCAGGTGAAATCGGCTTATATGCATAAAATCTTCTCCATGCTTCCATTTATACATAGCTATGTACGAAGTCCCGAATGGCTCAATAGCCCTAAAATGCTTTTCGTGTAATTGGTTAATATATTCCAATCTGTCTTTGTTAACTATTGCATCAAAAACCTCTCCCAAATCGGAATATTTTATATCATCCAAATCAGAATACTGCTTAATACCTAAGTATAAAAGTCTTCCGTCTTTGCTTTTCCAAAAAGAACGCACCTTTAAAAGATCCACTACTTTTTCAAAGCTTTCCCCTTCAACGATCCAATGTCCCAACTGAATATATCCAGTACTTTCATCAAGTCTATAATCTAAATCTTTTAAAACAGGTTCTTCCTGTTTTGATATGCCGAGAATGTAGCAATATCCGTCATTTGAAAGGCGACCCCAAAACTTATAATCATTTTTTATAGGTTCCGTATAGACTGATAAAAGATCCTGTTCCATATCTGTATAGTTTATTTCAGGAGTTTCCATCTCCATGGGTGTTATAAGATTTTCCAATTCCCTTACTTGCGCATCGGTAAGTTGATTATCAGTAAAATCATAAACTGAGGTTTCCGATTCATCAACATTTATACCGGCAGAATTTTGGGTATTTTCTAAAACCTCCTGTTTAGAACATGCAGTCAATAAAACTATAATTATTAAGGTATAAAGCGAAAATGACTTCATCATACAGTACCTCCCGTAAAAATCTCTGAAGAAAAATATTCATTTATCCTCAGAGATTTAATATAATTATTCTATTTCTACTGTTTCTAAATCTCCCGAAACTGCATCAACATAATATTGTTGATTATTTTCTGAAACAAGTTTTACATTCAAACGGTATGTCCCATTTTCTGTTTTTTTGTACACATCTATCTCTCTACAGGAGATTTCTGATTTAGAAATATACTATAAAGCAAAACCTGTAAGTCAAGCTTAGTACTTGATTCTACAGGTTTTTTCTTTTGCTGTTTTTAGGATTTGGAGGTTTTGACATGGCAAACAGAGTAAGAACTCATGGCATTTATTTAATGCTTTCAGATGATGAACTAAAGGTTTTGGAGAAAAAATATAGGCTCTCCGGTTGTAAAACTTTGCGTCAATTTATTATGAAATGCATCTTAGGCAAGGATATTTTTGTATTGGATATGACAGCTTTTAGAGAACTTTCCTCAAATATCGGCAGAATAACCGGTAGTATCAATCAGATTGCAAAGCGGGTAAATTCCACCGCAGTGATTTATAAAGATGACATCCTTGATATACAAGAGCTGCTAAAAAAGCAGGGGAAAGATATTTACTCTCTGCGAAAAAAACTATATGACCTTGGAAATTTAGAAACCATAAATACGGAGGAGATATAATGGCTGTTACAAAGATTCATCCCATAAAAAAACTTTGCACTTAGCCCTAAACTACATCATGAATGCTGATAAAACTGATGAGAAAATCCTTATTTCCTCTTTTAACTGCAATTCTAAGCTGGCTCATCTTGAGTTTGAGCAGACGAAAAGGGAATGTAACTCCAAGGCAAAAATATTGGCAAGGCATTTAATTCAATCTTTCGCTCCCGGAGAAACCACACCAGAGCAGGCACACAAAATAGGTCTTGAACTATGCGAAAAAGTCTTTCAAGGAAAGTATGAGTATGTACTCACTACCCATATAGATAAGGGGCATCTTCATAATCATGTTATATTTAATAATGTAAGTTTTGCAAATGGTAAGGCGTATCAAAGCAACAAAAGAAGTTATCATCAAATCAGAACTGTCAGTGATGAAATTTGTAAGGAAAACGGTTTATCTGTCATTGATGAAAACTATAAAAAATTCAAGAACAGATATTCCACAAACGGTAAAAGCTATATTGAATATATGGAATTTAAGAAAGGCAGTTCTTGGAAAAACAGACTTCACCTTGCCATTAATAAAGCAATTCTAAAGTCCGGTACTTACGAAGAATTTTTAAAAGCAATGGAAGATTTAGGATATGAAATTAAGATTGGAAAGTATCTTTCATTCCGCCATAAAGACAAAAAAGATACAGAAAGATTTACAAGGACAAAGGCAAATGTACTTGGAGAAGATTATACCAAAGAGCGAATTAAAGAAAGAATTGAAGATCCGACCAAACAGCAGATTTATAATAAAGAACAGCTTTATAACAAACTCTCTTATAAAAAGCCGGATACTATTGTAAATATAAAGAACAATGAAAAGGTAAAATCCTCAAAAGGTTATGAAGTGTGGGCAGGTAAACATAACATGAAAACAATGGCTTCATCCTTAAATGAAATGAGAAGATATGGCATAAACACCTATGAAGAACTGGAATTAAAATTAAAGAAGGCAGCCTCAGACAGGCAACAATTATTAGATCGGATAAAGCAAGCTTTTATTTCCTTTATTTTATCAACAAAGTCATCATAATCTGCTGGAAAGCCAAGTGCATCAATATCTTCAATAACTGAATATGAATCGCCAACTTGTAATGATTGGTACTCTGTACTTGTGTTTTCTTCATCAGCATAAATATTATTAGTTATTTGGATTGCAATCATAAAACAACTTAAAGCCATTACCATAATTTTGCTGATATTTTTCATATAATCATTATTCTTTTCAATATTAATTTTAAAATTATTATCTAACAAAATATTTATCATAGATAAAATTTGCTTTGTCTATAATCTACTTTCTCCATGATATACTTCTTCTGCAGTATCACTATTGACATCAACTATTACTTTATCAACATTCTCCTTAAAATTAGGGATATTAACAAATATTTCTGAAGATACTTCATCATCGCTGTAAACTGGAATAGCCTTTAAATTAATTTTTAATATACTGTTCTCATATGTTATAACATTTACTTTGAGCTTTGAATAAAAGATAATATCTCCATAAGTTCGATAATAAAAATTGTAATTATCACTATTATTTATAATATAATACCTATTATCAATAAGTTGCTTACTATCTACTTCAAATTTATTTTGTTCATAATACAAAATAGAACCATTATTTTGTGTTTTTTCACAACCTGATAAATATAAAGCACTTAATAACAAAATTAAAAATAAACTATTCTTATAGAATATCATAATTACACCCACTAATCCTAAATTATTCATAGCATAGCTATGTCTGCGGCTGAAAGCCACATAATTACTGCATTTACAAAACTTTCTTACTTTCACCAAAAAAGTGAATAGAAAAAATACCTCTTTCTTGGTAAAATTAAGGTGTCAAATCAAAACAATGCCAAGGAAAGGAAATCCTCTTATGTCAATTTTAAACACTATTTCACTTGAAAGCAACAAGAAAATTAAAATAAATTTTAACGGTGGAAATCTCTCTTCTGATGGAGGGCTGCTCCTCATCAAAGAATTTGCTGCAAAGGTAGGTCTTATAAAGCTTGTGAAAAAGCTCTTCAAAACCAATGACCATACAAACAGCCGTATTCATACAGATTCTGATAACCTTATGCAGATGCTATACCAAATTATAGCAGCCTATTTTGAGGATGATTGTGCAGATGAACTGACTAATGACCCGGTATTAACATCTATTTTGGAAAAAGAAGCCTTGGCTTCTCAACCTACACTATCTCGTTTTTGGAATAGAATGGACAACGACACTCTTACACAGCTTGATTCTATAAATGCAAAAATGCGTGATATTGTCTATTCTATTAAGGCTCCGGAGCACATGTTGTTTGACCTTGATTCTACACTGCTTAACACCTACGGCAAGCAGGAAGGCGAAGGTTTTAACTTTCATTATCAGGCTCACGGTTATCATCCACTACAGCTCTTATCATTTGTGTTAATCCAAATGCATAAATTTCCTTATCATCTTCCAGAAAAATATTATTTTCGATCACATATTGTATGATTTTTTTGATAGCCTTTCCATAACTTAAAATTTACGCAACTTTTTCACTTTGTCAGGTAACTCAGGCTGATGATAAATAAAAGCACACGCTGAATTTGCATTAAAAAGTGCAAATACAAATGAGCATAGAGCAATACCTTTACTTATTAGCAATAAATACCTTTTCATAGTTAAAGCCTCCATTTATTTCAATATTTTTTTTAATAAGTTACGCTTTGGATTATACTAAATTATGATGTACTGTGCGAAAAATGTAATGAACTGTATGGTTATTTGTAATGAAATGCATTTTTTATAAAAATAATAATCCCCATACTATAAATATTTTTATTTACACAAAAAGCATTAATATACCGCAAATATCTCCATCCAAATAATGCATCAATGTGAATAAAATGTCTTTCTATGAAATAGTTGGGCTGTATGTTGATATAAATATTAAAGGGAAGTAAATTCATAAAAATTCAAAGTTCAAAAGTAAGCGCCTTATAAGATAATGCCTTATATCCAACCAATAATAATGAGATAATATGTACCAATAACTGTATAGTACTGTTTAGTTATAGTAGTGTATAGTAATGCAAGTTGGAGGTACTTATGGATCAAATAACAAAAGTTAAAAAGCGTTTAAAACAAGAGCAATGGAAAGCACTTATTAAAGAATGTCAGTCCAGCAAAATGACTGTCTCCTCTTGGTGCAAGGCAAATGGCATATGTGAACAAACCTATTACAGAAACTTAAAGCGCCTTCGTGAACAACTGTGTGCAACACTTCCCATTTCTTCAGAATCCTTGGAGAAACCGGCTATTTTTAAAAAGATAGATATTATGTCATCTTTACCATCTACAAATGCCAAGATTATTGTTCACTTATCAAATGCAACTGTTGAGATTTGCGAAGGAACATGTCAGCAAACCATTCAGGCAGTACTGTCTGCACTGAATAGCATATGCTAGGCGACATTAGTGTTGCTGAGAACATTTACATAGCTTGTGGCTACACAGACATGCGAAAGTCCATTGATGGTCTTGCAGCTATGGTTCAGCAACAGTTTCAAATGGACCCCTTTAATTCAGCACTGTTTCTTTTTTGCGGAAAGCGGTGCGATCGTATTAAGGCATTACTTTGGGAAAAAGATGGTTTTGTGCTTTTGTATAAGCGTTTAGAGAATGGCAGTTTTCGATGGTCACGCCATGAAAATGATTTGAAATCTATTTCCCGGCAACAGTTTCGGTGGCTGATGGAGGGACTTTCAATAGAGCAAAAATCAGTAATTCTTCCTGCCGGGAAGGGGGCTTTTTGTTAGAGAAAATACATATAAAACCTTAAAAACATTGGAATTTTGGCACTTTTTATGGTATCATTGTTTCAATAAAACAATAAGGGATGTATAAAATGCAAAACAAAGATGCTTATATAGCGCACCTTTAAAACACAATAAAGGACCTTCAAAATCAAGTAAAAAATCTTACTGAAATGCTTTCAATAATTCGTAAAGGTAAATTTGCGTCTTCAAGTGAGAAGACTTCTAAAAAGCAGTCTGAAGGTCAACTTTCTTTGTTTAATGAGGCTGAGGTAGAGGCAAATGCCGATGTATCTGAGCCCATTGAAGAAGATGTAAAGGGGTATAAGCGCAGAGCATCTAAAACAAAACGAGATGAGATTTTAAAAGACCTCCCTGTTCGTGAAGTAGTATGTACCCTTGTTGAAGAAGACCAATACTGTGGTAATTGCAATACAAAGCTTAAAGTCCTTGGCACAAAATTTGTCAGGGAAGAATTAGAGTACATTCCTGCAAAACTTCGAATTGTTCGCTATGTTCAAACTGTATATGAGTGTCCCAAATGTAAGCATACAGCTTATCCTTATATAATGAAGGCACCCACACCTTCATCACTGATGAACCATTCGTTGGCTTCCCCAAGCTCAGTGGCCAATGTCATGTATCAAAAGTATGTGAACGGTATGCCTCTTTATAGGCAGGAGAAAGACTGGGAACAACTGGGAATCGCCCTCAGCCGTCCCACTATGGCAAACTGGATAATCCGTTGCAGTGAGGATTATCTAAAGCCCCTAGTATCTCATCTGCACAAAAAGCTCCTTGAGCGTGATATAGTGCATTGCGATGAGACAGTTGTTCAGGTGCTTAAAGAAAAAGACAAGGCACCACAGACAAAGTCTTATATGTGGCTATATAGAACCGGAAATGACGACAAGCCATCCATAATTCTTTATGATTATCAGCCTTCAAGAAATGGTAAACATGCAGTGGAATTCCTGAAAGGTTTCAAAGGATACTTTCACTCTGATGGATACTCCGGTTATAATAAACTTTCTGATATGATCAGATGTGGGTGCTGGGCCCACCTTAGGAGAAAGTTTATAGAAGCGATTCCATCTAAGAGTTCACAGGATGCACCACTCACCCTTGCTGAAATCGGAAGGAATTACTGTGATCAGCTGTTTCACATTGAAGACAGCCTTAAAAACTTAACATCTGAAGAACGATATAGTAAGCGCCTGGAGTTGGAAAAACCTGTTCTTGAGTCTTTTTGGTGTTGGATTGATTCCATAACGGTATTAAAAGGCTCTGCACTTGGAAAAGCTCTTGTTTATGCTAATAACCAGCGCCCATATATGGAGAATTATCTGCTTGATGGAAGATGTTCTATTTCCAATAATGCTGCCGAGAATGCAATTCGTCCGTTTACAGTAGGTTGCAAGAATTGGCTTTTTGCAGACACTCCCAAAGGAGAATCTGCAAGTGCAGCTGTCTATAGTATTGTAGAGACAGCAAAGGGAAACGGCTTGAATGTCTATACCTACTTACAATATCTTCTCATGTATATGCCGGATACACAGTGGCAGTCCGAACCTGAACTTTTAGAGGGTTTAATGCCCTGGTCACCGGATGTAAAGGAAGAATGTAAGCAATAAACAAATAAACTATGGTGCCCTTTATTGGAGCACTTTTTTATTTGATTTATTATCTCATTTAGTTTAATGAAATATAAGGCATCCTGTTATTGGGCGCTTACCCCTCTTTTATCATAACTATATTTTCTATTAGGATATACTCCTTTTTGTTCTTCAAATTAATCCTATGTATTATTTTATAATACTAAGAACTCTAAAAATCTCTATACTTTAATAAATCATAAGTTTCTGGATTTTTAAAATCCTGTTGTTTTATATTATCTTTTTCCATAAGTCTAGCTATTCCTGCTATCCACATTTCATCATCATCTCTATATGCAGTCCATAGTGCTTGCTCTACAAATGGTACTAAATCAGTTTTCTTATAGGACATAAGTGATGAAATAGTATATCTAAATACTGGCCAGTTTACATCTTGCAAAAACTCTATTAAAAATGGTATGTATTCTATTCTTTTAACATAGCTCATTCTTTCTATAATATATAAAATATTAACCCATAAAAATTTAGATTTATATCTCCTTGTGTTAAAATAAGTTTCTAAATTATCATCCTCCTTTTCTAATAAAAAGGCTAATTCACATAATTTCTCATCTCTTATATACTCATTTACATAAATATTATACTCTTCTTTACTAATTAAATTATCAATCACTGCTGACATTACATGGTCCTCCATTATCTCTTATAGATATTGATGCTAATATTTTTGTTAAGTAGTATGGATTCTCTTTTGCTGTTGGCCTGCTATTAATCCATTCCATCATCTCCAAAGGATTTACAGGTCTTACAGAAACATGACTTGGTCTATCTATAACTGCCTCTAGTACCCCTGTTGCGTTGACTGCTTCCATAGTTGTCATAGTGTACTTATCTGCAATATCACCCTTACTAATCTTAATTAAATACTTGTTATCTAAAAAATAAATTCAATAAAATACTAAATCTATTTTTGGTCTATAATCAGGATAATAATATTTCCCCTTTAAACTCTTAGGAAGTTCTATTCTCTTTAATGAAAGACATTGTGCAATAGCCCATAAATCCATATCCTCCACTTTCTCCGGTATTCTTAAAGTTTCAATACCACAAGCAAAAAAGGCATATTCTGATATTGTTTTAATATTTTTTGGTAATTTTATTTCCTTCAAATTGCTGCATAAATCAAATGAATGTCCGTTTACAGTTGTTAATTTACCATCTTCTTCAAACTCAACTTTTTCTAAATTATGACATTTAGTAAATGTATATCTTCCTATATGATCTACACTCTTAGGTATATATACCTCTTTTATACTCTCTGCATTATTAAATGCACTTCCTGCTATTAATCTTGTTCCGGCTTTTATCTCTATTTTCTCAGCACTTTTACCTGTATATTCAAGTAAAATATTTTCTTTGTACTTACAGCCATATTCATCCTCTTTTATACTATCTAAATACTTAGTTCCATAAAAACTCCCTCCTTTAATATCTATAATACTAGAGGGTAAATTAATTTCTACTAAATTATAACAATCTTTAAATGCTCCATAAGATATTTCTTCCAATCCGGCTGGTAATACTACTCTTTTTAGCCCTGAATTTAGGAAAGCATATTCTCCTAAATATTTAACACCTTGTGGTATAATTACTGACTCCAAAGTTCTACAACCTTCAAAGGTACTATCTTCTATTTCTATAAGTCCAAGTGGTAAATCAACATTTTTTATTCTTATGTTATTAATAAATGCCTTTGCTGCAATAGCTTTTGTAGAATCTTTTATCTTGACATATTCTTTAGTATCATTTGCTTTTAAGAGTAAGTTCCCTAAATAAATGCAACCATACTCATCTGGTTTAAGACTATTTATAAATTCTGTCCCCTCAAATATATTTTCACCAACCTTACTTACACTATCTGACATCTTAACTTCTCTCAAATTAGTACAGTTTTCAAATGCAAACTCGCCAATACTTTCAAGACTGTCTGGCAGAATTATTTTTTTTAAATTTTTACACTCGGCAAAACTTGAACTTCCTATTTCATTTAAGGTATTAGGCAGTTCTATATATTTTATTGTTTCACAGTTATAGAATGACATATCCCCTATACTTTCTAAATTTGAAGATAATTTAATTTCTTGTAATTTTTTACATTCAAAGAATGCATAATTATCTACACTATTAACTGTTTCTGGCAGATTAACCGATTGCAAATTATCACAACTAGAAAAGGCAAATGCTCCTATACTAACTACTCCATAAGGAATATCAAAATCTACAATATTAGATTTCTTTTTAAAAATACCATCTTTTATTCCAATAAATGTATTATCCCTTACAACTATCTTATATTCTAAGTTTGTAATAATTAAATATAAAACTATCAAACTACAAATCAATAATGTTAGAATCACATATTTCGTTAATATTTTATTTTTTACCATTACTATTCACCTTATTATCCAAGTACTTTTCTATCTCATTGAATATTTTTTTATATTATCTCTTATTTGTTCATCAATACTTTTATTACTATTAGGATTTGGTTTAATCTTGCTAATCATTCCAAACTCTCCTATCCAATATTTTTCTCCATATATATCCATAACTTTGTTCTCATAATCTGAAATCTTTTCAATTTTAAAATCATCTATATTATAACCTCCAACAATTTCTTCTGTACCTGGATTTACATCAAACAATGTAATTTTTATAAATGAATACTGATTTTTATCTAGTTCAAATCGCAATCTTTCTAAAAAAGGTTTAGGTAAAGTTGCTAAAAATAATGATATTACCGATAGTGCTAAGCTACTTGATCCTGCCAATTTTCCTATAATAGCTGACAAATCAGCTATTATTTTCTCATTGCTTCCAAGTCCAACTGACAATGCACTTAAAGCATTAGATACATCCCCCCATATATTTTTTTATTAGCTATTCTATTACCAATAAACAAATTAAATGCATTATCGTATTCTGGAGGTAAATACATTATTACAGTTGGCATTCCCTTTTTCCCTGCTTTTTGCCTTTTAGACCTTTCATGTGCATATAAATATGGTTCCTTTTTTTCATAGTATCATTAAAAAACCAAACTCCAATCAAGGAAAATTTGAGTCTTCATACAATAAAGGCATAATTTGATTGCAACATCAATTTAATCTTAGTGGACTCACCTCTTTCTATAGTTATTTGCAACAATTCCAAATGGCAATGTGTACAGAGCAGAAATTACTGCTGAAAAAGTAGTAAACAAAGGTGCAAGTTCATGTTTAGGATTGACTTTAATACTCTCATAAATGTATAAGAGAGAAAGAAACTGCAAGGCGCATACAAACCCAATAAAAAATACACAAATAAAAAAAATATCTATACTCCGCTTCTTCTGATAAAATATTCTATGATATAAAAGAATCAAACATACACCCTCTGCAATAGCAAATACAATTAGCAAAAATACCATCAAATCAAACACTAGCAATGCAACCTCCTTCTTAAAGCATATATCTATTACTTCATTATTATAAATAGTATCACATCAAATATTTTTATTCCACTCATATCAACTATTATTAGTTTAGTAGCTTATTTATTTTATAATAAATCAAATCGTAAAATAATTTTGACAAATATATTTGTAATTATAATTGCTTATATAGTTTTTATAAACTTCATTGACCTGACAAAAAACACCATAACCACTCAAAAGTGGTTATGGCAGAAATCATTTATTATCATCTTTACTTACAAAATATTTGCTAATCGTAACTACTGCTGATGTACCGAACCATATTCCAAAAACATAAACTGCACTTTTACCCACACTATACCAATCTAATTTCTTATTAATCTAATAACAACGCCGTCCTTTCTATACTAGTTTTATATAAAAATAGGACAAGTACAAACACAATAAACACTAACTCAACTTCAACCACATTTAACTTTTTCCAATAATAATATTATCCACTATGACGGCTATAGCAAAAGCTACATTGATCAAAATAATCATAGCCGAGTATTTATCATGGATATATCCACTTTGAGTTATAACTATATTGGCTGTAAATATAGCGGCCAAAATACCTCTGTATAAAGTATGTCTTTTGTCATCTTTATTCTTAATACTCTGCGTATCATTCACAAAAAAAAATGAAAAAAAACAATAAAAACTAAAAAAATGAAAAAATACTATATTATCAAATACAAATCCTAAAAATCCTAAGAGTCCTAAGAATCCTAAGAATTTTTTAAATCTGTATATTTTTTTATTCTCCAAATTTTCCATCAAAGTTCTCCCTCATTAAATTACATATTTTCTAATTTTTAATATAGTATCAAAATATTCCCATCTAAATTGTTCCACATAACAAACTACATTGCCGAGTATTTAATATAAGATTTATATGTTCAGATAAATGATCTTGTCAATTTTACGCATGTTAGCTTGTTATACATTTATAAAAAATTGTCTATGTCTTTTTACAAACTCCATATTACCTCCCTATCCTACTATAGTCATTTTTTACCTGTATATTTACCTATATTATACATCAAATCATTTCAGATATAAATATCTCCCACTTTTTAAATAATCTCCATTATTTTTTAAATTGCTGTACGCAGGTGAACTTGCCCTCTACATCTTAATCCGTTAAATTTATACAGTCTAACATACCGATTGACTCCATTTTTATAATACCAATCACCTTAATACAGCACTGTAAATTTACCGGGCATTTATACCGATTAATCCCATTTTTATAATACCAGCCCTAAAAATATATCATATTCAAAAATCCTGTTTTATGATACAATCATCTGCAATTTATTATAAAATAAAGGGTGAAAGTAATGAGAAAAATAGAAATAAAAAGTTTAGTAAGTGTATTCAAGGTATCAAATATAGAGCAATCCGTTGCCTGGTATAAAAATTGGCTTGGAGAGCCTGATGTTATTTCGATGGATGGAGTGGCGGAATATCAATTATCCCCAAATTCATGGCTGCAATTATCCTGTGAGGAAAAATACAGCATAGAAACAAGCTCTATTGTAGTAGGAGTCGAAGATATAAATCAGACAAAGAAAACCTTAGATGAGTGCGGGATTAAAACAAGTGAAATTATAGATTATGAAGTTGTTTTGGTACTTGATGTATTTGATATTGACGGCAATAAGATAACATTTGCCAAGGAAGTATAGAATATAAAAATCGTGGGGCATAGCTAGGCTATACCCCACAATTTTTTACTTATTTACTTAAATTTCTCACAGAAATAAGATGTATTTAGCCTTAAAAATTCAATATCTCAGCCGCTAAAAACAAATAATACGATTATTTTCCCTTTACTTCTTTCCAAAGATCATTATAAATACCGTCGCCCTCATCACCAAGGTATTTGAATACTTCGCTGTTTTTCAACATATCATCTGTAGGGAAGAGTGCGGTATTTTCCTGTAATTCCTTATCCAAAAGGTCGTATGCAGCCTTATTCGGAGTAGGATATGTGATATATTCAAAGTTTTTCTTTGCAATCTCAGGTCTATTTAGGAAGTCTATCCATTTCTCGGCATTTTCCTTATTCTTGGCATTCTTTGGAATAACCCAGGCATCCATCCATACATTTGTACCTTCCTTCGGTATAACATATTTTAATTCAAAGTCTTCGCCTGATTTTGCCACTTCATTTTGAACATAGAGCATCTCACCTGAATAAATAACGCCTATGGCAGCTTCACCGCCAATCATCTTATCTCTTACCTGATCTACCACATATGCCTGTACCAAAGGCTTTTGCTCTATAAGTTTTTCCTTTACCTTCTCAAGTTCCGCTTTATCTGTGGTATTTATAGAATATCCGAGTAATTTCTCTCCCACCATAAATGCATCTCTTACAGAATCCTGCATAAGAATATTTCCCTGATATTTAGGATTCCAAAGGTCTCCCCAGCTCGTGATTTCATCATCTATCATTGAGGTGTTATAAAGTATTCCGACAGTTCCCCATGTATATGGTGCGGCGTATTTATTTTCAGGATCAAATGACTTAGCCACTTCCATATACTTCGGATCTATATTCTTTATATTTGGCACATTATTAAAATCTATTTCTGCTAGCATATTATTTTGAATCATCTTTTCAATCATATAATCTGACGGGCATACCACATCATATACCACACCGCCTGCTTCCAGTATCGGATACATCTCCTCATTGGTCTCAAACATATCATAGACCACCTTAATACCGGTTTCCTTCTGAAAGTCCTCTATAACGCTTTCATCAATATACTCACCCCAGTTATATACATAGAGTTCTCCGGCATTGCCTGTTGCACCGCCCTTGTTTCCGCATCCGCTTAAAGCTGTGACTGAGAGAAGTCCCGCAATTGTCATTATACTTAAAAATCTTCTTTTCATATTTCCTCTTATTTTTTCTTTATTTTATTTTGTGCAATATTTGATACTATCAGTAAAATCAAAACAGTACCGAAAATAATGGTGGAAAGGGCATACAGGCTCGGCTTTATACCTCTTCTGACCTCCGAATATACCAAAGTGGATATGGTGTTTATACCTGCTCCCTTTGTAAAATGTGTTATTATAAAATCATCCAGTGACATAGTAAAGGCAAGCAAAAATCCCGATATAACACCGGGGAATATATCAGGGAACACCACCTTAAAAAATGCCATAGCAGGTGTCGCCCCAAGATCCAGTGCCGCCTCATAGGTTACTCTCTCAGTCTGCTTTAGCTTCGGCATTACAGACAATATCACATATGGAATATTAAAAGTTATATGGCTTATAAGAATAGTCTTAAATCCAAGACTTATTCCAAAAGCTATAAATCCAAGCATCAAAGAAATACCGGTTACAATATCCGCATTTAACATTGGTATATTATTGACCGCCATCACTGCAGTCTTTGGCAGCTTTCTCATATTGTTGATACCAAGTGCCGCTACAGTTCCTATAATGGTAGCAATAAGTGCCGACAAAAATGCTATTACCAGAGTGTTCCTGAATGCCGCCATTATTGTTGCGCTTTTAAACAGCTCACCATACCAGTCAAAAGTGAATCCTCCCCATCTGTTCCTTGATTTGGAAGAGTTAAAGCTCAAAATCACAAGTGTAGCTATCGGAGCATATAAAAAAATCAATATAAATACCAGGTAAATGTTACCCAGTACTTTCCTTATTTTTGAGTAAATCAAACGCTCATACCCTCCCCGTCTTTATCATACTTAGCAATAAACGCCATACTTATAAGTATAAAAATCATCATGATAAGTGAGAGTCCGGAACCGAGATTCCAGTTGCTTCCCTTGGTAAACTCCTGCTCTATTACATTTCCTATCAAAAGCACTTTGCTTCCGCCAAGAATATTGCTGATAACAAAGGTTGTAAGCGCCGGTACAAATACCATTGTAATTCCGCTGACAATACCCGGTATACTTAGAGGTATTATTACCTTTATAATCGTTTGCAGGGTATTTGCTCCCAAATCTCTGGCTGCATTTATTGTATTATCATCTATTTTTTCAAGCACATTATATATGGGCAATACCATAAAAGGCAGATAATTATATACCATACCGAGTATAATGGCGGCCGGTGTATTTATAATATTAAGCCCCGGCAAATGCATAAACTTTAAAACGGTATTTATAATTCCGTTTTTCTCCAGCAGTGAAAGCCAAGCAAGGGTTCTAAGCAAAAAGTTCATCCACATCGGCAGGATAAATATAAATACTATCAGGCTTCCCTTATTAAGCTTTTTACCCTTTAGAGTAAGCGCCAGAGGAAATGCCATTATCAGGCATATAATTGTACTGATAATTGATAATGCTATTGACAGCATCAATGCTTTAAAATGATCCCTTGTAAATATTGAAAGCACATTTGCAAAGGTAAAGCTTCCGTCTCTTGTTGTCAGTCCATATATAAAGATAAGTGACAGCGGTATTATTGTAAAACCGATCATCCATATAATATACGGAAATGCCAATATCTTTCTTAAATCCTTATTCATTTACACCCACAGCCTCCTCATCCTCAGACTCAGGCTTATTCATTATCTGTATATCAAAAGGATCTACACTTATTCCTACTTCTTTGCCCACAGGGAACATATCTGTGGAATGTACCAGCCACTCATATCCGTTTTGTGTGGTTACTTCCATCTCATAATGTACACCCTTAAATATCAGATGTGTAACTGTGCCTACCAAAGTACCCTTATCAGGCTCTACAAGATCGATATCCTCAGGTCTTATAACCACATCCACAGGTTTATTATTTCCAAAGCCCTCATCCACACAGGCAAACTTTGCCCCGAATATATCTACAAGTCTGTCCTGTACCATGGTAGCGGCTATTATATTTGATTCGCCTATAAAATCCGCCACAAAGGCATTCTCAGGTTCATTATAGATTTGCTCAGGTGTACCCATCTGCTGTATATATCCCTGATTCATAACTACGATGGTATCCGACATTGTAAGTGCCTCTTCCTGATCATGTGTAACATAAATAAATGTAATGCCAAGCTCGTTTTTAAGTCTGATAAGCTCATATTGCATATCCTGACGAAGCTTAAGGTCAAGTGCTCCAAGAGGTTCATCAAGTAGTAAAACTTTCGGCTCATTTACTATGGCTCTTGCTATTGCAATTCTTTGCTGCTGTCCGCCCGAGAGCAGATTTATATTTCTGTTTTCAAAGCCTTCCAGGTTTACAAGCTTTAGAGCATATTTTATTTTGTCATCTATATATGCTTTCGGCTTGTTTTTTATCTTTAAACCGAAGGCGATATTTTCTGCAATGCTCATATGAGGGAATAATGCATATTTTTGGAATACTGTATTTAAATTTCTTTTATTTGGCGGTAAATTTGATATGTCCTTGCCGTCAAAAATAACCTTTCCGCTATCCGCCTGTACAAATCCCCCTATTATTCTAAGGGTAGTAGTCTTACCGCAACCTGACGGTCCCAGTAAAGTTACAAAAGAGTTCTCTTTAATTGATAAATTCAAATCATCTAAAACAATCTCCCCATCAAAACTCTTTGAGATATGTTCCAAATCAATAAGGGATTCCCTCATACTTCCTCCATTTTTCTCTGTTTAAAAATTTGGCGGAGTGCTTACCCAGATAAGCTTTGCACCTCGCTTTGAGCTGATATAATGCTTTTTATCCGATGTAAAATAAAAAGCTTCTCCTTTTTTTGCCAAATACACATCACTTCCCCTATGTATCTCTACAGTCCCCGAAAGAACATATCCGAACTCCTCACCGTCATGAGGATTATCGGGGTATGTCAGCCCCCCCGGTTCAATAATCTGGAGTATAGGTTCCATCATATTTTTTTGTGCATTCGGTATTATCCATTTGATGGTATTATTAAGTTCTTTATCCTCTTTAATAAAGTAATCTTCTTCGGTAAAAACCACCTGAGTTTCGGTTTCTTCATCAAAGAAGTCCTTTATTTCCACTCCAAGGCATTGCAAAATATCAAGAAGAGTGGCGATAGACGGTGATGTAATATCATTCTCCAGCTGCGAAATAAATCCCTTTGACAATTCCGCTCTATCTGCCAACTCTTCTTGTGTAAGTCCTGCAAGCACTCTAAGTCTTTTCAGTTTTGAACCGATCTCCATAAAAACCTTTCTTTGTGTTGCACACTATTTCTAAGTAAAAAGTTTAGTGTTATTAAACAAAGAACATTATACATCATCTGAAACTGCTGTCAAGGACTTTATTTTTGTATATATTATTTTAAATCTTATAGCCAAGATATCTTACTTCATTTATTATTTAAATGCTGAAAAAGATCAGTAAATTTGTAGATTTGAAGTAATAAAAGCGTATATCTGTACAGATTATCTTAAGTATTCTATTTATACCTTACTGAAAACTGTAGATTATTAAACCAAAAAAATATTTACAAAATTAAATATATGTAGTATACATAGCATATATTTAATTGAGTGTATTTTTGTATTAATTATTAATATAAATGAGTATTTCTATGAAATCAAATCCACAGATGTACAAGAATTGAGATATAGCAAAAAGTAATATGTAGGTATATTGTTATATCTTGCTTCTATAGTTTGATAATAGAAAATTTTATAGAGGAGATTAAACTATTGCTAGAATACTATAGTTTTGAGCTTGATGACTGGCAAGACAATGATTGGCTAGTTGAGGTATTGAAGCTGTTTTTAGATGAAGAAAGAGAAGTGGAACTGAATTGCTGGAACGATGAAATTGATGCTATAAATCTGGCAATCGATTTGGGATTTAGGGTAATAGAAATACAACAATTCTTAATCAGGCTGAGTGGTACTACAGGTATGCTGGATTTAAATAAAATTGTGAGTCTAAAAAGTTTTGTTCATACTACAGAAGAAGACGAAGAAGAAAATTTGTTACCATTTTTCTCCCTATGTATTAAAGATGAAATATTCATTGAACACTATGCCAAGGAAAATTATGTGTATAAAAAAGCAAAGTTTGATTTGGCTGTAGATATATTGAATCGTCATAACGTGGAATTCCACTAATTTGGTATCGTAAGAAGGACATATATATGTATGAATAGTGATTTATCAGATAGTATTGCTGAAAAAACAGTTAGTTGCTTGCTAATTGATGACCGGCAAGATAAAAATTGGCTGGTTGAGGTATTGAAACTATTTTTATATGAAGAAAAGGAAATAGAACTGGGTTGCTTAAATAATGAAATTGATGCTATAAATCTGGCATTTGATTTGGGATTTAGACTAATAGAGATAAAACCGTCTTTGACTAGATTGAAAGGGACTACAAAGATGCTTGATTTGAGAAAAATCATGAGTTCTAAAGAAGATAGCTTGTTTCCATTTTTCTTTATAAATATAGACGATGGCATTATAGCGGACCAATATTGTGGAGAATTATTGATTTATAAAAAAGAGAAATTTGATTTGATTACAGATATATTAAAGCGTAATAATGTAAAGTTCCATTATTAGAAAGGCTTTGTATTGTTTATGTATCCTGACAAGCCACAAAGCTAATGCCTTGTACTTGTCAGGATATTTTTTATAATCTCAAAACTCTTTATTTAAAATCAATATTGTTTAAAAAGTTTCCGATTATATTTCTATATGCTTCTTCACCCAATACTTCTCTGGATTTTCCATGTGCCGCCTCCGGTACAAGGTTTAATTCAGAATATCCTGCTGTAGCCGCTTTATTGATTTCTGAATTCTCGGGCAGAATATAGTTGTCCGCCTCACCATGTATAAAACATATAGGAGTTTCATTGCCTATCAGAGCATCCTTAGGTGATGTTTTTTTCAAATCATAACCGTATCTTAGCTTCATTGCAATATTTATACTCGGAAGCACTCCTCCCACCTTTGCAACATCATAGGCTTTATATAATAAATCATACAGATTTGCAAATCCGCAGTCTGCCACAACAAAATCCACATCAACATTTTTTGCCTTATCCATTGCCATCATTGATGTGGCTGCACCCATTGACTCACCATGCAGACCGAGTTTTATGTTTTCACCATATTTGATATATGTATTTTCTACGATCTTTTCAAGATCCAAGGATTCATACTGACCTAAGCTCACTATAGCCTTTTCATTTTCTCCATGACCTCTCATATCATATATTATGCAGTTAAACCCTAAGTTTATATAGCTGTCTACATATTTTACCGCACCATATCTGTTTGATTTAAAGCCATGGCTTATTATCACATATTTATCGCTCTCAACCGGATTCTTAACCAGAGTAACATGCAGTTCATAGTCATTGTATCCCCTTACTACATACTCTCCCTTTTCATAGGAATCGAAATTCCCCCAAAGATCATGCTCTTTTTCCCACTCTATCTCCTTTTCCAATGTGGATATATTTGGATATGCTATTTGTGATGCCTTTCCCAGTATAAAACTGCAATAAAATCCGATTGCAAGCAATATCAGTACAATCACAATACCGATTATTATTTTTTTCATAAAAACCTTACCTTTCCGTATTCTAAAAATAAATCAAAATTTTTATAGATAACAGTATAAATAATTAAGCTCCATACGGCAAGTTTTTCTTTACATATTACTATATTTTTGCACAATATACTTATGTACTATTAACTATTGTATTATAATTTAAAATAAGATATATTTAAGTTAGTAAAACCTATTTAACTTGAATTTTCAGGAGGTAGATTATGAATAAGAAAGATGATAATACTATCACATATATAGCCTACAAAGTTATGATATTGCTTATACTGTTGATATGTATATTTAATGCCTCAGCAATATCCCGTATTATCTTTCTTCCACATTATTCTGAGATTGAATACGGTGATTTTACAATTATAACATCATATATTACCGCACAGATATTATTCTCCCTCTTATCTGTTTTAGATATAGGATTGATAGTTGTTGATTATTTAAATTTATCTAAAAATAGCTAACCATAAAAGTTTCAAGTCTTATTATTTCTATATTTATAATACATTTTATTTTTAAAAGATTATGACCGGCAAATGTCGGTCATAATCTTCTATCCGATCCACGCCTGTCCTGAATTTCCTGCAATATTTATATTCATATTTCCGTCAAAGTTTCTTACTTCTCCTGAGAACAGCTCTTTAAATTCTCCGCTTATATTTAAGTGGATATCTGCATTATTATCATCATTATTTACTATAGTAATCAGCCTTCTGTCTCCGTATTCTCTCAAAAAGGCATACTGTCTGTTGGTAAGTAAAAGCTCCCTGTAAGTCGCCTCGCCAAGCCATGGATTTGAGAGTCTCATATTTCCTAAAGCTTTAATAAGCTTTGTATAATCATTGTTTTTATCAGCATCCTTATAATCTTCAAACTTAAGCTCAGGTCTTAAATTGTCATCACTATAGGACATTTTCTCTCCCTCAATTGCAAACTCCGAGCCATAGTATATGGACGGTTTGCCCGGTAAAGTGTATAAAAGTACATGTACCGGCGCAAAATGTGCCTTATTATTAAGCTTATTATAAATTCTTGCCACATCATGATTATCTACAAAATTATAAAAGGCATTGCTGATATTTTGCCCCATGTCCACACAGCGTTTTACCGTATGTGCAATTTCAAAATAATTATGGTCATTATGTCCCGAATAAAGTGCTTTATGAAGCCAATAATTAGTGACCGAGTGCAGCATATTATCACCCATCCATCTTGTATAATCACCATGGATGACCTCCCCCATAAGCCAGAAATCAGGCTTTAAGGTATCTGTCAGTCCCCTAAGCTCACTCATAAAAGTAAAATCCAGTACATCAGCCGCATCAAGTCTTATACCGTCTATATCAAATTCATTTATCCAGTATCTGACTGCATCAAGCATATACTCTCTTACTGCCGGATTTTGGTGATTTACATTTGCAAGTGTGCCATGCTTATCCCAGCTCTCATAATAAAATCCGTCATTATAGTCTGTATTTCCGCCAAAATGCACATTTTTAAACCAGTCTTTGTATGCACTGTTTTCTCTGTTGGCCCTCAAATCCTTGAAGGCAAAAAACTCTCTGCCCACATGATTAAAGACTCCGTCCAATACAATCTTTATCCTGTTTTCATGACAAAAGGCTACAAAGTTTTTTAAATCCTCATTATCTCCAAGTCTGGAATCAAGCTTTTTATAATCCACGGTTTCGTATCCATGAGCCACAGACTCAAAAAGAGGACCTATATAAATTGCATTACATCCAATCCTTTTTATATGCTCCACCCATGGTAAGAGCCTGTTTAATCTATGCTCCCCTATTTCAAATGAATTCGTTCTTTTGGCTCCTGTTATTCCGATAGGATAAATATGATAAAATACTGCATTATCATACCATTTCATAATTATCTCCATTCCGCCACACTCAGTTAGTACTCCTACCACTGCCATGGCAACTATAATTTAAGGCTTCTAAATCACAAGCTTTGTAAGTAAAGTAACAAAATTTGTGAAATAAAAGCCCCTTAATAACATCTTATTTTTTATATACCTTTAACACATTTTCCATCTTTGATTTCATATTTTCAAGTACCATATCAAAAAGGGTAATTGCCACCATACTCTCTACCACCACCACGGCTCTGGGTACTATTGTCGGATCATGTCTGCCCTTTATCTCAAGCTTTACTTCCTCATTAATAGCATTTACGGTATCCTGTTCCTTTGCTATGGATGGGGTAGGCTTGATAGCGGTATTTATAATAATTGGCGAACCGTCGCTGATTCCGCCCAAAATACCGCCTGACATATTTGTCTTTTTCCTGATATGTATACCTTCATCATCCTCATCTATATAAAAAGGATCATTATTTACAGAGCCGGACATTGTACTTACATGAAATCCTGCTCCAAACTCCACTCCCTTTACAGCGCCTATACTCATAATGGCAGCCGAGAGTCTGGCATCCAGTTTGTCAAATACCGGCTCTCCAAGCCCCGGCATCACACCTGTAGCTATACATCCTATAATGCCTCCAAGAGAATCCTTATCAGCCCTTGCTTCATTTATCAGCTCTATCGCCTTTAGTGCAGCTTCATTATCAGGCATATATACATCATTCTCACTGCATTCCTCAAGATTTAACTTGCCGGCATATATATTTCCGATACTTTGAGTAAATGCCTGTATACTGATGCCAAGCATATCAAGTGCTTTTATGGCAACAGCACCTGCTATTACTCTTCCTATGGTTTCTCTTCCCGAGCTTCTTCCACCACCTCTATAATCTCTAAAGCCGTACTTTGAATCAAAGGAAAAATCGGCATGTCCCGGTCTGTAAGTAATAGCCAGTTCATCATAATCCTGTGATCTTTGTGAAGTATTTTCAATCATCACCATAATGGGTGAGCCTGTTGTTTTACCTCCAAATACTCCGGAGTAAATACGACATTTGTCGCTTTCATCTCTTGAAGTGGTTACCTTACTTTGTCCCGGTCTTCTTCTGTCAAGGAAACTTTGAATATCCTCTTCACTTAGATATATACCTGCAGGCACTCCGTCAACTATTGCACCCACAGATACACCATGTGATTCTCCAAAAGTTGTAACCCTAAAACTATTACCAAAACTTGAACCTGCCATTATACCTCCACTATTACGCAGCAATTTGGCTGATTAACTCTTACTCTGTTTGCACACATCACAATCAAACCTGTTTCATAATCTATCTTAAAGAAAGTAATAGTTCCACTCTCATGATTTATAGATGCTATATGCTGATTATCCGGGAAAATAGCTATATCCTTAGGATATTCACCGCTTATAGGAAGACACATTTTTTCCTTTAAAAGTCCTGTCTCCGCATTTCTTTCATATAAACACACGGAGTCATCACCGGCATTTGATATAAAAATGAATTTATCATCAGCGGTAAATGTCATTGCAGTTGCTGCCGTAAGTTCTGACAGCTTATTGCTTCCTGTTGTAGGTACTGTCTGAATCTTTTCTATCTCAGGCACTCTGCAACCCGGCTTTGCTTCATAGGAGAAAACATCCACTACATTTTTCATTTCATACATCAGGTATAAGAACTTTCCATCCTGTGAAAACTTAAAAAATCTCGGAGCGGAATTTATAACACATGGAATCATATCCACAAGTGAGAGTCTTTCATCCTTATTATCAAAATGATAGATTTTTACCTGGTCTATTCCAAGGTCAGCCGCCATAACAAAATGCCCGTCAGGAGTTGTCCTTGTACAGCTTGCATGCGGTCTGAAGTTTCTCTCCGCTACGGAACCAAGTCCCTTATGATAGACTTCATCTACTATCTCTCCCACTCTGCCGTCCTTATACAATTTCAAAACAGTAACCTTACCGTCATGGTACCCTGATACAAATATAAATCTGTCATTTATATCTGTTGAAAGATGGCAGCCTCTCATACCGTTTATTTTTACGGAATTCAATCTTTCCAGGCCTCCATCAGGCAATATTCTAAAGGAAACTATCCCCTCATCCGCTATGGAATACAAGGTCTTTTGATTTCTTGATTTTATAACATAGGAGGAATTGTCCACATCCACTTCATCCTTTTTTATAAAGCATCCCCTGTCTGTATCCACATCATATATGGTGATTCCTTTTGCTTTTCCGGTATATGAATAAGATCCTACATAGGCAACATATTTTCCGCTCATAAACATACTCCTTTAAACTGATATATACATCAATTCTATCATAAAATCAGTCAATTTTGAACTTAATTATGCAAATTGATGCCGCATTCAAAAGTTTTTGACTCTTGTATACCTTGAATATTATATAACCCAGTCAAAATTATTGGACAGCTCATATGGTGTATTTTGATATACATAGAAGTTGAGCCAATTACCATACAATGTATTTGAAAAATTTCTCCAGCTGAGTATCGGCCTTGAGAAAGGATCATTGTCCATAAAGTAATTTTTCGGTAATGCAGGATTTAATCCCTTTGCCACATCTCTATGATATTCACCGCTAAGAGTCATCCTGTCATACTCCGGATGCCCCTGTATAAATACCTGTGAGCCGTTCCCATACTCATTTAAAACAAGCAACACTCCGGCTTCATCGGACTTTGCCAAAACCTGCAGCTCAGGATGTTTTAGCACATCTTCAAGTCTTATTTCAGTATTTCTTGAATGAGGACAATTTATAAAATCATCCATACTTCTTACTAAAGGCACTTTTTTCTTTAGAATCTCATGATTAAACACACCTGAGAGTTTTTCATTTCTTTCATACTTTTGTATCCCGAAATGATAATAAAGTCCCGCCTGTGCAGCCCAACAAATATGCAGTGTTGAGGTTACATGAGATTTTGACCATTCCATTATTTCACAGAGTTCACTCCAGTAGTTTACTTCATCATATTCCATAAGTTCCACCGGTGCACCTGTTATAATCATTCCGTCATATTTATCTTCTTTTATATCGTCAAAAAATGTATAAAACTTGTTTAAATGACTCTGACTTGTATTCTTTGAATGATGGGTTTTCATCATCAAAAAAGAGCAATCCACCTGCAGCGGTGTATTTGACAATGCCCTAAGGATTTGTGTCTCTGTATCCTCCTTTATCGGCATCAGATTTAATATCAAAATCTGTAACGGACGGATATCCTGTGAAATAGCCCTATCCTCATCCATCACAAATATATTCTCAGATTCAAGAATTGCCTTTGCAGGTAATTCTTTTTGTATTTTTATCGGCATAATACCTCTCTTTCACCCGACAAAGGAGGAATCTTTGTCAGAGATTAAATTTTACTCTTCCAAAAGTTTCAGGAAATCTTCTTCAGATATTATTTCAACCCCAAGTTCCTTCGCCTTTTTGTTTTTGGAAGAATTTGATGTGGTATCATTGTTTATCAAAAAGTTTGTCTTACTTGATACACTTCCCGATACCTTTCCTCCATTCTTTTCTATAATTTCTTTCAATTCATTTCTATTGGAGAAATGTTCTACAGTGCCTGTTATTACAAAGACTTTTCCGGCAAATATATCCTTTGTTTCGGATTCTTCCGTCTCAAATATCAACAGTTCTCTAAGGCTCTTTATATTTTCTATATTCTTTTCATTACCGAAAAATTCTACAATGGAATTTGCTAAAACCTCGCCTATTCCCTCTATTTCAAGCAAATCATCCTTGCTTGCATTTATAATCCTGTCAAGATCATTATCAAAATACCTTGCAATCATCTTTGCATTGGCACTTCCGATACCTGTTATGCCAAGAGAATATAAAAATCTTGCCATATTTGTATGTCTGGCTTCATCAATTGCGGCTATAAGCTTTTCATAGCTTCTTTTGCCGAAGCCTTCCATATTTATTATCTCATCCTTATATCTTGAAAGATTGAATAAATCACTATCACTTTTTATAAATCCCTTTGAAAGGAACTTTTCAAGTGTGGACTCTGAAAGACCGTCTATATTCAAAGCATCTCTGGATGCCATAAGTGCATACTGCTTGATATGCTTTATCTGACAGTCGGGATTGGTACATAAAAGTACCTTTGAATCATTATCCTTTTTAACAGTGGTCTGACTGCCGCATGCCGGACATACATCAGGAATCTTTTCGGTATTTGACTTTGTAAAATTCTCATATACCTGAGGAATTATCATATTTGCCTTGTACACAGATATTTCATCCCCGACACCAAGCATTAAATCCTCAAAAATACTTACATTGTGAAGACTTGCTCTTGACACAGTGGTACCCTCAAGTTCCACCGGCTCAAATACGGCTATCGGATTTATAAGCCCCGTTCTTGAAGGGCTCCACTCGATATATTTAAGTTTTGTATTTTGTCTTTCATCACTCCATTTAAATGCCATGGCATTTCTTGGGAATTTTGAAGTGCTGCCAAGTCTTTCACCAAGTGCAATATCATCGAGTAAAAGCACCAGCCCGTCGGATGGAATATCATTATCTACTATCTTGGATTCAAACTCAGCTATATCACTTTCGATATTTTTGCTGTCTGTAATCTTATATTCTACTACATCAAAGCCTTCATTTTTTACCCATTCAAACTGTTTTGCCTTGGAGTTTTCAAAATCCATATCCTCGGCTCTTACCACATTAAAAATATTGCAGTAAACCATCCTTGCCTTTGTAATAGCGGGATTGAGCTGTCTTACGGAACCTGAACAAAGATTTCTGGGATTTTTATACTTGGCATCGGCATCTTCTATAGCATCATTTATCCTCTTAAAATCCGAATACTTTATAACAGCCTCTCCTCTGAGTATCAATTCCCCCTTAAACTCTATTTTTAGAGGTATATTTTGGAAATTCTTTGCATTATTTGTAATAACCTCGCCTATAGTACCGTTTCCTCTGGTAACCGCTTCCGCCAGTTCACCATTTCTGTAAGTAAGTACTATGGTAAGTCCGTCCATTTTCCATGAAAGCAATGCCTTATTGTCACTGAGCCAGCTTTTAAGATCTGCCACGCTCTTTGTTTTATCCAGTGAAAGCATAGGACTTTCATGGGCTTTTTTGGGCAGTTCTCCGGCTATCTCATAACCGACATTTTGCGTTGGAGAATTTGATAATACAACATTTGTCTCTTTTTCCAAAGCCAAAAGTTCGTCATAGAGTTTATCATATTCTATATTCGGCATTATCTCCACTGCATCTACATAATAACTTTTTGCAGCCTTATTTAATATATCCACCAGTTCTCTGATTCTTTGCTTTTTATCCATTTTCCCTTATCCCAAGTTCCTTGTATAATTTCTTTATTTCTTCATCACTCAGATTTCGATAAGCACCTAGGGCAAGTCCGTCAAGTTTTATATTTACTATCCTTACCCTGTTAAGCTTTTGAACCTTCATTCCGCAGGCAAGACACATTCGTCTTATCTGCCTGTTAAGCCCCTGCGTCAAAACTATGCTGAAGGTATTTTTATTCAGTTTTTTTACTTTACATTTTCTTGTCTTTGTCTTTAATTCATAAAGATATATACCGTTTGACATTTTATTTATAAAATCATCATCTATATCTTTATTTACCTTTACAATATATTCTTTTTCATGATAGTTTGCGGCTCTTAGAAGTGAGTTGGTAAGACTTCCCTGATTGGTCAAAAGCAATAATCCGCTTGAATCCTTATCAAGCCTGCCTACGGGATATATCCTCTCCTTCATTCCTATATAGTCCACTACATTTGTGGCACCGTCATTATCGGAAGTGGTGCATACTATTCCTTCCGGCTTATTAAAAGCTATTATTATAGGCTTTACCTTTTCTACATCCTTGCCGGTTGCAATATATCTACCGTCAAGGCTTACCAAATCTTCTTCACCTACCATGGCTCCAAGCTCTGCCACCTCACCGTTTATCATTACCCTGCCTGCCTCTATAGCTTTGTCAGCCTCTCTTCTGGAGCATACTCCGATACTTGCCAGGAATTTATTTAATCGCATTTTTTACTCTCTTTCTTCCAACTATTATACATACTGTAGAAACTATAAAACAAAGTCCCGCCAGTAGTTGTGATACCGCAATATCAGTGCCCGGCAAAAGCAGACTGTCCGTTCTAAGACTTTCTATTATCATTCTTCCAAGCCCGTATCCGCCAAGGTATATAAAAAATACCTCTCCGTCAAATTTCTTTCTCTTTCTGTACCATAACATAAAGGCAAGTACTGCCAGGTTCCAACAGCTCTCATAGAGGAATGTAGGATGAACTTGAATGTATCTTACCCCGTCAATCTCCATAGCATGACTTAGCACATCATCATTTAACATTCCGGCTCCCACTATATCAAGCTTATATCTCAATGCAAAAAGAGAATCGGTATATCCTCCGAATGCCTCGGCATTAAAAAATTCCCCCATCTGCCTATAGCCTGTCCCAGTATAAGTCCAAGAACTCCTGTATCAGCCATTGAAAAAAATGACTGTTTTTTCACTTTACAATACACTGTCAATGTAATTACAGCAGCTATCACTCCTCCATATATTGCCAGTCCGCCGCCTCGCAAATTAAATATCTGCAGCAAATCATCCTTATACATATCCCATTCAAATACTACATAGTAGATTCTTGCTCCTATTATGGAAAGTACTATCGCATACATGGCAAAGTCAAGATAAAGATCAGGATTTTGTCCTCTTCTTTTTGCATCCGAACATGCAATATTTATTCCGGCAAGCATACCAAGCCCTATTATTATCCCGTAAAAGGCAATACTAAAGCCGAATACATCAATATGATTTACCAAATTTTTTATATAAATCCCTAAATGTGGAAATGAAACATCCATCATAACCTCCAAATTGTTTTTTATTTTCATAGTATAGCATATTAGAGGGGATATGGCACTGCGAAAATTAGTATAAAAATATACTAAAGAAATCGGTATGATTTAAAGCTTTGAAAAAAACACCCTATGCTTTTACATAGAGTGCCTGCTTTTAAATTTACTATTCAATTTTAGTAGTAATATAATCTGAATAGCTGATATACTTATAAATCATTCTTGTTTTACCCGATGTTCTTTTTAAGATTAAAAAAACAATAATCCTGATTTATCCCTGTTCTTTTTGGCAGATCCTTTTATATATGAAGCAATTTTACCGGTTCAGTATATCAAAAAACTTCAGGATAATTATTTTAACATCTTAAATCCCGGAAAATATCTGAATATTACTTTTGCAATTATTTTTTCTTTGTATACATATGAATGAACCCATCTTCTGGAGTCTTCAGATGAGTTCCGGTTATCACCTAAACAAAAATAGGCTCCCTCAGGAACTTCAAAATGCATATCTGCTTCCGGAATCATAGGCTCTTTTATATAATTTTCGTGAAGAGGAGTTTCGGAATTGTTCAAATACACTTCTCCGTTCTTAATATCCACAATATCTCCCGGCTCACCGATAATTCTTTTTACAAAGTACTTCTTCTCATTATCAGGAAACTTAAAGATTATAATATCTCCACGCTTTGGCTCATCAAAAAGATAAGTGAGTCTGGATCCGATAATTCTGTCACCTGTCATTATAGTATTCTCCATAGAAGGAGTCGGCACTCTTGAATTTGCTATAATAAAAAGATTTAAGACAGTTGCTATTACAGCAGCCGCAACCAGTACAGATGCCCAACTGAAAATTTCTTTTATGACACCAAATTTTAATTTTTTATTTATCATATTTTCCCCCAATATAAGTTTCTAATATTTGCTAAGGTCAATTTTGGTTTTTGTATTTGGAGAATTTCTCTTTATCTCAAACGGTATTCCGTCATAACTGACAGCACTTTTTAAAAACATCGTAATAGCTGATGACATATTTAAACCTAAATCATTAAACAACTCTTCAGCTGATTGCTTCAATTCTGAATCTACTCTTATATTAATATTTGTTGTAGCCATATTCATTACCTCTTTATATAGTATAGTATTATGAATTTTTACATATGTCAATACATTGTAAATCATATATCCTTCAATGTGATGCATTATACTTCAATATAGCAAAACCATTTTAACATAAAATATTTTTACAGTCTTAAAAAAGTCACCAAATTATCTTCATTTGCTCCATATGGCAATTTCATCCGATCATCCTTTCTGCAAAAGCTCACTGCTTTACTCTTTTAAATTATATACCTATATGTTAAAATATAACACGTTAACCGTGATATTTATTCAGGTTTTATTGTGAATATA
This sequence comes from Lachnospiraceae oral taxon 107 str. F0167, assembly GCA_000209465.1. Taxonomy (GTDB): domain Bacteria; phylum Bacillota; class Clostridia; order Lachnospirales; family Lachnospiraceae; genus Lachnoanaerobaculum. The sequence continues at coordinate 150,617 of GL890586.1, read as the reverse complement.
TTTATTCAATACTAAAATATTTTAAAGAAGGTTTATATGAAACTAGGAATCGTTGGCTTGCCGAATGTGGGCAAGAGTACATTATTTAACTCATTGACAAAGGCAGGTGCTACTGCCGCAAACTATCCCTTTGCTACTATTGATCCGAATGTAGGTGTTGTTGCCGTTCCGGATAACAGATTAAAGGAACTTGGCAAATTATATAATACAAAAAAAGTGACACCGGCAATTATAGACTTTGTTGATATTGCAGGTCTTGTAAAGGGTGCCAGCAAGGGTGAAGGACTGGGAAATCAGTTTTTATCAAATATCCGTGAATGTGATGCCATCATCCATGTGGTAAGATGCTTTGATGATTCAAATATTATTCATGTAGAGGGAAGTGTTGATCCTATAAGGGATATCGAAACGATAAACTTGGAGCTTATCTTCTCCGATATTGAGATTTTGGAGAGAAGAATTGCAAAGACTAAAAAATCCGCAATGAATGATAAATCTTTAAAGCATGAGCTTGATATACTTATGGAACTTAAAGATATACTTGAAAATGACAATATGGCAAGCAGTTACACATCTTCTGATGAAGAGGATATAGCATTTGTAAAATCACTTGGACTTATCACATATATGCCGGTTATCTTTGCCGCAAATGTAGCAGAGGATGATTTGGCTGATGACGGTGCTTCAAACGAATATGTGGCTAAAGTAAAGGAATATGCCGCAAAGTCAAATGCAAAGGTATTTGTTGTATGTGCAGCCATTGAGGAAGAGATTTCACAGCTTGATGATGATGAAAAAGCTGAATATCTTGATGCACTCGGTATATCAGTATCAGGACTTGACAAACTTATATCAGCCAGCTATGACCTTCTTGGGCTTTTAAGTTATCTTACAGCCGGTGAGGATGAATGCAGAGCTTGGACTATAAAGAAGGGTACCAAGGCTCCGGGAGCGGCGGGAAAGATTCATTCAGACTTTGAGCGTGGCTTTATCAAAGCCGAGGTCATCAACTATCAGGATCTGCTTGACTGCGGTTCCACTACCGCCGCCAAGGATAAGGGACTTGTCCGCATAGAGGGCAAGGAGTATGTCGTACAGGATGGAGATGTTATACTATTTAGATTTAATGTGTAAATTTATGCAAATTGACTTATATAAATAATATTGATACAATTTATATAAGAAAAAGGTGTCTCGCTGCCTATAAAAGGTGAAGCATTAAAGTAAGCAGAGAGGTTTTTGCCTCTCTCTTTTTTTGTAAAATTTATATAAAGGGAGGCTTGCATTGAAAAAAGAAACATTGCCTGTTTTTGGAGTCGGTCCTGTTTATGCCTTTAGCTGTTTGCTTTTAACTGTCTTTGGGCTTTTTCTAAAAAAGAAGGGGCTGTTGGATAATGGAAATATTTCGAGCTTAGAGCTTATAGGAATGGTTATAGGGACAGTATTTATTTTGATTGGAATTTCAGTATGGGTACATGCAGTTATTATACAAAGAATCAAAGATGAAATAAACAGTGGAAATCTGGTGACTTCAGGCATATATTCCATTGTCAGAAATCCTATTTATCTTGCAATACTATGTGTTTTTACAGGTGTAATTGTGAGTGAACATAATTTTTATCTCCTCCTGCTACCGATAGTATTTTATATCTTACTTACAATACTTATAAAAAATACTGAAGAAAAATGGTTGCTTGATAAATTCGGAACCGACTATATCGAGTATTGTAAGCATGTAAACAGGGTTATACCTTGGTTTAGACATTAAAATATGTTTATGTCGCTCAAAGCGACGGAAGGGAGATATTATGGCATTTATCGATTTATTTAAAAAGGCTTTTTTAGGAGCCACCGATGAGGATAATCGAAAAAACAAAGCCAAAATGAGAGAAATATTTAACAGCAGTATTGCAAACGGCGATGATTACAAGCTTATTTATTGCCATATGGAAAACTGGACTAATGCTGTTATCGTTCAGGTTACAAGGCATAGTAACTTTATTGTAGGATACAAGGAAGGCGAAGTTGTAGTTATTCCTGTAAATGCAGAACTTACAGAGTATGGGGATGCAATGGTATTTAATAAGGCAAATGAAAGCTTTACAAAGACATCTCTAGGCTTTTGTTTTGTAGGAAATCCTGAATTTTCTCTACAATTTGTTCCTATGACCTATGAACCGGGTATAACTGCCGGTGCAAGACATTCAGTTTCAATCACTCAATCCTCTGCTGAAGTGGCCGAGTTTAAAAATTTCTTTAAAAAGGGATTACAATAGTTTGTAAATGTGAGAATTATGAATAAAGATGATATAATCGCCGCACTACAGGAAGCGGTGATACCTGATGAAGAGTATTATATTGATAATGAAATAATAGATGCAATGCTTGAGTATCCCGATCCGTTCCAATTTGTGAAGCCTATCTTGGAAATAATATCACAAAACCAGGGTGTCGACTTCGGATCTCCCGGAGAATTGGTCCACTTTGTAGAAAAGTTTTATAAAAAGGGCTATGAAGAGGCACTGATTGAATCGGTAAAGAAAAATCCTACATTTCATAATATATGGATGATTCATCGTTGCTATAATGATGCAAGCTGCACTTTCCATAATGACTTTTTATCACTGATAAATGAGATTAAAGAAAACCCTTCTACATCTGCTGATATTATAAAGGCAATTGAAATGTTTAATTGGTAATTATTTAATAAAAAATCTTGGAGCCGGCAAACGCCGATTCCAAGATTTTTTTATACTTTTTTACATTATCATTTTAAGAATGCGACAATATAATGTCGGTTTATATTATATAAATGTCGCAAATGTGTTATTATGGTTATGTCGAAGGAGGATTACAATGAGTAAGTATATTGAATCAGAGACATTGGAATTAAAAGAGAAATACTCAGATACAATTACAAAAGAAATAGTGTCATTCCTTAATAGTTCCGGTGGAACCATTATTATTGGTGTAAAAGATAATGGTATTGTAGTAGGTGTAGAAAATATAGATGAAGTACTTAGAAAAATATCTGATATTATAACAAGTCAAATAGAACCAAATCCACAAGATGAGATTACATCTGAACTTAAGTTTGATGATGGCAAAACAATTATTGTGATTAATATAAATAAGGGACAAAGCCATGTTTATTGTAATAAAAAATACGGATTTTCTTCTTCCGGCTGTACTATAAGAATAGGTACAACCTGTAAAGAGATGACTCCTGAGCAAATTAAAATAAGATATGAGAAAAGATTTATAGATACTGAATACATGCTTAAGAAGAGATCGAATTCATCTGATTTGTCCTTTAAAGAGCTTAAAATATATTACTCTGAAAAAGGCTATCATTTAGAAGATAAATCTTTTGAGACAAATTTAAACTTAAAAAATGAACATGGAGAATATAATCTATTAGCAGAATTATTGGCAGATAATAATAATATACCTTTTATATTTGTAAAATTTAAAGGCACAAATAAAGCTTCAATATCTCAAAGAAGTGACTATGGATATGGTTGTATTTTAACCACTTATGATAAAATTAAAAACCGACTTCAAGCAGAGAATATATCTATATCGGATACTACAGTTAGACCTAGAAGAGATATCTTTTTATTTGATTATGATTGTGTTAATGAAGCTGTTTTAAATGCCCTTGTTCATAATGATTGGACTATAACAGAACCTCAAATTTCCATGTTTGAAGATAGAATCGAAATATTATCTCATGGTGGATTGCCTAGAGGAATGACAAAAAAGCAATTTTTTGACGGAATCAGTAAGCCCAGGAATACTACATTGATGAGAATTTTTTTAAATATGGGACTCACTGAACATACAGGACATGGCATTCCAACAATTGTAAATAGATATGGAGAGGAAGCTTTTGAAATCGAAGATAATTACATACGATGTACAATTTATTTTGAAAAACATGTACTTGATGAAATCGTCATTAAAAATGTCGGTTTGAATGTCGGTTTGAATGTCGGTTTGAATGTCGGTTTAAATAAAACTGAGAAGAAAGTGATACAACTCTTAATAGAGCTTCCAAGTCTAACATCAATTGAACTTGCAGAAAAAATTGGTGTAACAAAAAGAACCATAGAAAGGGCATTAAAATCCTTACAGGAAAAAAACATAATCGAAAGAATTGGATCAAAGCGTGATGGAAACTGGATTGTGATTAAATAATTCAAAGGGGCGTTGGGAAATAAGTAATTTTACTTCCCATACTCCATTGTTCTTCATTACTTTATTTTTATCAATCTCTTTATCAGAATCATATTTATATAAGCTTCATAGAAGCTAAAGTTCCGGCTCTGTTGACCTATTTCAAAAAAGTCGTTATAATAATTAACTGTAAGAATAGTTACATTATAACATGTAACGGAGAAAGGTGGTTATCGTTAACCATCTTTTTTTGTGGCTGTCATTTCCCGACAGCCCCTTTAACAAAAATATCACTGTAAACCTTGTATCGCTCTCACTTCCCTTTTTTAAAAAAATCCAATATCTTATCTTCATTTCCACGAATTATCATCTTCTTATTCCCATTTTTTGAGAGTAAATATGCTGTATTACAAACTTTAAATATCAGCTCAATATCATGTGTTATAAGAATAACCGGGGTGTTCTTTATTTTTTCTCTAATAGCATCAGCAACAAGTTTCATTCTCCTGTAATCAAGTCCTGCTGTAGGTTCATCCAAAATAACAAGTTTAGAATTTTTAAGCAATGCTATAATAACTGCCAGCCTTTGTTTTTCTCCTCCTGATAAATCATGTGGATTTAACATTCTTTTATTCCATAAATCCATTTCAACCAGGTATCTTTTAACCTCCTCCAAATATTTTCTGTCTTTTATTTTATCTTTAGGAATCAATTCTTTTTCTACAGTTTCACCAAAAAACATATTACTGCAATTTTGCAGACTGATTGCTACATCGGATAGCCTCTCCTTTATGGAACGGCTGTATGAAGTATTTCCTTTTTTTAATGGGATAATACCTGAAAGCTGTTTTGCAAGTGTTGTCTTTCCTATCCCGTTATCACCTATTAAAGCCATACATTCTCCACTGTTCAGAGTAAAGTTAACCGGCTCCTTTAGACTATAGCCTTTATTACTTATATATACATCTTCAATTCTTATCATTTGATTATCATCAGGATATTCCATGACGGATTTTAAATTATTATTGTTAAAAGACCTGAGTTCATTTTTTTGTTCCAAATCTGATGTTAAATCTTTTGATGAAAAAATCCCCTCAATCTTTCCTTCTTTAAGAACTATCATTCTGTCAATTAACTGAAATAAATATGACAGTCTATGTTCCACTATAATTATAGTTTTACCGCAATCCTTCAAATGTTTTAAAATTCTTCCAAGTTCATTTGTAGATGTATAATCCAAATTTGCCGAAGGCTCATCCAATAAAATGATCTCGCTGTCAAATACCAATGTAGAAGCTATGGCTACTTTTTGCTTTTGTCCTCCGGAAAGTTCTCTTACTTTTCTTGTTTTTAAATCAGAAATTCCTATTTCCTGTAGAGAATTTTGAACCTGTCTGCGTAGCAGATTGCGTTCCATTCCCATATTCTCGCCGATAAGAGCCACTTCATTTTCAACATCCTTTGAAAAAAACTGATCATTCGGATTTTGAAATACATTCCCTACATACTTTGCGATTTCTCCGGCTTTGTAGTCTGAAATACTCTTATCCAAAATACTTATTTGTCCTATTATATTTCCATCATATAATGCCGGAATCAATCCGTTTAACAGTCTTAATAAACTCGTCTTACCGCATCCTGACAATCCTGTAATAACAATAAATTCACCTTTATTTACAGAAAAAGTGATATCCTTTAGAATAGTTTCCTTACTATATGAAAACTTTTTTATATCAACATTTATAATTTTTGACATATCGTAATACCAAGTAATATAAGTCCGACTAAAATAACAGCATAATCTCTCCATGTGAAAGAGAGATCCTGATAAGAAGTCTTTTTACAATCATATTCAATTCCCTTTGTAATTAAAGCACATGATAAAGTTTCACCTGTTTCAAAGGCTTTGTAAATCATAGGAACAAGATAGACTTCCAAACTATGAATCGGTCTGAAAACAGTTATTTCAATATTCCTGGCTTTTAATCCCTCCCTTATTTCTGATAAATATTCTCGATATTCCGGAATAAAGCGAAAAAAGATAGCCACTCCGATACATAAAGAATTCGGTAAATGTATATTCCTTAAAGAGTATATCATTGTGGATGTACTAAAATCAGACATTATGCCTGAGAGCGTCCATAAAGGAAACAGCTTAAGGACAATCAGTACCATTGTATAGATTGCTCCAAGCCATCCATACAAAAAATATTTGCTTGGAACTATATTTATTAAACCGAATAAAATAATATAAAAGGCAAACAGCTGAATTGATTTTCTTCTTTTTACAACAGCTGCCAAAAAGAAACTGAAAATCAGCATTAGCCAATAAACAGGCATTGTACAAAAAAACACAATGCTTGTATAGATTATCATAAGGATACCCACAGATATCGGTTTTATTTGTATTTCCGTCTTCATAATATCAAGATAGTATTCCCGCTCTTGTAATACTCTTATTAAAAAATTTATTATAGATATATTTGCCAAGCAATGTACCTAAAATTGAAGCTATAAGCTCTATAAGCAATATGATTACCATATTTTTAGGATTAAAGAAAATCCCTTTAACCATTTGAGCCTTTTCAACAGTAAATAGATTCGGGAAAGTTTTTACCAGTCCTTCCACACCTAAGAAAAGTATAAAAAAGAAACCGTGCAGTGCATAAATCACCTGTGAAACTACATATGATATAGCGATTCTGCCATTATTTATATAATTATCTTTACCCCCTATACATGCCTCTCCCAAAATACCGGCTACAAGCATAATCGGAAGCATAGGAATAAATCCCATAACAGCATAAATAATACCTGATAACAGATAATAAATGAATATTGTACCTCTTTTAGCAATTTTATGACACATAACAAAATAAACCGGAGCACATAGTAAACTTCCTATTGAAACATGTACAAAAATTCCATAAGTACCAAAGACCTGTGTTATCATTCCTGATAACAAGCTGACAACAAAACCCACCACTCCAAGCAAACTTACTACAACAATATCTTTTAATTTCATTTATTTCTCCCCCTTCTTCTAAAAGATATATTTTATAAATTAATGTTAGCACTGCCTAACTATACTGTCAAGAAATGATTTTTACAATACAAAAAGAAGCCGTCATTTCCCCGACGGCTTCTTTTATTTTTATCCAACCACTATATTTATAATCTTCTTCGGAACATAGATTTCTTTTCTTATTGTTCCTTCAAGCTTTCCAGCTTCGGCAAGTGCCCTCTTGCCTGCCTCTATAGCATCTTCCTTGCTTACATTGACATCAAGCTCAATAACCAGCTTTGTCTTACCGTTTATCTGCACAGGAACCTCTATGGTATCCACTTCCTTATGACTCTCATCAAATGTAGGCCACTCTGCATGGAATACCGATCCTTGTCCTCCAAGCTCTTCCCAAAGTTCCTCTCCGATATGCGGTGCAAATGGAGCAAGCAGAATAGTGAATGCTTTTAATGTTTCTTTATCCACACCGGTTTTCTTACCAAGCTCGATAAGCTTATTATTGTACTCCATAAAGCCTGCTATAACAGTGTTTAAGCTGAATGCATTAAATCTTTGCTCAATATCCGAGATAAGATTTGCACGAACTCTTAAAAGTTCTCTGTCAGCCTCTACATTCTTATCCTTATTATCCATTACAAGCTTATAGAATTTATTTAAGAATCTGGCAACACCCTCGATACCTCTGTCATCCCAGTCGGCATCAAGCTCAGGCGGTCCTACAAAAAGCTCATACAGTCTAAGAGCATCACATCCGTAGTCACGCACCAAATCATCCGGGGAGACTACATTTCCCTTGCTCTTACTCATCTTCTGTCCGTCACTGCCGTTTATCATTCCCTGATTAAAAAGCTTGGTAAATGGCTCGTCAAATTCAACCACACCTATATCATTTAAGAACTTGGTGTAGAATCTTGAATAAAGAAGATGAAGTACGGCATGCTCAACACCGCCGATATACATATCTACAGGGAGGTATTTATCTGCCATCTCCTTGCTTACAAGTTCCTTATCATTGTGAGGATCCACATATCTTAAGAAATACCAGCTTGAACCTGCCCACTGAGGCATAGTGTTTGTCTCACGCTTTGCAGGTCCGCCACATACAGGACATGTCGTATTTACCCACTCGTCAATAGCCGCAAGCGGTGACTCACCTGTTCCTGTAGGCTGATAGCTCTCCACCTCGGGAAGTCTTAACGGAAGCTCCTCCTCCGGTACAGGCACATTTCCACAATGCGGACAATGTATTATCGGAATAGGCTCACCCCAGTAACGCTGTCTTGAGAACACCCAGTCACGAAGCTTATAATTGGTGGTCTTCTTGCCATAACCTTTCTCTTCTATCATCTGTGGTGTTTCAAGCTTTAACTTGGCACTCTCCATACCGTTCCAATCACCTGAATTTATCATAGTGCCTACAGCATCGGTATAGGCTTCAGTCATATTTTCGATTTCTTTACCGTCTTTTGCAATAACTTGAACTATAGGAAGATCAAATTTCTTTGCAAACTCAAAATCTCTGTCATCATGTGCAGGCACACACATAATAGCACCTGTACCGTAGTCAGCCAAAACATAGTCGGAAAGCCAGATAGGAGTCTTTGCACCGTTTAAAGGATTGATTGCATAGGAGCCTGTAAATACACCTGTCTTCTCCTTTGACTGCATTCTGTCTACATTTGATTTCATAGAACTGTCAAAGATATACTTCTCCACAGATTCTCTTCGGTCATCAGTAGCAAGAGACTTTGCTAATTCATGTTCAGGTGAGAGTACCATAAATGTCGCACCATATAGTGTGTCAGGTCTTGTAGTATAAACCACAATATTTTTATCCTGTCCGTCTACCTTAAAGTTTACCTCTGCACCATAGCTCTTGCCTATCCAGTCGGATTGCATCTTTTTAACTTTCTCCGGCCAATCGAGCTTATTAAGATCATTAAGAAGCCTGTCCGCATAAGCAGTTATCTTTAACATCCATTGACGAAGATTCTTCTTTGTAACAGCTGTGCCACATCTCTCACATTTGCCGTCTACTACCTCTTCATTTGCAAGACCTGTCTTACATGAAGGACACCAGTTAATCGGGAACTCCTTCTCATAGGCAAGACCTTTTTTAAACATCTGCACAAATATCCACTGTGTCCATTTATAGAATGCGGGATCAGTGGTATTTACCTCTCTGTCCCAATCATATATTGCGGCAATCTCATTTATCTGTCTTTTTATATTTGCCACATTTTCCGCTGTGGACTTTGCAGGATGAACACCCATCTTTATTGCATAATTTTCTGCCGGAAGACCGAATGCATCCCATCCCATAGGGTGGATCACATAATTACCTTTTAGCACTTGATATCTGCTCCATACATCAGATATTACATATCCTCTCCAATGTCCCACATGAAGTCCGGAACCTGAAGGATATGGAAACATATCCAAGCAATAGTACTTTGGCTTTTTTCCATCATCTACATTAATTGGATTTGCTTCCCAATTTTTCTTCCATTTCTTCTCTATTGCACTATGATTATACTGTGCCATAATATCTTCCTTTCGCTACCGGTTTAAAGTTGATTAGAGCTTCCCTCCACAAATATGAAGTTAAAGCTCTACTCAAAATAAGTTAAGTTTTATAAATTAAAATCTGAATTTGTCCTCAAAGTAATTTTTAAGCTCCGCTATAGGTATTCTTACCTGCTCCATACTGTCCCTGTCTCTTACAGTTACTGCATTGTCATTCTCCGAATCAAAATCATAGGTAATGCAGAATGGTGTACCTATTTCATCCTGTCTACGATATCTCTTTCCGATATTTCCTCTGTCATCAAACTCTACATTATAGTACTTTGATAATTCTTCAGATATCTTTAATGCACCCTCATTAAGCTTCTTTGAAAGAGGCAAGATACCGATTTTTACAGGTGCAAGTGCCGGATGGAAACGAAGAACGGTTCTTGACTCTCCGCCCTCTAAGATCTCCTCATCATATGCAGCACATAGGAATGCAAGTGTAACTCTGTCCGCACCAAGTGAAGGCTCTATAACATATGGTATATATCTCTCACTTGTTTCATCATCAAAATATGTAAGATCCTGTCCTGAAACCTCCTGATGACGATTTAAGTCATAATCTGTTCTGTCTGCAATTCCCCAAAGCTCTCCCCATCCGAACGGGAATAAGAACTCTATATCTGTTGTAGCATTTGAATAAAAACTGAGTTCTTCCTTATCATGATCTCTAAGTCTCATTTGATCTTCTCTGATACCCAAAGATGTAAGCCAATTTATACAATAGCTTCTCCAATAGTCAAACCACTCAAGGTCTGTACCCGGCTTGCAGAAAAACTCAAGCTCCATCTGCTCAAATTCTCTGGTTCTGAAAGTAAAGTTACCGGGAGTAATCTCATTTCTAAATGATTTACCTACCTGACCTATACCAAACGGTACTTTCTTTCTTGAAGTTCTTTGTACATTTTTAAAGTTTACAAATATACCCTGTGCCGTCTCAGGTCTTAAATAAACCACATTTTTAGCATCCTCTGTTACACCCTGGAAAGTCTTAAACATAAGATTGAACTGACGGATATCTGTAAAATTGTGCTTACCGCATGTCGGACATTCTATATTGTGTTCTTCAATATATTTTTTCATCTCTTCATTTGACCATGCATCCACACTGCCTTCTGTTACAATGCCGTTTTCATGCATATAATCTTCTATTATCTTATCCGCTCTGAATCTTTCATGACATTCCTTACAATCCATTAAAGGATCTGAAAAGCTTCCCAAATGCCCTGAAGCAATCCAAGTCTGCGGATTCATCAGTATAGCACAATCCACACCTACATTATATGGTGATTCCTTAATAAACTTCTGCCACCAAGCCGCTTTAACATTATTCTTTAATTCAACACCTAAGTTACCATAGTCCCATGTATTTGCAAGACCTCCATATATCTCGGAGCCCGGATATACAAAACCTCTTGATTTTGCGAGTGCTATGATTTTCTCCATACTATATTCCATGAATTTCTCCTTTTACTTAAATATAATATAATTAAAGCCATCTACCTTGGCAGTATTATCATTAAATTCTATATTGTTTGATACAAAAGTGATTTTTCCCTCTGTATATACATCAGCCTTGCCATCTATTATAGCAATATAATCACCCTTTATTCCATCAGGTATTTCTATAGAATCCATTCTTGATATATCAATATCACTAAGCTTATATACTTCTACGGATTTTAAATCGAAACTGTTATCCTGTGTGAATTTTGCAAACTCTTCCATACACTCGAATGAACTATATGAAAATATCAGCTTTGCTATATTCTTTTTTATTCCGGCATTTTCCAGTTTTACCTGATTTTGGGCATTAAGCATATTGAAGTCTTCAACCTCGGTATTTGCGAAACTCTCAAGTTCCTCACTCTTTGCCTTTATGTCTATCTCTTCTACCAAAGCCGACTTTATAGTGCCGTCCTTAGCTAAAAATATAGAACTATGATCAGGATTATACGAATATGCTTTTCCACTACAACCGGACAAAAGCAATAGCATCACAATAGCTATCAGATATCCCTTTTTCATGAGCACTCCTCTTCTATATAAATTTAAAACCTCAACCCGAGGCATGTAACAAGTAAACTATGTCAAAATATATAAAACCTGTATCCGTCTTTTACATTAAGACACTGACAACAAGTATGCCACAAATACTGCTCATTTTCAAGGTAAGAGAGATTTTTTATTACCTATTATAGTAAAAAAATATCTTTGATTTCAATACATCTATAGTATAATATTTCTTTTTTCATAAAATACTTATTATAATTTTATTTTACTCTTTTTATAACTATAGATTTCCCCTTTACCTGTATCTTTTTACACACAAAAAACAGGGACTTTTCATCCCTGTTTTTCATTTATTTATTATTTTAATAACTCTCCCATTGTATGCCAGCCAAGTACCGCACATTTTACTCGTGCAGGCATATGGGAGATATCTCTGAGGGCTCCGGCCTCATCAAGTTCTTCTATCTCTTCCTCACTCGCCTCTCCCTTTATCATACGAAAAAACATATCTGAAAGTCTGATAGCCTCATCCTTTTCAAGTCCTATTACCATATCAAGCATTATATCTGCTGATGCCTGTGATATAGCACAACCGTCACCTACAAAAGCACCATCCTCTATAATACCTTCATCACTCACTTTCAGCTTTAAAGTGATATGATCTCCACAGCTTGGATTTATACCGTCAAGTATAAGATTGGCATCTTCAAGGTCATGTTTATGATATGGTCTTAAATTATGCTCTGTCAGAATTTCATTATAAAAGGCTCTGTTACTCATCGTATCCCATTTCCTTTCTTATATCTAAAAGAGCAGCTGCCAGTGCATCTATCTCTTCTTTGGTATTATAAAAAGAAAGACTTGCCCTTGTAGTTGAATTTAATTTTAAATGTTGTAAAAGCGGCTGCGCACAGTGATGTCCGGCTCTTACCGCAATACCCTTTGAATCAAGTATCGTTGATACATCATGCGGATGCACACCCTCCAGTATAAAATTGATTATACCGTTATGCTTTTTCGGATCCTTTGAACCCAGTATTCTTATATACTTATTCTTTGAAAGTACCTCCATAGCATACTCGCTAAGCTCTCTTTCAATACTCTCTATCTTCTCATATCCTATACTTTCGATATAGTCAATAGCTGCTGCCAGGCCTACCGCACCTTCCGCATTTACGGTGCCCGCCTCAAATTTATGGGGTAATGGCGCATATGTTGCTTTTTCCTTTGTAACATATTCTATCATCTCGCCACCACTAAGAAATGGCGGCATAGCATCTAGCAAAGCCTTCTTTCCATAGAGTACACCGATACCCATAGGTCCGCAAAGCTTATGCCCTGAAAATGCAAAGAAGTCCGCATCCAGTTCTCTTACATCTATTTTCTTATGAGGTATGCTCTGTGCGCCGTCAATAACTACTACTGCCCCTACACTGTGAGCTTTTTTTATTATATACTCTATAGGTGTGGGTATGCCAAGTACATTTGAAATCTGTGTGCAGGCTACCAGTTTTGTGTTTTCATTGATTTTAGAATCTATCTCAGCCTTTGTAATTTCGCCGTCTTCCTCACAGTCAAGGAATACAAGTTTTGCTCCTGTAGCTCTTGCCACCATCTGCCATGGAAGCATATTTGAGTGATGCTCAAGTACACTTACCACTATCTCATCACCTGCCTTTATATTATTCAGACCATAGCTGTATGCCACAAGGTTTAAACTCTCCGAGGCATTTCTGGTAAAGATTATCTCTTCACTTCCTGATGCATTGATAAAATCTGCAACTTTTTTTCTGGTATTCTCATAATCCTGCGTGGCTTCCACACTAAGCTTATATACGCCTCTTAGAGGATTGGCATTGTGATGCTTATAAAAATCATTTATTGCATCAAGTACCGTCTGAGGTCTTTGTGAGGTGGCCGCATTATCCATATATATAACATTATCTGATGCCAAAAGCGGAAAATCATCTCTGTATATGCTCTTACTCATCTTCACTGCCTCCAAAATAAAGATTAATCTTCTCCTCAAGTGCTTCGTTTTCAAGTTTTTTACTGACAGCATCTATTCTTGCTCTGGCTACCATCTTTGTAACGCTTTCTTTGTCCATACCTCTGGATGTAAGATAGAAAAGCATTTCCTTATCAAGATTTCCTATAGATGCACCATGTGTTCCAACTACATCTTCTTCGGCACAAAGTATTACCGGTATGCTCTGATTATGTATATGTTCACCAAGTAAAAGTACATCCTCTGATTCTTCTCCTGTAGCATCCTTTGCACCTCGCTTAAAGTCAATAGTGCCTCTTAGAAGCTTCTTTGAATTATCATTCAATACTCCTGATGCAATCATCTTGCAATTACTTGATTTTCCTATATGATCCGCCACATAGTTTAAATCTATCTGATCCTCAGACTTACCATAGTAACCAAGCTCAGATATAAACTCGCTTCTTTTTCCTACAAGGCTTGCTCTTGCGCCCGCAAATATCTTCTCTCCGCCAAGTAAGAGCTGTGTCAACTCAAATGAAGCATCCTTATCGACATTTGCACCTATATCATTGAGTGAAATATCATTATCCGCCTGTAAACCTACCTGATAAAGTTTCACTTTTGCATTTTTCTCCGCATATACAAAGGTCTGTACTGCCAGAGCACCTACATTTTCCTCATTTGAAGAGTAATCCATCCACACATTGACCTCACTGCCTTCCTGTGCATAGATATATACTCTCACCTTTGCAAGACCTTCCTTATCTCTGCATATATTTATATGGTTTTTTGAGCTTTCACCTGCAAGGGTATTTATAATAATCTCTTCACTTTCAGAGTCACAAAGCTCTGTCATATTTGCACCCATTCCTGTAGAAAGAGCCTTTAACTTTTCAATGTTCTCTTTTGAAAGCTCATTATTTGCATTTTCATTTAAAACTTTTATATTTGCACTGCCTGTTTCGCTCGGTATAGAAACAGCACCCTCATTCATCTTTAGCCATCTCCAGGTAAGAACCGGTATTTTGTTTAAAGTAATATCTCTCATTAACCAATACTTCCTTTCATTTCTAATTGAATAAGATTGTTCATCTCTACCGCATATTCAAGCGGCAACTCCTTAGATACATTATCGGCAAATCCGCTTACAATCATTGCCTTTGCATCCTCTTCACTTATACCTCTGTTCATCAGATAGAATACGGCATCATCACTGATTCTTCCGATTCTTGCCTCATGCCCTATATCGGCATCGGCACATCTGATATCCATAGCCGGTACTGTATCCGAACGTGATATATCATCCAGCATCAAAGACTCACAAGATACGGCTGCCTTTGAATGTTTTGCCTTTTCAGATACCACTACGGCACTTCTAAAGGTGGATGTACCTCCACCTTTTGAAATCGACTTAGTATTTATAAATGAAGATGTATCAGGTGCTGAATGTACTACCTTTGCACCTGTATCAAGATTTTGTCCTGCACCTGCAAATGTAATTCCTGTGAACTCCATTCTTGAGCCCTTACCCTTTAAAATACTCATAGGATAAAGATATGATACATGTGAACCGAATGATCCTGAAACCCACTCGATTCTTCCGCCCTCTTCCACAACAGCTCTCTTTGTATTGAGGTTGTACATATTTTTGGACCAGTTCTCAATAGTTGAATATCTTAGTCTTGCATTCTTTCCGACAAAGAGCTCCACACATCCTGCATGAAGATTTGCCACATTGTACTTAGGCGCCGAACATCCTTCTATAAAGTGAAGGTCCGCACCCTCATCCACTATAATAAGTGTATGCTCAAACTGTCCCGCACCTTTTGCATTAAGTCTGAAATATGATTGCAAGGGAATATCCAGATGTACACCCTTTGGTACATATACAAATGATCCTCCTGACCACACCGCACCATGTAATGCAGCAAACTTATGGTCATTCGGCTTTACCAGCTTCATAAAATGCTTCTGAATCATATCTGCATATTCACTATGCATTGCACTTTCAAGGTCTGTATATACAACTCCCATCTGTGAAACTTCATCTCTTACATTGTGGTATACAAGTTCCGAATCATACTGTGCACCTACACCTGCCAAAGATTTTCTTTCAGCCTGTGGTATACCGAGTTTTTCAAAGGTATCCTTGATATCCTCAGGAACCTCTGACCACTTTGTCTTCATATGTGTATTAGGTCTTACATAAGTAACAATATTGTCAATATCAAGACCGTCTATAGAAGGACCCCATGGCGGAACTTCCATCTGATTATATATCTGTAATGCCTGCAATCTGAAATTCTGCATCCAGGCAGGATCGTTTTTTTCCTTAGAAATTTGAGACACTAACTCAGGTGTAAGACCTGCAGCTATCTTGAAGCTGTCCTTGTCTTCATTTCTAAAGTCATACATACTCCTGTTAATGTCTTCTACATATGTCTTTTCCTTCATTATCTGCTCTCCTGAATATACTTTTCAAATCCATGCTTATTGATTTCCTCAACCAAAGAAGCATCTCCTGTCTTTATGATTTTTCCTTCTACCATAATATGTGTATAGTCAACCTTTAATGACTCAAGTATTCTTGTACTGTGAGTGATTATAAGGAGAGCACCGTCTTTTTTCTTTTGATACTCCTTGATACCTGCCGAAACCGTTCTTACAGCATCGACATCAAGTCCGGAGTCTGTCTCATCAAGTATTGCAAGCTTCGGTGAAAGCATAAGAAGCTGTAATATCTCAGCCTTTTTCTTCTCACCGCCTGAAAATCCTACATTCAAGGCTCTGTTGGCATACTCGCTGTCCATATTTAAGACTTCCATATCCTTTGCCAGATCCTTTTTAAACTGCATCATTTTAACCCTCTTGCCACTCACAGACTCCACTGCATTTCTTATAAAACTGCCAAGTGGAAGTCCCGGCACCTCAAGCGGATTTTGGAATGATAAAAACATTCCCGCCTTTGCACGTTTATCAGCCGATTCATCAACTATATTCTTTCCGTCAAATATAATTTCTCCGCTATTTGCAACATATCTCGGGTTTCCCATAAGAGCATAGCCGAGAGTTGACTTACCTGCTCCGTTTGGTCCCATAAGGACATGTATTTCACCTTTTTTAATCTCTATATTTACTCCATGAAGAATTTCTTTTAAATTCTCATCATCTTCTATGGAAACTGTTAAATTATTTACATTTAATAATGACATTGATTTTTCCTTTCACCAATCCCCTTGAGCTTTAGGGGTAATATAATAATAGTATTATAATGTTCTATTATTTGCATAATTGGATTTTAAAGCTTAATTCCTAGTAAGTCAATAGGATTTAAAAAAAAAGCCCTCAAAAAAGGGCTTTTAAATGCTTATGTATTTAATTTTGTACAATATTATTATACGATACCCTGAGCGATCATTGCATTTGCAACCTTCTCAAAACCTGCAATATTTGCACCTGCCACATAATTGCCTTCCTGATTGTATCTCTTGGCGGCATCATCCACCTTGGCAAAAATATCCTTCATAATAGTCTTTAACTTATCATCCACCTCTTCAAAGCTCCATGAAATTCTCATTGCATTCTGGCTCTGCTCAAGTCCCGATACAGACACACCGCCTGCATTTGAAGCCTTACCCGGCATAAATAAAACATCGTTGTCCTGAAGATATTTTGTTGCTTCAAGTGTTGTAGGCATATTTGCGCCCTCCGCCACAGCAAAGCAACCATTGGCTACAAGTGCCTTTACACCCTCAAGGTCAAGCTCGTTTTGAGTAGCACATGGAAGATAGATATCGCATTTGATATTCCAGATTCCCTTACCCTGTGTATATTTGGCAGAAGGTACTCTATTTGCATACTCTGAAATTCTCTGTCTTTTTACTTCCTTGATATCCTTAACAATATCAAGCTGTATTCCGTTCTCATCATATATATATCCGTTTGAATCACAAAGTGCTACTACCTTTGCACCAAGCTGCTGTGCTTTTTCTATAGCATAGATTGCAACATTTCCAGAGCCTGTAACAATTACCGTCTTACCGGAAAGTTCCTTATTATTTGCCTTAAGCATTTCATCCAAAATATATACAAGACCGTAGCCTGTAGCCTCTTTTCTTGCAAGAGAACCGCCAAAAGGAATTCCCTTTCCTGTAAGAACACCCTCAAATAATGTTGTAAGTCTCTTATATTGTCCGAAAAGATATCCTACTTCTCTTGCACCGACACCGATATCACCTGCCGGTACATCCGTATCTTTTCCGATATGCTTATAAAGCTCATTCATAAAGCTCTGACAAAATGTCATTACTTCTCTGTCCGATTTTCCCTTAGGATCAAAGTTTGAACCGCCTTTTCCTCCACCCATCGGAAGACCTGTAAGTGAGTTTTTAAGCACCTGCTCAAATCCGAGGAATTTAAGTATTGACTGATTTACTGTCGGATGGAAACGAAGTCCTCCCTTGTAAGCACCGATTGCATTATTAAACTGTACACGGTATCCCTTATTTACCTGCACATTGCCATTATCATCCACCCATGGCACTCTGAAAGAGATTATTCTCTCAGGCTCTACAAGTCTTTCTAAAATACCGTTTTTTCTGTAGAGTTCCTCATTAGCATCCACTACAAGCTTTAAAGACTCCAAAACTTCCTTAACGGCTTGATGAAACTCAGGCTCATTAGGATTTGCGGCTACAACTTTTTCTAAAATTTCTTCAACATATGACATAATTTTAACCTCCAGGCTCTATCGTCCCTACACACCGGTATAGCAGTGTTTTTACACAATAGCTTATACTGCATCAGCGAAAATAAAAAAGGCAAAGACTCCCTATATAGGCGTCTTTGCCGAATACAAAATATTTTATCAAAATTATTTTAAATGTCAATAGTGAATCAAAAAAATGTCTGAACATCATAAAATATCCTGTAAGATATCAAGCGAATGAAAATGCCTGTCGATATATTTTTTTATCATAATATCCACAGTCTTTTCAATCTCAGTCAAAGCTTCCTCCGTTATTACAAAGTTAAAAAGCTTTTCAGGCTTTGAATATATAATATATTCCCAAGTATATAGGGCGGTCTTATCCTTCATCCCCGAATGCAAATCATATTCACCGTTTATTGTCATCAGCTTCAGTTCAAAAATGCGCCTTACCAGTCTGTTCGGTATGGACTTTTTTGTTAAAGCCGAAAGTGTGTAATAGATAAGCTTTAAGCTTTCTATATCAACCAAGGCTTCCTTTATGTAATAGTCAAGCATCTCAAGAAAATATGTGCCGTAGCAGGTACTTTCAATATCGGAATTTACCTCTTCAAAATAATTGGCTATATCCGCATTTACTATATTATAGGAATCTCTGCCCTCAAACAGCTTAAACTTGCCATAGGCAAATATCCTTGCAAATCCCATCATTTGGTTATTGATTCGTCTTGCGCCTCTTGCAAAGGCATATACCTTGCCCCTCTCCTTTGTAAAGATGGTAACTCTCCTGTCAAAATCTCCAATGGGCATTGATTTTATCACAATGCCCGTCAATTCAACAAAATCTCTCACATTATAAATCCTTTGGATTATAGCCGAAATTCTTCATTTGCACATCCGAATCTCTCCACTTAGGTCTTACCTTTACCCACAGTTTCAGATTCACCCTTGCTTCCAAAAGCCCCTCTATATCCTTTCTTGCGGCAGTCCCGATTCTTTTAAGCATACTGCCTGCTTTTCCTATAATTATCCCCTTATGAGAATCCTTCTCGCATACAATGGCTGCCTCTATATCGACCATATCTCCCGAATCTCTGTAGGAAAATGTATCTATTTCCACAGCTATACCATGAGGTATCTCCTCCTGCAAAAATCTGAGTGCTTTTTCTCTAATAAGCTCCGCAGCTATCTGCTTTATAGGCTGGTCTGTAACCGTATCTTCATCATAATACATAGGGCCTTCCGAAAGATATTTAAAAATAATTTCAAGAAGTTTATCCGTATTTGTTCCCTTCAGTGCAGACACCGGCACTACCTCGGCAAATTTCATTTTAGAAGAATATTTGGCGATTACAGCCAACATATCCTCCTTTTGCTTTAGGGAATCCATCTTATTGATGGCAAGTATTACAGGTACCTCCAAATTTGACAGGATTTCAAATATATGCTCATCTCCCTCTCCTATAAAGGTATTCGGTTCTATAAGCCAGAGTACCATATCCACATCTCTTAGAGTTCTTGTAGATACCTTTACCATATACTCTCCAAGCTTATTTTTTGCTTTATGTATACCCGGAGTATCAAGAAATACTATCTGACCTCTTTCATCCGTAAATACTGTCTGTATCCTGTTTCTTGTAGTCTGCGGCTTATTTGATGTTATAGCTATCTTCTGTCCTATAAGCGTATTCATCAATGTTGATTTTCCTACATTCGGTCTCCCGATAAGAGCGACAAAACCTGATTTCATATTTTCTCCTATCAATCCTTATAAAGATGCTTTACCTCTTTGAACAGTTCCCTGTTCTTTTCTATCATATCTTCATTTCCTATAGCACAGATAAGATTATCTGAAAGTACAGACTCAAGAAGTGGCACCAAAGCCCTTATATCCTCTTCACAGGTATTTAGCACTTCTTCCCTTTCCTGTACCATATCCTCATATCTTACCTTTGAATAGTATGCACTAAGTCCCTTCATACCCTCTCTGGCAGGTGTCAAAGGAGTATCAAGCTCACTTATGGCGCCTATAACGGACTTTGTCATTTCTCTTTCATTGGCGGTAAAGTTTTTTGCATATTCAATTATGCCCTCATATATTTTATTGGTATTTGCCATATTCGGATCTCTGTATGAAACAAATCCCGAATTTCCGCTTTTTCCAAAGATTGCACTGCAACCGTAAGCGCCACCCTTTACTCTGATATTATTCCACAGATAGTCATAGCTTAGCAACACCTTAAATACCCTGAGTACACCGGTATACTTAAAGCCGTGATTTACAAAGTTCCCAAATCTGGCAACATAGTTTACTCTTGAAGCTGTACCGAAACCTTCATTTTTTACCTCGGTTTGCAAAACATATTTTTCACGAGCATCCTCTTCTTTTTCAAGACTCTCCGCCAAAACCTCTATTCCGTCAAATGCGGTTTTATATCCTTCTTCATCACATATTGTATGTAATAAAAGATTATTTATATTAAAGATCTTTTTTGATAATTTTAAAAGGTTCTCATAAATCTTTTCAAAATCTTTTTCCAAATCTATCGACTCAAGGAAATTCAGATATGAAATACCTTTTGTCAAATCGCCAAATAAAAGCTCCTTTGAAATATAGGAACCTGCTCTGTTCAGCGCGGTCATATGTCCTGATGATACCAGCCTGTCCTTAAGTCCTGATCTTACCTCCGCAATTATATCCTTAATCCTCTTTTTATCATCCAGCTTTGACATTGTAAGCACTTCACTGACAGTGGAATAAAGCCAACTCTCTTTTCCGTACAAAATCTTTGCATTTACACAGAAAAGAAATGAATGTTCTATAGGATTTGAATTGGTAGTAACTGTTTCTATTGAATACGCTATTCCGCCCGAATTTAAGTTTACACTTGTTGACAGTGATGAGTAGCTCTGCTTTTTTGTATCAATATATCCAAGTATTTCCCTTAAGAGTGCGATATGTTTTATTTCCTCTTCATTTGCAAAATCAATATTAAAAACAAATTTTAAATAATTGATACCTGTTGTGGATACATTTGAATATATTACAGGTATCTTCTTACCCGAAGCTTCTACCTCCGTCTCTTTATATACAGGCATTTTTACTTCCCTGCTTATATCGTCCCTGCTAAGCATAGGTATCTTAAGTAATGCCTCCTCGCTTGACGGCTCCGACTGATATTTTTTTAATGCTATTGTATCATCATATATCTTTTTAAGCTCTTCCTTTGATAAAGTGGCTTTTAATTCTTTCAGCTTTTCCTTCAGCTCCTGATCTTTCTTTGTGGTAAGTCCTTTTTTAGGTACCATGGTAACTATTGCGGTGTTCTTATTATCCAGCAGATATTTCTTTATTAAGTTTTCAAAATAATTATTGTCTGTTTCTTCTCTCAAAGTTTTAAAGATACCTTCAAATCTCAGATGCTTTGTCGGATCATCATCATACAGCCAGGTGTCAAAACTTGAAAGACCGTACATAAGTCCCTTAGGATATGAGCCGTAATCGGCTTCTCTTGCCTTAAACTCAAATATATTCATGGCAGCCTTTATAGCTTCCCTATCAAGTCCCTCATCCGCAAGCTTTCTTAGAGTTCCCTCTATAACAGCAAGGAACTCAGCCTTTCTGTCAAGATTTGTATTCTTTGCAATTACTCCGAAATACGGATCCAATATGCCGTTTGCATAGCCTCCATATACATCCTCTCCTATACCTGCATCTATAAGCGCCTGTCTGAGTGCGGCTCCCGGTACATCTAAGAGTACATATTCAAGTATCTGAAAGCCCATATAAAGGATAGGATCAAGCTCACCTCCAACCAAAGTACTCCATGAAAGATATGTTGCATCCTCCTCACTCTGTGCTTCTGTGATAGGATACTCGAAGTTTTCTTCCCTGATACTTTCAAGTTCTTTTACATTTTCTATCTTTGAGTCCACAAATCTATACTCGAACTTATCAAGGTATTCCCTGTCTATACGCTCAAGCTTCTTTGCCATATCCATATCTCCATACAGATAGATATATGAATTTGAAGGATGGTAGTATTTTGAATGCATATCCAAAAACTTTTCATATGTCAATGAAGGGATATAATCAGGATCTCCTCCCGATTCTTCTCCATAGGAATGTCCCTTAAACAAGGTCTTTGTTATAGCCCTTTCAAGCACACTGTCGGCTGAGGAAAAAGCACCCTTCATTTCATTATATACTACACCGTTCAGTATAATATCTCCGTTTTCATCAGGATTGCCCTTTTCATCCACCAATTCATAATGCCAACCCTCCTGTCTGAATATTTTCTCCTCAGTATATACATTCGGATACAATACCGCATCCAGATAAACATCCACCAGATTGTCAAAATCCTTATCATTACAGGATGCCACAGGGTAGACTGTTTTATCCGGATATGTTATCGCATTCAAAAATGTATTGAGTGAGCCCTTTACAAGCTCTACAAAAGGATCTTTTGCCGGAAACTTCTTTGAACCGCAAAGCACCGAATGTTCGAGAATATGCGCCACTCCGGTGGAATCCTTTGACGGCGTTCTAAAGCCTATGGTAAAGACCTTATTATCATCATCCGCCAACATACAAAATACTCTTGCCTTTGTCTTTTTATGTTCAAGAATAACCGCTCTTGCACTTAATTCCTCTATATCCGATATCGTTTTTATCTCATACGCAGATAATTCTTTTATATTTTTTACCTGCTCATCCATATTGTAATTTTTCAATATTTTCCTCCTAAATATGATTATATCCACCTTTATATAGGACCTCCTTTGTGAGAATCCTATAAATGCTACATATAACCTAAAAACTTGTACTTTAAAATCGCAAATGTTTCTCTGACCAACATATGTAAGTATAAAATATTATTGGAACCTGCCCTGATAGGGAAAACCTGTGTATAACCCAGTTTCTTTGCTACATGCATTGCTCTGAAAATATGAAAATCATTTGTCAAAATACCTATTGTCTGAGGTCTGTCCTCCACCTCAAGAACTGACCTTACATCATTTACAATTGTAATGTCGGCATTCCTTTTCATATCCACATTATATTTATCTATCAAAGCCTTGGAATATATCAGATTTTCTCTGGTATTATGCGACTCCGTTTCCACCAGGATATTGTTCGCATCTACACCTCTTTCTATTAGATAATCCGCCATTTCCAATGATTCAATTATTTCTTCTTTTCTAAGTCCCCCACTTATTATAATAGTTGTATCGGGGTTTTTATCAATATAATCTATAGCCTTATCCAGTCGGTATTTTGCCTGGCTTCCCTCATTTTCCATATCCGGCTTTGAGCCCAACACAATCAAAAAGTCCAGTCCGCTCTCATCCTCCTTTGGCAATGACAGAGCTATTACTATTGATGTTATAATAAAAATAAGAACTCCAAGAGTCGCCAAAGTATAGACAGATACCACAGACCACAATGGAATTCTCTTATTTAGATAAAATTTGATAAGTTTACCCAGGGCAAAAAATACAAATGCAAACACATACCATATGTAATTTTGCAATTCCAAAAAGCCTGTCATAATAATAACCGCTGTTCCATATAACCCACATAATACACTAAGTATAAATGCAATCATTATACCTCCATTATTCTCTTTCGGGATTATAAACTCTTAATATATCTCCTTCTTCTGCTACCTGTTTATCAAATGTCACTTTCAAAAGTTGCATAGGATGCGGGGCATTATCCATCTTTTCTTCATTTTCATCCTCAATGTATTCTACATATAGAGATATATTTTCACCGTTTTTTTTCATAACCTCTATATTATCTCCTACAAAGAATCTGTTTTTTTGATTAAATACCGCCCTTCCTTTTTCGTCCACTTCATTAACGGTGCCTATGTATATATAATTTTTAACATAGGTATTGCTGTCATAGATTTGTGTATCACTATCCGGCTTACCGAAGAAAAATCCTGTGGTAAACTCTCTGTAAGTGCATTTTCCTATCTCTGATTTATACCATTCCAGATTTTCTTTAAAAGTCTCAGGTGATTTTAAATAATCATCTATCGCCTTTCTATATGTTCTTGCAACGGTTGCCACATACAGCGCCGTCTTCATCCTTCCCTCTATTTTAAAGCTGTCGATGCCCGCTTCTATGAGTTCGGGAATATATTCAATCATACATAAATCTTTGGAATTAAAGATATATGTACCTCTTTCATTTTCATATACAGGCATATACTCTCCAGGTCTTTTCTCCTCCACTACAGAATACTTCCATCTGCATGAATGAGTACATTCACCCTTATTGGCATCCTTTCCTGTAAAGAAATTGCTTAATAAGCATCTTCCCGAATATGACATACACATAGCTCCATGTACAAATGTTTCTATCTCCATCTCTTCAGGAATATTTTCTCTGATCTTTTTTATCTCCTCAAGTGAAAGCTCTCTGGCTGTAACCACTCTTGATGCTCCAAGCTTCCACCAAAAAAGATATGTTCCGTAATTTGTATTATTTGCCTGTGTGGAAATATGAATCTCCACCTCCGGCCATACTTCCTTTGCTATGGTAAATATACCGGGATCCGATATTATCAAAGCATCCGGACCTATTTTTTTAAGCTCCTCAAAATAACCTCTTGCCGCTTCCAAATCCTCATTATGTCCCAGAATATTTGCCGTCACATAGACCTTTTTCCCTCTTTTATGAGCATAATCTATGCCGGCTTTCATATCCTCTTTACTAAAGTTTTTTGCCTTTGCTCTAAGGCTGAAAAACTCACCTCCTATATATACCGCATCTGCACCGTAATCTATTGCCACCTTAAGGTTTTCAAGATTGCCTGCGGGTATCAAAAGTTCCAAACTTCTCAAGCTTACCTCCTGTTTTTGCTGAGTAAAACTCCATCTCCTATTGAAAATATCCATGATTCCAATGTCTCATCATGTAAAAGAAGATAAATATATTCTCTCATTCTCTTATGTATAGTCTTATCTCTTTTTCTTATTGCAAAGGAAGACTCTAATAAGTCTCCCTCCTGCAAACAATTATCTGAGAAAATCATTCCATTATCTTTCAAAAGAGCCTTTACCGTCGGCAGCCAGTTAATATACTGTGCTTTGGCTGCATCCATAAAAATGAAATCAAACTTTTCATTTTCTTTTACCAGTTTCTCAAGGATATCCCCTGCATCTCCCTCAAGTACTTTAGCTCTGTTTGTAAGATTGGTATATTTAATATTTTTTACAGCTTCTTCCACTCTCTCAGGCATTTTTTCAATAGTTACTATATTCGCATCGGAATTTTCCAGCATAACTATAGCTGAATACCCTGTAGCGCAGCCAATCTCTAAAATAGACTCCGGCTTTTGCATTTTTAAAACAAATTTTAAAAGATTTTCGGTATCTCTTTTTATAATCGGGATATAATTTTCCCTCGCTTTTTCTCTTACTTTTTCTACAGGCTCTGAATTCACCGGAGAAATAATATCCAGATATTCCAAAATCTTAGGATTTGTTATCATTTATATTCTTCTCCAAAACACCTTCATCAATCATTTCCAGTATCTCTCTGGATGTTTGTGAGGTATTAAAGGTATATTCACCTGTATGCATTCTGATATCAAAAAATCTTGCCTGTATTTCAAATGAAAATTTATTTTCTATAACACCCTTATCATATAGAGTGTCTGCCAATTTATCAAAACTCATTCCCTCTGCTACATTCACCTGTATATTTCTTCCCGGAGGTGAATCGACACTCGAAGCATAGAATACACTATGCCCGAATTTATAAGCAAAAGGTATACCGGCAATCAATACAAGCACCAGAATATATACCACTATTCTTCCAAAAAAAGAAGCAACTCTCTTTTTGGTTTTATTTGATGTAGTTTCTTTGCTCATTTATCAATGTATCTCCATTATTATCGGCAATATCACAGGATTTCTCTTCATCCTCTTCCACAAAAACTCGCTCAAAGAATCTCTTACAACATTCTTTATTTTTGACCAGTCTGTGATTCTTGCATGAAGACAATCCGCAACAGCCTCTCTCACGACCGCACTCGCTTCATTCATCAAATCCGTGGACTCTCTTACATATACAAATCCTCTGGATACTATATCCGGACCTGAAAGAAGTCTGTTGGTTCCATGTTCAAGGCTCATTGCCACTATTATTATACCATTTTGTGACAAACTCTGTCTGTCACGAAGCACTATGTTTCCTACATCACCTACACCGAGACCGTCTACAAACACTCCTCCGGCTTCAACATGACCTGTTATCTTACAGGAATCCTCACTAAGTTCCACCACATCACCGCTTGACATTATAAGTACATTTTCACTCGGTATGCCTACAGCCTCAGCAAGCCCCTTTCCTGCCATCAAATGTCTGTACTCTCCATGCACAGGAAGTGCAAATTTCGGCTTTAAAAGTGAATACATAAGCTTTATTTCTTCCTGACAAGCGTGACCGGATACATGGGTATCCTGAAAGATTACCTCAGCACCCTTCATAGACAGCTCATTTATAACCTTTGAAACCGCCTTCTCATTTCCCGGTATCGGTGTTGAACTCATTATTATAACATCTTCCGGCACTATCTCCACTTTTCTATGTATGGATGAAGCCATTCTTGAAAGGGCAGCCATTGACTCTCCCTGACTTCCTGTGGTGATAATAACAGTCTTTTCAAGAGGATAATCCTTTAAATGGTCAATATCTATAAGTGTACCCTCAGGAATATCAATATATCCCAGGTCTGCGGCAGTTCCGATAACATTTACCATACTTCTGCCTTCCACTACCACTTTCCTGTCATATTTATATGCGGTATTTATTATTTGTTGCACTCTGTCCACATTTGAGGCAAAAGTGGCAACTATAATTCTACTGTCTCTATGCTCCGCAAATATAAGATCAAATGTCTTTCCTACAGTCTTTTCAGACATGGTAAAGCCCGGTCTTGTGGCATTTGTGGAGTCTGAGAGCATTGCAAGACAACCTGCCTTACCTATTTCAGCCATCCTTCCAAGGTCCGCCGGATCTCCGAATACAGGTGTATAGTCCACCTTAAAATCTCCGGTATGGAATATAGTACCTGCCGGTGTAAATATAGCTAAAGATGCCGCATCCGCAATAGAGTGATTGGTCTTTACAAACTCAACCTTAAAATCTCCCAGACTTACATTATCTCCATATTTTAC
Source organism: Lachnospiraceae oral taxon 107 str. F0167 (assembly GCA_000209465.1). Classification (GTDB taxonomy): domain Bacteria; phylum Bacillota; class Clostridia; order Lachnospirales; family Lachnospiraceae; genus Lachnoanaerobaculum. Next base: position 122,930 of record GL890586.1, on the reverse strand, counting down.
TATATTAAGCTTTGCACTGTCTTCTATCTGATGTTCCTTTAATTTCTTTTCAATAAGCGCACAGGTAAGTCTTGTGCCGTACACAGGTACATTCAGCTGTTTTAAAATATAAGGCAGTGCACCTATATGGTCCTCATGACCATGTGTTATACAAAATCCCTTTACCTTAAGATAATTGTCCTTCAAATATGTGATATCGGGAATTACCAAATCAATTCCAAGCATGTCATCACTCGGGAATGCCAATCCGCAGTCCACAACTATTATGCTGTCATCATATTCAAATGCCGTGATATTCATACCTATCTGCTCAAGTCCACCCAGCGGTATGATTTTCACCTTTTTAGCCGCCTTCTTGGTTCTGCCTCTTTTCTTTTTATTCTCCATGAGAATACTTGATACCTGCTCTGCCAAAGACGGTACATTCTTGTCTGCCGGTCCTACATATCTTGCCTTTGTCTTTTTTGTTTCAGCCTCAGCCTTTGTTTCTAAAGTTTCCTTTTTTGTATCCGAAACTTTTGTTTTTTTTGCAGCTGTCTTTTTTACTGTCTTAGTATCAGCCGCTTTACTCTCTTCTACAGCTTTTGTACCAGCTTCAACGCTCTTTTCCTTAGCGGTACTTTTTTTCTGCCCTGTAGTCTTTTTATTACCCTGTTCATGCTTTAATCTTGCATTTACCGTTTTTTCTTTTTTTACTTTCTTTTCCGGAACAATATCACTCAGTTCATTTGCACCGGCTTCAATAAGTTCCTTGCTTTCCTGTCTTATCCTTTGCATATTCAGCAACGGATTTTTTTCGTTCTCGTTCAAATCTTATTCCTTTCCAATCTTAAATATATTCACATATAGATCATCTTGTGATTTCTACATCTTCACCATTCATCATCTTTTCAAATATTTCAAATACCGCATTGAGCTCTTTGTCGTCCTCTACAAAGATAAAATTCGCCTCTTCATCCTCCTTGGCGGAAATATCCTTCATAATATAGCATTCGCCATTCTCATCTTCGATGCTGTCTGTTACAAGTATATAACTGACTCCGTTTAACTTGGTTTCTTCAATTATATTTAATTCAATATTTTCTCCATCCTCCGATAAGAAAGATATATTGTTATTTTCCATTTTCCTTCTCCATATATTCTTTTAAAATAATACCTGCTGCTATTTGGTCTATAAACTGTTTTCTATCCTGCTTTTTTACTCCCGATTCATCAAGTATCTCATCCGCTTCCACTGTTGTAAGTCTCTCATCCTGCATCACAATGGGTATATCCACTCTTAATTTAAGCTTTTCTACAAATTCCAAAGTAAGAGCGGCTCTCTCTCCGCTTCTTCCGTCCATATTTATAGGAAGCCCCACCACTATCTTTTTAATATCCTTTTCTCTTACTATCTCGGCAATTCTTGCCAAAGATCTTCTAAGCTTGTTTTCTCCACTTCTCTCAATGGTCTCAAGAGGCTGTGCTGTAAGTCCCAAAGCATCACTTATAGCAACACCTATAGTCTTTGAACCATAATCAAGTCCCATGATTCTTTCTTTCAAATTCACCTCTAAACTTTCAATACTGTAAAAAGAAGTCCACCGTCAAGCAAACTTCCTCATACATTTTATCCCATACTGCTAAATATGTTTTATTGTATGACCCAGCCTCAGAAGGTCCATCACGCGGCTTGTTAAGATAATATCTTAAAAAAGTTTAACTGAAATTCTTGTCAATATAGGTTTTTAACAACTCTTCAACTATCTCATCACGCTCTACCTTCATGATAAGACTTCTTGCACTCTTATGGCTCGTGATATATGTCGGATCTCCTGACATCACATAGCCAACTATCTGATTCAACGGATTATATCCCTTTTCTGTCAAAGCTTCATACACAAGCTTCAATACTTCATTTACATCCATCTTATTTTCTTGTACTGCCCTAAAATATTGTGTATTTTGAACATCCATATCATCACGCTTCCTTTTCTAATAAACTTAATTTTATACGATTTAAGGTCATATTGCAATATTATTTTTATATTATAAATTTATCTCTCCTAAGTTCCTATAAAATCAGCTGTTTTCCAGCAATAATATTTCATCTGTCAAAAATCCTGTTATCCTGCCTCTTATTATATCATTGGTACTGTAATCACTGTTTAAAACAGCGACCTTTATATACTCCTTTGTGTAACCTGTGAAATATTCAACACCGTCTTTTATAAATATCTCCTCACAAAGCAACTCATCTTCCTTGCCGATTCTTGAACTTTTAAACTCTTTTTGATTGTTTATATTTATTTCATTTAAAATATTTGCCCGCTTTACCTTTTCATTTCCGTCCACCTGAGGCATATTTGCAGCCTTAGTTCCCTCTCTTATGGAATAAGGGAAAATATGGGTTTCATAAAATTTTACCTTTTCTACAAACTTTTTGCTCTCTTCAAAATCCTTCTTTGTTTCTCCGGGGAAACCTACAATAATATCTGTGGTAACAGCCGGTGAATCAAAGTATTTTCTGATAAGCTTCACTCCCTCAAAGAATTCATCCGCAGTATATTTTCTGTTCATACTCTTTAATGTTTTATCACATCCGCTCTGCAAACTCAGATGAAAATGCGGACAAAACTTCTCTATTTTACTTAAGCTTTTAATAAAGTTTTCCTTTATAATTCTTGGTTCAAGCGAACCTATACGAACCCTCTCCACTCCGTCTATACCTGCTATATTTTCTATTAAACAAAGAAGATCGTTTTTTGTGACAAATTCCTCATCACTCTCACAGGTATTTGTAAGCTTTTCCATCCTTTTATTATAGGATTCATCCAAAAAATCCAAACCATAGGATGAGAGATGTATTCCTGTAAGAACTATCTCCTTATATCCTGAAGCCGCAAGATTTCTTACCTCTTCCATTATATTTTCCATCTTCCTGCTTCTTACTCTGCCTCTTGTAAAAGGAATAATACAGTATGAACAGAATTGATTGCATCCGTCTTGCACCTTTATAAATGCTCTGGTATGATCATTTATTTTTCTTATATGAAATTCTTCATATTCGGTTTCTTTATTTATATCAATAATAAATTTATTTTCACTTTTATTTTGTAAAAACTCATTTATTATATTTACTATTTCATTTTTATTATTATTTCCGACTATTATATCAATACTTAAATCTTCATCTATCTTATTTTTTGCAGACTCCACATAGCATCCTGCCGCCACCACTATAGCATCCTCATTCATTTTTCTGGCTCTGTGCAACATCTGTCTTGATTTTCTGTCTGCGATATTTGTTACCGAACAAGTATTGATTATATAAACATCTGCTCTTTCACCAAACTCAACGCATTTATATCCTGCGTTCTCCATCAGCTGCTGCATAGCCTCGGTTTCATATGTATTTACCTTACAGCCTAATGTATGAAAAGCAACCGTTTTCATAAAAAATCCTTTCTAATTATCAAATGTCATTGACTTTACTAAAAATTTTATATAGGATATAGATAGCTTTAAATGTACAAATACGTAAAGTATCTGTGTCATTTATTACAATTTTTTTAACATGGAGGATTATATGAAAACAGTTCAAATTTCCCTTAATTCCATTGACAAAGTAAAGTCATTTGTAAATGAATTAGCTAAGTACGATGTGGACTTTGACTTAGTTTCAGGAAGATATGTTATAGATGCAAAATCAATAATGGGTATCTTCAGCTTGGACTTATCAAAGCCTATCGATCTTAATATTCATGCCGAGGATAATGTAGAGCAGATACTTGAGGCACTCTCTCCATATATCATCAAATAAGATTTTTTTAGTCTGACAGGAAAACCTGCCAGACCTTTTTTTATGCTTTTACCAGAATCCTTTCCTTGGTTTCCAAAGCTTTTTCTATAAGTTCTTCTATAATTCCCTCAAGCTTTATTTCAGACTTTTCTATATCTTCCAAAACAGGTCTGGTCACCGGATGTTTTGCCACAAATATGGTACAGCAATCCTCATAAGGCTGTATGGATGTTTCATAAGTGCCTATTTTTTCCGAAATTTCCACTATCTCCTGCTTGTCAAATCCTATAAGAGGTCTGAATACAGGCAATGTCGCCGCAGCATCTGTAGTAAGAAGTGATTGAATGGTCTGAGATGCCACCTGTCCGATACTCTCTCCCGTAATAAGCGCCTGATCCCCATTATCTACAGCTATCTTTTCCGCTATTTTCATCATATATCTTCTCATAATGATGGTAAGCTCATCATGTGGACAGTTCTCATATATTGCCAATTGAATATCTGTAAAATTGATTATATGCAGATTCACAGGTCCGGTATACTTTGAAACCAGTTGTGCAAGCTCTATTACTTTTATCTTGGCTCTTTCCGATGTATATGGCGGAGCATGGAAATATACAGCCTCCACCCTTACACCTCTTTTAGCAATCATATAACCTGCTACAGGCGAGTCTATACCTCCTGAGAGTAAGAGCATAGCTCTGCCGTTTGTACCGATAGGCATTCCGCCGGGGCCAGGTATTTCCACAGAATATATATTTATATATGTTCTTATTTCCACCTTTATAAGTACATCAGGTTTTCTGACATTTACCTTTATTTCAGGAAAGGTATTTAAAATCACTTCTCCAAGCTCTGCATTTATACTCTCCGAAGTTCCCGGAAAGCTTTTATCCGCTCTTCTCGTATCCACTTTGAAGGTGAAATTCTTATCCGGGTATACTTCGTCCACATATTCCACCACCCGCTTTTTCAGGTTTTCATAGTCCTTTGATTCTATTCTTACCATTGGGCAGATACCGACTATGCCAAAGACCTTACTAAGCCTGTCAATTACCTCATCATAGTCGTATTCACCTTCCATATCCACATAGATTCTTCCCAGTTCCTTGGATACGATAAATTTACCTTCAACCTCTTTTAATGTGGTTCTTATCTGCTTCATCAAGGCGTCTTCAAACATATATCTGTTCTTTCCCTTTACGCCTATCTCTCCATATTTAATTAAAAATGATTTGTATTTCATTATTTCCTCACAAATTTTCTAAGAAGCGGCAAAAGCTCCACTAAGTTCTTTAAAAAATAATCAGCCTCTTCCCTATTGTTAAGCTCCGATAAAGAAATCCTTATTGTAGAATCCAATAAATCCTCTCTTAACCCTATAGCCTTTAATGTGCCTGATATCCCCGGATGATTTGAGGAACAGGCTGAACCGCTTGATACATATATCCCTCTATCCTCCAAGGCATGTAATAAAACCTCCGCACGTATATCTTCAAAAGATACACTGATTATCTGCGGTGCAAAGTTTTCACCTCTTTTTGTATTTAATACGGCACCTTCTATTTTTTCAAGATTATCCATAAGATAATATTTTAAATCAACTATATTCTTTATTTTTTTCTCAAAATCATCATAGGCTTCCTTTGCGGCAACTCCCATTCCGGCAATTCCTGTGGTATTTAATGTTCCGCTTCTCATTCCTCTTTGATGACCACCTCCAAAGATTATAGGATTTATCTTTACACTGCTGTCAATGTATAAAAATCCCACTCCCTTAGGTCCATGAAATTTATGACCTGATGCTGAAAGCATATCAATTCCCTGTGTCTTCGGTGTGATTTTAAACTTGGTATAAGCCTGTATGGCATCTACATGAAATAATATATCCTTATTCTTAGCCTTTATTATCCTTGAAATCTCATCTACAGGTTCTATAGCTCCTATTTCATTATTTACATACATCACGGAAACTAAAACAGTATCATCTCTCAAGCTTGATTTTAATACTTCAAGATCCACCGCTCCCTCGGCATTTACGGGAAGTATGGTTACTTCAAAGCCCTGCTCCATCAAAAACTCGGCAGGTCTGTATACAGCCGGATGTTCAATACCCGATATTATAATATGATTTCCATATCTTTTCCTTGCCATGGCGGTACCTATTATAGCCAGATTATTGGACTCGGTACCTCCTGATGTAAAGATTATCTCACTCTTTTTCACCTTTAGAGTCTTTGCTATTATATCTGCCACATCTTTTACATATTTTTCGGCATCTACACCCTTTATATGTTTTGCACTTGTATTTGCATAGTCCTCTCTCATGGTCTTTAGCATTATTTCTATTGCTTTTTCGCTTACCCTTGTAGAGGCGGAGTTGTCAAAATATACATCCATCTATTCATCTTCCAATCTGATCATTATATTACTGAGCAATGCAAGACCTGCCGTCTCCGTCCTTAGTATTCTCTTTCCCAGTGTAATCACTTCAAAGCCGGATTTATTTATCTTCTCTACTTCCTCTTCTTCAAAGCCTCCCTCAGGACCTATAAATACAGCTATATTCTTTGTTTTGTCCATACCGTTTAATATTTTTCTGGTCTTCTCTATACCGTCTGCATTCTCATAGGGTATCAATTTTACACCAAAGTCCTTTACTATTTCAAGTGCATTATCTATGGATTTCGGCTCCGAAACTTTTGGTATAATACTTCTTTTAGATTGCTTGGCTGCACTTTCCGCAATAGCATTCCATCTGGCAACCTTTGAAGCCTGTTTTTTTTCTTCTATCTTTACCACGACTCTTTTAGTCTTTACAGGTATTATCTCACTTACGCCAAGCTCTATTGCCTTTTGTATTATCATTTCCAGCTTGTCTGATTTGGGAATACCCTGAAGCAAAGTGATATTTACAGGCAGCTCTCTTTGTTCCATACTCTCAAGTACTTTTAAGTTCACCCTGTCATTTTCTATCTCTTCTATTTTACAAAGATAATCCCATTCTCCCTTAACACTGATAAGAAGTTCTTCACCGGGTTTCATGCGCAAAACATTTACTATATGATTGACATCACTGCCCTTTATATATGCATACTCCCCGCTTATCTGATCTTCATCTACAAAAAAATGATACATCTATTCCCTCTTTTTTGCCACTATGCTTACCCATTCACCAAGATGATTTATTTCAATAATCTCAAAATCCTCACTCTTTTTAAAAGCAAGCACTACATCGGCTTCTTTTGTATCTATAATTCCCGATGTTATAAATATACCGCCTTTTCTCATATGCTTTGCTACATTCTTTATAAGTTCTATTATAACAGGGGCTAAAATATTTGCCGTTACTATATCAAACTTTTCATAACCTGCCATATCCATTACATTCTCATCTGTCAGGATATCTCCACATACCGCTACAAACTCAGTCATCCCCACTTCATTGCTGATCATATTTTCCATAACTGCATCTATAGCCATATCATCTAAATCTGTTCCGAATACACATTCAGCACCCAGCTTTAATGCCGCAATTCCAAGTATTCCGCTTCCTGTTCCTATATCAAGCACCTTAGCTTCAGGCTTTGTCCTAAGATACTTTTCAAGTGCCAATATACAAAGCTTTGTAGTCTCATGTGCTCCCGTACCGAATGCAGTTCCGGGATCTATCTGTATCAAAGTCTTATACTTGGCATCCTCAGGTATCTCTTCCCAAGTAGGCTTTATAAGGATATCTCCCACAAAAAAAGGCTTAAAATACTGTTTCCAGTTGTTTATCCAATCCTTATCCTCGGTCTCAGACTTTTTAAGCACTCCGTCACCGATATCACAAAACTCTTTCAATTCTTCTAAAGTGTTTTTAATATCTTCCAAAAGCGCTGTATTGTCAGCTTCCGAATCCAGATAAAAGCTTACCTTTGCTATGCCTTCATCCTCCGGTAACTCCGGTGGAAAATCTATAAACATTCCCTTTGTTTCTTGTGCAGTTAAAGGTACATTATCTTCTATTTCAATACCTTCCACACCTATATCCCCAAGCGATGCACTCAAAATATCCACCGCATCGGTCTTTGTAATAAGAGTATACTTCTCCCACTTCATATACTTACTCCCTAGTATAAGTAGAATTTTGATTTTCCAATTCTAAACGCAGCTCTGCTTGAAAGCTTCGCAGGATTTTACACAGCCTGCACAACTCGTTTGTTCGCTTGAAAAGCAGCGAACTGCACTCAAACAAGTCCTCGGCAGCTGAATCCTGTCTCGCTTTTTCGTACAGCTAAACGCTACAAGGATTGTAAAATCAAAGCGTCTACTAAATTATTTTCTATTTTTGTGTATTTTTGTCATATATAGTCATATATATATAATAGAATAACAGGGTTGCCACTTGGTAGCAACCCTGTTATTCCAATCAGCAAAACTTATAGATACTAACTATTAGTCTACTGTAACTATTTCACGCTTGTTATATGAACCACATGCCTTACAAACTCTATGAGGAAGCATTAACTCTCCACATTTTGAGCATTTTACAAGACTTGTAGCTGACATTTTCCAATTAGCTCTTCTCTTATCTCTTCTACCGCGAGATGTTTTATTCTTTGGACAAATTGACATTCTTTCACCTCCTTATCGCGAGTCACAAAACTTTTCTTATTATACTGGCAATGGGTTTACTTGTCAATATTATTTTTTTGTCAATCTGTAGGTATCTCTTGCTATTGCCAACTCCTCATTTGTAGGTAATAACATGATCTTTATTTTTGAATCAGGTGTTGAAATCATGGTCTTCTTACCACGAACATTATTCACCTCAGGATCAACCTTTGCACCGAGGAATGCAAAATTATCTCCTACTATCTGTCTTGTAATCTTGTCATTTTCGCCAACACCTGCTGTAAAGCAAATAGCGTCAACTCCTCCCATAACAGCTATATATGCACCCACATACTTTATAATTCTGTATCTGAATGCCTCAAGTGCAACTTTTGCAAGATTATTTCCGTCAGCTTCAGCATTCTCGATATCTCTAAAGTCTGATGATATTCCGCCGCTCATTCCAAGAACACCTGACTTCTTGTTGAGTATATCAAGTACCTCATCAACACTTTTGTTCTCTTTATTGCAGATATACTGTACAATAGCCGGATCCACATCTCCTGATCTTGTACCCATTATAAGTCCCTCAAGCGGAGTAAGTCCCATTGAAGAATCCACACATTTTCCGCCTACGGATGCTGAAATTGATGCACCGTTTCCAAGGTGACATACTATAACTCTTGCTGTATCCTTATCAAGACCTGCAAACTTAATAGCCTCCTGAGATACATACATATGGCTTGTTCCGTGGAATCCATATCTTCTGATATGATAATTCTCATAATACTCATTTGGAATAGCATACTTATATGCTTTCTCAGGCATACCCATTCCGAATGATGTATCAAAAGCAGCTACATTCGGAAGCCCAGGCATTGCCTTCTCTACAGCCTCAATACCCATAAGGTTTGCAGGATTGTGAAGTGGTGCAAGATCTGAATATTTCTGTATATCTTCCTTTACCTTATCTGTAATAACAACCGATTCCGGATATTCCACTCCGCCCTGTACAACTCTATGTCCGATAGCATAGATCTCACTTGCATCCTTTATTACACCATGTTCCTTATCTGTAAGTGCCTCAAGTACCAAGGCAATAGCCTCTGTATGGTTCTTTACATTCTTTTCTATTTTGAACTTCTCTCTTCCGACAGGCTCATGTGTAAGCTTTGATCCGGGTATTGCGATTCTCTCAAATATACCCTTTGCTAAAGGCTCCTCATTCTCCATATTTATAAGCTGATACTTTAATGATGAACTACCACAATTGATAACCAAAATATTCTTCATACGAAACTCCATTCCTTGTCTTTAATTATTTATCTTCTCCGGCAGCTTGTATTGCTGTAATTGCTACTACACCTACTATATCCTCATAAGAACAACCTCTTGATAAGTCATTTACCGGCTTTGCAATTCCCTGACACATAGGTCCGTATGCATTTGCCTTTGCAAGTCTTTGCACAAGCTTATATCCGATATTTGCCGCATCAAGATCAGGGAATACGAGTACATTTGCATGTCCTGCCACCTTTGAACCCGGTGCCTTGCTTGCTCCTATCTCAGGTACCAAAGCCGCATCAAGTTGAAGCTCTCCGTCCAGGCAAAGCTCAGGTGCTGTTTCCTGTGCAATTCTTGTTGCCTCCACAACCTTTGTTACATCATCATGTTTTGCACTTCCCTTTGATGAGTGACTTAACATTGCAACCCTCGGCTCTCCTCCTACAAGGAACTTAAAGCTTTCAGCTGAGGAAATTGCAATAGATGCAAGCTTTTCAGGATCAGGATTTTGCTCAATGGAACAATCGGCAAATACAAATACTCCATTCTCTCCAAACTCACAATTAGGCACTTCCACTACAAAGAATCCTGAAACAAGCTTTGAACCCGGCTTGGTCTTGATTATCTGTAATGCAGGTCTTAATGTGTTTGCTGTTGAATGACATGCACCGCTTACAAGTCCGTCGGCATCTCCCGCCTTGAGCATAAGACATCCATAAGTGGTGTAATCACTTAACATCTGCTTTCTTGCATCTTCATGAGTAAGCCCTTTTGACTTTCTAAGTTCTACAAAGAGATCCTCATATTCCTTTGTTTTCTCATAAGTATTCGGATCGATTATAGTCGCCCCGGTAATATCACAACCCTTGGAATTTTCTTCCACTTCCTGTGGAGTACCTATAATTATTAGGTCTGCCAAACCTTCTTTCAAAATTACCTCTGCCGCCTTGAATATTCTCTTATCCATAGACTCAGGTAAGATTATGGTTTTCCTGTTCTCTTTTGCACGTCTTTTTAGTTGATCCATCATTGACATATGACTTATACCTTCCCATTCCTATAGCATATAGCTAATATTATATAGCAATTTTTCTCAAGTATCCGATTTAGGATACGACTTAAAGTGACTGCTATTTTTATTTGTGCTTATTTGCACATAAAAAGCTCTATAGAGCTCATATATATACTAGTATAGTAAAAAAAAAGCTACAATACAAGCATTATGATTGGTTAAAAAAATAACAAAATGTCTAAAAACAAGTACAATTTATTATTGATTATTATCATCAATATATTTATCAAATATAATATTAAACTGGCTTGCCTGAAACAGTGAAATACCCGAACCAAGCAAAAGTACAAGCATAGACATTACCCCCGGCAATCTCATTATCAAAATATAAACCGCAACCAATATTAAAATACTTCCTCCAAGTATTATTACGGTTCTTATAAGATGCTTTACCGACATAAGAAGTGCCAGTTTAAAGGTCTTTTTAACCGGATTTATAAACTTTGCCTGTATTGGAAATACATATAAAAATATAAAAAGCCATAAAAGGATCAAAAAGCATGTAATCGTAAATACAATCATCCTAAAAAAAGTATTTCCCTGAGACAGATAAAAGCTGAAAAATCTTATATCAAAGAAAAGTATTCCTCCTATAAAAGCCATTATCACCCATATAATGGTTGACTGTAAAAGATTATCTTTAAAGCTGTGAAAAAACATTGACAATATACCGCCGCTGTCACGGTCTCTTGCTATTTTTAATGTACAATAATACATTGCGGTGGTTGAAGCCCCGAATGTTATTACCGGCAATGAACATACTATCCATAATAAATTGAGTATAAACAAATCCCATATTCTTCCTACAAATCTCCATATAGGATTGTCATAATTAAACAGTCCGCCCATATTTTTCTCCTTGTCAAAATTATGTTAAAGGGTTGTTTTAATCTTTCTTGGATACAAGTTTTTCTTTTAATCTTGGATACAAGTTTTCGATTGACTTATTAAAACCCCTGGTATATTATAGATATATATACGGGTTAATCATAGCATAAAATAATGCTTGCATACAAGATTAATTTATATCTGAAAGGGGTGATACAAGTATTTCTACCATTCAAAATATATATTCGGAAATAGAAAATGATATATTGATGTTAAACTTAAAGCCCGGCAGGCTTATAAGTGAAAACAGCCTATGTACAAAGTACAATGTTTCCAGAACCCCCATACGTGCAGTGCTTTCAAGACTTGCCGGAGCGGGGCTTGTAGATATTATTCCAAAAAGCGGCTCAAGAGTGTCTATGATAAATATGGAAATAGTAAAGCAGATAATCTATGAGAGATTTGCCCTTGAAAGTATGGTTTTAAAGGACTATATCCGCATCGCTACAGACAGTGATATAAAAAAACTTGAAAAGACTGTAAGTCGCCTGATAAAAAGCTATGAAAATACAAAAAACTTCAAGCCCGATAAATTTAAGGAGATTGACCTTTCTATGCATGAGTTGTGGTATAAGAAAACCGGACATACCTATCTGTGGGAACAGATAAGAAAATCGGATTCAAATTACACAAGATTTTGCATGCTTGATATGCTCGAATGTGAAAACTATGAGCATGTAATACTTGAGCACAAGCAATTGTATGAGGTTATTAAAAACAGAGATACCTCTAAGATAGAGGAAATAGTTAAAAAGCATCTTTATGGCGGTATTGAAAGAGTCAATGCGGCTTTAAATAATAAATTTGATGAAATGTTTATATTATATTAAAGGAGGTTTTTATGGACATTCGTTATTCAGCAAATCAAAAAGACTTTAAGCGTTACACAACTGATGAAATAAGGGATGAATTTCTTATTGAAAATCTTTATCAGCCCGATAAGGTAGTTGCGGTTTATTCACATGTTGACAGGATGGTAACTCTTGGATGTATGCCTGTTGATGAGGTGGTGCCTATTGATAAGGATATTGATATATGGTCAAATTTCGGTACAAAGTATTTTCTTGAAAGAAGAGAGATAGGTATTTTTAATATCGGAGGCAAAGGCGAAATTGTGGCGGATGATGAAACATTTACTCTTGACTATAAAGATTGTCTATATATTACAAAGGGTACAAAAAATGTTACTTTCAAAAGCCTTGATAAAAGCAATCCGGCTAAGTTTTATATGGTAAGTGCTCCTGCACATATCTCATATAAGACCAAATTTATATCAATACAGGATGCAGCCAAGAAACCTTTGGGAGATAATAAAACTTCCAATAAGAGAGTTATAAATCAGTTTATACATCCTGATGTATTACAAACAGCACAGCTTTCCATGGGTATGACTGTTCTTGATGAGGGAAATGTATGGAATACAATGCCTGCACATACACATGAGAGAAGAATGGAAGTATATATGTATTTTGAGGTTCCAAAGGATAATGTTATCTTCCATCTTATGGGTGAGCCCAATGAAACAAGACATGTTGTAATGAAAAATGAAATGGCGATTATCTCTCCTTCATGGAGTATACATTCCGCCGCAGGCACTTCAAACTATACTTTTATATGGGCAATGGGTGGCGAAAATCAGGCATTTGATGATATGGATGTTATTAAAAATGAGGATTTAAGATAATGGAAAATGTTTTAAAAAGTTTCAGACTTGACGGGAAAACAGCCCTAGTTACCGGTGCATCTCACGGTATAGGCTTTGCTATGGCAAAGGCACTTTATGATGCAGGTGCAAAAATAATATTTAACAGCAGTTCAAAAGAGGGACTTGAAAAAGGACTTGATTCATACAAAAAAGAAAATATCCACGCTCACGGCTATGTATGTGATGTAACCAATGAAGAAGAAGTAAAAAATATGGTAGCCGACATCGAGAAAAATATCGGTGAAATAGATATTTTGGTAAATAATGCAGGAATCATAAAAAGAATTCCTATGACCGATATGAATGTAGAGGACTTTAATTCAGTTATAGATGTAGATTTGATAGCTCCATTTATTATGGCAAAGGCTGTTTTACCAGGTATGGTAAAAAGAAGAAGCGGAAAGATTATAAATATCTGCTCCATGATGAGTGAGCTTGGCAGAGAAACCGTAAGCGCCTATGCAGCTGCAAAGGGCGGTTTAAAAATGCTTACAAAAAATATTGCATCGGAATACGGTCAGTACAATATTCAATGTAACGGTATAGGTCCGGGGTATATTGCCACCTCACAGACTGCACCTCTTCGTGAGATACAGCCTGACGGCAGCAAACATCCTTTTGATTCCTTTATACTTGCAAAGACACCTGCAAACAGATGGGGTGAGCCCGCCGACCTTGCAGGTCCTGTAGTATTCCTCTCATCCTCCGCATCCGACTTTGTAAACGGACATATACTCTATGTAGACGGCGGTATACTGGCATATATAGGAAAACAACCTTAAAAATAAAAAGGGACTGCCGGAAAACTGACAGCTTCAATATATCAATATATCAAAGCTATAACCAATTTTACTCGCAGTCCCTTCAGTAAGTATCATTCGCCTCTACTTTAGAAATGCTTATTTGTATAAATTAATGATGTTACCTAAAATACCTGATAAGGACAATACTCTGTATTATAATACTTATAATCCCAACAATTAATCTAAAAATAACTGTATTCTTACCGATATTTGTTCCCAAAACGATTGACCGTATTCCTTCATAAGCAAAAGAACTAGAACACAAGAACAGTACTGCCATGGTCACCTTTTCTCTGATATTTGATGTATTTACAAAAAATATAACTATATCAAGAGCAGAAGTTATAACCCATAGTATACTTACTAATACATTAAGCCTTTTATTCATATATTTAATACCCCTTCACAGCTGTTAGATACTTAGTTATTCGCCAAACTTATCTTCTTCATAATTTTGTTCTGCAGTATTCAACTGTCTTCATTTTTTATTCATATCTACCCACACTTATTTTCAATATATTATAGACAGTAGCTAAAAACTAACTCTATCCTGTTATTTCTTTTTATATTCTCCTTTCACAAAGAAAAAATTTATAACTACACTCAAGGTATAGAAAATTAAGAATATATTCTTTTTATAATTATGAACAATATATGCTATTTATATATATTTGTCAACATATAATAATGTTTTTCAAGGTCAATATGTTGATAATTCCATACTGTTATTTATCTTCGGTGTGTATTTCACCCTTTATAAATATATGCCACAGGGCATACAAAAAAGGACCTTTATTTATTTTAAACCAAGGTCCTTTAACTTTTTAAACCGGAGCTGTTTTCACAGCCCTTATTATTTAACTATATCAGGCACATTTCCTTTTTTAAAACGATATGAAGTATACCCTCCATAAGCATTTTCCTTATCATCTTTCATATAAATAAATGCCGTTATATTATCATCTTCATTTAAACTTTCTTGGTATGCACTGTCACAGACTACCAATGAATCTAAAATTTTTTCTATATCCGCAGTATCTGTAAAGGTCTTTTGAGCTACATAACTATCATATGACTCGGTATAACTACCATAATTCCCTGCTCCGTTTTCAGGATTATAATAAGTAATTTCTATCCTGTCCACATCCTTTGCAGGGAGTTTTTCAATAACATCAACCCCCATTTCCTTTAATACCGCTATAGTTTCCTTAAACTCAGGAAAAACAGGATAATAACCCTTGTCGTCTCTTTCTTTTACATATGCGGTATCTGTTTTTTTCTCCGATACGGCGGCATAGTCACTCACAAAATCCGAATTAAGTTCCTTTTCCATAATTGCATCATTAAATCTTATAGATGCAAACGGATAACTCTTTAATCTTGTTTCATACTTTAAAGCTGACAATTCTTTTTTATATGCCTCCAAAAGCTTTTTTGTAAGTTTGGTATCCTTTGTTTCTATATGCTTGTCATCATAGCCTACACCGTCAAAATCAATGCTTAATATATTTTCACTTTTTTCCGAAAGTATAGGATACATACTCTTTTTGTATACCGGATCATCATATATTGCCGAAAGCTCGGATATTGCACTTTCAAATTCAAAATAGTTGTATTTTCTTTGTACAACTCTTCCTGATTTTAATGTATAGGAAATTATTACATAGCCTAAAGTACCTTCCCTTTCCGAGGAATTATTAATTGAATCCACGCATTGTTTTGCAATCTTTACCGCTATGTCCTTATTTTCTATATTAAGATTTTTCAGTAATCTCGTTTCCGCATAATCATCCTCTGTATAATTAACATTCCCATAAAATCCGTTGGAGAACTTCGGATTGCTATGATATTGGTCTGTATTGCTTTCCAAAAAATTGGATACTACAGCCGCCTGCTTTATATCTGAAGCCTTTGGCACATATCGGTCATATCCGAATAAATCCATTTGGAAGGATGCTATAAAAAATAGTGCCAATACTATACATATAAGCATTTCTATTTTCTTGGAAAAAATCTTCTTAAAATCCTGATTGTAAATAATTTCCATTATACAATGAGTTATGATTCCGCCGATAACAGCTCCAAATATACCCCATATGGTACTGCTCATCATCATTTCATATGCCATAAGATACATCAGCATACTCATAAATATTACTATCATAAACTTTATTGGAAGTTTTATTATACTAAAGCTTATGCTCTTTCCCGCAGTCTCTGAAGCTCTTTTTTTGTACAGGAACAGATTCAGTATCATCAATAATATACTTACAACTGCTGAAATAATGATTCTCTTTACAGTATCAATCTCTACCAGATTAAACATAAGCACAAAGCTTGAGGTATTCGGCAAAATCTTTTCCAGTATATCTCCTGCATAATAATATGTCTCAAAGAATGTACTCTGAAATCCCATCAACATAAATGCAGTCAGAGGAAAATAAAAACTGAAGAATACAAATGCCAAAATTCCTATAAGCATATTTCCCGTCAGCATTATTGCAAGCATCACTACTGAATAGTTTAATATAAAGAACACACACCAGCCAAGTGCCACTCCGATACTTCTTATAATTACACTTCCGTCAGAGGTATTTACTGCTATCATAAGACTTGCAATTATAGTACAAATGATAAAAGGAACAATAACTATCAATATACCGTTTATCACCTTTACAGCAAATAATACCTCTCTTTTTACAGGAAGGCTGTGATACATATCCACCTTCTTTTTTGAATACAGATATGTAAAACCCGATATGGCAACTATAAGTGATAAACATAAAAATACAAATGCAAATAAAGGACTCTTTATATTCATATAGAAGTTAAATCTCTCTACCAGCTTATATGAGTCGTCTACGATTTCACCTGTTTCCTCAATCAGATAACTGTAAGTCATATTTCTATGATAACTTATCAGCATGGCGGTCGCTACAATCAATGAGAAGAAAAATGAAAGAATACTGATGGCAAGAGACCAAATCCTTATCTTAAAATCCTCTTTCATCAATTTAAAAAATAAGTTTTTTGATGTCATAACCATGCACCTCCGTTTCGCTTATAAATATCTCTTCCAAGCTAAGTCCCATCATCTCATAAAATACAGGATTTAAAGCTTCTATACATTCTCTTATTTCACTTTCATTTCCCTTTATGGTGACAGTATATACACGTCCGCTGTTTTTTATCTGCATAATATCAAGTGCCTTTAATCTCTCCATATCAAAGTCCTTTTCAAATACACATTGTACCTTATGTATATTCAACTTCATATCGGAGACATCTTTTGAAAGAATTATTCCTCCCTTATGTAAAAGTCCTACATGGTCGCAAATATCCTCAAGTTCCCTCAGATTATGTGATGCTATTATAGGTGTAAGTCCTCTATCATCCATCTCCTTTGCAAAAAGGCTCTTTATGGTCTGCCTCATCACCGGATCCAATCCGTCAAAGGTCTCATCACATAGTAAATACTTTGTATTTGCAGACACTCCGATTGCTATGCAAAGCTGCTTTTTCATTCCCTTTGAGAAATTATTTATCTTTCTGTTAATATCCAGATCCAATACTTTTAAAATGCCTTCACATTTCTTCACATCAAAGTTTCTATATACCGATCTGTAAAATTTTATCATCTCCTTGGCATTTGTATTTGAAAAGAAAAATTGATCATCCGAAATATAGAAAAACTTTTCTTTTGCAAGGATATTTTCAAATACCTTTTCATCATCTATAAGTATTTCTCCGGTATCGGGCTTTAATATTCCTGCAAGAATCTTTAGGAAAGTACTTTTACCCGCTCCATTGGTACCTATCAATCCAAATACATTCCCATCTCTTATACTTGCATTGATATTATCAAGTGCTTTGATATCCTCAAAGCTTTTGCTCAAATTCTTAGCCTCTATCATGCTCTCTCCTTCGCCTTAGGTTCTGTATAGAACTGTTCCGCTTTTTTACAAAATTCTTCCCTACTTATTATCTTTTTCGATTTATCCACAAGCTCTTCCAATTCCTTATATATAATGTTTTTCTTGTTTTCTTTTATGACATCCATATCCGCCACAAAGCTTCCCACACCTTTCACACTATATACATATCCAAGGCGCTCGAGCTCAATATACGCCTTCTGTATGGTATTGGGATTTATAGAGAGATCTACAGCCAGACTTCTTACTGACGGAAGCTTATCTCCCGGCTCCAATACTCCAACAAGCATAAGGTCGGACAGCCTGTCCACTACCTGCTCATAGATAGCCCTCTTATCCCTACTGTCAATAACAATCATTGATTTCTCCTTCAACTGTATTATCTATCATAGTACAGTTAATATAGCATCTTTATAAGCTTATTTCAATAGCAAACCCAAAATTTTCTCTATGGTAAATCAATTTAAATAGTGTTATAATAGATATTTGTAAATTTTTATAAGGAAGTATATATGATAACAAAAAGAGAAGATATAAGAAATATTGCCATTATCGCCCATGTTGACCATGGTAAAACCACATTGGTTGATCAGCTTCTAAAACAGAGCGGTGTTTTCAGGGCAAATCAGGAAGTGGCAGAAAGAGTCATGGACTCAAATGATATAGAAAGAGAAAGAGGAATCACCATACTTTCAAAAAATACTGCTGTACACTATGGTGATACAAAAATCAATATTATAGATACACCGGGACATGCCGACTTCGGTGGTGAAGTGGAGCGTGTTTTAAAAATGGTAAACGGTGTTGTTCTGGTAGTGGATGCCTACGAAGGTGCCATGCCTCAGACCAAGTTTGTACTTAGAAAGGCACTTGAGCTTGATCTTGAAGTACTCTGCCTTGTCAATAAATGTGACAGAGAGGAGGCAAGACCTGAGGAAGTTGTGGATGAAATACTGGAACTTTTACTTGACCTTGATGCCAATGAGCGCCAGCTTGACTGTCCTTTCCTGTTTGCAAGTGCAAGAGGCGGCTGGGCAAAATACAATGTAAATGACACCAATGATGATATGAAGCCTTTATTTGAAACTATAATCAAACATATACCTGCACCTACAGGTGATGAAGAGGCTGATCCCCAGGTACTTATCAGTACTATAGATTACAATGAGTATGTTGGAAGAATCGGTGTAGGTAAGGTAGATAATGGTATCATCAAGGTTAATCAGGAAATAGCACTGGTAAATCATCATGATCCTGATAAGATGAGAAAAGTTAAAATAGGTAAGCTTTATGAATATGAGGGCTTAAGCAGAGTAGAGGTAAATGAGGCAAGGATCGGATCCATAGTAGCTATCTCAGGTATACCCGATATCCATATCGGAGATACTCTGACATCAGTAGAAAATCCTGAGGCAATACCTTTCCAAAAGATTTCCGAGCCTACCATCTCTATGAACTTTATGGTAAATGACTCTCCTCTTGCAGGTAGGGAAGGCAAATACATCACCTCAAGGCATCTGCGTGAAAGACTCTTTAGAGAGTTGAATACCGATGTCAGCCTTAGAGTGGAGGAAACAGAATCTCCTGACTGCTTTAAGGTATCCGGTAGAGGTGAACTTCACCTTTCCGTTCTTATAGAAAATATGAGAAGAGAGGGCTTTGAGTTTGCCGTAAGCAAGGCTGAGGTTATCTATAAATATGATGAAAGAAATCAAAAGCAGGAACCTATGGAACTTGCCTTTGTGGATGTTCCGGATGAGTTCTCAGGCGCCGTTATACAAAAGCTTACATCAAGAAAGGGTGAACTTCAGGGAATGAGCCCTACACATGGCGGATATACCAGACTCCAGTTCCTTATTCCATCCCGTGGTCTTATAGGTTACAGAGGTGAATTTATGACCGATACCAAGGGAAACGGTATATTAAATACGGAGTTTGACGGTTATGCACCATATAAGGGTGATATGTTCTACAGAAAAACCGGTTCTCTTATCGCATTTGAGAGCGGTGAATCCATCACCTATGGTCTTTTTAATGCTCAGGAGAGAGGTACTCTCTTTATCGGCCCCGGTGAAAAGGTATATGCAGGTATGGTCATCGGCAAAAACGGTAAGGCTGAGGATGTGGAAATCAATGTATGTAAGACCAAAAAACTTACAAATACCAGATCTTCATCTGCAGATGAGGCACTCAGACTTGTCACTCCAAAGGTAATGAGCCTTGAGGAATCACTTGAATTTATAGATACGGATGAGCTGCTTGAGGTCACACCTGAAAATCTTCGTATCAGAAAGAAAATCCTTGATCCTACACTTAGAAAACGTTCAATGATAAAGTCAAAGCAATAATATTTATAAAGGTATCCGATTAACGGATACC
Source organism: Lachnospiraceae oral taxon 107 str. F0167 (assembly GCA_000209465.1). Classification (GTDB taxonomy): domain Bacteria; phylum Bacillota; class Clostridia; order Lachnospirales; family Lachnospiraceae; genus Lachnoanaerobaculum. Next base: position 102,487 of record GL890586.1, on the reverse strand, counting down.
TTTTTTATACTTAAATAATATATTATAAAAAATGAAGATTGATTAAAGCTGATAGCCTATATTACATTAATGATGTATAATCTAGGGCAAGAGCAACAGCTTGAAATATTTTGTAAATTTATTTTGAAAAGGGAAAAGTGATGAATAAAGAGAATGACACTAAAACTCCTGAAAAAAGCGCTAAGTCCTCAGGTTCAAAGAAAAGAAAATATATAAATAAAGTCATATTTAAAGTGGTAAAGACATTCTTTCTTTCTCTGCTTGTAGTATCGGTTCTTGGCGGTGCCATGGTAGTCGGCATGATAAAGGGAATTATTGATAATGCTCCGGATGTGGATGTGGACAGTATTGTTCCGCTTGGATATGCCACAACAGTATATAATTCTTCAGGTCAAATAACCGATACCTTGGTAATGGCAGGTTCCAACCGTGAAGAAGTGACCTATGATGAATTACCTAAAGTTCTTATTGACGCCTTTGTTGCTATAGAAGATTCAAGATTTTGGAAACATAACGGTATAGATACAAGGGCAATCCTTCGAGCAATCAGCGGAGTGCTTACAAATAAAAGTTCTTCCGGCGGAGGCTCGACCATCACACAGCAGCTTATAAAAAACAATGTTTTTAACGGCGGTCGTGAGAGAAGTTTCGGAGAGAAGGTAGAGAGAAAATTCCAGGAGATGTATCTGGCTGTAAAGCTTGAAAAACAAATGGATAAGAAACTTATACTTACAAATTATCTCAACACCATAAATCTTGGAAGCAACTCCCTTGGTGTAAAGGTGGCAGCCAGAAGGTATTTCGGCAAAGAAGTATCCGATTTGACTCTTTCCGAGGCTACCGTAATAGCAGGCATTACAAAGGGACCTACAAAATACAATCCTATCACAGGGCAAAAGGCAAATTCCGAAAGAAGAAAAATAATTCTTCAATATATGTATGAGCAGGGCTATATATCAAAAGAGCAACAGGAAGAGGCACTTGCGGATGATGTATATTCAAGAATACAGAATATAAATACACTTGCAAAGGAAAAGTACAGCCCCTACAGCTATTTTACTGATGCATTGATATCACAGGTAACATCCGCCTTTATAAATGAACTCGGATATACCGAAACTCAGGCTCATAATCTTTTATACAGCGGAGGATTGTCCATATATACCACTCAGGATCCCGCTCTGCAGCAGATAGTTGACAGCGAGGTAAACAATCCCGAGAATTATCCTGATACTAAATTTGCACTGGAATACAGGCTTACAGTAACAGACAGTGAAAAGAACTCACATAATTATTCGGAAAAAGATATAAATAAATATCATACGGAAGTACTTGCAGACGGCTTTAACGGCTTATATCAAAGCGAGGAAGCTGCAAGAGCCGATGCCGAAAGCTACAAAGCCACTGTAGTAAAGGAAGGAGATACCGTAGTGGGTGAGAGTGTGAAGATTGTTTTAGAACCACAGGTATCCTTTGTACTTATGGATCAAACAAATGGTGCGGTAAAAGCCATCAGTGGAGGTCGAGGTGAAAAAACCTCATCCCTCTCTCTTAACAGGGCTACAGGCACTACAAGACAACCGGGCTCCACATTCAAGGTAATATCCGCCTTTGCACCTGCTCTTGATACCAGCGGCGATACTTTGGCTACAACATATTATGATGCTGAATATACTATCGGAGATAAGACCTTCCAAAACTGGTATGATAAACAGGGTTATATGGGCTGGTCAAGCATACGTGACGGTATAATATATTCTATGAATATAGTTGCCCTAAAAACACTTATGGAAACCGTCACCCCAAGAGTCGGTGTGGAATATGCCATGGATTTCGGTATTACCACTCTTACAGACCAGGATTATAACGGCTCTTTAGCTCTTGGCGGTCTTACAAAGGGTGTAACCAATCTTGAGCTTACAGGCGCCTTTGCTACTATTGCAAATCATGGTGTATATACAAAGCCTGTTTTCTTTACAAAGATTGTGGACCACAACGGCAAAACTATACTTGATAACAGCAATCCTCAAACACATAGAGTTATAAAGGATTCCACAGCCTTCCTTCTCACAGATGCCATGGCGGCTTCTACCGAGAATAACAAAAAATTTGCAAGCAGCGGAGTAAATATAAACTCAACCTCAACCAGAGCACATCTTGATCATATGAGTGTAGCGGGTAAATCAGGTACCACATCAAAAAATGTGGATGTGTGGTTTGTAGGATTTACACCATATTATACTGCCGGTGTATGGGCAGGTTGTGATGAAAATCAAACGCTTTCCGACAATGGAGGTACGAGCTTCCACAAGGATATCTGGCGAAAGATTATGAATAAAGTTTCAGAAGGTGCCGAGGATGTAGGCTTCCCTGTACCTGATTCCGTTGAAACCGCAGTAGTATGCAGAAAATCCGGTAAACTTGCCATCCCCGGAGTATGTGAACATGATCCTCGCGGCAATGCAACATATACAGAATACTTTGCCAAGGGAACAGCACCTACAGAATTTTGTGACCACCATACTGCTGTCACAGTCTGTAGTGAAAGCGGTCTTTTACCTACACCAAACTGCCCAAGTACTACTACAAGAGTATTTATGATAGTGCCTCCCGGACAATCAAGTACGGATGATTCAAAATATCTTGCACCGTCCGCCACTTGTAATTTACATGGCAATGTAAATCCTATACTTGATTCCAATGCCCCTACATCAAATGAAAGCGATGATGCCGGCATAGGAGTGGCACCTATATCAAGTAATCACCCTGTTGTTACCCCAAGGAGTAAGAGCAATGTTTCAGTGGCGGCATCACCCGGAGGTGATACAGTCGGAGCTGCACCGGTAGCCCCTACTGCAGCCACGCAACCTACGACAGTTCCACAGCCTACGACTACATCAGCTAAATCAGGGCAAAAAAATACAAAGCCGAAGAAGCAGCCTTCAGAAATTATCACTCCTGAAACCACTACTTCTTCATCTATAAAAACCACATCACCTCCGAGGTCTACCGAGGATTCTGATGTTTTAAACGGTCCCGGAGTCACAAAACCCCAAAATAATACTCCCCGTTCGGGGCCCGGACCTTCCATATCCACTGAAGGTCCGGGTGACCAGGGATCACCTGTTCTTATAGGACCGGGACAATAAAAAGATGTCGCAAAATCATATTTTTGGTTTTGCGACATCTTTTTTAATTTCCTAAAATCATTTTATCACTTAATATTGCATCTGTTCCTGAATAAAGCTTCATCACATCTGAAACAGTCATTGATTTTCTTTCTTCGCCTTCCAGTATTGTAAGTATACCTCCATTGTTCATAACAATGGTCTTATTTCCATAATCAAGTGCATCCCTGATATTATGAGTGATCATTAGTGTTGTAATATGATTCTCACTTACAATTCTATCGGTTATTTCCATTATTTTTTTACTTGTTTTCGGATCAAGCGCAGCCGTATGCTCATCAAGCAATAATAATTCAGGTGTTTCCATAGTAGCCATTAAAAGTGTCAAAGCCTGCCTTTGCCCACCGCTAAGACCGCCCACCTCATTTTTTAATCTATGTTCAAGTCCAAGCCCCAACTTGGCACAGACCGATTTAAAATACTCCCTATCACTTCTTCTGACACCCAGCCCGAATCTTACTCTCTTTCCACGGCTGTATGCAAGTCCCATATTTTCTTCTATTGTCATATGAGGCGCAGTTCCCTTTAACGGATCCTGATACAATCTGCCTATAAATCTTGCTCTTTTATGCTCCTTCATATAGGTAATATCAAGCCCGTTATTATATATTTTTCCGCTTTCCACCTCTATATTGCCTGCTATAACATTCAGCATGGTGGACTTCCCGGCTCCGTTACTGCCTATCACTGTAGCAAAATCTCCGTCATTTAATATAAGACTTAGATCCCTTAACGCTCTTTTTTCATTTACAGTATCCTTATTAAAGATTACATTTACATTTTTAATTTCCAGCATGTATTTTTCTCCATCTGACAATTGTAGGTTTTATCAACGGTATACTTATTGCAACCACCACTATTACTGCCGAGAACAGTTTTAAATATATTGCTGGAAGCCCAAGTCCGAAGGCTATTGTAAGCATTATACGATATATTATCGCTCCTATAACTATTGCAAACAAATGCCTTAACATTCCTCTCTTTCCTATGACTGTCTCACCTATTATGATACTTGCAAGTCCAAGTACCAGCATTCCTGTTCCCATACCATGAGTTGCGGTCATATTGTACTGGGCATATACCGCTCCCGAAAAAGCCACAATAAGATTGCAAACGGCAAATCCGAGTATTTTCATTGCATCGGTGTTAATACTTGAACTTCTTACCATTGCTTCATTATCTCCCGTGGCTCTTAAAGATAGTCCCACTTGAGTCATTAAGAATATTCTAAGAAGTATAGTCAGTATTAAAACTATTATAAAAAGTAAAATCAGCTTCCCTATATCTACCCCGCTTATATAAAATTTACCTTCAAACGGAGTAAATACAGTCTTTTCGCCATAGAAGAAAACACTTGGCTTATCACCCATTACAAAAAGATTTATGGAATATAATCCTGTCATTGTGAGTATTCCTGCCAATATAGCATGTATTTTTAATTTAGTATGAAGTATTCCGGTCACAATGCCTGCAAGCATTCCACCCATGGATCCCATAAAGATTCCCATATATGGATTTTTAGCTACAGACCAGACTGCGCTGTATGCAAGTCCGGTCACAAAGCTTCCATCCACTGTCAGATCCGGTAAATCCAGTATTCTAAATGCTATAAATAATCCCAATGATAATATTGCGAATATAAGTCCCAGTTCAATACTTCCCAGTAATGTTGATAATGTCATTTTTGCTCCTATTATTTGATTTCCACAAATTTCTTATCTGTTCTTATACTCTCAGGTATCTCTATGCCGAGTGCGGCTGCAGTATCGGTATTTACATATATAAATAAATCATCCTTAAATACTTTTACAGGAATCTCTTCTACAGATTTTCCCTTAATTATCTCATCCACCATCTTTGCGGTTTCTTTTCCAAGGTCTGTATAATCAATACCTACAGTGGCAAGACCTCCATCCATAACCATTGAATCTGCACCTACATATATAGGCTTTTTAGCCTTGATTGCCTCTGAGGTAAGTATCGGCATTGCCTCTGCAACAGTATTATCATTTGATACAAAAATCATATCCACCTTTTCAAACAATGTTGCTGCTGCGGTTTGAAGATCTGCGCTTGTAGAAATACTTACAGTCTCAAGTTCCAGATTCTTTTCCTTTGCATAATTTTCAAGTAAACCAAGGTTGGTTACGGAATTGTCCTCTCCCGGATTATATATAAATCCTACCTTTTTTACATCAGGGCTTATCTGAAGCGCCAAATCCATTATCTTATCAATCTGTACGGCATCACTTGTGCCTGTCATCCCCTTATCAGGTGCATTCATATCTGTCAGTATACCCGCCCCTATAGGATCTGTAACTGCCGAAAATACCACCGGTGTAGATTTTGTAAGACTCATTGCCCCCTGTGCTACAGGTGTTGCAATTCCTACAACGACATCCTGCTTATCCCCCTCAAATCCCTGTACTATACTGGTGATATTTGACATATCCCCCTGTGCATTTTGAAAGGTTATCTTTACATTCTCACCGTCTATATATCCGAGATTTTTTAGTTCATCCTTAAATGAGTTATATATTATATCAAGTGATTTATGTTCAACCAATTGTATTACACCGATTTTTTTCAAATCTTTATCTGTATTCTCTGCTTTACTTTCATCCTTGCCGGATTCTGTAGCTGAACTTTCTGCCGCAGTACTCTCGGTACTGCTTCTTGTTGTAGCATCCTTAGGTGTACATCCTGCCATCAATACCGCACCTATTGCAATAATTCCAAGTTTCTTTATTAATTTCATTTTCTCCTCCTTATGGCATTTTATGTAGTGAATATTTATATAATTAGAATATACTTTCCGGTTATCTGCATAAGTCACACATCACTCCTTTGCCGCTGCAACTCCCTTGATGCCGACAGAAATTCACATATCAGCCTATATCATCACAGTCCATACATTTATGCAATAAAAAACGCAGGATACGCTTATCCAAAGGACAAGCATAGCCTGCGGTACCACCTTCATTAGTAAAAATACTCTCTCTAAAAAAATGCCGACACATTTTCTGCTCTGTAACGGGAGCGCCCGTCTTAGCTACTCGTTTCCTTTCACCTTGCCCTCTTGGGTCCATATTAAAATCGTCATCCCTATCGGTTCTCAGCACCTCCGACTCTCTGTGAGTAACTAATTTCTTTTCTCCCAATCAACGGTTTTATTATTTTATACTTTAAAATCTAAAATTTGTCAATATTTACTATTTAAATTTATGCATTTATTTTCTAAAAACCTGCTTTCCCTTTTGTTCACATATAAAGAATATAGCTACCGTAACTATAAAATAAAACCATGTCGCAGGATTTGAAAACCATGTGGTGAAAAATGATAGCGCCATATATATAAAGAATTGAGCATATATCATATAAAATGCGGCATGCTTTGTACTCCTTATCCATTTTTCAAACATATAACTTACAGCACCGAGTATTGCTGAAAATACCCCCACACCTATGATTCCGAAATCATAAAAGGCATCATAGAACAATGTAACCGTTGTCAGCTCGGTTTTATTTACAAATATAGGGAAATCAACGAGCTTAGGATATACAAATTTAAGCCCTGTAAGTGCCCATAAAGGAAATAATCCCTTCATTCCTAAGCTATGATTTGGCAGTTCATTAATCAAGGTATCCAAATTATCATAATTGTTTGCGATATAAATATATGGCTGACTGATGTAAATAGGGAACTTATATTTCATCTCAAAAATTCCGTTCAGATACTCCACATCATGGCTTCTTAAAACAGAAAGCAATAAATACACAGGCACTATTACCACAATCAGCATAATAGAGTATATCGGTTTTATTTTTTCTCTTTTTAAAATAAGGAATGTAATAAAGGCTAAAAGCACAGCAAACATAAATTGAAATCTGGATACACATAGTATCGGTATAATTATAGCTATAATATTTGCCAAGCTTAAAAATACCAGCTTAACAGCATCCAATTTACCTTCCTCATGTAGATATATAATACTCAGAGCAGGTATTAAAACACAGCTTACCGTAAAATAATGTACTCCCGAAATGTGGAAATATGAATACGCATGAGGAACACCTCTTTCAAAAAAAGGAATAAATCCAAGTATGATCGCCTCTATATTAAATGCAACAGCGGATACTAAAGCAATTATTATAACACATGCATACATCCTGTTTTCATTACTCTTTTCAAGTACTCTCTCACTATTAATATATGGATTTCCTCCATATTCTTTTAATATATTAAATACGGCATAAAAACATATAAAAGCCAAGCTTATACATAGCCAGGTAATAATATTCCAAGGCTTTGCAAGATATGAAAGTTTCATAGCGGAAAGCCCCTCTCCTCCTACAAATGCCAGAGAAAAGATTCCTCTCAAGTTTACAAGTGATTTTGAGTATCCGTATTCTTTTATATACAGATATACTGCCGCCAAAATCAGAACAAACCCAGATAGGGCATACTGCTCTATCCGGGAAAATAAATACGCTGATAAACTACAAATAAGATATATTAACATTAAAGCTCCTCTGTTAATTTCTTTAAATAGTTCGTGATTTCACTCTCTGTGGCAAGTTCAAGTACTTTATCTACCTTGGTACGCAAAGCCTCACTGTCACAAAGAGAAATTATCTGTCTTGACTTTAATATGCTTGAAGCCGACATTGAAAACTCATCCATTCCCCATGACAAAAGCACAGGGATAAGCAGAGGATCGGCAGCAGCCTCACCGCACATACCTACCATTATACCTGCCTTCTTACCCTCAGTTATAATTCTGTGAATACTTCTGAGTACCGCAGGTGAAAATGGTGAATACAGACCGGCTATTTTTACATTACCTCTGTCCACAGACATAGTGTATTGTATTAAATCATTTGTGCCGATACTGAAAAAATCCACCTCTTTTGCAAATATATCCGCAAGAAGTGATGCCGCGGCGGTCTCTATCATAATTCCCACCTCTATGTCCTTGTTGTAAGCAATATTCTTAGAATCAAATTCAGCCTTTATAGTTTCTATAAGAGCCTTAGCCTCTCTTATTTCATCCATTGATGTAATAAGAGGCAGCATAATCTTTATGTTACCAAATGCACTTGCACGAAGCAATGCTCTTAGCTGTGGTATATATATATCTTCTTTTCTGTCAAGGCAAAGTCTTATAGCACGATATCCCAAGAACGGGTTTTCATCTTTTTGTATACCCATATATGGAATTTCCTTATCTCCACCTATATCCAAAGTTCTGATGATTACAGGCTTTCCATCCATTGCCACAGCGACCTTCTTATAACTTTCAAACTGCTCTTCTTCACTTGGCATAGAATCTCTGTCCATAAAGAGGAATTCTGTTCTGAAAAGTCCTATACCCTCTCCGCCATTTTCAATTACTTTATTTACATCTTCAGGACTTCCTATATTTCCTGCTATCTCTACCCTTTTACCGTCCTTTGAAATACTTGATAATTCCCTGTATTTCTTTAAAAGTTCTTTATTCGAGGCAAATTCATTTCTTTTCTTTTCATATTCCGCCTTTTCTTCCTCATTTGGAAGTATAATAACCTCTCCGTTCTCACCGTCAATAAGTATATCGGTATCATCTTTTATATCGTCAGGTAAATCCGAAAGACCGACTACAGCCGGTATCTCAAGAGCTCTTGCAAGAATTGCCGAATGTGAAGTCTTTCCGCCAAACTCGGTAACAATACCCAGCACATTCTCCGGATTTAGCCCTGCGGTCATAGAAGGTGTAAGATCCTTTGCAACTAAAATGCTTCCATAGGGAAGTTTTGAAAGATCCGTACTTTCAATACCCAGGATCTTTTTTATAAGTCTCAGCTTTATATCATGCATATCGGTCGCCCTTTGCTGCATAAGCTCATCATCCATTGAAGCAAATACTGATGAATACTGATTACAAACCTCGTCTATAGCATATTCTGCACAGACCATGTCGTTTTTGATACGGTTTACTATTTCATCCACAAGCATAGGATCCGACATAAGCATAATATGTCCGAACAAAATCTCCGCTTCCTTCGCCGAAGCGTTTTTTTCCAATGTCTGTGACATTTCTTCAGTCTCGGCTTTAGTAATTTCCAAAATTTCCATGAAGTTTTTTACTTCCGTTTCAATATCAGGAATATTTTTTTTATTACTTCCACACTTTGTTCTCTGACTACCTTTGCAACACCGATGCCTATACCCTCGGCTGCCCCTACACCATAAATTTTCATTATAAACCTCTACTTACTTTAACTCACCAAAACCTGAATTTATCAAATTTTTTAAAGCCTCCAAAGCTTCATTTTCATCTCTTCCGTCACAGGTTATTTTTATGATATCACCACATTTTACACATGTAGCAAGTACACTAAGAACACTCTTTGCATTTGCCGTAGCATCTCCAAAAATAATATTTATTTTGGAATCATATCTTAATGCTTCCTTACATAAATTACCTGCAGGCCGCAGATGTAATCCGCTTGGGTTTATCACCTTTATCTCTTCCGAAACCATCAAAAACCTCCCTTAGTTCCCTATAGTAGTACTGTTTTGTTCTGCCGAAGTTGTTTCACTTGCATGATTTCCTATCAGCACCTCAAAAGGTGTATATGAATCCACATGCAAACCTTCCGGCAGATTAAATGTAAGACTTCCGGTATTTCCGCCTGAAACCATATTGCCTATATCCAGTGTTGCCTGAAGATCGGCACCTGTTATTGACTCAAGATTTGCAGTCAATCCCGAAACCACTACCATTATTCTTTCAGGTACAATATTTGTAGTTACTCCCGGTCTGGCACCCTTTACCTCAAAATCACTTATTGTCAAAGTAAGTGTTTTATGATCAAGCGCCTCAACCTTTAAAGTAACCGCAATTTTTGTTTCTCCTACCGCTTCCACATTTTCAGGCAGGAAATCTTTAATATCTACAGTGGTGATAATATCACTTGTAGCACCCTCAACACTGAGTGCCGTAGCCGGAATAGTAATAGAGTCAAGACTTTCAAGCGCCTCCGGCATACCTCTGACCTGTATGGATTTTGTACTGCTCTCGGCGCCGGTAAATACATAACCTTCAGCAGCCTTTCCTCCCACATCAAAGTTGAGTGCAAGAGTTCTTCCATTGAGCATTACTATATCATAATCCACATTATCAAAGCTTTTACTTACCCTGCTGTCGGATATTATAAAGGCATTCCCATTGGCATCAAAGTACTGCAACTTGGCATTTCCGCTGTCATTACTGTCAAGCCCCGTAACATCTATCTCCACACCTACCTGACTTATTTGACCTATAACCGATACAGGTCCCGTAACAGCCACACCGGTTCGCTCAAGTCTTATCTCTCCGACAGAATAACCGTCTGATGGAGTACCCTTTATTTTTGTTGTAAGTGTAAACTCCTTTCTTTGCAAATCTTCTATGCTTACTCTTACAATACTCGGCTTTGTAATCACCGCACCCATTATAAGATCCTTATTATTTACTACCTCCACCGATATAGGTATGGCACCTGTTATATCATACATATCCCCAAGATCTACAGACACTTTAAAATCCGATGCGGAGATTTTTCCCTCATCCCTTGTTCGCACCTCATAACTTACAGTCACGGTATTTGCACTTGTCAATGAATATGTCTTACCCGCATCTGCAATTATATCCGAATTTACCACTTCAAGTGGTACCATTTGGCTTCTTGTAACTATCGGATTTGATATATTAATTACTATGATCCATACAAAAAAAGCTATAGCCAAAGAGCTAATTTTCAAAACAAGATTATTTGTCTTTATCATTACCTCTTCCTTTCAAAAACTTTGAAAATAAAGAACTGTTCTTTTCTTCTACCCTATCCTCAAGCAGAACAGAAAGTTCCTTTCTCAGTCCTTCACTGTCATTTACTTTTATCAAATTACCTGCAATTGCCACTGAGACTCTTCCCGTCTCCTCAGAAACGACAATGGTAATAGAATCTGAAACCTCACTGATACCTATAGCGGCTCTATGTCTTGTTCCCAGATCCTTACTGATTCTCATATTTTCAGACAATGGCAGATAACAGGTTGCGGATACAATGGTATTACCCCTTATAAGCACTGCACCGTCATGTAAAGGTGTATTATGTTCAAAGATATTTATAAGAAGCTGACTTGAAACAATACCATTTATCAAGATACCCGTTCCCTCTATATTTGACAAATTCTCATTTCTTTCTATTACCATCAAAGCTCCTGTTTTGGGCTTTGACATGGTAAATGCCGCATTTACAAGTTCCTCTATAGTAGCTTCAGTAATACCGTCATTGCTGATTTTATTGTCAAAGGCAAAGAATTTCATTATATTCTTATTGCCAAGCTGCTCAAGAGCCTTTCTAAGCTCAGGTGCAAATATTATTATAAGTGCAGTCACCGCAATGGTTGCAATTCTGCCAAGAATCCATAATATGACATCAAAATGCAGTATATATGCCATTATGGTAAAGCCCAATATAATAAGCAGTCCCTTTAATAAAGTCCATGCTCTGGTCTTTGTAATCCATGTCATTATTTCATACACAATATATGCAATAATAAGTATCTCAAATATATTGAGTATACCGATTCGTGGAAAATATGAAAGCCCATCACGCAGCAATCTCGTGACTATGTTCATTCATTACCCCCATTATTCTTGTTCTTCTTTTTTCCATTTGTACTGAATGATTGTATTTTTTTATCCGCCGCTGTGATAGTAATCTTCGGCACAGCCTTAACAAAATAATAATAATCATCATCTTCAAATTGTGCATATTCCGATCTCGTATAATCCACCGAGAATACAAAGAAATCATACACATAAGCTATAATCACAGATATCGCAAGACCTATTATAAAATCTAAAAGAGGAGTAGATATATCAAATACAAAATCTCCCACAAATATACTGACCAAAATAGTAATAGCTCCTGCCGCAATAGCTATTTGCCAGGCATAATCCATATTCTGCTTATGAACCATATATACTATAAATGTGGTCAATGCAAATGCAATAATAAATAAAAGCATGGTATTGTTTGAGAATATCCCATTTATTGCCTGTGAAAATCTCTGCGCAATATCCACAGACTGGGTACTTGTAAGTACTCCTATATTCTGTTTTGCAAACAAACAGGTAAAATATATAATTACTCCCGCCAAAATAGGCACTATGCTGACAGCACTTCCCATAAGTCCCACAACCAGAGGCACCACATAAGGTATCTTAAGCACAAAAAGTACAGGCACAATTATTAAAAGTACACTGTCCTTTTTACCGAAACTATAGTACAAAAAAAATGTTAATATCAGTATAATTCCCACAAGCAAAGCAAGTTCAAATGATGCCGTAAAAAGATGAATCATTAAAAAGACCGCCACCATAAGAACACCTGCCATATATGGCAAAAATGCACCTATTACAGACAATACTATAGGAGTCTGTATTGCAACTAGTTTAGACTCATACCCCAGGTTGATATTTATAAGCATCATTGCTGTAAATAATATTATATATTTAATTCCTTTATCTATGATAGAATAATATTTTGCATAGAAACTCTTTAAACTGTTTCTAAACACATATAGCTGTAGCATTCTAACCTCCGTTATTTTGCAATTTATCTTTGTTATCAAACTTTTTTTCAAAATAATTCAGCCTGTCATTGTACATCTTAAGACTCCTCTGTGTCTCATCATATTTTTTTGAAAAAAATCTATATGTTATCATTTCAAATGCAATCAATCCCAATATATATATAACAATGTAAAAAACGGAATACATTCCAACAGTATTTACACTTATTACCAAATCTTCCAAATTATAAAGAACAGCCAAAACAATTATAAGGATAAAGCAAAAAGTATAAACAAAAAAGGACTTAAGCATTTGTTTACCCACATAATCCTCTTTGAAATAATTATCAATTTCAAACATCTGCTCGCCCTTCCTCTTTTTTAATAATGCTAATTCGGTCATCTGCCTTATTTTCTCTTCGTTTAGCATACCTTCTCCTACCAAAAAACTTTTCGCAACATTTTTTATCATTATATCATATCTGTTCTTGCATAGCAAATAAAGGAAAAAAATTGGCACTATATTCACAATAAAAAGGACCGGATACCGTATTAAAAACAGCGGTATTCAGCCCTTAAATTTTATTATTTTACGCCTTCTATTATCATTTTAGCCATAAAATCAATTTTAGCATCTGTCATTCCCGGGTAAACTCCAACCCAGAAAGTATCATTCATAATACGATCCGTATTTTTAAGTTCTCCGACAATTCTATAGCCCTCATTTTTCTCTCTCATCTGATCAAAGCAAGGATGCTTTGTAAGATTTCCTGCAAAAAGCATTCTTGTTTGAATTCCGTTTGACTCCAATTTGCTTACAAGCTTAGATCTGTCAACCCCTTCCTTACAGGTAATAAGGAAACCGAACCAGCTTGGATCCGAGTTTTTTTCAGGTATAGGAAGTATAAGCTTATCCTCTACAGGCTTTAATGCCTCATACAATCTCTTATAATTTTCTTTTCTCTTTTGCACAAAGTCCGGGAACTTTTTTAACTGTGCCACTCCGACTGCCGCCTGCAAATCTGTAGGTTTCAAATTGTACCCGAAATGTGAATACACATATTTATGATCATATCCAACCGGAAGTTCTCCATATTGTCTGTCAAATCTATGTCCACACAGATTATCCTGTCCTGAATGACAAATACAGTCTCTTCCCCAGTCTCTTATTGACTTCATTATCCTGCTTAGTAAAGGATTGGATGTATATACTGCACCGCCCTCTCCCATGGTCATATGATGAGGAGGATAAAAACTTGATGTTCCGATATCTCCTATTGTACCTGTAAATTTTTTCTCTCCTTTTATGGTATAGGTACTTCCAAGTGCATCACAATTGTCCTCAATCAACCATAAATTATGTTTTTTACAAAATTCCACAACCGATTCAAGATCAAAAGGGTTGCCAAGAGTATGTGCTATCATTACCGCCTTTGTTTTTGGAGATAATGCCTCTTCAAGCATATTAACATCTATATTATACTGCGGTATTGTTACATCAACAAATACAGGTATTGCACCATATTGAATCATAGGAGTCACGGTTGTCGGGAAGCCGCATGCAACAGTTATCACCTCATCTCCCCTTTTTACCTGTCTTTCACCCAAAAGAGGTGAAGTTAAAGTCATAAAGGCAAGCAGATTGGCACTTGAGCCTGAATTTACAAGCGATACAAACTTTGTTCCGAACTGTTTTGCAAACTCTCTTTCAAATTCATCAAAATATTTTCCTGCTGTAAGCCAGAATTCCAATGAGGCATCCACCAGATTTACCATTTCCTGTGAATCATAGACTCTGGACGCATAGGTTATCCTGTCTCCCTCTTTAAATTCCTTATGTTTATTATGATAGGCATCATGATATGCCTTTACGAGCTCCAATATTTCTTTACGAGCCTCTTGTTCTGTTTTATTTTCGAACATATTTCCTCCAAATTTATCTGTTTAATCTTATTTATCCAAATAAAATTTTATCTGTTTTTCAGTGATTTCATTCATATCTTCACCCATATACCAGGCTCTATACCATTCAACACTCAAATCAATGGCTCCATGTACATTAAGTCCCGGTTTCCAGCCGTATATCGATTTTAATTTATTGCAGTTTAGCTTTAAAAATCCTGCTTCATGAGGTCCTCCATCAGATTGAATCTTAAATTCAAAGCCGTCTCCCCATGCTCTCTTAAAACTCTCCACCAGTGTTTTTGCATTTACACAATCACTGTCATCAGGTCCCACATTAAAATAGCCCTCATATTTTCCCCTGTCTTTTTCCTGCCTCATAATGATATCAAGATAAATAAAGAGCGGTTCCAAAACATGCTGGAAAGGTCTTATAGAATTAGGGTTTCTTATTATTACAGAATTTTTTGATATTGCCGCTCTTACACAATCCGGAACTATTCTGTCCTTTGCAAAATCACCGCCTCCTATTACATTTCCGGCTCTTGCACAGGATACCGGCAAATCAGTCAAAAAGCTTTTTTTATAGCTGTGGGTAACAAGTTCCGAGCATGACTTGGAGTTTGAATATGGATCATATCCATCTAAAAAATCCGTTTCAACATATCCCTCAGCCTGTTCTTTATTATCATAAACCTTATCTGTTGTGACATTCAAAAAACTTCTTACACTTTTTGAGAGTCGCACACATTCCATTATATTTACAGTGCCCATAACATTGGTTTCATATGTATAAACAGGTCTTTCATAGGATTCTCTTACTATTGGCTGTGCCGCCATATGAATAACATACTCAGGCTCAACTTTATCAAAAACTTTTTTCAAATATTTAAGATCTCTTATATCACCTATGATGGAATTCATTTCTCCATCCAAACCCAAAATATCAAAAATATTTGTATCTGTCGGAGGATTCAGAGCATAACCTGTCAATTTGGCACCGCACATTATAAGTATTTTTGAAAGCCATGTACCCTTAAAGCCCGTATGTCCGGTAAGAAGAACCTTTTTACCGCTATAAAACTTTTTTAATTCCTCAAAATTCATTTATTCATTCCACCTCATCCAAGGAGCCTTGCCGCTTGCCCAAAGACTCTCAAGTTTTTCTTTCTCTCTTTGAGTATCCATACATTGCCAAAAGCCGTCATGTTCAAAGCCCATAAGCTCTTTGTCACCGGCAAGTTTAAGCATAGGACTTTGCTCAAATATAGTGGCATCACCCTCCGTTATATAGTCAAAAATATTAGGATTTAACACCATAAAACCGCCATTTATAATAGCTGAATCATCCTCACTCTTTTCCCTGAATGATGTGATAAGTCCCGACTCATCTTTTTGAAGTACACCTTTTTGCTGTGCAAGACTTACAGTAGTTATTGTAGCGGTTTTCCCATGCTGTTTGTGAAATTTTAATAATCCGTCTACATCAACATCCGATACACCGTCACCATATGTAAGCATAAAAGGCTCATCCTGTAAATGCTCTTTTGCTCTCAGTATTCTTCCACCCGTCATAGTATTAAGTCCTGTATCAAGCACTGTTACCTTCCAGTCTTCCGCATTCCTTCTGTGAACTTCCATCTTATTATTTTTCATATCAAAAGTTACATCGGAATTGTATACAAAGTAGTTTGCAAAATACTCTTTTATCTTATTCTGCTTATAACCTGCAAGTATAACGAACTCATTTATTCCGAATGTCGAATAGTATTTCATAATATGCCATAATATAGGCTGACTGCCGATTTCAATCATCGGCTTCGGTTTCAAATGGCTTTCCTCGGAAATTCTGGTTCCAAGTCCGCCTGCTAATATAACTGTTTTCATCTTGCTCTCCATATTCTATCAATCATCGTAATGACATTATAGGCTCATCTCGGTTTTAATCACCAATCCATAAAACTTTTTATCTATACGCGGCTGTATGCCTTCTTACTCTTCATTTGTTCAGGTTTTCCCGTACTTGCTATAAATCCATTTCTATGAATATCTTTGAGTAAATCATTAATACGTTTTAACACCTTTTATCTTCATATTACTATGATAAAGACTCCCATATTAAAACCTGTATATTTTTATATGTTAGTACATAAATATGTGTGCGTCAATAAAAAGAGACTCATCTGAAAGATTAATAAAAAAGGCGTCCACTAAATAAGTGTAACGCCATCAAATTTTTCTAAAAAAATCTTGCCTCAAGCATCAAACATAGTGCATGATATATCGGTAAATGAAGTTCCTGTATTTTAAATGTCTCTGTTTCGGGAGCTATAATAATTGCATCACAAAGTTCTCGCATCTTTCCTCCATCTCTACCGGATAATCCGACCGTTTTCATACCCTTAGCCTTGGCTGTCACCAAAGCATATAGTATGTTCTCGGAATTTCCTGAAGTTGATATTCCAAGAAACACATCACCTTCATTACCAAATCCATTTACCTGCTGTGCAAATGAAAGTAGCGGATTGCAGTCATTCAAGTATGCAGTAGAAAGACCAATATGACCTGTAACGGCAATTGCCGGCAATGCACCTTGCAAATTGTCCGCTAAAACTTGTCCCAACTTGTCATCTATAGATTTAAGTTTGTTTTGTAAACTCTCATCAAGTTTTCTTGGCTTAATAAAAGCTTTCATCAACTCTCCAACTATATGCTCAGAGTCGGCTGCACTACCACCGTTTCCGGCAACCAGCAATTTCCCACCATTAGCATAGGACTCCTCTAAAACATTATAGACTCCAATAATACTTTCTCTTTGCTCAACCAGACTTGGATATCTATCTAATAATTCATCTAATATTCTAATTATACTCTCTATCATCATATTCCTCTATATATTCAACCTTATTATATATTTTTATATTTTTCACCATAATATTTAAAACCACTTTTACAGCATATGCTACAAAAATATGAATCACAATATATAAAATATAAAATGGCATTATGTTCATTCTATAAATAAAATGCCGCTTCTATTTTGTAATTCATAAGGTAAATATAAAACAAAATTTCACATAAACAATGTAATGGTTTTAATGAAAAAAAATATTTAATTCACCATACATTCTCAAAAGGAGGTGTCAATGTATACAAAAAGTCTATTGTCGCAATATGATATATACATGCTATGCAAATAGCAAACATACCCTTTACTGCATAATATTTAGACTTCATTCTATTCTAGGATATATAACTATCCATACCTCCGTCCGATAATTCCACACCTTTATCATACATAGCTACAAGTGTAGTATCTTCTAAATAATCAAAGCTATGCATTACATATGGGAGGACCTCAAACATATCACCATCTTTAAAATCATACTCCTCTACTACACCGTCTTTTTCTGCTGTGAACTTAAAATGTCCTGATATGACATAAAAGACTTCCCTGTTTACTTTATGATAATGACCTCCGCGAAATACTCCTTTTTTTGATGTCACCACATTCATCTGACTATAACCCTCATGTACAAGCTGAACCAAAGTTCCCCTTTCATCGTTAAAGGTAAAGTCGGGTTTTAAAATATTAATCAACATATATCCTCTCTCAGTAAAGTATATAGGTTCTCTCTTTATAAGAACACACCTATATTTACTATTTCTTCTTGAAAATAAAAAACTTACTTGCAATATAGTTTATTATTATCACTAATATATTAATAATTATCTTAGATAATGTATCATCCAATCTTATTATACTTACAAAAAACCACATTAAAAAAGTATCTAATACACCTGTTAAAAGTCTGGCTGACAAAAAACCGCTAAACTCTTTTATGGCTACTGCTCTATCCCAGCTCCTGCTTTCAAATACAAACAGTTTGTTTGTAATAAATGCAAAAATAAAAGCTAATATCCAAGCAATAATATTAGCTACTAAGTATGGCAAACCGACTGTTCTTTCCAAAATATGGTAGGATGCTACGTTTATAACCGTAGCCCCCACCCCAAAAACACCATAAAAGAATAATTCTTTATATTTCTCCCACAGATTCTTAACCATTAAGCAACTCACTTTTCTTCTCAAATTTTACTTTAAAAGCAATTTTTAAATATTTAAAAGTTTGAAGTAAAGAATTCTGTGACTCTCCTTCTACTCTGGCAGCCCAATTAGAAGGTATTTCATGTATCTTTACCTTTAAACGAATAGGCTTTAGTGCTGTTTCCAAAAAGAACGGATGCTTTAACTCTTCCCATTTAATTTTTTGCATCAACTCAGTAGGTGCAAGTCTATATCCAAAAGTGATATCTGTAAGTTTTACTCCATAAAAAACAGCAAACATTTTTTGAAAGAAAAAGTTGAGAACAAGTTTTATTTTACTATATCCTGCAAAACTACCCTTATTAAGCCATCTGGAAGCTGTTATCATATCACTTGGATACTTCTTTCCCATAGTAATAAAATCTTTTACATTATGTGGATCTGTTTCCAAATCAGGTGCCATCATAAGCAGGTGACTTCCTGTTGCCTCCAAAAATCCGTCTGCTACAGCTCCTCCTGCAAATGGTCTTTTTTGATAAAGTATATGTAATGGAATTCCGGCCTCTTCACATACCGATTTTGATTTTTTTATAGCTTCTATACTTTCAGGCAACGTACGATTACATACTACTGCAATAAACTCTTTGATATCCTCATGATTACATTCTTCCAAGATAATATCAATCGTCTGATTAAATGAAAAAGATTCATTTAAGGTTGGAAGAATAATTGATACATTTTTAAATTCTTTAACTTTCACAATCCCTCCTAAATCTCCAAGCGAATCTCATCCACATCAAAAATAGATTTTAAAAGCTTATTGTCCATCATAGTGGAACTTGCTCTCTTTGCAACAAAAATCCCCTCTGAATCCTCCACCTTGACAGGTCTGACAAGACTCTCATCCAATCCCAGTTTTTTTGCAATTATTAAACCAACTTCATACTTTGATAATGCTTTATCAGAAGATATATTTACTATTGGATGTTTATCATTCATTTCTATCAATTCTACAATATAGTCTGCAGCCTGCTTAAACGATATCGTAGAACGATATGAATCGCTAAACATATCCATCCCCACCTTTGATTTTAAACTTTCCACAATATGGTCATAAAAATGTTTTTTACTGGACAGAAGGCTTGTCCCTATCAAAAACGGATACCTCACCACCTGATATCCATATGTAGTAACAATTCTTTCTGCCAAAGCCTTCTGTTTTCCATATGTATTTACAGGATTCGTATCATCATCTTCCTCAAAAACCTTACCATCTATACTATTTCCATATACACTGTCTGATGATGGATAATAAAATGCACTTACATTATCCATTTCATTGATGAAAAAAGACAAAGATATTATATTTGTATTCCAAGCTGTCTTCGGATTCTTCTCAACCAGGTCAGGATTATGGTAAGCGGCGAGATAGACAACCTTTTTGTTTTCCCTATTATATTCTTTACAAAAACTGCTCACCGCCTTAAAATCGCAAATATCCAAACTTTTCCAAGTTGTCCTTTCATCCTTTAGAGAATCTCCAACTAATGATATATCCCTACAACAGGCAACTATATTTTCGTTCGTTTTTTTAAAATAGATTTTATAATATATGATCCTAAAAAACCATTTGCACCGATAATACAATACATACTAACACCTACAGATCTTTTGTAAGTTCCATTGCGTCGAGCATACATAAATCCATATTCTTATAATTCCATGTAGCCCATCTACCAAGAAGATTAAATGTAGGATCCCCCCTAAAATACTCCTTAATTCCATTAACATTTGTATCATAGGCTTTATCATGAATAACATAAGCATACTCTGAAAACTGTTGATCTAAAATTTTCTCAAAACCAAGTTCTTTTGGAAGTGTATTATCATTCACAATATCGTCTGTTACTTTAAAGCTTGTACCGATAACTTCAAGTGCTCCACATCCTCTTGTAGTATCAGGATTGGCATATGGTGTTAAAGCACTTTGATATCCTACACGATGGCACTTATAATCATGAGACGGTATATATAACCAAGTGATATCAGTTTTTGGGCAATCAAACAATACCGTTGTCAAGCTGTTGTATTTTAGTCCCTTAATCAAGTTTACTACCTTTTCAGGAAGCTCCATTACATTTGGCAACTCTGGAAGTGGAATTGTACTGATTATCTTATCATACTCACCTTCACCATTCACATTCCACTTATCATTTATCTTTTCTAGTGATTTAATTGTAAAGTCGGTATGTATATTTAATCCCTCGCCAATAGCATTAACCATAGACTGTATACCACCATGAAGTGGATAATAGAATGATGAATGTGGCATCTTTCTTTCCTTAGGGTCTTTCAGAATAACTGATCGGATTATTTCTTTTTTAGTCGGAAGCGGCATCTTTCCTCTCATCCATCCTGTTCCCATGTCTTCCAACGGATAAGCCCAAATTTTCTCATTATATGGAATCATATAGAAATCTGCTATGCTCTTTCCAAAATTCCATGTAAGCCAGTCCTTGAAATTGTCGGGTTCCGGTCCCATCTGTGAAAGCACAAAATCATGTACACAATCTACGGCATCATCTGCATCCAACTCACAAAGAGAAAGTTCAAAAGGATATGAAACATATTTGCCCGAAAAGAAAATTTTAGCGTTACGATCAGTATACTTCCAGTTCTCCTTTGGATAGATGGAAAAAACCCAATCCATAACTTCTTTATGTTTTGAATTTAAAATATGACCACCATGAGGATCATAAAGCATTCCATCTACATAACGGCTTCTTGCCAAACCTCCGATAGTAGGATTCTTCTCATATACTACCACCTCATGTCCCTTATCTTTTAATATTCTTGCAGCACTTAATCCTGATACACCGGCACCTAAAACAGCTATTTTCATTATCGCTCCTATCTAAAACTAATATTATATAAAATCAATACTTAATACATCCTTCTTTATGCAAACAAAGGAAATGTATCGGTCCATGACCAATACATTTCCACATATTTTATCTTGTTAAGAACTCATGTCCACCTTTTACTCTATCTCTCCAATAATTCAAAAGATCTTCCATAGTCTGTTCGAATGGAATCACCGGCTCCCATCCTGTATGTGCAGTAAACTTTCTACAATCTGGAACCTGTAAATCTGCATCAATAGGACGAAGTCTTTCCGGATCTTCCTCGACTTTAATCTGATCTTTCATTGGTGACATATTGATAAGAGCCTCTAAAGTATCTCCAACCTCACAAGTGTACCTACCACCAATATTATAATATTCTCCCGCAACAGGATTCTTTGTTACAAGTATATAGTATGCTCTAACCGCATCTCTTACATCTGCATAAGTACGCAGAGACTTGAGATTTCCAACCTTTACAACAGGAGGAAGCATACCTGCTTCAATCATAGCAATCTGCTTTGCAAATGTAGACTCATGGAATACGTCTCCCCTTCTTGGACCTGTATGTGTAAACATTCTTGTAGTCATTACAACCATGCCAAATGCTTCTGCATAATATCTTCCGACAAGATCTGTTCCAACCTTTGAAATAGCATATGGGGATGCTGGATGAAATGGACAATCCTCATTAATTCCATCCTCAGGCTTTTTATCTGCCGGAATCTTTCCGAACACCTCAGAAGAAGCACAAACATGAATCACCGGCTTATACTTATCATCCGCTTTCATTGCAACATGTACGGCCTCAAGTAATCTGCATGTTCCCAATATATTAGTGTTCAAAGTATCTATAGGTGCTGTAAAGCTTGTCTGTGGATAACTTTGCGCAGCTAAATGAAATATGTACTCAGGCTTAATCTCTGACACAACGCGATATAAAGACATCTGATCATTTAAATCAGCATACTCAAAGAAAACCCTGTCTTTTCTATTTACTCTTTCTAAAAGGTGGTCAACATTATCAAGAGGACTTCTCCATCTACACACACCATAAATTTCCCAATCTGTCTCCTCCAGCAGAAAATCAGCCAAATGAGAACCTACCATTCCTGTAATTCCTGTAATTAACGCTTTTGTAGCCATACTACTCCTTTCCTATGAACCTTCCTTAACAGATTCCAAGTCAAAATACTCAGGTCTGAAATACATAATTCTTGTTCCCTCATTTTCAAACTCAAAAGGAACATACACCAGATCCTCAAGAGCTTTCTTTACATTCTCTTGATACTCAGGCTCTACATAAAACAACAAGAAACCACCACCACCGGCACCAAGTAACTTGCCTCCGGTTGCTCCGGAATCTATTGCTTTTTTATATAACAAATCTATGTCGTTATTACTAATGTCTGATGTAATACCTCTTTTTAATTTCCAAGTATAATCAAGAAGCTTTCCAAACTCTCTCAAATCAGCCTTCGAAACAAGCAGTTTCTGTACTTCATCCACAAGTGCCTTCATTTCCAGCAACTCGGCAGTCTTATCCTTTGTCGCCTTTACTTGATTTTTTGCAATATCACTTGAAAATCTTGAAAAACCTGTAAAAAACAGCATCAGCCTATCATTCAAGTCTTTTTTTCTATCAGTAGAAAATACCAACGGTTTTACCGTATATCCATCATCTCTGAAATCAATTCTATTAAATCCTCCAAATGAAGCTGCTATTTGGTCTTGAATACCACCTGCTTCATTACAAAGTACTCTTTCAACATAAATGGCATCATCTGCCAGTCTTCTTTTATCTGCATATTTACCCTTCAATGCATAACAGGCATTTAACAAACCTACTGCAAATGAAGAACTGGTACCAAGCCCTGATCTTGCCGGAAGGTCCGCTTCATAAACTACCCTGAGCTCATGCATATCTAAATACTTCATGATATTCCTAACAGCAGGGTGCTGTATCTCATCAATAGTCTTTGTTCTTTCAATTATCCCATAAGTGATCTGATTGGAATAGTCAAAGAATCTAGGGAGATGACGCACTGTTGTATAACAATACTTATCAAAAGTAGTTGAAATGACAGCACCTCCATGTTCTTTATAAAATCCCTCATAATCTGTCCCTCCGCCAAAAAATGACATTCTAAATGGTGTCTGTGCAATAATCATAAATCTTTTTGCATAAAATATGCACTCCTTTTTTTATTTTAAAAACTCTATATTCTCATGTTACATTATATCAACAATAAACTATCATAAAAAGCAATAATAATCAAGTTTAGCAAATAAATAATTGAGAATTGTAAGTTTTATTAGTTACGAATATATGTTGTGACCGTAGATTTTTCATCTTTATATATTTGATGAAAGTTTTCCTCTAAAGCCATTCTATCTGCATCATTCAACAGTATATGTATATCCAACAAATATATCTTCTTATATTTCTTTATATTTTCTCTATCAAAATCCCCCTGAAATGTTTTCTGATATTTTATAGGCTCAAACTTACCATTGTGTGTCAAATAGTAGTCCCACCCTATAGAATATGTTGAACTAATTAATACTAATGTATCCGGACTGTTTGCATCAGGTTGATTTATCAGATATTCTGCAGCCTCTCTGTATGGCTGATAAAAACTTGATTCCATATCTCTTTTTGTATATAAAGTAACATTACTGTTTATAAAAATAAAGCAGGACATTACCAAATATACAAATCCAATTCTTTTTATCCTTCCATTTGTAAAGAAAGATATAATTTCTTCCAAACCAAAACTTGCTATAATGAGCATATATGGCAATAAATTGAGGAAGTATCTATTAGTCCATACAGATGACTTTGGATTAAGATACTTAGAGTAAAAGAACACAATGAATATCTCAACAATAATTGTTATAATCATTGCTAAATTCAAATCAATACACAGCTTTGCTTCTCTGACTCTATAAATTGTAACAAAAAAACCAATCATTACGCATAAAATCGCAAATTCTTGAGATGATACAAGCCAATTCAGTATATCTATAATACTTCCGAAGGTGGGTGGACTAATCCAAAATGCATTACCCCACTGTTCTCTTGTTATTAAATAATTTATAATAAGCCATGGCAAATAAACGGCACCTGCTACCATATATGAAAATATAAATTTATATGAATATCTTTTCTTTATAAACAAATAACATTCATACAAAAATAATCCAAAACAAGTGAGAATTCCAAAGTAATGTGTATAACATATGGCTAAAATTGCTGATATATGAACTACTGTTGTTTTAGTTTTGTTTTCTTTTCCATCTTCCAGGCGAAGAATAATAGCATAGAGCAAAAATAAAGGCATCAATATCATAAAACCATATGACCTAACTGCAAAACCCGAATTTACTATCAAAGCATTTGATGTTATCAAAAAAAGCTCAAATATTATTCCAACATATTTATTCCATCCTCTTCTTACTACCATAGCACCAACATAAAATCCGATAGTATTTGCTATAATTGACAACATTCTGGCCCACAATGCCAAAGCTCCTGTTCCAACAGGAATAAGCTTTGAAAAATAGTGCCATGCAACAGTGTATAAAGGTGGTGTTGTTGACTCCTCCCTAAGGATAAGCTCTATCACTTCTCCCAGGCTTCTGTTTTTTGCCGCTATCCCCATAGTTGCCGAATCGTCCATCCATGTTGATTTATAATTTCCCAAAGAAATCATAATTGTGAATCCGACTAATGCTATTACTATTGCTACCAACTCATATTGGTGTTCTGTAATTAAATTTAAAATCTTTATCCTGTGTATATATAGACAAAATATAACTATTCCTAAAATAATACATTCCAAAACAATAGCAAATATATTTATTATGCCAAAACCTATAATTCCACCTGTATTGGGCAAAGGAATAGATACACTGTCATTATCAGAATCAACATAAGAAGATAGTACCTTTTCAGATGAACCGTTAAAACTAAGGGCAGCCTTTCCTCCCCATCTTGTGGCATGGAAGTTTATACTTCTATCATTGCCTTTTCGTAATTTTATAGTAATGGTATCTGTAAGTCCTGTAACAGATACTCCCCCCCAACGCTGTCCACCATTGGTATCTAACCATTTCCCGTCTACAACACTATACTTTAAAACAGTATCATTATTATCTGTTATATTCTGCATAGTAATATATGTTGCAGCTGAAGACGAATCTTTTTCATCCAAAGCTCTAATGGTAACAGTATCTGCCGGAAAAACAATAAATAGGTTCAATATTATTACAAATATTACAGTGGCCCCTCCCATTATTGGTGCATAGATCCACCTTCTTATATCTTTTTTTATCAAAAAAAGATATAAGAAGGTAAATACAACAAATAATAAACTATAAATAAAAGTCATTTAATTACCTCTCATGTTCAATAAAAATTACATATTTATGGAATATAAAGTATTACTCATAATATTTAATATTATCTTAATACTTCAATACATAAATAATACTTAGTCCCCTTACTTATTTTTTCAAAACTACTATTCTAATCTAAAATCTGTTGCTAGCAATAATTATTAAATCCAGCTAAAGTAAACTCTGTTACTTTAGCTCAGTTTTACTATAACAATAACACATATTCTGTACAGTATTTATTCCTTTTCATTACGGTTTACAAACTTTACTACCAAAACATCTCCAAGTTTAAATACTGAACCCTTCTCCACAACAAAACTCTATAGTAGTATAATGATTAACATATGAACTCATTATATATTGACATTTATAATTTCCATCTGTGGGTTTTTCAAAAATTACAACTTTTTTCCATATCTATTTCTCATTATTACCGGTTCTTTATAAAAATAGATATATTATCTTTATACCATTGTTCAATATTGTAATTATCTTTAAATTCATTTCTTATATCATTCCAAATATAGCCTCTTTTTTCAAACTTTTCTACCCAATAACTTATAGGTTGCTCATTCACATGGCCATCTCCTCCCTGACCTACATGAGCTGCAGAAAACAAAACGATATCTGAGTGCCTGCACAATGTATCTATAAAAGTATCTGCGTACTTTTCATTTAAATGCTCAGCCACCTCTAATGAAATTACCATGTCGAATTTCTTATGTAAATCCAGATTTTCTGTCAAATCTCTTGCTAAAAATTCCTCTTTTTTTACCATTAACATATTTCGGTCTACATAATCACCATCTACTCCTGTAACCTGTATATCCCTATTAATCTGTTTAGCTGCTGCCAACCATGTCCCGGTTCCACATCCGAAATCTACTATACTGCTCGGATTATATATGGGTATCAAATACTTTAAAACTTCAATTGCAGACATGAACGAACCATATTGATTATCTTCATAAAAATTTGCTCCATATATAGATGTGGTGGAAAGTTTATCTTTATGGTTTTGAGAGTTTTCAATATTAGCCAGCATTCTATTTAACAACCAAATTCTTGCTAAAATTTCTTTCTTTAAGTATAATTCCGCTTTCCAAACTCTATTGTCAAAAGATTGGCTTAAATTCTTCTCTGCGTCATAGATTCTACTATCAAAAGTCTGGCTTAAATTCTTCTCTGCATCATAGATTCTACTATCAAAAGTCTGGCTCAAATTCTTCTCTGCATCATAGATTCTACTATCAAAAGTCTGGCTTAAATTCTTCTCTGCGTCATAGATTCTACTATCAAAAGTCTGGCTTAAATTCTTCTCTGCGTCATAGATTCTACTATCAAAAGTCTGACTAAAATTCTTCTCTGCGTCATAGATTCTACT
>GL890586.1:0-74703 GCA_000209465.1 Lachnospiraceae oral taxon 107 str. F0167 | reverse complement strand
CTTCTCTGCATCATAGATTCTACTATCAAAAGTCTGGCTAAATTCTTCTCTGCGTCATAGATTCTACTATCAAAAGTCTGGCTCAGGTTTGTTTCCGCTTTATAAATTCTGTTGTCCAGAATTTCTCTTAATGATGTATTCTGCGAATCTATGAACACTTTTATAGATTCAAATCTCTCTTCCAGTTTTCTTAGAGAATAGTCAATATCGCTATTTTTTTCTGACAAGATATAGTTATATTGCTTCAATCTTATTTCAGAATCTCTAATATGATTTAAAATATCATATTTAACAGAGTTGATATGGTCTAAAATTTCAGCTTTACTATCCTTCAAATGACCATCCAAGTCCCAAAGTTGCCTTCTCAACTTATAAGTTATTCCATGTCTAAATGGAGTATAGAAGAATTTCAAAACACACTTTATACACTCCTTTAATGAAAATGCCTTAGTGTTACTAATTGGTTCATGTTCTCTACTTGATTCAGTACTTGGATATTTTTTAAATAAATCATCTATACTTAGAACTTCTTCTAAATCATGTCCGTAAGCATATTTACCTAAAACCCATCTCCATCTTCTATTTATAGCCAACAGTAAGCTGGAATCTTTATAATTTTTATATATTACATTGTTTTTTGCCATTTCCCTTAAAAGGGTTTCTTCTTCTTTTAGTGCTTTTTGTCTTTCCTTTTCTTCAACCTGATCGAATCTGTTCTCCCATCCTGTCAAATATTCAAGATGCGCTTCAGATACAGGTACATTCAAATATTTTGAAATATTATTTGCCGCAATCAATGCCGACTCAGCTGAAAGTGCATTAAACTTGTTCTTTGTAATATTATCCGCTCCGACTCTATATTCTCCCAAAATCTTATTTATATTATGGAATTTGAATTTGTGTATTGCTCTTGTCCAAAGTTCATAATCTTCCGCTTTTTTTGTGTTATCATAAAAAAGATTGTTTTTTAAAAAATAATCTTTTCTAATCATAATAGTAGAGTGGCATATTTCGCAACCATAAATAAGTGCTGCCTTTATATCATCATGCTTTTCCGCTACTTCGTGAACAAAATCAGTATCTACACCAAAATGATGTTGTCTACTTCCACATAATCCATATTCTTCATGTGAATCCAAAAAATTCTTCTGTATTTCAAAACGATCCTCTGTAGCCAAATCATCTGCATCAATTCTTGCAATGTACTTCCCCTTTGCAATTCTTATTCCCTCATTTAAGGATTCAGCAAGTCCAAGTCTTGTTTTATTTTGTACTAATCTTATACGATTATCCTCAAATAATTGAATCACTTCAATCGTTTCATTGCTACTCCCGGCTTCATTAATAATCAACACCTCAAAGTCCTGACAACTTTGATCAAATACCGACCATAAAGTCTCAGCAATATAGTTTTCACTATTATATGTAGGCAGCAAAACCGTTATCAATGGCTCAACATTGGCAAAGTTTTTTTGCGTATAGAATTCAGTATGACTAAATAGTGAATTTTTGTATATTCTCTGTAGTTTGTTTTTTTCATAATCATTATTACATGCCAAACTCCAAAACTCAAAAGTATTTTTCATCTTTCTATAGCATAATCTAAAAAAATATCTTCCTTCTTCTTTTGATTTTTTCATTATTTGGAAGAAAAATTTCTTTAGCAAAAGATCTAAATCAACCAATGCTTGAAGTATTAGTTGATCAGACCTACCCACATAAGATTCTAAATAAGTAAGAGCTTTTATTTCTTTCTTTGTCATATTTAATCCACAACTTCTTATTTTCTCCACCAAAACATCTTCTTTATACATAATCCACTCCTAATGTATTTTTAATAATATCCTTCTCACATCTCGTATATTTTTTAAAATGTATGCTAAAAATTCTATTCTAAATTTTAAAAATATTTTCTTTCCGGGATTGTTGAGCGTAATTTCCTTATACAACGATTTTCTTATTCTGATGTACCTCTTCGCTTCATTTATTTCTTTTTTGTCAATATCATATATCATGACAAATGATAGAATATACTGCAAAGCCAGTCTATCTAACAATAATTCTTTTAGGCTGAACTTAGCTTTTTTTACCCTCTCTACGCTGACAGCCAACATATCCATTAAGTCTGTGATATGTTTCAAGGTAACCTTGTTCGCCAAAGAACCTTCTCTTCCAATCCTATAATAATAATAAGGTTTACCGAAAAAACCGAAACTTTTTGCAGTCAAAATCACTTTGGTTGCAAACTCTATATCTTCACTATGAACCCCTTCCAAAAAGAAAAGATTGTTATCCAATAGAAATTCTCTTCTAATAACATATTGCCAAACATTCCAGTAATTTCTCCTTTTCTTTAAAAAAGTTTCAAGATATGAATTATCACAGTTCAAATCATCTCCTTCTATTGTATCCAACTTAGCGATATTATTCGAATTACCTACTATATGGCAATCTGAAATAATCACCTCAGGAGAGTTTTTACTTCCCAGTTTCATCATCAAATCTGAAAATGAACTTGCTTCTATATAATCATCACTGTCAAAGAATACCACATATTCTCCCTTTGCATATCTAAGTCCTACATTTCTTGCATTAGACAGTCCGTCACTATCCTGCCCTATGATTTGAACTTTATCACTGTTTTCTTCCTGTATCTTCTTAGCAATAAGATCACTTCTATCTTCGGATGATTTGACCACCAGAATAATTTCATAAGAAAAACCATGGCAATCAAGCATTGATTTAATACAAGTTTCCAGATACTCTTCTACCTGATATACCGGCACAATAATACTTAAAAGCATGATTTCTCCTTTCCTAAAATAGTTCTTTTATTTTTTTACATATTTTTTTTAATTTTGCCTTTATTCCTTTATTTTCCTTCCAAAAGTAATAAAAGCGATTTATATATGGATTTGGATATCTGGTTCTAAAAATAGACTCAATGCCACCTACCACATCAACCATTCTGTTAAACGGTTCACCACCTCTTGCCCATGACCATTTAGCACGAATTGACCTAAGCAGTGCATCATCATCAAAAAAACCGATTTCCTGATTTTTTCCATATATCTTTCTAAGTGTATTGCTTAATAATATATAGGACTCTTTCTTTTTTTATAATCTTTGATCTCAAAATAATCATTTTTCCAATTGTTAAAAAGAGCACTCTCATCCTCTGAAAGTTCCAATCCTATTGTTCTCTTTAATGTTTTTGCAACGATCTTACCACTTTCTAAATGTAGTTTTGATTTTTTTTCAAGAGTTATATTATCCTCTCCAACACGATATTCTCCCAGTACTTCCGGAATATTAGCAATATCTCCAAAATCAATAACTCTGCTCCAAAGTTCAAAGTCTTCTGCCAAGTATGTATTATCATAATACAGAGCATTTTTCTCAAAAACACTTCTTCTTAGCATCAATGTAGAATGGCATAAATCACAAAAGAAAATAACATTGCTTTTACACTGTTGTGGATCGGTTGCCGGTGCATGCACCCAATCAATATCTTCACCAAAGTGATGTTGATAGGATCCTACTACTGCTATATTGGGATGGCGATCTAAAAAATCTACTTGTTTCTGAAATCTATCTTTCTTTGATATATCATCAGCATCCATCCTGGCTATATACTCTCCTCTCGCCTCTCTTATACCAAGATTAAGTGACTCTGCAAGCCCAAGCCTTTTTGTATTTTGAATAACCTTTATTCTGGAATCTTTACTTTCATATTCTTTTACAATACTTGTACATACCTCACTTGAACCATATTCATTTAAAATAAGCATATCCCAATCTGTAAAGCTTTGAGCAATAATACTGTCTATACTCTCTCTTATATACTTATCACTATTGTATACAGGTAGAAGAACTGTAATCTTAGGCATGCTCCCCCCTCATATATGCTTCATAAGCATCGCACATTTCCTGAGTTTCTCCATATCCTCTCATATGCCCTTTTTCAAGCCAAAGTACCTTAGTACACATCTCTCTAATCTGCTCTATAGCATGTGAGACCAAAATGGTAGTAACACCACTGTCAAAAAGTTCCTTCATCCTCTGTTCGGATTTTGCCCTAAAAGACATATCTCCCACCGACAATACTTCATCTAAAATAAGTATATCCGGTTTTACAAATGATGCAAGTGAAAAGGCAATCTTTGATTTCATACCTGAACTTAGCTTTCTGAATGCTACATTCTCAAAATCTCGTATCTCTGCAAAGTCAATTATTTCATCATATTTATCTTCAATAAATTTTTTTGTATAGCCAAGAAGAGCTCCACGAAGGTATACATTTTCTTTTACAGTCATTTCATCGTCAAATCCTGCCGTCAATTCCAAAAGTGGTGCTACCACTCCATTAACATTTACACTTCCTGATGAAGCCGGCATAATTTTAGACAACACTTTCAAAATAGTTGATTTGCCGGAACCGTTTGAACCGATAATACCCAGCAACTCACCTTTTTTCACATGAAAAGTAATATCATCAAGTGCCTTAAATTCCTTTGTAATAACCTCTCCGTGCATTTTTCTGATAAAAAACTCTTTCAATGATAATTCTTTTATATCTCCCAAGATATATGTCACAGAAACATTGTCAACTTCTATCATATTCATAGGAATACCTCTCTAAATATAATATAGGAACATATAATTATATTTTTTATACATCCACATACCTATACGAAGAATAAGCAGTGCATAAAAAACACAGTACAGATGATAGGTAAATGATGGAATTGTATTGTGCAGCACTATTTCACGAAGATAGTTTATGTAAACAAATACAGGATTTAAATAAATAAGTTTTGCCACAATACTTCCCTTAAAAATCTTCACATCATAAAAAATTGCTGTGAAGTACATTAAAGCGAGTGTAAATATATCATAAAGATATTGAATATCTTTAAAGAAAACAAACAGTGCTGACAGTATCAATCCTGTACCCACAATAAGTACAAACAAACATGCAATCGGAAAAATTACAAACACAAATTTCCAAGTGATCGTAATATGATATGCTATAACAAATATAAAGAAAATAACCAATGTCAGCAGAAAATTTATTGATGCCGCCATTATCTTAGAAATCAGAAATAAATACTTAGGTGCATTTACCTTTGTAATGATTCCTGCGTTTGATGTAATAGACTGCATTCCATTATCAGTTGCCTCTCTGAAGTAGTTGAACATAAGCTGTCCGGCAAACATATATATAGTATAATGCTCCATACTGTCACCAAAAACCCTGTCAAATACAAAGCTCATAACAATAAGCTGAAATAGAGGAGCAATCATACTCCATAGTATACCAAGGACTGATCTCTTATACCTCTTATTAAAATCTCTTTTTACCAGCTCCGTAAACATGAACTGATACTGTTTTATTTTGTTTGTAAATACATCCATTCTTCACCACCTATGATATCTTGACCAGCTTTTTAAGGAACGGGATATTCCCAAGTGGTGCAATCATAACAATCGTACCTACAAAAGTAACAGCTACAAATATCAAACATTCTATAACGGAGTTCCCTACATTGATATCAACTCCGGAAACCTTTATGTTTTCTCCCATAGCCCACATCAAAAGTGAATGGCTGAAATAAATACCTAGTGATAATTCTGACAGCTTAATAATACACTTTTTAATAAAATTATCCTCACCTTTCCATTTTATCCTACTAAATAAAGCTACGATACCGGCAGCATAAATTACATTTGAAATTTGTGTTTCAAGGAAGAAAATATCTGTTGATGAGCCAAGTCTTTCTGTTATTCCGACTGATAAAACAACTGTACACAAAAAGCCTATAATGCTTAGTCCAAATGCAACAAAAGCACTTATGCTTTCTTTGTTTTCATAAAT
Source organism: Lachnospiraceae oral taxon 107 str. F0167 (assembly GCA_000209465.1). GTDB lineage: Bacteria > Bacillota > Clostridia > Lachnospirales > Lachnospiraceae > Lachnoanaerobaculum. The sequence goes on along the minus strand of GL890586.1, from coordinate 68,825 downwards.
CATCCTACCAATAAAAATAGTTGCTATATATCCCAAATTAAGATAAATAAATGTAGGTCTTTCTAAGATAACGCCGTCTATAGAAAAATAGATCATCATCCCATCTATCACACTCGGAATAACTAATGCAAACAGCACGAAATACAACCTCATCTTTTTATTGAGGACATCATAGAAATACTGCAAAACCGGTAAGAATAAGTACATCCATACAAGTAAGTATCCATACCACAGATGACCGGACGGACCAACCTTAAATGGAATTATAATCATATCATAAAGCACATTACCCTCATTCCAAATTATTTTTTTTGCTATAATATAAGAAACGCTCCATACTACAAGAGCAAGTCCGGCGTAAAGAGCCTTTCTAACAGCTTTTCTAGGTTCTGTACTTCTACCAAGTAAAAGCGCCCCTGATATCATCAAAAATGTCGGAACTGCAAATCTCGGAATAACATTAAGTATAAGTCCTCCAAACCAAACGGAAGAGCCGATATCATGATTATTATAAATATTTGCTGATGCATGAATTAAAATGATCATAAGTGCTGATATAATTTTTAAAAGATCCAGGCCAATAAGTCGTTCTGTATTTATTTTCTTTTCTTCAGGACAAAATCTTTTACAAGCCAAAGAAATTCCTAACAGAAAAATCCATGTGATAATAGCAAGCGCTACCAAATTCTTTTTAGTTGAATTTTTCACTGTGATTGATGGCATTTTTACTTCAAAATTTATCCAACTATCAGACTCACTGTCCACATATCCATCAAAGTCCTGTTCACCCTGTGACGATATAATTCCTGCCCTTCCCTGCCATTTATTCTGTTTTAAAACGAGTACTACATCATCACCACTTTTAAAATCAGCACTGATACTGTCCTTCATACCATCTATCTGATCATAGTTTCTCCAAAGAAGCCCACCATCCTTTTCGATCCACCCCTCCGAAAAAATATCAGCCGGATTTTTGCTCCCGCCATTGACAATGACTTCTTTTAAAAAAATCTCATTGCCTTCAGCTTTTTCATTTTGAGTATTGCTTGCTATTATTCTTATCTCACTATTTGTCTGATTTTTTACTAAAAAACCGATACCGAATACTGCTATAAAAAGCAATAACACGGGCATAGCTTTTTTTATTGTCCTAGAAACAGATTGTGGAATTGCCAAAATGACAATTCCTACAATCAATAATACTGTTAAAAAAAGATTTTCCATCTTCTCTTCCTATACTCTTAAATGGTCTTTTCCTGCCAAAGTTTTATAAAAAATACTCATAATAAGATGATCATAAATCATATGTATGTCCTCAGTAACCTGCATGCTCATAACATCTGCACATAAAGAAACATCTGACATTTCTTTTAACTTACCTCCATCATATCCTGTAATACCTATTATTTTATTACCACAGGATTTGGCATATTCTACTGCATTAAGAACATTCTTTGAATTTCCACTCCCTGAAATTGCCATCACGATATCTCCCTCTTTGATTACTCCTTCAAGCTGGAAACGAAATACCTCTTCAAATCCTATATCATTTGAGATTGCCATCATTGTAGCCACATTGTCATTTAGACAAAGAAGTTTAAACTTCGGCTCACCCTTCTTAAATAAATACTCGCTGACTCCCTTATTAAAATCATTTTGATAATGTGATGCGGTAGCTGAGCTTCCACCATTTCCGAACACAAAAATAGTACCTCCGGCTCTTCTTGTATCATCCATTAAATTCATAGCCTTATTAATATCTTCCACATTCAGCTTCTTTAATGTCTCTATCTCTAACTCAATATAATCTTTAATACTTTGTGTATAATCCATTTTCTACCTCTATTTCATTTTTAATACATTTTCTACAGTAAGAGCTACCGAATCATCAGATTCATGTTTTGCCTTCCATCCGGCTGCATGAATCCTTGAAAGGTCATATTGGAACTTAGGTACATCCCCCTTCCAACCGCCTTTTCCGCCTGTATATTCATAGGGTATTCCTGTAAGTCCCATCTTATCCACCACTATATCCGCAATTGTCTTTACACTGCTTTGTGTACTTACACCTACATTATATAATGTGATTCCTGTTTCTTCCACATCTTTAAACTGCATAATTGCTTCCACCAAGTCCAGAACATATACATACGGCTTGCACTGTGTTCCGTCTCCAAGTATCCTCAAATGACTCGGATCTACCTTAAGCCTTTTTACAAAGTCAAAAATAACGCCATGGGTAAGCCTCGGCCCTATAACATTTGGGAACCTGAATATAAGTGCCTTAATATCGTTCATATAACTATATGCAGATATAATTGCCTCAGAGCCCAGTTTTGCAGCACCATAATAAGATATAGGACGAAGGTTAGGCTCATCCTCTGATACATTTTTACCTTCTTTTTCTCCATACACTGCTGAAGTGGAAGCAAAGAAAAACTTCTTCACATCATATTTTCTCATAGCTTGAAGCAACTCAAATGTTGTGGAATATGTGTTTTCATATTCTATGGACGGATCATTTGCACTTGCCTGAATATCCGAATTGGCTGCCAAATGAAAAACATACTCAAACTTCTCTTTTTCAAATACAGCTTCCAGTTTTTCTCTATCACAAAGGTTTTGCTCATAAAAAGTGAACTTAGGATTATCCATCAAATGCTCAATATTTTCCTTTGTACCGATAAAAAAATTATCAATACACACTACCTCATTTCCCTCTGCCAGTAAGCTGTCAATCAAGTGACTGCCGATAAATCCGGCACCACCTGCAACTAATACTTTCATACTGTCTCCTTTATTCCCAATATTTATCTCCAATGTAGATTACGCTGGTACCGTCTCTCTCAAATGTAAATTCCAGCTCTCTCAATACAATAGCTTTTTTAAGTTGTTCCTGTTTTTCTTCTTCACAGTAAAATAAGAGGAATCCACCTCCTCCCGCTCCAAGAAGTTTACCACCCAGAGCACCGTTTTTCATAGCAATATCATATGCTTCATCTATTGCAGGATTGGCAATACCTGATGCCAACTCTTTTTTTAGCTGCCATCCCTCATCTAATATCTTTCCAAAGGAAGAGATGTCATTATTTTCCAACGCAACTTTCATATCTTTGGCAAGTCCGCACATCTTCAACAAATTTTTAGCCTTATCTTCCGATGTTATGTTCTTTGTCTGCTCTGCCAATATTGTATTTGCTGAACGGGTTGTTCCTGTATAGAACATAAGCAGGTTTTTTTGCAATTTTTTATAAGTCTTTCCTTCCATCAAAATCGGCTCATGTGAAACTGAACCGTCCTGATTAAACTTGATAAAATTTAATCCTCCAAGTGCTGCACCATACTGGTCCTGCTTTCCTATAGGATTTCCCAGTTTCTCAATCTCAACTTCACAAGCAAGTCTTGCTAGTTTGTCCTTAGAAACAAACTTTCCATTGTAGCAATTTAGTGTATTCAAGAGCCCTACTGTAAAAGTGCTCGAAGAGCCCAACCCGGTTCCTCCCGGGATATCTGCCGTTGATGTTATCTCAACGCCATGGATATGCATATCTTTAAGAACCTGTCTGAAAATGCTGTGCTTTATTTGATCAATCTCATCTACAAGCTCATTCTCAGAATACTTCAGCAGTGTTTGTTTCTCATTAAAATAAGGATGAATAGAGATATAGCAATACTTATTTATAGATGTACTTAATACACATCCTCCATATTTCTCATAGAAATTTGCCATATCGCTTCCACCCCCACAGAAACTTACACGAAATGGGGTCTTTGTAATAATCATATCTCTCTCCTCATATCAATCTCTTTTATTGAATATTTACAATCGCTTGACATTATAACATAGTTTCTTTTTATGTAAAAGGATTTTTACTAAAAAGCTTATTATACATTTAAACATATTTTTATACCCTGTCTTTTCTTAAAAGTTTGTATAAAGCTCTCCTTAGACTGTTCGGTGATAAAGTTATAGATGCAGTGGCTATTATTCCGAATATAAATTCCAATATATTCGTATAATGTATTTTGTTTTGTATTCTTCTTAATTTAATATAGGTCAGAAAATACTCTAAGCCCCCTCGTCTGTTTGCAAAATTCCCAAGCCTTGCCCTTACTAAAACCCTATCTATATTGCCGATTTTATACCCCTTTGCCAGCATCCTGCTCCATAAATAATAGTCCTCCAGTCCCTTTAAAGGCTGATATCCGCCCACTGCAAGTACATCTTTTTTCCTGAAAAATACCGTCATATGATTTAGGGGATTTCTGTATTTTCCGTATTTATAAAGTTCTGTATGTTTTAGCGGCATAGTCTTTGTTCTTATAATTTTGCCCTCTTTGGCAAACTCGTCAATATATCCTCCGACTACAGACAAGTCACTGTTTTGTCTCATATAATCCGCCTGCTTTTCAAATCTGTCTTCTACTGCTATATCATCACTGTCCATTCTTGCAATATACTCATATTTGCACTTTTCCAGCCCCTTTTGCAGGGCAATACCAAGCCCCATGTTTTTTTGTAATTGTACACATACAAAATCTATATTTTGATTTTCAATTTTTTTACACTCTATGGATATTACATCCTCCAGTTCTCTTGTTAATATCCCGTCTTTTACCAGTACTATTTCATCCGGTCTTAAGGTTTGATTATAGATGCTGTCCAATGCTTTTTTTAAAAATTCAGGCTTTTCTTTTATATATACCGATATTAAAACTGAAAATTTCAACGCTTCCTTTGTCTCCCTTATAATATTCTACAGCAAATATAACATATTTTCCCATATATTCATAATAATATAGCCAAACAGATTCTATCTTTCTACTTGGCTATATTATTTTATACTTTATTATGTTTTCCCTTAATTCTTATAAGCCTTACGGAGCATATCGCAATGCTTGTTCCTATAAGAGTAAGCAAAATATTCACCGATAAAAGTGCTCTCACACCTACATAATCAAGTATTGCACCTCCAAATAAGGAACCCAGTACCGTACCTGCAGACATCATACCGGACATAAAAGCCTGTCCTGTGGTTTGATCCTCCTCATTTACAACCATACCCGTAAAATATACCGATGCGGCTGCTATAATTGCAAAACTGATTATCTGTGAAAATTGAGTAATATATATCATTCCTATATTCCATGAAGAAAAATATAGTACAGCCTTTATAATATACCCCACTCCTGCAAGAATCATAAGATTTCCAACCTTTATCTTTTTCATTATAACTGAAAAGGTAAATAAAACAGGTATTTCAACTATAGCCTGAATAAACATTGCTCTACCAAGATTTGCACTGTCACCTCCAAGTGACTGTATTATTTGCAGCAGATAGGTACCTATAATATTATGTGAGAAAAACATAAAAAGTACCCCTAAAAGCATTACCGAAAAATATGGATACTTTGTTATAAAGTTTAAAACATTTGTATGTTGCGCTTTTTCCTTTTCCTGCTTGACTTTTTTGGTGATCGGCATTGTAGCTATAACCGCCAAAAATAAAATTATTACAATCAAACCTGATAAGGGAATTATTTTTGTACCGAAAATTCGAGCCATATCTCCCACTAACAAAGCCATCAGTGCATACATTGCAGAACCTGTTCCTCTGGCAATACCGAAATTTATCTTCACTCCTTCTTTTTCATAGGCAAATACAGCACTGTTTATAAGCGGCAGATATATAAATGTAGTTATATATATCATTCCAAACAATATTACAATAAGGCTTTTACTCTTTATAATCAGTAATAGTATACATATAAGGATATATGGTATGCCCAATATGATTATAAGTTTTTTCCATGTCAATCCCTCTATTCTGTCACATATATTCCCGGCTAAGGGCTGTAATATAAACGCTATAGTACAAAATACCGCCGTTATAACACCTATCAAACTGTTTCCAAAACCGTTTTCCTGCAAATAAAACGAAAGAAATCCTCCGTTTACACAAAAAAGCATCCAGAACAATCCCTGCAATACTATATATTGAATATTTATTTTTCCCTGCTTCATTTTATGATCCCATTCTAGTGTTTTCTTTCATTATCCAATCTATCACTTCATCCAGATTCGTCTTTATATCATCTACTTTTCCCTTTATTTCATCTGTGGGAGCTATGGTATCCGGTACCATTATCACCCTCGCACCTGCAGCTAATCCTCCATTTATACCGTTTATAGAATCCTCAAGTACAAGACTCTCTCCTATATCTGTATTTACCTTTTTTGCCGCCTTTAAAAATATATCAGGTGCCGGCTTTCCGTTTTCTATATCATCACCGCATGTAAAATCATCAAAGTATTTATAAACATCCGCCATTTTCAGATATCTTATTGCCACTTCTCTCTTTGTGGAGCTTGCCAGACAGACCTTTATATTGTTGTCTTTTAAAAATTTTAATAAATTATCAAGTCCCTTTTTCTTTGTTAATCCATGCTCTTTTATATGTGCTACTATATATTCCTCTCTCTTTTGTCTGCCCTTATCGATATCAAAATGCTCACCCGCATCTTCCCTGAGTATCTTATATGCCAGAGCTCTGTTTGCACCCTTTATTTTTAATATAGCTTCATCGCTTATTTTACATCCCTGCAAAACCGCCGCATTCTGCCATGCCCTACCATAGAGCCTTTCAGTATCAAACATCAAACCGTCCATATCAAACAGTACTGCTTTTATCATTACATTATCCGCCTCTTTTTTATTTTTCTAAAGTTTTCTAGTTCCTTTTCTAAATCAATGTTCTTAAATACTTTATCATTTCTCTTATTTCATTTATATCTTCCTCACTGCTTAAGCCGAAAAGATTTCTACCTTCTCTTGCCAAAAAATCCAGTCTACCCATACTGCCCTTGATTCTTACAAGTATAAATCCCTTTCTGTCTATTACACTCAGCTTATCTAATTCACCTATAGAATAGCTGCTCTTATCTGTATTCACATCTATTGTATTACCGTGAACCTTTATTTCAAATACCTTGCCAAGCCTTTTCTTGATTAAAGGAATGGTGATTACACATATTATAACGGAGGGTATCATGACTAAAAGCTCTGTTTTAATATTTTTGGTAGCATTATATGTTATTCCTTTTAAAGGTGTAAAAAGTTCCAAAAAAAGCACAAATAAAAGCATCGGGATCATAAAAAGCATAGGATAAGAAATCCCCATTATTATTTCATCTATTCTTGTATTTACTCTGAATCTGTAATCTTTCATGGTATTCCCCCATAATGCTTATATTGATATCTTGCTGTAATCGATATTTATTATACATATTTATACCTTTACTTACCATTCTTTTACCCGATTTTTCATACCTTCTATATCAAGAACACCATAGGCAAAACCTTTTTTCACCAGTTCTTCGGGAATAAATTCATCATATTTTTCAAATACAGGTACTTCTTTTTCATACACCAATGACATAGGATCTATATCTTCCAAAGCCTTTTCTTTTACTGTTTTATAAAACTCTTTTTCACTTACATTCATGGTGAACTGTATAAAATAAGGTCTGCACGGATTTACGCCCCTTAACCCAAGTTCCTTTGCACAATGCAACCTGAGGAAGCGTTCCAATGTCAAAAAAGCAAAGCTTCCAAGCCATGGAAACAATGCCCACATATTCCCACCCAAATGTATTAAAGGCTTATCATATAAATTTGCCTTTTTAAAACATTCTCTTGCCTCTAAAAGTCTTTTTTTTGCATTGCTCATCAAATATATGTACTCTTTACTTTCACTTAAGACTGTCTTCATTCTCTCAAGAATACGGGTATGTATATCACCTGCTACATCCCCAAAATATGCCGGAATATTTCCCTTTACCGGACTTACATATACCACTCTTCTTTTATGGTCAACTTCCTCAACCACCCATACTCTGCCTGCAATCGCAATCTTACCTCCATTATCCGGAGGTCTTACAATGGTTCCAAGTTCCTGTGACTCTGTACGCACCGAGTACTCTATATTCTCCACAAAAACCGCATAGAATTTATAATTATTTACTACCCTCTCTCCCGAGATACCTACTATCAGACCGGCGTTTTCTGTTCTGTTTATATGGTCTATATCTATCAAATGTAATAATAATGCACGAAAATCATCCTGACTTATTCTTTTAAAAGCAGATAATGAAAGTACTCTTGATGCCAGCTCCGCCGCTGTCATTTCTCCAATAGATGCAAGCGTACTCATTGTTTGATGATAGAGTAGACTGTATGGCAATCTGTCAAGTCTTGGCGGCTCCACAAATCTTTCCTCAATATAAATTTGCACCAAAGCTATACCCTGTATCAGATACCATGGTATCATTTCAGGCATCATAGCCCTTGGCTCCGGATGATCCTCTCTCATTACAAACCACATTTCCGAAGGTGCATCTCTCCTCCCCGTTCTTCCAAGTCTTTGTAAAAAACCTGACACCGTAAAGGGTGCATCTATTTGAAATGCCCTTTCAAGTCTGCCTATATCTATTCCAAGTTCCAAAGTGGCGGTGGCACATATTGATATTAAAGAATCATCATCCTTCATCTCCTCTTCCGCACTTTCACGGTATGATGCGGACAGATTACCATGGTGAATAAGAAATCTGTCGGGCTCATGCATTGCCTCGCAATACTGCCTCATATGCTGGCAGACAGCCTCACATTCTTCACGGGAATTTGTAAATACAAGGCATTTTTTCCCCTTTGTATGTTCAAAAATATAGGCAAGTCCCGGATTTGCCCCTCTTGGAGCACTGCAGCCGGTCTTCGTATCTTCATTCTTTGACATCTTATCCATATGCGAAAAATACGGCATATCATCTTCTCGGTGAGGTATTTTATCTTCCGCCAACTCACCTGCCTGCGGATCCGTATTAAAAAAATGCTCCATGGAAAGTCTCCATGTTTCCTTTCCTCTGTCAAATTCCGGTATCAAGGTTTTTCTTTTACTTCCACATCCAAGAAAATCTCCCGCCAACTTGGGATTACCTATGGTTGCAGACAGCCCTATTCTTCTGGGATCACATCCTGCCATTTTACAAAGTCTTTCTATTAAACAAAAAGTCTGTAATCCTCTGTCGCCACGAAGCAAGGAGTGAATCTCATCCACCACTATAAATCTTAAATCATAAAATAAAGACATTATCTCCATATGCTTATTTATCATCAATGATTCCAATGATTCAGGGGTTATTTGTAAAATACCCGAAGGCTTTTTTAAAAGTTTTCTTTTTCCTGTCTGTGTAGCATCTCCATGCCATCTTGTAACTTTAATATCCGCCTCTTCACATATATAGTTCAGTCTTAAAAACTGATCATTTATCAGAGCCTTTAATGGCGCAATATATAATACACCTACACTGCTTGAAGGATTTTCATCCAGCAATGTCAGTATAGGGAAAAATGCAGCCTCAGTTTTTCCCGAGGCTGTAGAAGCTGTTAATAAAAGATTTTCATCAGTATTAAATATTACATCCGCTGCCGCATTTTGTACTCCACGAAGCACCTGCCAGCCTGAATTATAAATATACTCTCGAATAAACGGTGCGTATCTTTCATATACATTCATAATGTAAACTCCACAAAATTTTCATCCGGATTATCAGATACCGCTTCCGACTTTGCAAAATCAAAGTCAGGAGATTCCAAAAGTTCTTGTATTTTTAAGTTTGGATTTTGATATATCAAATCCAGCAATTCTATAAAATCCCTTATAACTTCTCTTGGAGTAATATTTTCCATTGCGCCTATCCTTGAATACTCCAAACTTATAAAATCCCCCAACTCTCTGTCATTAAGAGTTTTACTGTAAGAATAAAGATCCGCATGCATATCTGATATTTTTTCACAAAGTACAAGCATTTCCTCAGGAGTAAGTGCCTCAAGCCTTATTACAGGTGATAATAAATCTCTCATGCCCGGTTTTGAAAACTTCCCTTCCGAAAGTCTGGAGCGAAGCGCCTCATAGCTGTATATTCCCCTTCTCTTATCCTCCAGAGTCTGTGGTGTGGCTCCCATTATAATGCCCAAATATTTTGCCTTGCCTTGTAAGGTATCATTGTACATTGTAAGCATTTTTTCATAATTATATTGCCTGGTTATGGCATTCGGTATCTTATATATATTTACCAGTTCATCAACCATAATCATCATACCGCTATATCCCGCAAGTCTGAAAAACATTGCAAAAAGTTTTAAATACTCATACCAATCCTCATCCGTAATAATTATATTTACACCCAATGCTTCTTTGGCATCTGTTTTTCTTATATATTCCCCTCTAAACCAGCGTATAATTTTCATCTTTGTTTCATCATCCCCTTCAATATGGGCATGATAGTATCTTGATAAAAGTGTACCGAATTCAAAACCGTGAACAAGCTCTGAAAGTCCTCTAAGTACTGAATATATCTCCTTATTTACTTCAATTAAAAGTTCTTTGCTGCCCGGTAAAAATCCTGTTTTATTTATACAATCTGTTTGAATATTATTTATCCATTTATCAAGAAGTAAGGTAATAGCCCCACCCTCAGGCTTTGTTTTAGTGGACAGATTTCCAATAAGTTCTCTATATGTCGCAAGCCCCTGCCCCTTTGTTCCCTGCAATCTTCTCTCCGGAGACAAATCCGCATCAGCAACTATAAATCCTCTGTCCATCACATAATTTCTTATGGTTTGAAGTAAGAAACTTTTTCCGCTTCCGTATTTACCCACAATAAATCTAAATGAAGCACCGCCCTCAGCTACAATATCTACATCATGAAGCAATGCTTCTATCTCACTTTTTCTTCCAACTGTAATATATGGCAATCCCGTTCTTGGGACCACTCCACCCTTTAGGGAATTTATTAAAGTCTGTGCAATTCGCTTCGGCACTTTTTTTCCATCATTCATAAATATCTCCTATAATGTCCAAAATATCCTCTCTGTAGTCCTCAATCAAGTATATATCATCACCTTCACATTCTAAAATATTATCCCCTATTTTTTCAAAGAAAATTTCATTTATAGTATCTGTAACAATGGACACAAATAGATTGTTTGATTTTATAAGCTGTTTATAATCTTTTTCCTCAATGATATATTTTAAAATCTCCGTATTTATATCAGTATTTTTACTTTGTTCTATAAAACTCATATCCCTGTCTTTATCTGAAATATCTAAAACTTCATATATCTCACCGGTTTTGTCCTCCGATGCTATACCTCTATTGAATAATCCGTTTTTTGTTTCCGACTCATTCTCGCTTTCACTGCCGGCTCTTGATACCTCTGTATTTATAAAAGCTTCTTTTTCTTCATCAATCAAAAGGCTCTCTTTTGTACTCTCTGCATCTATGCGAATTTTTTTCAAAGCTGAAAAATCAATATTTATTTTTGCTCTTTCATTTTTCTTTAATTCCTTTATTGCCTTACCAAATGCATCCTCTATATCTTTTCTTATCCAACTGTCATCCGGTCTTTGCCCAAGATAATACCCAAGTTTAAATTCTTCTCTTATTTTTCTGTCAATCTCATGAAATATGGAATCTATTTTCTTCTTATTGAAATAAGATTTTATATACCCTCTTTCATTCCAACTGCCATCATGATAATGGTATGATCTTACTCCATTTACTATATAATCCCCGTTCTCAGGCTTTTTTTCACTCCAATAAACCGCATTAAAAAGAGGATACCAACTTCTGTTATGTATTCTTCCAAAACAATGTGAAAATATACCCTTCCCTTCAATAGTTACATTCTTTAATATATATCTCCATATAAAAGCAAAGATAAATATACTTTTATCCCTTTCTTTTTTCAAACTGACAGAATTTAAACTTTTCTTTCCGGCAAAAAAACATATCGACTCAAATATTTCTTCATCAGAAGCTTTTTTATAATTTTTTAAAATATCCAGAGCACTATCCTGTGCAAAAACATCCTTATCTACATATTCTTTTATCTTTTCTATCGAAAAACCATGCAAGAGTGAATACTCAAAATACCATTTATGCAGATTTCTTTTTATTGTCACATCCAAAATATCATTATATGAAAGTTTCTCTTCAAAAACCTTTAATTTATTTATGGTATCATAAGATGAAGAGGCATCTATTCCACAAAGCAATTCATAGATATAAATATATATAAATGATGTACAGGCTTTTTTATATATACCCTTTCTAATTTCGCTCCTCCATGTAAAATATGCTCTCAGCTGTTTTTCATTCAAATCATGATATGTAGTATAATAACCGGAAATCTCCCCAACTTCCCCTTGATAATCATCCTCATAATCCTCCATAAACTTTGCCTGTTTATAGAAATTTCTTGCTTTATAATTCCATGAATAATCATCATATTTATATAATGCCATCATTTCACGGATTTTTTTGGGAACTTTTTCTCTATCTTTAAAAAATTCTCTTCCCTTAGTAAATGTCAGTATTGAATCAGTATATACTTTTTTTCAGCAGGCTCTAAAAACTCTATATTTTCAGATATTCCACTGCTTTTTTTATCCGTGGCATGAGTTTCGGCAAATGAGAGCTTACTTTTAGTATCATCAAGTATAATAATATTTTCCGCCGGATTTTCCTGTAAAATAGCCTTATCAAAAATATCAAAGACATAGTCACTTTCTGTATCTTTATTAAAGCATATACCTATCCAGTTACTCCCATGCATACGCAAAGGCTCGACTATATATGATTTCATTCTGTCATAAAGGCTTGCATCATATTTTAAATCACAGTGTTCCATCCACATCCCACTGTCTGAGTCCCACTGCCTTATAATAAGTGCTATCATTTTACCGGTCAAAGGATGGCAAAGTCTTGACATTATAGAAGAACTGTCCCATCTGTTCATTTCTTTTATATTATGTTTTTCTTCTATATAGTTTAAGATTTCCTTTAATTCCATTATTACCATCCTTTATTTTAAAACTCGGCGTTACAAGTAAATCTAATTTTATATTAAACCTTTCTCTATGATTTTAATTATATAGCATTCCTATGTCAAAGCAAATGCCGATAAATCAAATAAACTTCCCAGAGATGTTCCGAAATCTGTCGGAGTCATGGCTTCTTCTATTTTTTTCAGTGTCATATCAAACATTTCTCTATCCCTGAATATATGAAACAGCTTGGCAGTATTTCTTGCATCATCCAGTGCACTATGTTCTCTCCCAAGAAAATCTATTCCTGCCATATCAAGTGCCAACTTTAAAGAAATCTGTCTTTCAAAGCCTAATTCCGTATCAAATTCCTCCTGAAAATCATTCCACTCATTTAAATAAACCATTGATTCTTCCGGTCTGATATCATATCTTTTTAATCTTATCTCTTTTGCAATTTGTTTATAATCGTTTTTACTCCATGCATATATCCTTATATCATCATCTGCGGCAAGACACCAATCGGAAAACTTCTTTAAAGCTTCATTAAACTTCGGAGCATTTACCACCATATTGTTTGTAATACCTGTTAATCTGCTTATATTCTTCTCTATTTTACTATTATATTCCGGTTTTACATAGGTTTTAAATGATGATATCTCCTGATAATTTTCATCCAGCATTATAGCACCTATTTCAATAGTTTCCATAGTACAGCCAAAAATTCTATGTTTCTTTTCTATACCGTTCATTTCCAAGTCCACAACAATATGCTTCATAACAACCTCCAAAAGTATTTTTATCTTCTAAGAGTATTTTACAAAAACTACTGTCCGATAAAAATACCTTCAAAGTTCTTGATTCACCATTCAATAAAAAAAAGCATATGACCGTAGCCATATACTCTTTCTATATTTATAATACCGGAATAATTATTTCCACACGGCGGTTTTGCTGCTTACCCTCGGGAGTATCATTACTTGCTACAGGTCTGCTTTCACCATAACCGTTTGTAGTAATATTTGCCGTAACACCTACCGATACCAAATATTCCTTTACTGAATTTGCACGGTTCTCTGAAAGAGTCTGATTATAAGCATCATCAGCATCAGAGTCTGTATGTCCGTCTATTTCAAATGCACTTATATTTGCTTCCTTTAAAACCTTTGCAAGATTATTCAATGTTTCCTTTGATTCATTTCTAAGGTCATATTTATCCACATCAAATAACACTCCTGCATCCATAGTAATCATAATACTGTTTGCCTCTATAGCAGGTACAGCCGGAACGGAGTTTAGTAATGGTAATTTATATGTAAAATCCAGTGGATCCGCTTTTACCTCTTTTTCATCATCATCTATTTTGATAACTGCCTTTCCCTGACCGTCATTCTCTATTATAAGTCCTGTAGCACTGTTCTCATAGCTTCCCGAACCGTCACTTTTTATTTCAATTACCACATCTCCTGCTTTATATATTACCTCTTCTTCATCTACCGCTATACTCACATCATTTTGGCTGTTTTTATACATACCGGTACCATTTGCATCTACCTGCAAATTAATACCATAGCGGTCATCCTTATATTGTCCGGAACCGTCCGCATCCACCTGCAGAATAATTCCCTTATTGGAGTCTAAATATTGCCCGGAACCGTCCGCATCTCTTTGTATTGTAATACCTTTTTCACTGTCATTATATTGTCCGGAGCCGTCTCCCTCAGTTTGAACAGTCTGATTACCGTCACTATATTGTCCTGCTCCGCTCTCCTCCAACTGCGCTATACTTGAGCCTCTTATAATCTGATCACTTTCAACTTTTACCGGTGTTATTGTAACTCCCAGAATTGATGAAAGACTTTTCGTACTGTCCATAGTAATCTTGGCATCGGCATTTTCATCTATACCGAAAGCCGACAAAACTACAACAGGAATCTCAGGTATCTCTCCAAGTTTATATCCCGGAACCATAAACTTGCTTTCACTTAATTTATCATCTTTCCCTGTAGTTTCTTTACTACTCTCTTCCATAGAAGTTTCCACCACAGCAATGCTGCTCTCACTATTTTCCGCCGGTATATTCTTATCCGCCTTACCACATCCGGTTGCCAAGATACCAATAGCTAAAACTGCAACATAAATCATAGATTTTTTTCATAGATAGTCCTCCATCATAATTCTATTTTTCTTCTAAACTTTAAAGATATGTGAATATTATTATCATCGCGCAAACAAAATCTCACAATATTATAATTTTACAATTTTTTACAACTAAAATGAACTTAAAATTCTTATATGCAATCTTTAACATATTTTAAATTTTCCACTTTTCAAGTGGAAAATCTCCGGATACATCTTATAAAAAGAATAAAAATTGTATAAATTTGTTTTGGTGTATACCCTTCCATACTGTGCGTTTAAGTCTTTAGATAATTTCTTAATTACTTCTGCACCATATTCAGCTCTTGACTCACCTTTCAGTTCTTCATCAGTTATTCTCTTACCGAGATGCCAATTTCTGTGAACAAGCGTTAAATCAACCACAGAGTATGCTACTTTCTGAGCGGTTTCAATAATATTACAGGCATCTTCAAAAACACTATCTGTTTTTACATATTTTGATAATTTATTTGTCATAAATCACCCCATTTTGTGTCACTAACAATAATATAAAAAAATATCCCGACAAGTTCACAAAGCCAAAATGCTTTGATTTGTCAGGATATCTCTATTTTTTGCTTTAGGGTTTCAATTCCTTATTTAATGACAACCCCTTTTAGCTATGCAATATCAGTTAACTTAGACAAAAAATCTAACAGTAATTTCAAATTCTTACTATTCAATTTTTTTATCTTTTCCATTATACTCTTTTCAAGCATCTTATTTCTGGATTTTAAGCATTTTTCCAAATCTTCTTCAATTAACTCATCCAATGACACTTCAAACACAGCACTTATCTTTTGTAAAATATCCCAACTCACATTTGAATTGGCTCTCTCATATTTACATATTGTTTGCTGTTTAACACCGATAACTTCACCTAATTCCCTTTGTGTCATACCTTTAGACTGCCTCAATTTACGTATACTATCCATGGTCACTCCTCCCGTCGTTATATATGTCTTGTGGGCTACTTTTTGAATAACTTATGTAAAGTATACTATAATGTATATATTATCACAACATAAAAAAGAAATTAAATATTAAATATTATATTAATGAGTTAATTATATCATAAGATTTGGAGGTGATTTCGTAATATTTTTAACCTTTTTCTTACAATAAAATTATAAGAAATATATAATTACAAACTTTTTTTATTCTCCTTTTGCACTCTCCAGAGCATTTCCTACTGCTTTAATTATTCCTTTTGAACTATGTGTGGCACCGCTTATAGAATCAACTTCCAAGGATTGTTTTTCAATAATTTCAGGAATTACATCTTTTGCATCTATAAGATACTCGTCATCATCTCCTGTTTCTACTATATTTATCTCAGTAATCTCTCCACAGGCTATAGTTACCGAAACAGTCATCTTACCGATATATCCGGTAGCACTTCCCTCATATGTACCATCTTTATAAGAGGCATCCTCCAAAACAGGAGCAACTTCCTCTTCTATATGATTTCTTGACGCTTTTATACCGAAAACAGCTAAAACCGCATAAATTGCACAAACAGCTAAAATACATACTATACTTACAACTCTTTGCTTTTCATATTTTTTCGCCCTGAAAACAAGATAAACTATATATATAACAGCATAAACGGTTAAATCAAACAGAGTTTCCAAATATCCGTTTAATATTGATACGCTAAATATCATGGCTATATGCACAAACAACAAACCGTAAAATACATAGGAAAGCTTTTGTAATGATTTCCACTTCTTTGGATTCATCTTCCTTCTGACAGTCATAAATGATGTGATTGTCAACGGTATTAAAAGTAATATCATTACAAGTGAAAATATCGCTGCAAGTATTCTTTGTGTATTAAGTTCAGATATATTTGTAAATAATTTTACAAAAAAATACTGTCCATATACTATATTATGAATAAGTGTAAATAAGGCTGCAATTATAGCCATCTCTCCTCTTGTACGAAGCAGCAAGCCCCTAAGCTTTGCCGCCGGGCATACAGATGCCACCATTACAAGGATAAAGAGGGCACCCGCCAGGGTGCCTCTAGCTAGTATATTATTTACAAGATATTCAATTATAAATGGCAGTCCTTTATCAGGTGCGATAATAGATAGAATACTTATTATAATTGTTCCTATGTAAAAAAATGTTGCATGTCTTTTTATAGGCTTTTCCAAAAGTGCAAAAAAAGCCAATGCCACAATCAGACATGCGACAAGTCTCATTATTTTGTCACCTCAATTGTTAAATCAGGATATCCGTCAGCCTTAAGAACAACTGTATATGTTCCTGCTTCTGCAAATACAGGCTCATCCTTACCGTCCGAACTGTATTTTGCATCCAAATTTATACTTCCATCTTCATTAAATGCAACTTTTCCAAACTTTCTACCTTTTCCACCCTTGTACTCTGTATCATTTACCTTTGCATAAGTAATAGCACTTATATAATCCTTTACAGTAAGTCCTGCCTCATTTTCATCAAGTTTAAGAGCATTGTTCTCAAAGTGGAACTGTTCCGCAGTCAAATTTGAATTTATAACAGCTGAGAAGTTCAAATCGGCATATTTATCATTTGTAAAGATAAACTGATACTTACCCGGCACCAATTCCTTCGGCAAAACCAAAGTACCGTTTTCTTCCTTAACATTTGCTATATCCACATCCTTCTTTCTTGATACAATTCTTCCGATATTGTACTTGCTGTCATCTGATGTGATTTCAAATTTTATCTGTGAACCGTCCTTGCTGTAATTAGCACTCTCATCACCCTTAATGCTGTAGTTCTCAGGTGCCAAAAGCTTGCAGAACAAATCTGTATCTATCTCTATATCATCGGCATCCTTAAGTAAGTATGTAATCTTAGAAATAGTCTGACCCGGCAAGTCCTGATAACGAATATATGATACTGCATTTCCATCCTTCTCCGTAAACGGTACTGCTGCAAATGCAAGTTCTGCAGGTGAACGCCAAATATTTTCCATATGCTCCATACCATACTTCTTGCCTTCTTTTGTTTCAAAAACAACACCCTGAACATCACCAATCTCAAGTTCAAGATCCTTTATATCTATTTGATAATTTCCGTAGTTTGAAGTAGTTGTAATAGTTGATTTCAAATCATTTTTAACGGTATTTCCAACTGTCTTTGAAATTGTACCGTCAGAATTAAGTACCTTGTACTCTGCCGGAACCTTATCGGTAGTTTCTGTGATTTCTGCTACAAATGTAAGAAGCGGGTTGGTTGATTCCTTCTTTTCCTCTATTGCCTTTTTTGCATCCTCATAAAGTGACTTTGAAATTGCAACATTTACTTCCTTAACACCTGAAATAGTTGAACCGTCACCTACAACTTCCGATACTGCTGTTGTAAACTTCTCTGCCTTCTTATTTGTTACAGAGCTTACAGCATCATAATTTCCATCATCTCTTATCGCTGCCGCAGGATCGGCTGCATCAAGCTTTGCTGTCAGTTTCTCAGGATCAGCTTCCGGGTCTATATTATTTATTTCACCATAATAATAATCTGCATATGGAACATTTATCTTCGCATAAACATAGTTTTCATTTCCTATATCAGATTTAGCTTCCTTGCTTTCCTCTGATGAGCTCTCACTCTGTACTGAACTGCTCTCTGCCGGCATGGATTTATCAGCTGCTTTACCACAACCTGTTATCACTAAAGCCAGTACTGCAGGTGCTAATATAGATAGATATCTTCTTTTCATAGGTCCTCCATAAATATACAATAAATATAGTTGGCTATCATACTCAAATTCTGTTAGCGTATCCTAACTCAATTACAGAGTATTACATAAAACGATTATATTGTCAATTATTTTTTAATTAAAAATTGGGATAAGAAAACTTATCCCAATAATTTACCCTTATATTTTCCATCTTTTATCTTAAAAAAGAATTCACTATACCTGTCAGAATCAAATATCTCCATCAGTTCCTTCATATTACAAATAAGATTAGCATTATTCAGTTCAGCCCTTTCAAGCCAAAAGACTTTGCCTTCCTCTGAGGATTTTAATTCTCCGCTGAATTTATCCGTTTTATACAAAAGCACCATATATCTGCTTCCGTCTTCCTGTATCCAATCTTTAAAACCACATGCTATCGGATTTTTTATAGTAAGCCCGGTTTCCTCTTTCATCTCTCTTATTACAGATTCCAGTAATGACTCACCCTCTTCCACATGCCCTCCGGGAAATACCAATCCCTTTGTACCCGTTTTTTCCTGTACCAACACCTTATCTCCGTTGCAAATCAGGCACAAATTGGTCAATTCTATTTCTGACTTTCTACTCAATTTTTCTCCAATATTTCAATTCTGCTTTTTCCCCGATAATGCTACTATACTTTTGCTTTTTATAGTCAGCTATTTGCTATATATAGTGATATAAAATCGTAATTTTATCCTCTGTTTACAAAATATCTATAACATCCGATTAATTTTTTGCTTTAAGTATGCAAAGCATTTACCGAGAATTTAATTCTAACACCCTATAGTATAATCTATTTATAATAAATTTCAACTAACATTCTTCGTTATTTTATCATGCACTTATCTTTGTCTCTACTATGATAATCTCTTCCATAGAGACCTTAAATATTGTTGAGAGTACTATAAGATTATCTATGGTTGGCAAAGCTGCTCCATGCTGCCATTTGTAAATAGCTTGTGGTGTTGCAAATCCGAATATATCCTGCAGCTCTCTTACACTAAGTCCCGACTTTTCTCTAAGTCTTACAATATTTTTTCCTGTTGCTACCAAATCAATGGTAGGAAAAACAAACATCTCTTTTCCTTTCCGCCTCAAGCCCGGGAAAAGAGATTCCCTCAGTTTGAAGCTTTAAAATTATAAATAGGTTTCATTACTTCAATGATATCTACAGATTCTTTTATAACATCTATGATATCCTCAAGTCTTTTATACGCCATTGGAGCCTCATCCAATGTACTTTCATTTATAGAAGTGGAGTAAACTCCCCTCATCATTTCTTTATACTCATCCAAGCTTAAATTATTTTTTGCGGCAGTTCTTGACATAAGTCTTCCTGCTCCATGTGGTGCTGAATAATTCCATTCCGGATTACCTTTTCCCACAGCCAAAACACTTCCATCCCTCATGTTTATAGGTATTAAAACTTTTTCACCGTTATGAGCGGCTATCGCACCTTTTCTTAAAATCATCTCATCCACATCAATATAGTTGTGAATAGTATGAAATGTCTCAAGACTTGTCATTCCGATTCTTTCTAAAATAATCTCCGCCATCAACTCACGGTTTCTTTTTGCAAAGTTTTGACAAATCTCCACATCATAAAGATACTCCTCAAGATATTTCCCTGAAACATAGCATAAATCATCAGGCATACTTGTCTCGGACTCATATACTTGCCAGTGAAGTTCTTTCAGCGCTGTCTGAATCTCACTCTTTCTCCCCTGCTCCTTATAAGTTCTTATGATCTCGTCTCTTTTTTCAAGATAAGTGTCATATCCTCTATCAAGGTTTGTTGCCAATCTTTGGTAGTACTGAGCAACCTGTTTTCCCAGATTTCTTGAACCGGAATGTACTATTAAGTATTTGCATCCGTCACTTGCCTCGTCTATCTCTATAAAGTGGTTTCCACCACCTAAAGTACCCAGTGAACGCTCAAGTCTTCTTGAATCTCTTAAATATCTGTAACATTTCAACTTAGTTAAATCAAAGCGTTCCTGTCTGCCATCCCATACATCCATTCCGGAGGGAATATAATGTGCTGCCTCATCTACCTTTTCAAAATCAATATCTATATTTCCAAGTTTGACCGTATACATTCCGCATCCGATATCAACACCTACTATATTTGGAACAGCTTTATCATTTATGGTCATTGTTGTTCCGATAGTACATCCCTTTCCTGCATGTACATCAGGCATTATACAAATCCTTGAGCCTTCGGTTATAATATAATTACACATTCTTCTTATTTGCTCTATTGCCTCATCCTCTACAACCCTTGCATAGCATATAGCTGTATTTACTTTTCCCTTTATTTCAATTTTATCCATATCTTCTCCTTTACATCAAAAAAGCCGCCTACCCATTTAGAGTAAGCGGCATCAAAAACATTTATACATTATTAGCATAGTATCTACCTATGCCTATAATTATATATACAATTTCCTCGTACTTGACCTATCTCTAATGGATGCAACAAAACAAAGCCCTTCCTAAACGGCTTACTAAGAAGTGCGTAATCACGGCGTTCAATATTAAAATAGTCAAAACGATTCATTGTTCTCATGTCTTTTCCTTTCCGGGCATAATCCGCCCAAATTTCTTTATTGATAGAATAACATAGTAAAAGTCTTTTGTCATTATACTTGGAGTATAAAAAATGCTCTATATCTTACAATTTAATTACTGTTTTATAGCCTTTATGTATGAAAATACTTCCAGTTCTACTCCGATATTTTCCCCTGATTTTTCATAAATCTATCCATACTATCTCTTATATTTTTTGCTATCGGTATGCAACATTTTAATGAAAACATATACTCATCTCCAAATGAAAATGTAAATTCATCGAAAATAAGTTTAGCAATTTTATCTATTGTAGAATTCCAATTCATATCTAATGCAATCCTTGTGCTCTCACCATCAAATTCATCCTTCGGAAACTCCGGTAAAAGGCCGTATGGATTCCATTTATCAATTTCTTTTTTAACAATTTTAAAAATCGGTCTCCTATCTCCCCATTCCAGATTACTTTTTTCTATCATTTTCTTATATTTATCTTTTTTGAACTCAAAGTCTATCATAGATGGTGAACACCAAATATCTAATATTTTATTCCAATCCCTTTTCAGACATATACCGTCTATAAGTTCTGCTTCAAATAATTCATCCAATGTTTTATATTCTATCTCACCACTTCCGTCATAATAACCGCATCTTTGAAATGATACATGATCAGCATACCCTATAATCATATATTCTGATTCATTTCCTCTAAAACATAAACTAAGTTCAGGCTCAAAATCCATTTTAACAAACTCATTTATTACTTCCTTGACATAATCTATAGAATAAATATTTCCTTTCCCTTGATTTTGAAAAGCTCTGTAAAACTCATACGCATCTATTTGTTGCAATCCTGATACCTGACCATCTCCCATTTCCATTATTATAAGGCTACCATCGGTTTTCCTTGCCAAGTCTATGGTTACAAAATTGCTTTCTATCCTACTCGCTGTAGACTCAATCCACATATATTCTTCTTCCGATATATTTACCTCTTCATTTTCACTCCAGTAATTATCTGCAACCAATATTTCCCCTTTAAAGACAAATATTCTATATTCCTCTGAAATTGGTATGCCGCTCTCTTTGTGTACTCCTATTGATTTAAGACTCTCAAACTTTCTAAGTACAACACCGCCTTCAAGATTATCTCCTTGACGATAAATAAAATTATTGATTACCCTAAAAGTATCTTCCTTATCACTAATATCTTTTATAAAACAGGCATCATGCCACTCATGCTTTCTGCTCTTTACATAGTCTTTAACTACAAATGCCCCTTCAAGTCCTTTTGTAAGTTTTAAAGCATCTTCTATATCCCTTGACTCATTCCATACACTAAATGGAGTAAGTCCTTCAAAATCACTATACCATCTCGGTAAAAGATGGTACTTTGCATACTCTTTAGGTGAGTTTATCAGCTGTATTCCTTTTCCCAGAAGCAAATTATAAAAAAGCTCATACATATGTGCCGGCATCATCCAACCTCTGTATATACTCAAACCTTTAATATCTTCACCATAAAGCGACAGTTTCCCAACTTCCAAGTCTTCATAACTAAATAATGCACAGGAATGATTCAAGCCTGCTGCTTGATATTCTTCCATATAATCCTCATCCACACTCTTTTTATTTAACGGATGACTGCAAAAAATAAAATTTATGCTTTTAGCAATTTCAAAATTCTCTTCCCTCATATATCCTTCCTATTAAATCCTATTTTTATCTTTAATATAATAAAAAAGGGGCTGTCGGGAAATACTGAATTTTAATCCCTACAGAACAAAATAGAAATATCCTGACAAATACAGTGTGTTTTGGCTTTGCGACTTTATCAGGATATTTTACTTTTCTATAATAGTGTCCATTTTGTGCCATAAAACCCCCTTGGCTGAAATTTTGCTTTTGCATTTTTTACTATGCTGTTTTCTCCTGTAGTTTTCCTTCAAATTTCTTTAGTTTGGCATAGAGAAAACGATGATATTTATTTATGTTTCTTCCTATTGCAAAAAGCATAAATTCTTTATAAACCTTATCTGAAGTACGATAGTTAAAGCGTCGGAAATCTTCATTCTCTTTAATATCTCCAAAATGACCCTCTGTTTGAATAGAGCGTATCTGTCGTTTCAGAATACCTTTTTCACTCTGTATGTTAGCATGTGACTTCTCTCGGAGCTCTTCCCATACTTCATTGATCTTCATTACTTTATTCTTATCAATATCTTTATCAGGATTATACTTGTATAAACATTTAGACTTATATTCACATCCACTACAGTCTGAACATCCATATACTTCATATGTTTGTGTATAACCGTTCTGTTCTTTCTTTTTCTGTTCTTTTCAATAACATCTCTGACTTTATCAATTCCGTCAATCACAAACATCTGTGCATTTCCAAGCTCGTACTTCTCCCCAAAACTGTTACCTTGTAAAAAAGAGTTATAGTCTGAATAAAGCTTATCTATAGAATCCGGAAGACCGGCAAGATGATAATTAATGCTTCCACGCCATACAAAAGTATAACGATTGGCATTAGCTTCTATTTTCGTTCCATCGATAAATAATTCTTTTAGTGTTACAAACCCTTCTTTTTTTAATCGTCTCATAAACTGATAGTTTAGATTATCAAGGATATCTGGAGTAAGTTTCTTACCTTTAAAATCATAAAAGGCATCTCTTTTAGGCTTCCTCCCTTGAGTAAGCTAGATAAAAGCAATATCTCTTTCGCATAAATCTACAATACGATCAATAGAACGTATTCCTCGCATATTTGCATAAGTAATAACTGCATACATCATGACCCGGTTGTACCCTGTTCTTACCTTATCCGAACAATTGGCTAACAGTCCGGAAAAATCTAAATCCTCCATAACTTTTTTTAGGGTATAGACCGGATCGTCATCGGGCAAACTCAATTCATAGAAGCTAAAGTTGATTTTCTGTTGACCTATTTCAAAAAAGTTGTTATAATAATTAATTGTGAGCATAGTTACATTATAACATGTAACGGAGAAAGATGGTTATCGTTAGCCATCTTTTTTTATGTAAAAACTTAGGGAGGAGTGACTCGTTTTGAGTTACTCCTCCCTCTTTTATAGCTGCCTTTTCCCAACAGCCCCTTTAAATAAAGAACAATTTTCTGACCTTGTTCAATATAGGAAAAACTATGAAAATTATTATGGAAAAGAAGTGGAGAGATAAAAAGCTATAAGCGTTGCTTACATTTATTAAAAAGACTTGACACAATTCGTTTACAATGATAGACTTATTTCGAGTAAACTTGTTTACATCTGTAGACAACTAGGAGGAAAGGAGAATGAGCACAATAGAATTTAATACTTATATCACAGATGCAGAATGGGAAGTCATGCGTGTAGTTTGGGCAAATGATCGAGTAACTAGTAAAAAAATCATTTCCGTATTGAAAGAAAAAATGGATTGGACACCATCCACTATCAAAACGATCTTAGGTCGATTAGTTGAAAAAGGCGTACTAAATACAGAGCCAGAAGGTAGAAAGTTTATTTACACTGCCAATATTGAAGAGAAAGAAGCCGTAAGGGATTATGTAGAAGATATTTTTAACCGTATTTGCAATAAGAAAGTTGGAAATGTAATAGGAAGTATCATTGAAGATCATGTTTTAAGCTTCGATGATATAGATCGACTAGAAAAAATATTAGAGATGAAAAAATCTTTCGCAGTAGAAGAAGTGGATTGCAATTGTCCAGAAGGACAATGCGAATGTCATTTACATCATCATTAAGCATAAGGAGGAATTTAAAATGAATAATGGCAACAGATATTCGTCCCATAATCACCATGATTATGACGACATGGGTAAGTTAAAACACGAGCATGGAATCACAGATGAACATGGAGACCATAAGGATCAACATCAAGAACATCATGCTGGGCATGATCATAGCGAGCACAGTGGGCATGGGCACAGTGGGCATGACCACAGTGGGCACGGAGGGCATGACCACCATCATCACGGAAACTTTAAGGAACTTTTCTTAAAGTCATTGCCACTAGGAATCATTATTATGCTCTTATCCCCTATACATGGATTTAAACTACCATTCCAGTTTACTTTTCCATATTATGATATTGTAGTAGCTATTTTATCTACTATATTAATTATTTATGGTGGACGTCCATTCTATCAAGGTGCAGTTGACGAATTTAAACAAAAAAACCCGGAATGATGGCACTCGTTTCTTTAGGTATAAGTGTTTCATATTTATACAGTATTTATGCTGTGATCATTACCTACGTAACGGGTGAACACGTGATGGACTTTTTCTTTGAATTTGCTTCATTACTATTAATCATGCTATTAGGTCACTGGATTGAGATGAAAGCTATTGGAGAAGCAGGAGACGCACAAGCAGCATTGGCTAAGTTAGTGCCGAAAGATGCTCACGTTGTATTAGAAGACGATTCAATTGAAACACGACCAGTTGCTGACTTACAGGTAGGTGATTTAATTCGTGTTCAAGCCGGAGAAAATGTGCCAGCAGACGGGATTATCGAGCGTGGCGAATCACGTTTAAATGAAGCTCTTCTAACTGGGGAGTCAAAAGCAGTAAAAAAAGGCCCTGGCGATGAAGTAATCGGGGGCTCAACAAATGGAGAAGGGGTTCTTTATATTAAAGTGCTTGAGACAGGTGATCAATCCTTTATCTCTCAAGTACAGAATTTAATCAGCCAAGCTCAAAGTCAGCCTTCCAGGGCAGAAAATATTGCGCAAAAAGTTGCAGGGTGGCTCTTCTATATTGCTGTTATTGTCGCGCTAATTGCTTTTGTAGTGTGGATGATTATTGGAGATATCCCAACGGCAGTTATATTTACTATTACTACATTAGTTATTGCTTGTCCGCACGCATTGGGTCTGGCTATTCCATTGGTAACCGCCCGTAGCACAAGCTTAGGAGCTAGCCGTGGCTTACTAGTAAAAGACCGCCAAGCCTTAGAAATAGCTCAAGATGCAGATGTGATGATTTTAGATAAAACGGGTACTTTAACAACTGGTGAATTTAAAGTATTAGATGTAAAACTTCTTAATGACAAATATACAAAAGAGGAAATCATTGCCTTATTGGCAGGTATTGAAGGAGGATCTAGCCACCCAATTGCTCAATCAATTATAAGTTTCGCCGAGCAGCAAAATATACGTCCAGCATCTTTTGATTCGATTGATGTGATTTCCGGTTCTGGAGTAGAGGGTAAAGCAGGTGGGCACCGTTACCAATTAATCAGTCAAAAAGCCTATGGACGTAATCTTGATATGGATACTCCAAAAGGAGCAACTCTTAGTGTCTTAGTAGAAAATGATGATGCCATTGGTGCTGTAGCTTTAGGGGACGAATTAAAACCAACGAGTAAAGAGTTAATTAAAGCTCTTAAAAAGAACAATATTCGACCAATTATGGCAACAGGTGATAATGAAAAAGCGGCTCAAGGCGCGGCAGTAGATTTAGGGATTGAATATAGATCAAATCAATCTCCACAAGACAAATATGAGTTAGTTAAAACACTTAAAGATGAAGGAAAGAAAGTTATCATGGTAGGTGACGGTGTAAATGATGCTCCTTCTCTTGCCTTAGCAGATGTTGGTATAGCTATAGGTGCTGGAACTCAAGTTGCGTTGGATTCAGCTGATGTCATATTGACTCAATCCGATCCGGGAGATATTGGATCATTCATTGATTTAGCACACAAAACAACTCGTAAAATGAAACAAAACCTATTTTGGGGAGCCGGTTATAACTTTATAGCTATCCCTCTAGCTGCAGGAATTTTGGCTCCTATTGGTATCACATTAAGCCCTGCATTAGGAGCAATCCTAATGTCTGTGTCAACAGTCATCGTCGCCATTAATGCTATGTTATTACGTTTAGATCCAAAAAATAACGGTTAACAGATTGAATGATTGAAACTCCTTAAAGTATCAAGATACAATAGTTTTACAGAAGAAAA
Source organism: Lachnospiraceae oral taxon 107 str. F0167 (assembly GCA_000209465.1). Lineage (GTDB taxonomy): Bacteria > Bacillota > Clostridia > Lachnospirales > Lachnospiraceae > Lachnoanaerobaculum. The sequence continues at coordinate 41,506 of GL890586.1, read as the reverse complement.
AGAGATGTAAGTACTGGCTCTTTGTAAAATCGTGTTGGTAGAAGTAGACGATTTTTCTACCAACACGATTTTTAATTTATTATAGAACTGGGAGGAGTGACTCGTTTTGAGTTACTCCTCCCTCTTTTATGACTGCCATTTCCAGACAGCCCCTTTCTTATAACACTATTAACTTTTATCAATTTAACAAACTCTCTATCCACTCCCTTTTCTGTAGCTTGGATTTCCATTTGTCAGGTATATTGTCATAGCCATAATAAAGTCCCGCAAGTCCACCTGTTATGGCTGCCACCGTATCTGTATCATCACCCAGATTTACAGCTTTTAAAATAACTTCCTCATAAGAAGATGAATTTACCAAACACCATATCGCAGCTTCAAGTGTGTACACTACATAACCTGTACTTTTTATCTGATTTTCAGGAGTATCTTTAAATTCTGAAAGTGAAATAAGTCTGTTATAATTGTCAAGCTCACTCTCAGTACTTTCGCCATAATACTTAAATGCATTATCTACTCCCTGCTGCAGTCGTTCTATTAATTCTCCGTCTTTATCTAAAATAGCTTTTACTAAAAAATAATATATGCCACATGCTATCTTACTTCTTAAATGTGCATGCGTCAGAGCTGAACAATTATGTATAATATCTATCGATTCATCATCAGACAGTTTCATATCTCTTTGCTGTTCAAATATATACAGACATACAGGTAAAATTCTCATAAGTGATCCGTTACCATTATCCCACTCAGTTTTACCACCCGATTCCAATGGTTTGGCACCATTACTATATTTCATAATGGCTCTTGAAGTAGCTATTCCTATATCAAAGACTTCATCAAATGGCGTATAAGCTCCATACATACACCAATTATGAAATCTATCCATAATATCCTTATAATCAATTCTTCCTCTATCCTTTATACTTGCAAGAGTTGCAAGTACCATACTGCTGTCATCAGACCATGTACCTTCCGGCTGATTATATGTTCCATAACCTGTCATATCTGTTATCGGGGTCTTTTTTCTGTCTTCCCTTGAAGTAAACTCAACAGGTACACCCATTGCATCACCGATAATCAGTCCATATATTCCCGATTTCCAAATATTATCCATCTATCCCTCTTAAGAATTCATTAACACATAATAATCTATTTATACACTTTAAAAGTGAAACTCATCCCTCACTCCCATTAACTGACTCCACCTTGCCGAAATAAGTTTGGCATAAAATATACTTGCCAAACCATAGCAACCAAGCGCATAGGAATCATTTAGCTCAACCAATAATGTTTTACCATCTTTTGTAACACATATATCCATACTGCATGCAACCGGTCTTTCCTCCCATTTGACAAATACCTCCATCATAGAATCCAATACCTTAAAGTCATAATGATACTTATAGCTTTTTCTGCTTTTGTCAAGTAATAAGCCATAAGGTCTGACATCAACTATCTCATCATATAGTATAAAACATCTCCACTCTGCACATATATCTAAAGGCTCACTTACAAGCACCTCATAATCTTCCGAATAATTTCCGCATCCTACAAGATCCGATATGCTGCCTATTATCTTTCCTGTAAAAGCCTTACTTATTACAGGCTTTACAAAATAACCCGCAGACCACTTCTCTTCATTTCTTGAAATGCTGTTTATAGTATCTTTCCAAATCCTCCTACCAAGAAATGGCTTCAAAACGTCAGGATAATCCGGTATCCTCGGTGTAATTCCAAATTTAACAAATATACTGTTGCATTGAGCAATATAATCCAGCACAATATCTTCTCTCGTAACTTTATCATAAATCTCATCAATCATATGATATGGAATAATCTCTGCTCCAAGTTCTCTAAATCCGTACATAGCATTTGCAATATTTACACTGTGCGGAATTTCCATTTTTATTTCATTGTCGAACTTTGTTTTTAAATAAACTTTTCCCATAATCCCACCTTTTTTATACTATTTTCTATTATATAAATACTTGAGATAACCATCAATATACTTGAAGTATAAAAAATCACCGTCCGGGAAAAATCGGTGTAAGAATTTTAAACATAAAAAAATTGAACAATTAAAAAAGAAGGTCACTTGAAACCTCTTTATAAAGTTGCAGGCAACCTTTGCTTAATGCCCTGTCTTTTAAAACAGGAGGTTAGAAAAAGTTAAATATATTTTATCTTTGTAATAAACCGATTATATTATGTAAAACAAAAAGTACAGGCCTTGAAGTCAGTATTAATATCAATATTAACAGATTGGATATATGGAAAAGTAAATTATTTACTATTCCGTCTGAAGAGCATAGCCGTAGTGTAAAGCCCTTGCCCACAGGCCAAAAAAGCTTCTCACGCTTTCCATTGAGTGCATCAATAACTATATGTGAAGCAAATCCTATACCAAAATATGTGGCTACATCCGGAAAAATCATATATACAAAAAAGCTAAGCCCAAATAATGCTACTATAGAATGCATAAAGGATCTGTGCGGCTGTTTCATTCCGAAAATACATATCCCAAGAAATACCGATATGCCGGTTATAATACGGACAATATTGCTGTCAGCCATAAGCCTGTTGTATATCCCTACATGAAAAAACACATCTGCAATTACTATTCCTAAAATAGTACCCATAGCCAAACCTATAATGCGCTCCACTTTATTATAGGCACCTGATGTACCGACATCTATATCACTGATAATACCTCCAAATCCCGCCAAAGCTGTACCTGCCACCAGCATTTCTATACTCTGTGGTCTGCATATTGCAAGTCCTGCTGCCATTCCAACAGAAAAATGTGTTTTCCCAAGCATCTTTTACCTTTCTCATTTAATATTTTTTATCTCATCTGTTTCAAAATTTTTATAATTAATCCTAGATTATTCATGGTAACTCCATGAAAGTGGCTTAAAGCCACATAATTACTATATTTTAACAAAATATTGCTTTCACTTATTAAGTGAAGAAAAAGAGCGTCCATTTGTGGTAAAATTAAGGTGCTTTAAACTTAACAAAATTACACAAAGGAACCCTTTATTAGTATTGTAAACGCCTAATAACTTGAAAGCAATAGAAAAATTAAACTTAATTTTTATGGAGGCGCCTTATCCTCCGATGCATGCTTACTTCTTATAAAAGAATTTGTAAGTAAACTTGGCATTGATAAACTTTTCAGTCAATCATTTAAGACCAATGATTCTGCATTATTACGTTATCACAATTATAAAGAAAACCTTCTTCAGAACAACTCATCTTAAAAACTTCTCAAATGAATTTCAATATTTTTTTATCGAATAACAATATATTTTTATTGCTAAACATAAAATTATATGTTATCATGCTCCTAGCAGTAATATTTTTTACAGCTTGTAAATATCTATATGTAAAGTAGGAGGTTGTGATGAATTGGACACAAAATAAAAGTATAGCTTTATCTAAGGTATGTATATTTGTTTTTGCCATACTGGGTATATTGCTTAATATTTACATACACCATGATATAAGATTTATTATCCTAAGGCGCATTTATATTCCTATTTCCAAGGAAGAACTTATCGGAAAGTATATAATTTTCAGTATGATTGCAGTTTACATACTTGATATACTTGCCTATACCGCCCTGTTTCTCCTGTATAAGCTCTTATGTAACATACATAAGTCCAAAGTATTTATAGTAGAAAATACCAAGTATCTTAGACTGCTTTCGTGGTGCTGTTTTATTGTCTCATTTGTATGCTTTATTTTAACATTTTTCTATCTACCTTTTGTATTACTAGTTACAGGCACTGCATTTATGGCTCTTATACTGAGAGTAGTTAAGAATGTCTTTACAGAGGCTATAGAAATAAAGCAAGAAAATGAGTATACCATATAAGGAGAAAAACTATGATTATGGTAAATATAGATGTGGTAATGGCAAAAAGGAAGATGGCTGCCGGTGAGCTTGCCGAGCGAATAGGCATTACGGCTGCCAATTTGTCCATTCTAAAAAATAATAAAGCCAAGGCGGTACGTTTCTCCACTTTGGAGGCTATATGCAGAGAACTTAACTGCCAAGTGGCAGATATACTGGAATATGTACCTGACGAAAACTAAAGGAGGTTTTTAACATGAGCGAAAATTTATCAGATAATTCTACAGCTATAAATTTAAATAATGCCGAAACTATAAATTCAGACAATAATGTAACTGTAAATGCAAACAATAATGTAGCTGACGATTCAAACAACACTGTACACATAAGTGCAGACAACAATATGGCTGACAGTTCAAACAACACTGCAAACACAAGTGCAGACAATAATATAGCTGACGGTTCAAACAATACTGCAAATGAAAGCGCTTCCACCGCTGGTGTTAATACGGAGTCCGCAACTTCAAATAAGGTTCCGATAAAAAAAGAGCCTAAATATAAGTTTGAAACGGTAGATATAATAATGCTGCCCATTGTATTTATACTGGCATTTTTATGCACAAAATATTATAACTTAAATACAAGTGTAGCAACTTTAGGTTTGGGAGCTACCGCATACATAGTACTTTATGTTATCTCAGTGCTTGTATATGCTAAGTTAAAGTCTGTTAAGCTCAATAGCGAAAGCATTATTTTATCGATACTTATGATACTTTTAGCCATAAGCTTTACTGTTTTTTATAACTATTCCCTTGGTATATTTATGCAAATTGCTATGAGTTTTATGCTTATTTACCTTCCTGTAACGGTATTTAACAAGCTTATAAAAAGTGAAACTTCAGAGCTTATATTATATGACTATATCAATGCACTTGTACTTATTCCTATACATAACGCTACTTCTTTTTGGCTTTGCATGTTTTCAAAGAGGGGAAAAAGTTCTTCAAGTACAAAGACTAAGTACTTTTTGCATATTTTTCTCGGACTTTTGATTGGCACTCCGTTTATAATGATTGTCATTTTCCTGCTTTCAAGTGCAGATGCTACTTTTAAAAATATTTTTGACAATTTATTTAACTTCGATATCAGTATTCCTAAAAATATCGGAACTCTTATATGGTCACTACCTATGGCAACCTACCTGTACGCACTTATCTACGGAAGCTCCATAGAGGATAATTCAAAGTCCTTTAATATAGATAAGTTTAATAAAACTATGGATAATGCCGCTTCCATACCAAGACTTAGTTTATATACCGTTAATGCAGTTATTTGCTGCTTTTATATTCTTTTTATAGGCATACAGGCTACATATTTTATAGATATTTTAGGCGGTTCTTTGCCGGCTGATTTTACCTATTCAGACTATGCAAGAAGAGGATTTTTTGAACTTCTGGCTGTTGCCTTAATAAATATAGTATTTATTGCGGTAGCGAAAATTTTATCCGTTAAAAATGAAAATAATAAGTATATGCGTATTCATATAATCCTAAATTCAATATTAACATTGGTACTTATATCTGTTGCCTTTGCCAAGATGTATCTGTATATAAGCACTTATGGACTTACAACACTGCGCATAATTCCAAGTGTATTTATGATTTTCTTATGTTTTGTATTTGCCTTTATCATAATGGGAGAATTTAAGAAGAACTTTCCTGTTACCAAATTAAGTTTCTATGCAGGAAATATACTTTTTGTACTTCTTTGCCTTGCCAATATAGATGCAGTGGTTGCCCGGTATAATCTTAATGCCTATATGAACGGTAATCTGCCATACTATGATATATATGATCTTAAGGAAAGTGATATGGCTGCAATGCCTGTTATTTACAAGGCTTGGAAAAACAGTTCCGATAAAGATCTTAAAGAAAAGCTCCATTCTTCTGCAGAAAGTATCATGAGGTATTATTCTTTTGATATAGATGAACCTATCAGCTATAATTACGCCAGAAATAAGGCTTTAGAAATAGAAAAGAGTATGAAACTCCATTAAATATAATTAAAAAGGCTGTCAAACAGCAATTACACTGTTTGATAGCCTTTTTGTTTAAGTTTATTTGTCAATAAGGGTTACAAAGAACTCTCCGTCTTCTAAAAACTCTACATTTATATAATTATCACCGTCAAAATACAGTATATCTCCAGGTATTAAATCATGAATCTCTTCATCATTAAGAAATACCCTTACCGCACCCTTTACCACAGTAAATATTATATATGCCTCAGCATGGTTGTGCTTTGTAATTAAATCTCCCTTAACCCCTGCCTTCTTTACAACATTAAATTTATCTTTAGCAAATACAAGACCTGCAGCATTTTTTACTTCTCCAACCATAAAACTCCTTTCTAAACTATCAGTTGAATTACTTTATAAGTATAGCATATCAAGAATATAAATTCAGTATTATTTTATAGACTCAAACTTCCCACACCTTTAAGGTGTAACGCACATTGAAAATTCAATCTTTCAGTCCCAAAAAAGGCATAAAACTAAATCTTTGCTATAGTGCAGTTAACAAAAAAATTCTAACAAATGAGATTTATGCCATGTCTACTATAATACAAAACAGTACTGATGAAGTAGCCTTAATTGATTATATAAAAATCAAATTATATCCTATCTGTCCCAGTAAAACAGCTTCTCAATCACATCCACTATCCCGTCCTCATCATTGGACTTTGTGATATAGTCTGCAGCCTGACGCACTTTCTCCTGTGCATTAGCCATTGCCACCCCGATTCCTGCAGCCTTAATCATTGACAAATCATTAAAACCGTCACCGCAGCAGATCAGATTGCCGACATCCTTACCAAGCTTTTTTGTCATATTTGTGATGGTATTTGCCTTATCTATACCTACCTCAGTAAGTTCCAGAAAATACGGTTCTGAACGAACTATGTTTAATTTGCCGTCCCAAAGCTTTTTCATTTCCTTTTCCACCTCTGCAAGATGCTCTCCCGGTGCAGTCATAAGACATTTAATGATCGGAAATGTAATCTGCGGTGTCAAAGGATCCGCCTTAATCCTGATGAATTTATTGATTGTGACCTCCATTGTATAATATGGCTCCTCAATATCAAGTGCATAGGCCTTATCATGATTGTATGTCATTAAATTTACACCGAAGTGCTTTGCCTGCTCTTCAAGCACAGGCAGATATTCATGTGTCAATTCCTTTATAAAAAGCTCTTTATTATTTTTGCAGTCAAAAAAATATCCGCCATTATATGAGAGTATATATCCTCCCTTCTCTTCCAGCCCAAGTATATTTGCTACCGGAGTAACTCCGAATGTCGGTCTTCCCGATGCCAGTACCACTGTGCCTCCGGCTTTTATAAATCTGTCAATGGCATCTATTGTATTTTCTGTTATTTCCTTTTTGGAATTGGTCAATGTTCCATCCAAATCAAGTGCCAATACGGCATCCTTTACTTTTATTTTCTTTTTTTCAAATATATTCATTCTTTCCCCTTATAAACGCCTAAAGCCCTCTCCTGCAACTTCATTTGAGTCTAGTATAATAACAAATGAAGTCGGATCCAATTTTTTTGCCGCCTGTCTTACCATATGTACTTCCTTGGTTCTGCATGCACACATTACCACATTTTTTTCTTCCTCAGTGTAACTTCCCACCGCCTTAAGATATGTTGAACCACGGTCTATAATATCAGATATCTCCTTAGCCATTTCCTTAGGCTTATCGCATATAATCATAATGAGCTTACCTGCTGTAAGTCCATCCATAGCCTTGTCAAGCACCACTGCTACCAGATATGCTATAATAAGTCCGTAAATCAAGCTGTTAATACTCTTAGAAACCAGGGCAACACCCAGTACAATAATAATAGAGTCTATTACCAACGCTATCTTTCCAAGTGAAAAATGTGGAAAGAAATGGTGTACCAGTACCATTATAAAATCAGCTCCTCCTGTAGAAGAATCCCTCATAAAAATAAGTGAATATCCTGTTGCCGAGATTATTCCTGTACATATAGCCGCCAACATATGATCCCCTTGATAAACCGGTACTATTTTTGCAACCACATCAATCACAAGTGAGGTTATAACAATGGATTTAATAGATTTGAGTAAAAACTTTTTCCCAAGTTCTCTGTAGGAAAGTATTGCAAAAGGTATATTTAAAACTATTGTTCCTATACCTACAGGTAAACCCGACAACTGGTATATAATAAGTGCCAGACCTGTAAATCCTACCATTGGGAATTTAAAGGCTGCCGCAAAGCAATATGTGCCTATTCCCATAAAAATACCTGCGATAATATCTACGATAATATCAATTGACAATTCTTTTATAAGTTCCTTATTCATCTTTTTCCCTAACCATATATAATATCTTTACAATATTCAAAGTCTTAGACTTAATATAAGCGAACTCTTACTAAGGCTAAGACTTTTTAATCTTTAACATTATATACTATATTATGAAAAAATGGCAGTACTAAATTTCATTGTCATAAGATGAATAAATGCATACATCAGGTATTCCGGAATAATAAAAACTCTCACCGATTCCATACCTAAATATCGCCGAAATACTCCAAAAAAGCATTAAAATTATATTTATTTGCGGAATGATCCAATACGGCAAAATGTATTTCTTTAAACAGTTTTTTTAGCGCTATATCTTTATATTTTATGTCTTCCAGAGCTTTATAGTATAAATCTGAAACTGTTTTTGCATCATTACCGAAAGCACCGCAGCCCCATGCACCAAGTACCAAATATTTATATCCATAATATGCCGCAACTTTTATAGTTGAAACTATTCTGTTGAAAAATAATTTTTCAAAATCTTCCTGTCCTATGCCAAAAAGTCCTCGAGAAATCACAGGTGCGGCACATGTCATAACCGATACAATGGTTGAATCCTCCAATAATTCACCATTTAAGTCCTTTATAATTTCCACTGTAGGATTCATTATCATAGCATCTGAACCCATTAGAGATCCCAATGTGGAATTATATCTATAGTATTCCTTGGCTGATGCATCCTCCAATGCCAAAAGTAATGAGCTTTTACGGCAAAGATCCTCCTCCTGTGCCCTTGCTCCTCTTCTTACTCCACCACCCGGATTCACAGGATTTGCAAAATTAAGCACCAAGACTCTTTCATCAGGCTTTCTCTCTTTGATACTTAATGCAGCTGAAAAAGAATCCTTATTTATACAAAAATACTTAGATTCTTCTTCATTACACTTTTTCTTATTCAAACACTCACAAATATTACTTACCTGATTTGGAAGTAAAACATTGGATGCATGTAACTCTTTTTTTGAAAGCTTTATATCTTTTTTCTCTCCCCCCTTTATATAAAACCCTTCTTCAAAGATCTTTAAAGTGTCATTTAACATCTCCATTTCGCGTGTTCTCATAATCCCTCCAATAATATGCTTTTCTAATAACCGACTCTTTAAATTTAATATTATAATATCGGCTTATCTCTTTACCATACAATATCATTTCAGGTGTACAATAAAAATGCCTGACACATATCAAATAAAAAATTATCTTTTTATTCCCATAGAGGATTTATCTATATATTATTGTATTACATTTTCAAACTAATGGGCAGAGCCGGAATCGAACCGGCGTTGTTTCTTTTGTAACGGATTTACAGTCCGCCCCCTTCGCCACTCGGGACACCTGCCCTTATATAATTTTTTATTTTATGACGCAAGCTTATATTGAAAACTATAGTTCATAAAATAATCCCCCTATCCGGATTCGAACCGGAATCAATCGGTTCGTAGCCGATTATTCTATCCATTGAACTATAGGAGAGTCATGTAAAAGAATAACATGGGGAGATTCTTCTGTCATTCTACCGGTAGTATAAATGCCTGTTTATGATTTTCCACCTATTCTTCTACCATCTCCGCTTTAAATACCAATATAACATCCGCATCCGAACAGCAAAACTCAGCCTGACCTTCCGGCTGCCCCGGGAGACTTCCACCATATCTTAAAATATCAATATATGGAAAGGCACAATGCATTGCCATAGGGCATATCTTCCCCCTATCCTCATCATAGTCAAAAACCTCTCCCACATGATGCCCCCTGTGACAGCCCATCTTCCCTCTTCTGTCTGTAATTGTTATTTTAATTTTTGGTCGCTTTCCTCTATTCATAACTTTCTCCGTTCACTAAAATAATATCAAATATCGCCATAAATCTTATACAATATTCCATACTGAATACTGCAATTTAAAAGCTTTCTAATGTCTATCTTTTAAATTCCGCTCTTATAAAATTATAGCCGAACTTAAGACCTGCCAAAAGCAGCGAAGCCCCCAAACCCGCATAAAAAACGCAATAAATCGCTTCGGCGCAAGTCCCCCTGAACGCAAAACAATGCCCAATGTCATCATAAATGCCATTATAACAAAGGATTTTTTATCAAAAAACTTTATAAAAAGATGCCTTTCTTCAGTATAATTGCCGATTCTTTCCGTATGCTTTTTTACCAGTTTACCAAAAACGAAAATCTGAAATACAACAAACACAACTACCGACAATAAATAATTTATTATATTATGATACGGCTTATACTCTATAAATCCTATTCTAAAGATATTAAAGCCTGCCGCACTCCACACAAAGCATGCAAGCAATAGCAAAGTGTTTCTTTTTACATTCATGGTATACCTCCATTAGGCGATTTAACATCATTATAAGTAAAAAAATGTACACTGTCAAAAGATGTACATTTTTCTTTAACCCCGATATTTGTTTGTAAATAAATCTAAAGTTCACTGTTATTTTATAGCTTTTACTGATTTATAAGTTCACACAGGATGCCTTTTGGCATTACATATAAAATTCTTCCCTTTGCACTGTCACCTATCTTATCATAAAGCCTGCCTGCACTGTAACTCTCACCGACTACGGTATAAGGGCTGTTTGCCACATAACCGATAGTGCCAAGCCCCGGCAGTTCCACCTTGATTGCTTCCTTATCATATTCATTATCCGTCTCCTTGATAAGTTTAACCTTCATCTTAGGCTTAAAAAAATCCTGACCATAATGATGACTTGTACCTGTAATAGTAAAATAAATCTCTTTCATATTTCCTCCAAGTTTTAATCTTCTTTTTGATATTTTTATCCTAGCATATAATGTGTCCGATAAAAATGACATCATATTATATGGGCTTATAAGAAGGAAATATATTTTATATGGTTTGGATTTTTTTGCATCTTAAATATGCAAGTTCAAGCATTCCTATATTAAGTATTGCAAAAAATATCAAATACACAGGCATTATCCCGATACCTATATGCTGCTGCAACACCCCGAATACCATCGGCATAAATGTACTTCCTGTATAGGCAAATGCCATTTGAAGCCCGATAACAGCCGCACTGTATCTTTTTCCAAAATTTGTCGGTGCCATATGCTGAATTGCGGGATATACAGGTCCCATACCGGTTCCTATTATCACAAAGCCTATAGCAGCAACCAGATAGTTTTGTGTAGGAATAAATAACATAAAAATCCCGATAAATTCCAAAATAATACCTAATCTAATAAGCTTTTTGTCTCCAAATATATTTGATATAAAACCTGAAATCAATCTTCCAAGCATCAAACCGCCAAATATAAGCGCTCCGAATGCTGCAATTCTTTCATCCGACAGTCCTGACTTGGTGCCTGCAAAATAGCTGGGAGTCCACAAAAAACAGGTTGCCTCACCTGAACAGTAGGCAAAAAAAGCAATCAATGTCAACAATACTCCCGGCACCTTAATACTCTCTCTGATTCCTGCACTCTCCTGCCTATCTTCCTCTGCTTCCGATTCATTGCCCTTCCATAGCGGCAATGAAATTATTACAATTGCCAAAATAGCAGTTTGAACAAAAGCCGTCCATAAATATCCTTCATTCCACTTGGCATATTTAAGTGCAAGCGACATAATATACGGGCTAATCATTGCTCCTACTCCGTAAAAGCAATGTAAAAAATTCATAACAGAGCCTGAGTAATTGCTTGCCACATAATGATTGACAGATGCGTCAATCGCTCCTGCTCCAAGTCCGTAAGGAATTGCAAAAATAAAAAGCATTTCATATCTGTGTGAAATGGAAAAACCGGCTAAACCCAAAATAGTAAGTACTATTGATGATATTACAATCCACTTTGTATGAAATCTATTAATCATTCTGGGGCTTAGAAGTGCTGATATAATAGTCATAAAGCATATAGTCATTGATATATATCCTGCATATGAAGACGGTACTCCAAATACCACCTGCATTTTCGGCCAGCCTGAGCCTAAAAGCGAATCCGGCAGTCCAAGACTGATAAAAACCAGATATATAACAGCCAGTAGTAAAGAAATCATATTTACCTCATTTCAAATATTCATTTTATATGTTAGTATTATATCGTAAAATAAATCAAAACATATAGTACTATATCGTTTATTATCGTTATTTTAATAGTACTATATAGTCATTATATAGGAGGTAAAATGTCACTTTCATACTCTGTCGATAAGGTTGATAAAAACGGTAGGGAAATGCTCACCTATGGAACAAAGGATTTTCCGATAGCTTTCTTTGACGATGATTTGGTGAAGGTTGCCGTTCCATGGCATTGGCATGATGAATTTGAAGTGGTAATTATCACTGAGGGCATTGTAAATGTCAAAATATCAAACAGCGAACTTATATTAAAAGCCGGAGAGGGTTATTTTGCCAATGGAGGCATATTGCACTCTGCAAACCTTAAGTCTGTGACCGGACATCAGCACTGCCTTATATTTTCGCCGGATCTTTTATGTTCAAAAGATGATATCATTAGACAAACTTATATAGATCCTGTTATAAATAATTGTACTTTTCCATTTATAAAATTATCTCCTGAAATCGGCTGGCAGAATAAAATACTGAAACTTTGTGAAGATGCCTGGCAGCAGGGTGCTTATGAGCATAAAGATTATCCTTTGAATGTTAAAGCCGATCTTGGTCAGGTATTTGCTTTAATAATTGATCATATGGATTTTATATCGGAAGAAAACATTTATACCAATAATTCAAAAAAAGACGAATCCCGCATAAAAAAAGCTATTGTTTTTATTGAAAATAATTACGATTCATTTATCAGTATTAAAGATATAGCAAAAAGTGCAGATATAAGTGTAAGCACCTGTCTACGCCTGTTTAAAGATATTTTATGTACAACACCTATACAATACCTCATTAATTACAGAGTTCAAAAAGCTGTTGAAAAAATGAAACTTAATATAAAAAAGCCTATATACGAAACAGCCTATGAATGCGGCTTTTCAGATGCTGCATATTTTAATCGCCGTTTTAAAAAGATATACGGATGCACACCCACAGAGTATTTATCCAAAATAAATACTCTGTAATAGTGCTGCTCGACTCCATTATATTGCTTTGATGCATTACCACTGCATCCTACAACTAAATCCACCTTCATCATTTTCCAAAAATTCAATCTTCCATCTATGATATCCTGCCACCTTTTTTACTATCTTCAGTCCAAGTCCGTGATTACCCATACTTTTTTCAAAGGCATAGGACTTTTTATTTATTTTTTGCAAAAAATCTCTGTTTACTCCCTGCCCGTTATCTTTTATTTCTAAAACAGTGTTTTTATTATTTTCATTCAGGTTTATGCTGATGGTGCATCCTTCTTCATTGTATTTCATAGAGTTATTTATAAGATTTATTATCGCTCTTTCCACAAGCTCCTCATTTATTAAAAAAGTTTTTCCCTGTAAACCCTCTTCTATATTCAGATCAAATTCAAACTTTGATACTGTATCTTCATCCAGTGTATTTATAATATTGGTTAAGATTTTACGAATAAAAACACTCATTTGAACCTGTTTTTTTATAAATCTTCCTGTTCCAAAATCAAGCTTACTTGAAAGATTTAGATTTTCAACCAATGCTCTTATACGCACTCCCTGTTTATCGATAATTTCAGCTTTGTTTTTTATTCTGTCATCCGAGCTTTCATTTAATATCATTTGTGCATTGCCAAGTATAATAGCAAGTGGTGTTCGTATATCATGTGAAACTCCTGCAATCCACTCCACCCTTTCTTCTTCTCTCCTTCTTTGCTTTGACTTATATAGCTTTAAAGAGATAAAAATTAATAAAATAATATTAACAACAAGTACCAAAGGTGTTATTTTAACAAATAATAAAAGATTATTTACATCATATTCCAATGTATATTTCCATATTTTGCTGTTTAACTTGCCTATTATTAACAGCCCTCCATCATCTACTACATAGGTATGTACCGGATAATCCTCCAGATAATATCTTGAAAACTTTGCCACATCCTGCAAAGTATACTGTCGATTTTTTAGATCATCCGGTAAATTCTCACTCCATACAGTTTTTCCCTCTTTATCAATTATAAAAGCAAATTCATTATTACTATGAAGTTTTACACTTTCTTCCACACTTAATGAGAATTTTCCTTTATCACCGGTCATATTATTCATTATTTCTCCGGCAGATGTTTCATACACATCCTGGCTTTCATGTACTATTATGCTGTAAATTATCAAATCAATAAATAGTATGACTATCGCACAGAGTAATATATTAATTATAAATTGTGCTCTTCTTTCTCCCCTTATTCTCATGCTCTCTCCAATTTATAGCCAAGCCCTCTGACTGTTTTTAAAAATACCGGCTTTGACGGATTTTTCTCTATTTTTTCACGCAGATGTCGCATATGAACTATTAAGGAATTTTCCAGTCCATAGCTTCCATCCGGCCAAAGTTCCTCGCAAAGTATATCTGTGGTTACTATCCTTCCTCTATTTCGATATAAAGCAGAAAACAGCGTAAGTTCTTTTGCTGTAAGTGTTATATCTTCTCCGTTTTTTCTAACTGTACCTCCATCTAAAGATACCAGGCTTTCTCCCAATATTACTTCCGATATATTTTCATCTATTGTATAACATCTTCTGATTACCGCCCCTATACGAAGCAATAATTCTTTTGGAAGAAAAGGCTTTGTAATATAATCATCCGCTCCAAGTCCCAGACCATGCAGCCTGCTCTCATCCTCATCCCTTGCTGAGAGAAAAATCACAGGCAGTTTTGGAAAGATTCCTTCATTTTTTAATCTCTCATAAAAATCAAATCCGTTTCCGTCACCAAGCATCACATCCAGTAAAATCAAATGTACTTGACATTTTTTTATTTTTTCATTTGCCTCTTTTAAACTGAATGCCGATTCTACATTGCTGTAACCTTCATTTTTTAAAATATCCGCTACTACTCCTGCAAGCTCTCTTTCATCATCTATTATAAGGATTTTACAATCTTTCTTTTCCATATTTACTCCTATATTATTTTCTTCACTTATTATAACTTATATAAGCTCCTACAATATATAAAAATGAATTTCTTAATGTAATCATAATGTAGAGATAATCTTAATATAAGCTTTGACCATTATTCTATATACATGCAAAAAACTGCATATGCCGATTTTAGGAATATCAATACTAAAAGTCTGACTACAACGGCAAAATCAGACTGCGACAAAGGCAAACTTTTAAAGTAATTAGAAGGGAATATATATGAACAATACAATACTTGAAATCAAAAATTTATCTAAAAAGAGTGGTAGCAGCTATCGTGTCAAAAACTTATCCATGAGTATACCGAAATCCTGTGTCTATGGATTCCTTGGACCTAATGGAGCCGGTAAAACAACAACTCTGAAAATGATTCTGGGGCTGATAAAAAAGGATGCCGGTGAAATAAAGATGTTCGGTGAAGATGTATCGGCTAAAAATCTTTTGTCTTTACTGCATAAAACAGGCAGCCTTATAGAGAACCCCGGAGGCTACCCACATCTAAGCGGTCTTGAAAATATGCAAATCATTGCAAAATTAAAGGGTGTAAATGAATCGGAAATAGAAAAAGCATTAAAAACAGTTCGCTTATATGAACAAAAGGATAAAAAGCTTGGTGCATATTCACTCGGTATGAAGCAAAGACTTGGTATTGCTATGGCTTTACTTGGGGATCCCAAGTTCCTTATTTTGGATGAGCCAAGTAACGGGCTTGATCCTGCAGGCATAATGGAAATCAGAAATCTGATTACCTCTTTACCAAAGGAAAGAGATATAACTGTTCTTATATCAAGCCATCTTCTTAATGAGATAGAACAAATGGCTGACTATGTAGGTATCATTCACAAAGGGCAGATGCTATATCAGGGAAAATTATCCGAACTTGAATCAACCGGCGAAAATCTGGAACAGATTTTCCTTGAACTTACCGGAGAAAGGGAATCACTATGAAGCAAATAGGTTTACACCAGTATCTTTTAATAGAATTTAAGAAAAATAAGTTTATAATTTCAGCCTTACTTTTATTTATCGGAATTATTTTAAACTGTCTTTATGTATTACAAGGCAGACTGCCGCAGGGGCAGGAATGGCAAATGATTTTTGCCTCAATTCCTTTTATCAATACATTATTGATTTCCATTATGATGTCTGTACTTGCCAGCAAATGTATTGATATGGAAAATAAAGGCAATATGTGGAATACTCTGCCCACACTTTATAGCAGAACAAAACTTTATATATCAAAGCTGATGTTCGGTTTCGTGCATATAATTTTATTTTGTATATTACAGACGATCTTACTGCTTTATTTTTCTGTAAAGATTCTGCCTGAAAGTGATTTCCCGCTTTTTTACCTTGTATTTACAATATTATCCGAAATTATATTCGGTATGATTATTTTCCAATTGCAATGTCTGCTTTCACTAAGATTTCAGAGTCAGTTTGCAGCACTTTCTATTGCATTTGGAGGAACACTGGCAGGCATTTTCCTCGCTTTTATAAGCAAGTTTTCACTTACACCATGGTCTGTACTTTTTTCTCTAAGTACCGTATCTATGGATTTTGATTCTGCAACAAGACAAATACTGCTTTCATGGAATAAGATAAATATTCCGGCTGTTCTTATAGGTTTAATATATTTTTTTGTTACTATGATAATAGGCTTTAAAGTATTTAATACGCCGGAAACAAAGAACTTTACCTTTATTCATTCAACAGCTAAAAGAAAGAGTATCCATACTATACTGCCTGCTGAACTTATAAAACTTAAATACAACCCTGTATGGATTCCCTTTATTTTGATTCCTGTTATTTCAGCAAGCATCGGTATTATAAATTTCCTTGGAAACCAGTATGTACTGTCCTTTAACTGGGATGACCTTTGGACTCAAGAATCGTTGTTTTTAGGAATGTTTTTCCTATCTCCTTTGATTGCTATTCTGGCAAGCCTTCTGTTTCGTATGGAGCATCAGGGAAATAACTGGAATATAGTACTTACAGCAAACTCAAGATTTAAAATCTTAAAGGATAAATGGCTTACAACTGCAGCTCTTTCCATGATCTGTATACTATGGATTGCTATAATATATATTATTTCCGGAAAGCTGCTCGGTATCCCAGGTAATATACCTTCGATATTCTTTTTAAGGATTTTTACAAGTTTAATCTGTATTATTTCTATTGCAGGCTTCCAATGTATGTTGTCATTAATAATACGCTCCTTTGCAATACCTGTAGGACTTGCATTCCTTGGAAATATATTTGGACTTTTACTTAATTTAAAAGGACTTTTTTATGCCACACCGTTTTCAATGCTGATTTATTCCATGGGAAGCACAAATATAAAAGGAGAGCTTAATATACCTCTTACTATATTATCATGTTTATTTTATATCTGTATTACTTTTGGTATAGGTATGTTGTATCTTAATAAAGTGGATATAAAGACGGGAAGGTAAATGGGCTGCCATATTAAAGCTAATACCTTTAATATGGCAATTTAACGGGATTATATATTGACGGCATACAAAACTTATCCAAAAAACAATATTCCAACTTAAAATCCCCTTCAACAGACTGTTTTTTCATATCTGTTTAAGGGGATTTATATAAATAATATCTATATAAATTTTGCTCTTCCTATACAGTAAATTAAGAGATTTAATATCATTTAAATATTAAGTGCATATTGGAATGTCTATGCAATGAGTTCATATCTTTTTCTATAAATCTCCAACTTCATGCAAAAGTTTCCCCGCTTTTCTGAATGCTCTTGCTATCTTTAAACTGTCAGTTTCTTCATAAATAGGCTCTTCCTGTCCTCCAAGCGTTATGCTCCGAATGTACATACTTCTAAGATTATTTGAATCTTTAACATTCTTCATATGAATATATCTGTTATTAGGATTAACCGTTGAAAACATAATACTTTCTTTATCAAGCATCTCAAGAGCACGAAGATTGAAAAATTTCAGCTCTGCCCATTTATGTATTAGACCTTTACTATATAAGTTTTTTAAGAGTCTCAAGTTCCTCTTTTGTTAATGTCACACCCTTTCCCATCTTCTCATGATCCGGTGCCCATTCTCTAATATCATACTTAGGTGCGGCGCCGTTCCATGAAATCAGGTTTATCTCCTTTCTCCACCCCTTTGCATTCTCCGATAAAACGCCTATTTCCTCTACAATATCATACTTAAAATCTGCTGCCATATTTCTCCTTTCCTGATTCAAGCTCTGCAAATAGCTTCCAAACCCTTCTGATACTATTTCTTTTTTCCCTATTTTCAGCTTGACGATAATACTTTTTTTGTTGCTTTGTCACTTTCGGTAATTTTTTATAACTAATCTGCATTAACTTTTTTGCTTCATCATGTTTTACAATATATTCCAAATGATTATACGGTGATTGATTCTTTGCCACATCCTTTTGTACATGGTAATGTGCAGTCTTTGCCTCCTCCATAGTAAGAGACTTCTTATCAAATGGACAATGCAATAACTTATACCTGTCAAAGTATTGTACATATGATATTTTCCAAGCAGCCATATCAGTAAGAATATAAAGGTCCGTATCATCAAACTCTATTTGTACTCCCCTTTTATTAGCTAAGTACTCTATTCCGAGTGCATACTTTCTATACTTACAAGGATAGAAGGCTACTCTCTCTTCCTTTGCAATATATCTCATAGCTGTTTTCAGATTCTTACTTTTTCCGACTTCATCCACTCTGATTAACAAATCTTTTTGAAGTTCTTCATTCCACTCTTCAAGGTACAGCCTTATATCCTGACTTGACTTGCTTAGACTGACTCTCCAATTATACCAATCAGTATGTACTCCTATATAATCTTCCTTAAGCTCTGTCCAAATAGGTAAATCTCTAAATACATCCTTTAAATTTTCTCTATATCCATTGTATAAAAACTTGATGTTACAGCAACACTTACATGGCTTTAAATATTTAATTCTTCCGTCATCCAAGTCAAAACTTACCAATGACTTTTCTTCTATTCGATTTATAAATCTGCATCTCGGTCTATGATAAATCTTTGATTTACTACTCATCTGTGCTATCATTTTCTTCCTCCAATCTACAAAGTACTTCTTTGTTATAATTGGAGTTTATCAGACCATCTGTCCATTAAAAATGACAGCAGATTTTGTGTATTTTGTTATCTGCCTTTTATTGTTTTTTAAATGTTTTAATATAGCTTTCTAACATTATCAGTCAGAGTATCTCTTTGACATATATGAGATATCTTCTTTAATCCTATTCCTAAGACTTTCAGGTTCCAATACCTCTACATAAGGACCGTATTTAAATATTTATTTTCACCTTTAATTATTCCAAACTGCTTTCTAATTACTATGTCATATTTTTTCAATAATTATCCTCCACCTCTATTCATAACTGAAATCCCTTTATTACCTCAATAAATCTCTCGCCGTATTTGCCGTATTTATTTTCTCCAACACCGGAAACATTCAGCATATCGGATTTTGTAGTCGGCATCTTTGCACACATATCTATCAATGTCTTATCATTAAAAACGATATATGGAGGTATCTTTTCAGCTCTTGCAATTTCAAGTCTAAGCTCTTTTAACTTATCAAAGAGCTTGAAGCCTTTAGAAGTTAGTGAATCAATACCTTTTTTATTCTTCTTAGGCTTTTCCTTTCTATTGATAATCTTATCTTCATCCGTAATCTTGACCATCACTTTAGTCTCAGTATTTTTAAGTCTGCTTATATCTCCAAGTTTTAAAACCTGATATTCACCCGTAGCAATATATCCTTCCAGTAAAAGCTCTTCAATAAGTCGTCTCAAAAGATTTTTATTTGATGATTCCAAAACTCCATATGATTTATATTCATTTGCACCTATTTCTGCAAGTCTTGCAGTCTTTGCCCCGAGAACAGTATCCATTATTATATTTTTTCCATATTTTCCACGAAACTCATATATACAATTTATTATCTTTTTAGCCTCATCCGTCATATCAAGAGTTTCAAATTGGCGTAGACAATTACCGCAATCATCACATGGCTTTTTAGGATCTTCATCAAAGTATTTTAAAATATAATTGCGCAGACATTCAGTCGTATAGCAATATCCCTCCATTATATGAAGTCTTTTAATATCCCTCTCTCTGATTGTCACGGCATCTATGGGATCAATATCACTAAAATCCTTATGCTCCAATAAAAATCTGTTTATTATAATATCCTGTGGTGAAAAAAGTAATATGCATTCAGAATTCAAACCGTCTCTACCGGCTCTTCCGGCTTCCTGATAATAGTTTTCCATACTTGAAGGCATATTATAGTGAATAACGAATCTGACATTTGATTTATCAATTCCCATTCCGAAAGCATTTGTCGCTATTACAATACTTGTATAGTCAAATACAAAATCATCTTGCATTTGCTTTCTCTCTTTATTACTCATTCCGGCATGATATTTGGCAACCGAAATATGTTGCTTTCTTAAAAGTGTATATAAACTGTCGACATTTTTTCTTGTGGCACAGTATATAATACCGCTTTCACCTCTATGCCTTTCTATATAATCAAGTATAAACCTATCCTTATTCTGCGGCTTATCTACCTGAAAGAATAAATTTTCTCTGTCAAAGCCTGTTACAAGAAAATATGGATCACTAAGCCCCAATGAGCAAATAATGTCCTCTCTGACATTCTGCGTTGCAGTTGCTGTAAAAGCACTTATAATGGGGCGTTTACCCAATATATTTATAAACTCTGCTATATCCATATAACTTGGTCTGAAATCCTGTCCCCACTGTGATATACAATGTGCCTCATCTACAGTTATCATTGAAATTTCAATACTTTTGGCTAAGCTAATAAAGCCTTCACTCATCAATCTCTCAGGTGCCACATATATAATCTTATAATAACCTTTGTATGCATTTTTGAAGGTATCGTTCAACTCCTTTTCATATAACGAGCTGTTTATAAATGCGGCATCCACACCGGCTTCATTTAATGCCTTTACCTGATCCTGCATAAGAGATATAAGTGGTGATATAACCAATGTAATGCCTGAAAGGAGCATAGCCGGAACCTGGTAGCACAGTGACTTTCCCGCCCCTGTAGGCATTACAGCAAGAATATCTCTGCCCTCCAAAATAGCATTTATAACAGATTCCTGTCCCTGCCTAAATGAATCATAGCCAAACACTGCCTTCAATGCTTCCTTTGAAGTTTTATATATTCCACCATCAAATGTTCTCATCCTTTATTCACCCTATTCCCAACGCTTTTACCAGACTCTTTGCCTTATTAATTGCAGCAGACTTGGCACTGCTGTTTGCAATTTCTAAAAGTCCCTGCCATTTTGCATCTTCTTCTGAAATATATCCTCTCTTTGCTGCTTCTCTTAAATAATCTGCATAGTAAATACAAATATCCAAAACTCTGTTTACCCATACAGCCGGCTTATTATTTTTTACAACTATTGCTCCGGCATATTTGATACACTCTATGAGCATTACATAGCATATACTTAAAAGCTTATTTTCTTTCTCAACTATTCTTACAAGCTTTGCCGGGCTTATATCCTCATGTAATAAAAGTTCTCTCATGATTTCTCTTAAATTCTCTACAGATAAATATCCTGAGTCCACCAGTTGTCTGAAAAGACTTTTTGCACCATAAATACTCTCTCCGTCCTGTGCCAAAGTGCTTACGGCAATAGTTAAAAATATCTTTGAGTAAGGTGTCGGCTTCCCTTTCATAGGCTCATCTTTTTCATCACGCCGGTTTCTATATTTGCTTACTACAACCTTACCCTTTGACTCATCATAATGAAGCCATACTCCTCTTGCATCCTCATCTATAATTTTTCCATTACTGTCAGCCTCAAATCCTGAAACTTGACCTTCATTACTAAGTCCGTAAAACCATCCGTAAACAGTAACTTGATATTGACGGTCCGCTTTATCCGGTAATTGTAAATTAAACCTGAAAGCTTTTTCACCTTTTCTTACTTCAAATACATTTATATCAAACTCTACATTATCATTGATAAGCCCTTTGGCCTCAGGTAATTCTACCCAGACTTTATCAAAATCATCCGGAGATTTTTGTGTCTCAGCTGCCTTCTCACCCTCATCTGTATCTTTTACAATATCCAAAGTTTTTAATATACTTACAATTTCCTTCGCATATCCTACCGCCTTTGAAGATCCGGATTTTGCAGCGAGATTTTTTATGGCATTCATTTCCAATACATTTTGTGGAGCAAGCTTATTTCCTACTGCAAAAATCACCTCTTTAAGATAATCTCTTATAAATTTTACAATCTCAGCTGTTCCTGCAATCATTCTTGGTGCTTTAAGCGATACCTCCACTACATCACATGCCGCACTCCAGACCAGACTAAGCATTCCATCCTTAGCCATATTCTCCATTGAAGCGGCCAGACTAGCCAAGTTTGAAGGTATTCCTCCATTCCAGTCAAGCTCAGAGATATCTGCTATTCCCGGTGTCAAAAGTCCTCTATCCCATGCTTTTTGACTTGCCTTTATAATATCCTCTGCATTCTCGACATTTAAATTACCTTGTATGGCAATCCAATTCATCATTGCACCTTTTGTAACCGGCTTTCTTCTTCTTGCTATCTGCCTTAAAACAATTCCCTGACCATGGTAAACTTCAAAATCTCTATGAACTGCTGTAAGAGAATAATCCCCCCGGTTCGGAAAAATAGTAAACATTGCGTCATGACTGTATGAAAGTCTATTCGGTAATGCTTTAAGGCTCTTGGGCATATTAAGTTCTATTCTCCAGTATGGCGTTTCCCCCGGTGTAAACTCAGGCTCAATGTACGGATCTTTTAAATATCCGGCAATCAAATCACCGACTAAGATCTCTTCACCTGATTCATCCTTCAACACTTCTCTTGAAGGAAGCTCTATTTTCAGGTTTATCTTCTTTAATTCTTCCGTATATTTTTTTATATCTGCATCTGTCAGCAATTCCATATCCAGCCTTGTAATTGCAAGCTGTAAATCAGGCTCTGAAACATATGATAAATTCTTATCTTCATATATTAATAAGCGTTCCACTAAATCACTTAAACTGATACTTAGATCCACATAGCTTGGCGTACTTAGTAAGCAAGGTAATTTGCCCATGGAATTAAACAGCAGCTCTTTTCGCATATATAAGAGAGAATGGTATCTGATTTTTAAGACTTCTTTTTCACCATTCCACACATTTTCCCTTGTGTCTTTTATCATATTCATTTCAAGGTTTTTAGCCCATCTTCCAAGTGTTCTCAAGCCTCCGGCATCACCATTTGGAATACCTGCTAAGCTCATTTTAGCTTCATCCGAATTTCTGTAAGCAATATGATTTGCCATGGCAATAAATCTCTCGAAAACAAGATCTTCAATAAAGTCCTTTCTTTCAGAAATAACTGAGGCAAAATCTGTTAATCTCTCAGATGATATCTCACCAAGAGCGAACTTGGGAACATCCCAAAGCTTAGGCGTTTCTCTCCAAAGCCCTTGTACTTCTTCCTTTGTAGCTTCTTGTTCGATCTTTAATCCCCATTTATCTTCTAGGCTCCCCGCAAGCTTTACTATGCTCTTATCCTCATCCTGCTTATAAAGTAAGAGCCATTCTTCATACTCATTCACAGACTTGGGGCTTTCCCTTTTTAAAGCAGAATTTAAAATCATTTTTTTGATTTTTTTCACCTTTGCCGAACTGCAGGAAATAAGTATAGGATATAACCAATCTTCAGTGGCACTCTCTATAAGTACAGGTGCAAATCGCTCCAGTATTGCCGTTTCTCCAAGACCAAGCAGTGGAATAATTGTTTCCGTTCTTTCTATAATATCTCTGTCACTAAGTCCGATTTGCTCTAAAACATTTGCAAGCTCTTTTCTGTCTCCCGGTCTTTGTGCAATATTAAGTCCATAAAACACCTGCTCCATTGCCATATCTTTATCAAGAATATTATTTTGTACTCCCCATATGAGTAAAGCTGAAAAAGGTCCGGTTGCAGGCACATTTAAAGCCACTCCGGCTTCTATATGCTCTTTGAACCTTCTTAAAATCTCTTCTTTTTCAATTACAAAATCCTCATCAAAATTGTAGTCTTTTCTTTTTGACATTAAAAGAATTGCCGCTGCCGCCGCCCAGTCCTTCATATACTCCACAGATTCAGGAATTTCAAGATTCATTTCATGAACCAGCTTTATTGCCAACATACCAAGAACCGACAATGAATGCTCCCATACTCTTCTGTTTGAAGTACAGGCAGCTTGTATAAAGTTCATGGCATAAGTATCTCCACGAGCCTCAATAACCTTTAGAGCAGCTTCACTGCCCGCCCTTAAAACATTTGCCGCTCTCTTTGCATCCACTCCCACACGAATGGCAAAGATTGCAAGTTTGCCTAAGTCCACATCCACCACCGGAACAAAACCATAACTGTTCTCCGATAATTGTTTGATCTCCGACCACTCTCCGGATTTTAGCCCTTCTCTTGCAATTTTTTGTTCTTCCTTGTTTCCTATCCCAAGGTTTAAAATATCTTTAAAATCTGTTTCCTCATATCCAAGAGAACGATAGATTTCAACTGACTTTTCAAGTTTGCTTGCCATACTGACCTCCATTTTACCGCTTAGTGCCTTCACAAATAGTAATAAAAATTATTTTCACACTTTTTCTTTTTTCAATTTCACCGCCAGGATATGTTTACACGGACCTCTACCGTTTTTATGTTTCAGATACCATGTACAAGTGCATTTTGCATTCTCAATGTTTTCATCTATAGGATAAATAACTCTATAAATGGTATCTCCCGATTTTACATACCATATATTATCTTCAATATATTCGGTATCTTCAATAAGCTTCTTTGCACCTATAAGTCTTTTATTATCCTTTAAAACTCTATCCGGATCATCAGGTAATTCTCTATGGAAAAATGCCCCCTCTCTGACATCAAACCCTAGTTTTCCTGAGACGGCAAGCAGCTCCAATGCGGCATTCGTATCACTTTTTATCATTCCCACAGATTTTGACATCTTATCGATATCAAGTCTTGATTCAAAATTCAATATATTATCAATTCTGTCTGAGCACTCTAATATTTTTAGATCCGAAAGTGAATCAAGTAATGCTCCCTCTCCTGAATACCCCTCATAGCTCTTTGCTGTCAAACTAAGTGTAATATTTGCTCCGGTCATACATACCTCAATCATCATCTGCCCCGGCTCACCATCCTTTGGTGCATAAAAATAAACAGAGTTTACATTACTCATTATCCTCTTAAGTGCACTGAGTCTGTGAAGTCCGCTAATATATACACTGTTTTTTTCTTCTCTCGGTTTTAACATCACACCCGTCTTTGTAGGTGTCAGCCATCCTGACCGCTCCTTTCCTGTAGCCGCCGGTAACATCGCAATAAATGTCTTTGCCTGTATCCCCTCAATATGAAATTTGTACTCCATATTTTGATGCAGTATGGCACAGTTGCCAAGTGCTCTCACCCATCTGCCCGGCATTTTTACAGGTCTTTGTATATGTATATCTGTCAGCACACTGCCATCAATATTCTTACTGTGTAGAGTCTTAAAGCCGTCATCTCCTATGCGAAACTTCAGTCTGTCTCCCTGCTTTATATTAAAAAGAGATTTCCTTAAATCAGCTCCGATATCTACATTGGTAGTACCATAAAGTATCTCACCGTCCAAGGCACTTTGAAAAACATCAAGCCTTGCATAAACACCATTACAAGCGGAAAAGCATTCCGCTCTCAGTCTATCCCCCTGTGCGCAAAGAATAGGATCTCTTTGCGCTACCGGTACGTAATTAAAATATCTTGTACCTACTATATCTGCAAGTACCAAAAGTCCACCTGAAACTATTGTCGGATTTATAATTTCTCCATTGAAAAAAAGAGGATTATCCTCTACTCCATTAGGTGTTAGTGCAGGTGCTATAGACAATGCCAGATTGCCGTCAAGAAGTGTTGATACGGTTTTAAATTCTCTCATTATATCTCCCTGAAATAGTATTTCATATCAAAATTATTATAATTATATATACTTTAAAGTTTCCAAAACATTATAATTTATATTTTAAAAGAGCAACTCCAAATAGGAATCGCCCCTTTATTTTAGCATAATTTTAAAATTTTTACTTTATTTAGTGATAACATAATTATATAGAAATATTATTTTCCTTTCTCTTCAGTCACTAATATCATACTGAGTACCGGCTTCTTTACAATTATTTGCCTACACCTTTTTATAGTTTATATATACTTTTAACATCATCCGCTTACAACTATACGATACAATAAAACACTCAAAAAATTTATATTACCTTAACTCTCTTTTATCCTAAATCAATATCTATCTCATAACTGTCATCAATAAATATGATATTTACATTATGTTTTTTTGCACTTTTAAAAAATCGAGCATTCTCTTCCAATACACTTTCCATAGTACACCAGTCATCATCTATGCGACTTTCTACAGTATTTGCATATTTTTTTATATTATCAAAGTTATTCTCAATATATTTTTTGCTCATCACAAGACAGTAATATTTTATATTATCAAGATATTCTTTTTCAAAATCATTAGCCCAATCAAAGGGTATGTAGCATCCTTCAACAATAAGATTTTGCCTGTTTTCTATAGCGGTTTTAATCATTTCACGAACAATAGGCCAAAGATACTCTGTAAGCTTATCATCATCTTTAACAGTAAGTTTAGTATATCCGCTACGAATTAAACCCATCTTCAAATGGTCTATCGATAAATAAGGATATTTATACTTTTCAAGTAATTTTTGAGCAAGCACAGTCTTACCTGTATGTGATGCACCTGTTATTAAAATAATCATTATTTTCTCCATTCTAAACATATTTTTATCTGTTTCCTTCATACAGAATCTTATAAAATTAAGCTTTTCACTCTCTTAGAGCATAATAAATTCTGTAACTATCCCATTTAATATTATCGCCTGAACCAACATTTCTTTAAATACAGTGTAGTATCTTCTCTAAAAACACGCAAGCAATTCGGGGTTTACCTTTATATAGATTTAAAATCGCGTAAGAAAACCTTGCAACATCTGTATTATATATATTTCATCAAAAAGTGCTCCATTAAATAATTTGGTTTTATCTGTATACCGAAGCTATATTAAATGCTATAATAAGACATATAAAATATGTCATATTCCATATCATCCATTGGAATTATTATGTGGTTTAACTCAATAAAGTTAAACATATACCATATTATTGCTTTTATATTGGAACTGTTAATGATTCTACAAAAGCAACTGTCACATTTAAAAATAATCAGTCTTACAACTACGATTTGTTTATAAGGAGGAGATATGATAAAAAGAATAAGATCCATTTTTGCAATGCTTTGTATGGGAATGATTCTTTGTTCCTGCACGCTCTCACAAAAAGCAGAATCCGATACTAAAACAGAGCAAAGCTCAGAAAGTACCGTTAAATCAGAAAAAAGTGACAGCAAAAAGCAAGGTGAAAATAAGGATAACAGTAAAATACAAAATGAGAATATTATAAATAACGGTGCTTATTTTGTTAAAATCGGTTCTGATATATATTTTAGAAAATACGGTGAATATGCATTGGAGAAAAATGCATTATTCGGTGAGTTTTTAGAATATCCTACTTCCACCGGTATCTCATGGATTTGCCGTCTAAGAGAAGACGGTAAGGTAGAGGAGCTCTTTGAAGATAGCGGCTATGGTAAATTGTACTATAGTAATCAAAGGTTTTATCTGTCGGAAATGACTGATGACGGAACATCAAAAAGTTATAGTGTAAATATGGATGGAGAAGACAGGGAAGAGCTTGGAGCAGGTGTGATACTTGGAATAAGTGAAAATGGTCAATATCTGGCTAAGGGAGATTGGACTTCTGCCGGTGTCATAGATTTAAGTTCTAAAGAAACACCATATATTTGGGCAAGTGAAGAAGGTTCTTCTGTGGTATTTCTTGGTTTTGTAAACGGCGGTTTCCTCATAGAAGGTGATAATTATTCCACAGACGGGTATAATGTTACTTCAAGACAGATTTTTGGAAGAAGTTTTGAACAGCCTGATAAAGATATTATTATAGGCGATCTTAATGTAAATGAAGAATCATATTCCTCTCCGGAATTTAAGGGACTTACTGCGGATGGTAAGGAGTATTATCTTACCTTCGGGTATTATGGCGGAACAGCGCATTTTTTGGAAAGTGTGGAAATTTATAAGGCCCGTTTAGAAGAAAACAGCCTTCAGCTCATACAGCAAGATATGGATACACAGGAAGAAACGGCTCCCAATATTCCACTCATTTTTGCACATAACGGAAAAATAGATATTGTAGACGGTGGATCTGACGGTGAACTTGATATTGATGAAGGATCGGTTTATCAAATCAATCAAAAGGGCAGACAGCCTCTGATTTCTGAGCTTTTTAAAGTTGATCCGGACAGTCAGACAGGTCAGTCAATCGGCAAAGCGGAATTAGTTGACGGAGATTTATTATTGATGGTCTTCACCCAAATATATACCCCATATCAGGATGTAGGATGGAGAATGAGCTATAATAGATTAAACACAGAGTATATAGTTGTTAGAAAGGGTAGCAATAAGCCTAAGGTTTTTGAACAGTGGTCAGGCAGTGCATTTAAGCAAAATGCTGAGGTCTGGAAAACCGGAGAAAGCACTCTGCTTTATCGTCCGCTGTCAGATAATCCTGAGGGGGATGACTTCCCAAGAGATATTGCTTATTCCATATCTATTCCGGCAACTGTAAATCATAATTTTACTGCTCAGGCTTCATCACCACAGAAGGATGAATATGGTGACTTTAAGCTTCCTGATAATGAAGGCGAAAAACTTCAACTGATTTTTGACTACACCGGAGCTTTAAAGGATATTGTTAAAGAATAATTACTCGAAGTTTCAAAATAGTGTTCGACTAATAAAACATAAATAGTTTTAATCATATAACGGTTAGAAAATAATAGCTATAATAAATGGGTAGTGACTCAAAATGATTCACTACCCATTATTTTTATATAACACAGGCTCTATAAGAGCCATCGTTACAAGCTAAATATTATAATTTACATAAAGATTTTAGTAAAGCTTTGCTCCTGCCGGTATATGATTATCTACCATTATAAGGTGAAGTTCTTCTCCGTCACCATCTTTAAACCCATTTATCGCACTTAAGAGCATACCACATGACTCAATGCCCATCATTGCTCTAGGCGGAAGATTTGTGATAGCTATAAGTGTCTTTCCGACAAGCTCCTCCGGCTCATAGAAATCATGAATACCTGAAAGGATTGTTCTATCCTTACCTGTTCCGTCATCCAAAGTGAACTGTAAAAGTTTCTTACTCTTTGGCACTGCTACACAATCCTTTACCTTTACAGCTCTGAAATCTGATTTTGAGAATGTCTCAAAATCTACACATTCTTCAAAAAGTGGCTCTATCTTTACATTTGAAAAATCTATCTTCTCATTCGGTGTAAAGAAACCGCTCTTTGAGTCGACTGAGTCTGTATCATTTCCGGCTGTATTTGACTTATCAAGACTCTTCATCGTAGGGAAGAGCAATACATCCCTGATAGCAGGTGAATTTGTAAGCAACATTACAAGTCTGTCAATACCGTATCCGATACCTCCTGTAGGTGGCATACCGATCTCAAGTGCATTTAAGAAGTCTTCATCTGTATGATTTGCTTCCTCGTCTCCTGCTGCAAAAGCCTCCTCCTGTGCAAGGAATCTCTCTCTTTGGTCTATAGGATCATTAAGCTCCGAGTACGCATTTGCCATCTCTCTACCATAGATAAAGAGCTCAAATCTTTCTACATATCTTGGATCTCTTGGCTTCTTCTTTGTAAGCGGTGACACTTCTATAGGGTGATCCATTACAAATGTAGGCTGTATAAGCTTATCCTCTACAAATTCTTCAAAGAAAAGATTTATGATATCACCTCTGGTATGGCGTTCTTCAAACTCAATACCCTTTTCCTTTGCCAGTGCCTTTGCCGCCTCTGTAGTCTCTATTTCTTCAAAATCAATGCCTGAATATTTTTTTATGGCATCAACCATTGTGATTCTCTCAAAAGGCTTTCCAAGATCAATCATTGCCTCTGCATAAGGTATTGTAGTACTTCCACAAACCACCTCTGCCAAATGCCTGAACATATTTTCAGTCAAATCCATCATGCCATGATAGTCTGTATATGCCTGATAAAGTTCCATCAATGTAAACTCAGGATTGTGTCTTGTATCAACACCCTCGTTTCTAAACACTCTGCCTATCTCATATACTCTTTCCATTCCACCTACTATAAGTCTCTTAAGATATAGCTCAAGTGAAATACGAAGCTTTACATCTTCATCCAATGCATTAAAATGTGTATTAAAAGGTCTTGCCGCAGCACCGCCCGCATTGCTTACAAGCATTGGTGTTTCTACTTCCATAAAGCCCTGACCATCTAAAAATTTTCTGATCTCTGTTATGATTTTTGATCTCTTTATAAATGTATCCTTTACATCCTCATTCATTATAAGATCAACATATCTTTGACGATATCTGGTATCTGTATCTGTAAGCCCATGGAATTTCTCAGGAAGCGGCTTTAAGCTCTTTGAAAGTAGTTCTACCTTTGTAGCATGTAAGCTTATTTCACCTGTCTGTGTTTTGAAAACATCACCTGTAATACCTACAATATCACCGATATCAAGCTTTTTAAACGCCTTATATTCATCCTCTCCTACAGCATCTCTTGCTACATACGCCTGTATTCTTCCCTTTAAATCCTGTACATGACAAAATGATGCCTTACCCATGACACGCTTTGACATAAGTCTGCCTGCAATATTGACACTTTTTCCGTCTAATTCCTCAAAGTTGTCCTTTATATCCGTACTATGTTTATCCACATCATATTTTGTGATAAAGAAAGGGTCGTTGTTTGCCGCTTGTAACTCGGACAGCTTATCTCTTCTGGCCCTTAAAATATGATTCAGGTCTTCTGTTGTCATTGGTTCATTGCTATTTGCCATACTTCCTCCTTAAGATACTCTTTGTATTTCCAATACCATATATTCTGAAACACCTGCCTGTGTCTCTACAACTGCAGTTTCCCCGATTCTTTTACCAAGTAATGCTTTACCGAGCGGTGACTCATTGCTTATCTTTCCCGCAAGTGAGTCTGCCTCTGTAGAGCCTACGATCTTAAAATCAAGCTCATCATCAAAATCCTTGTCAAGAATCTTCACCATACATCCGATACCTATAGTATCCAGGTCAACCTCATCCTCTACAACTACTTCCGCATTCTTTAGCAGATTCTCAAGCTGCTCGATTCTTGCCTCTATATCTCTTTGCTCATCCTTGGCAGCATCATATTCTGCATTCTCTGAGAGATCTCCCTGCTCTCTAGCCTCTTTTATTTTTTCAGCTATTTCTTTTCTCTTATTAACCTTTAAATCCTGTAACTCTTCTTCTAAGTTTTTAAGTCCCTCATAAGTTAATATATGCTTTTTTTCTGCCATATTTCCTCCATTTTGACTTCTATTTCACTCTTAAGTAAAATTGTCCATTCTCTTATTTATTTTGAAGTCAAAACTTCAACTTCAATTCTAGTATATTTAAGATTAGAAAAAAACCACTATACCGGCGTATGTGGCGACTTTAATACATAATCTAACTAGTTCCGTGAGATTATACTATGACATCCTGTTTATGTCAAGCGAAAAACTGTTTTACTTGAAATATTCCGACTACTATTTTTTATATTGATTATTTTACAAGAAAAAGACAGGCTTGCTCAAGGCCTGTCTTTTAAGTAAGAGGAAATTTCAATATGTGTAACACTGTATATTATCAAATAAGGTTGCTCAAGTCTTACTTGATAGTATATGATAGTTTGCACCACCATATTGTTTGTGAGGAGGCTTTCGCCGTCCCACTATATATTATGACAGCTTTCGCCATCATATCTTAAATTAGGTTTTCCTAATGTAAGACCAAAATTAAAATGCAGCTAACTGCTTTCCTGCTGCTTCCAATGCAGCTTTTGCATCATCATCAGGCTCAAGGTTTGCAATAATACCTTCTCCACCGATTACAGTTGCTCCTGCGTTTTGAACACGCTCTGCCCATAATCTCATCCATTCTCCATCGCCCCAATCGTATGAACCGAATAAAAGAACATTCTTACCTGATAATTTGCCTTCAATATCTGACATAAAGCTCTCAACTGACTCATCAAGCTCCTCAGCTCCCATTGCAGGACATCCTATAGCAAATGCCGGCTGTGCCAATAATTCGTCTACATTTACACTGTCTACAAATACTACTTCAGGTGTTCCGCCCGCAGCCTTTACACCATCAGCTATTATATTTGCCATAGCCTCTGTGTTTCCTGTTGAACTCCAATAAACGATGATTGCTTTTTCCATATTTTTACTCCTTCAAAAGAATATTTTTCATAGGCATATAAACTATTATCAACAAGCAATGCTTTCCAGCCCTCTTCCGGCCAAAAACTCGTCGATAGCAATCTCTCTAGCCTCATCATAGCTTAAAAACTTTTCTCTGGTTTCCTCCAGATTTCCATATATCTTCCAATACCCGCTATGTAAATACCTCTCCCCTTTATTTTCAAGGAAGCCCTTTATATCACATATCGGATACCCAAGGAAAATACCTACTTCATGAGGAAACTCCTTAATCTTATTATAAAAGCCGTTCATTCTCTGATGCAATCTAATAAGATTTGATATAAAATCATCTCTCCTATATCCGAACTCTCTCAGATAATCACTAACCTCCGATCTTTTAAGATACTCTTTTAACTCATTTGCCCTGTAAAGCATTACCAAATGTCTTTTCTTGCAAGTACAAAGAATCATCAAGCTGATGTTTGTATTATGTAGTTTTTTGCTTATGACGGCTAACTCTTTGTCATTCAAAAAGAGCATTCCGGACATCCTTCTCCCCTTCAATACTGCTGCATTTTGAATGATAAGCCTAAGCTCCACATTATTCTCGTCATTCGATGCAAGCCTCTTTACTATTTCAACGGGCATACCTACCTCCGTTTTATTTATTAAAGAAACTTTATTTCTCTTGGTTAGTACTCCCTAACTTTATCACTTAATACTGCCTTTGTCAATAGCTTTTTTTAAAAATCCGCATCAATTTTATAAATTAATTTTTCCTTTGTTTTCGGGTGCTTAAATCTAAGTTCTACAGCTGCCAAGGCAAGTACTTTATCATACTCAAGTCTTTGTTTTTGAAGCCTTTTATTGTATTTAAAGTCACCGAATAGTGGGAATCCATGTGCTGCACATTGTAGTCTTATCTGATGATTCCTCCCCGTCAATAAATTTATTCTAAGCCTTGTAATAAAAGTATCATCTCTTTGATATGATTCCTCCACACTGTACTTTAAAACAGATTCTTTTGCTCCCGGAGTGTTTTTATCAACCACCTTACTTATATTATTATCGTATTTTTTCAGATAATCTCTAAGCTCTCCTTCTTTATTTTCAGGTAGACCTTCCACTAAAGCCTCATAAGTTTTTTCTATATTCTTTTTTCTGAGTTCATTGCTTAAAATCTCTGTGGCAACTTTGGTCTTGCCATATAGTATTATTCCATAAACCGGTTTATCAAGTCTGTGTATCACACCTATATAAGCATCCTTACCCAGATGTTTTTTTAATAAACTTACCATATCATCCTCAAATCCGCTGCTTGACTGGCTTGATATTCCTCTGGGCTTTACTGCAACTATAATATCTTCATCCTCATATAATATTTTTATATCCATCTATTAAAATTTCCTTTTCAAGCTTGGTCAATTGTTTTATTTCATACTCTCTTTTCATCGCCTGTATTTTATCTTCATATACCTCAAAATATACTAATTTCACCGGTAATTTGGCTCTTGTGTACTTTGCACCGGTTCCTGCATTATGTGATTTTAATCTTTTTATTATATCACTGCTCCAGCCACAGTATAAACTGTTGTCATTACATCTAAGTAAATATATGAATGCCTTTTCTTCTAAAAAAGCAGACAGATCGGAAATCGAATACCCGACTCCCAACCGTCTGCTGCCTGCATTTAATTTCGCTTTCATTAAATTATCCAATCGGTAAACTCCATGGTATCTCTGTCATTTTCAAAAATACTTGTATCAATACCATTTGACCTTAAAAGTTCTTCCATTTGACCTAGTTTCACATTAAGTATATCTATAGTCTCTGCCAGTTTAGAAATATCGGCATTTACCTGCGCCAATTTATGTTTTTTCTCCACCGACTGTCCATTGAGTTTTACAGGTTTAGCAGGTATACCTACTGCTGTAGAATGACTTTCCAAAGGTTTTAGCAAAACTGAATTTGCTCCAATAGAGGCATTATCTCCTACCTCAAATGAGCCAAGAATCTTTGCACCTGCACCCACCATTACATTTTTACCGAGAGTAGGATGTCGCTTTCCCTTGGCAGTTCCTACACCTCCCAAAGTTACACCCTGATACAGAGTACAATTATCACCGACAACAGCTGTCTCTCCTATTACAACACCTACACCATGATCTATAAGTACCCCCGTGCCTATTTCGGCTCCCGGATGAATTTCTATCAATGTAAAAAATCTTGAAATCTGTGATATCCATCTTGCTATAAAAAACATATGCTTTTTATAAAACCAATGTGCAATCCTGTGCATAATAAGAGCATGGATACCTTGATATAAAAATAAAACTTCAAATGCACTTCTGGCTGCCGGATCTCTCTCCTTTACCGCCTGTACATCCTTCCAAACATCCTTAAAAAACATAATTTCTCCAAATACTAAGTTCAATGAAGATTTATATAAGATTTAATTCCTTCATTGACAAATATATTCCATCTTCCGATACTTTTTTTGCAAAGTATGTAGCATATTCTTCCAATGCCGTATCATGTTCACCAAGCAGTATTCTGTTTTTTACACCACAGGTAAACATAGGCAAATCATTCATACTATCCCCAAATACATAAGCATCTTCCAATGCTATATTGTAATAATCAAGCACTTGAAGCACCGCTTTCCCCTTTGAACAAGGGTTTGGTACACATTCATAAAAACCTGCACCACGGTCTATTATATCAAAATCCTGACATTCATCAATAAAAGATTTTATATCACTTCTTGAAAATCTCGGATCCTCTATAATACAGAATTTATCAAATTCATAGTCATTCCTGTCAAATTCTCCTAAAGACGGCTCTATAACAGAACACATTGCGTCATATATTCTCTCTGTTATTTCAGGATATACAAAAGGTTTGGCAGGAAAATAAATTCCCTGCCTTGCCTCCAGTATGCCGTCAAGATTATACTTCTTTAGCAGCCTTTTTATTTCAATACATCTGTTATGTTCTATCCTCTTTTCAAAGATGGTCTTATCACCAATGACTATTTGTGTTCCGCATCCACATATATAACCGTCCATATTAAATCTGTTTTTAATATTTTCTATTATACATTCCACTCTTCCTGTATTGATAAATGTTAAATGCCCTGCCTCTCTAGCCTCTTTTATAGCCTTTAATGCGGATTTTGGAACCTGCTTTGTTTCATTATCAATCAGAGTTCCATCTATGTCAAAGAATAGTACTTTCATTATTGTGCAGCCTTACTACTTTCAGCTGTAGTACTTTCACCTTCTCCGCCGCTTAAAGTCTCTCCTGTGATACTTACTGTTACATCACTTCTTTTAGCATTCTCTACAAGGAAATTAACAACCTTATACGCCTTTGCAATCTCATCAACATTGTCCTGACCGTTTTTCTTTATAAGTTCATCCTTGGTCATGGTTCCGCCATTCATATCAACTATCAATTGATAATCGGCATCTGTAAGGGACATCTTCTCTTTCTTATATACTTCTCTTATAAGAATAGTCTGCTTTACAAAGTTTTCAGCCTGATTTCTAAGTTCGGTTTTTAGTCCGTCGCCTGTCATGCCGTAAGCCTTTGCATAATCATCAAGAGTCATATTGTACTGTGTAAGCATTGCTTCTATAGGCTTAAAGCTATTGTTGTATTCATATTCAATAGCTGCATCATTCATCTTAAATTTTGCATTTTGCACTGCTGCAGTTAATGCATTATATTGGTCCTGTGATTCTGCGCTCTTCTTTCTTTGTTCCTCAAGATTGGTTCTCACCAATGCTTTGTAAGCATCAACTGTAGTCTGCGCACCGTTAGTATGTCTGTTTACCCACTCATCTGTAAGTGCTGCCGGTGTTGATACCGATATTTTATTTATCTTTACATCAAAAACTACAGCCGCTCCTGCTAATTCTTCATTGCCGTAGTCTTTCGGGAATGTAAGATCAAGCTTTACATCTTCACCGATATTGTGGCCTATAAGTCCACTCTCAAATCCTTCAATAAAGGTATGGCTTCCGATAACTAAATCATATCCTGAAGCTGTGCCTCCGTCAAAAGCCACGCCATCCTTTGTTCCGACGTAATCTATATTTACTGTATCACCTTCCTGTACAGCCCTGTCTGTTACCTCAGCTACATCCGGATCCTGTAATAACTCTGTGTTTATCTGTGACTCAACATCTGCGTCACTTACGCTTATATCTATATTGGGTATTTCAACACCCTTATATGTTCCAAGTTCGGCACTACCGTATTCACTCGGTCTTTCTGCATCTGCCTGTGTTTCTCCCTCTACAGTTGTTTGTGTCTCAGTGCTCTCTTCTGTACTCTTTTTTCCACAAGCACTCATTGTTGCCAAAACTACCATACCTATCAAAGCTAACTTTTTTAATTTCATAAATAAAAAACCTTTCATCTTGCTTATATCACTAAATTAAATCATTTATAAAATGCTTTAAATGCAAGATATGTATTATATAAATCTAATTTAGATATCACCTCATATGGTGAATGCATAGAGATTACGGGAACTCCCAAATCTACTACATCTATATTCATCATTGCAACATATTGTGCAATAGTTCCGCCGCCGCCTATATCAAGGGCGCCAAGTTCTCCAACCTGCCAATGTACATCATTTGCTTCCATTATTGATATAACTTTATTCATAAATTCGGCACTCGCATCTGATGAACCTGCTTTTCCTCTGGAACCTGTATACTTGGTAAGTACACAACCCCTGTTCAAATATGATGAGTTCTTAGGCTCAAACACGTCAGGGAATGTAGGATCAAATGCCGCATTGACATCTGATGAAAGACATGCCGACTTTTCACATACTTCCTTTACATCCGCACCGAAGCATTCTGATAAATACTCTATAAAGTCATATACAAAATGCGAATGCAAACCTGTATTTCCCGCAGAACCGATTTCTTCTTTATCCGCAAGTATTGTAAGTGTTGTATATCTTGGATTCTTAGCCTCTATCTCTGCAATTATTGCAGGATATGCACATACTCTGTCATCATGTCCGTAACCGCCTAAAAGTGAACGGTCGAGTCCGATATCTCTTGCCTTTGTTGCAGGTACAAACTCTATCTCCGCTCTGGCAAAATCTCTCTCTGTGATCCCATACATATTGTGTAGGATCTCAAGAGTCTTTAATTTTACAGAATCCTTCACATCATCGGTATCATCAAATGGTAATGTACCCAGGAATATGTTTAATTCCTCTCCCTTGATACCCTCAGACAGCTTTCTTTGATCCTGCTTGCTTGAAAGATGAGGGAGCAGATCACTTATATAAAATACCGGATCATCCTCGCCTTCACCAAGATTTATCTCTACAAAACTTCCATCCTTTTTAAAGATCACTCCATGCATGGAAAGCGGTATAGTTGCCCATTGATACTTTCTGATTCCGCCATAGTAATGAGTTTTAAAATATGATATTTCACTCTTTTCATACAGCGGATTCGGTCTGAGATCAAGTCTTGGAGAATCTATATGAGCTCCGTTGATTCTTATTCCTTCCTTTATAGGCTCGCTACCGATAGTGGATGCAAGTATTGCTTTTTTTCTGTTTACTTTATATATTTTATCCCCGGCTTTATAAGTCTTTTTAGGGTCAAAAACTGTATATCCATTGGCTTCAAGCAATTTTACAACCTCATTTACCACTTCTCTTTCAGTCTTTGACCTGTTCAAAAAATCTTTATAACCATTAGCAAACTCCTGAGCTTTTGCTATTTGCTCAGGAGATACTTTTGCTATATGAGGATATTCAAATGAAAGTTCTTTTTGCAAAGCTTTTGCTTTACTTTCTGACATATGAAGCCTCCTCTAGTCTAATTTTATGTCCTTTAACAATCCTGCCAAAGATGTTGATGCAACACCTTTTTCAACATACTTAAATCCCTTTGAAGGATCCTTAGGCTCTACATTCTCCTCAAGTGCCTTCTTTGAAAGTGAAATCTTACCGTCTTTTATTCCTGTAACTTTTACCTTTACAGTCTCACCCTCTTTAAGTACAGCTGCAGGGTTCTTTACTCTCTGATTTGAAATCTGAGATACATGTAATAATCCTGAAATTCCGTCTCCAAGATCTATAAATGCACCATAGTCCTTGATTGAGTCTACTTTACCCTCAAGAACATCACCTACTTTTACACTGTCAAATTTTGCCTGTCTCTCCTTCTTAGCCTCTTCCTTCTCTATTGCTCTGTGACTAAGAACAAGTTTCTTCTTTGCAGGCTCTGCGGTAATTACAATAACTTCAAGGCTCTTTCCTAGGAACTCGTCAAGATTCTCTACATACTGTGTTGATAGCTGGCTTGCCGGTATAAATGCTCTTACTTCCTCAAGAAATGCAATACATCCACCCTTAACAACCTCTGTGATTTTAACCTTTGATACTGTTTTTTCGGTTAGCATCTTTTCAAAGACATCCCACTTGCCTGCTTCCGGATCCTCTTTTGTGTCCATATTCTTATATGACTCTTCAAGCTCCTTCTCAAAATCTTTCATTGTCTCTTCTGCCATATTGACCTCCAAAATATTTTATTTCGTTTTAATAATAGCAAGTTTAGCTTGCCTTCTCTCTATCATAAAACAATACATATTATTATATCACATCTTTACTGCATTTGACTATAGTTGCATTAAATATTAAAAAGCTCCCCGATTCGGGCAGTCGGGGAGCCTTTTAATTTATACCTAATTTTAAGATCCTATATCTACTATAAGATTAGTAGTTTACAGTCATTCTCTCAAAGTAAGCCTGTGGATGAGCACAACATGGACATACTGTAGGAGCATCAGCACCCTCATGGATATATCCACAGTTACGGCACTTCCATCCAAGAGGAGCGTCTCCCTTGAAAGTTCCATCATTCTTTAAATGCTCAAGAAGCTGAAGATATCTCTTCTCATGGCTTGCCTCAACCTTTGCTACAAGCTCAAACTTCTTT
This sequence comes from Lachnospiraceae oral taxon 107 str. F0167, assembly GCA_000209465.1. Taxonomy (GTDB): domain Bacteria; phylum Bacillota; class Clostridia; order Lachnospirales; family Lachnospiraceae; genus Lachnoanaerobaculum. Next base: position 1,721 of record GL890586.1, on the reverse strand, counting down.
GCAAGAGCCTCAAATCCTTCTTCTCTTGCTTCTCTTGCCATACGAGCATACATATCTGTCCACTCAAAGTTCTCTCCTGCTGCCGCATCAACAAGGTTCTCTTCAGGTGTTCCTATACCGTGGAACTCCTTAAACCACATTTTTGCATGCTCCTTCTCCTGCTCTGCTGTCTCAAGGTAAAGGGCTGCCATCTGCTCATATCCTGCCTTCTTAGCTACTGAAGCGTAATATGTATACTTATTTCTAGCCTGAGACTCACCTGCAAATGCGTCCATTAAGTTCTTCTCTGTTTTTGTTCCTGCGTACTTTGACATAAAAATTTCCTCCTAATAAATATCAAATTGTTACTATATTTGTATGAAACACCACCAACACGGATTCAAAGACTAAACAGCCTTTTTTGAATCCATATAGAGCATTTTTTGATAGCATTCCTTACAATAGCCATAAAAAATAAGTGAATGATTTTCTACCATACCTATATCACTGTGCATCGCCTTATCGTTTAAATCTTTAACGATATCGGCAGGCAAATCAATGAGCTTTGAACACGCCTTACATGAAAAATGATAATGTTCGGTGGTATTATAATCATACCTTTCGATTCCGTTTTGACCGGAAATCTTGTTTATCCGACCAAGCTCGGCGAGCAATCCGAGGTTTCGATAAACAGTGCCTAAGCTAATCTTAGGATCATCTTTTCGTAGTGACTGAAAGAGCATATCAGCTGTAGGATGATCGACTCTAGACTTCAAGTTGTCTAAGATAGCCTCCCTTTGTCTACTGTATTTTAGATCCTTCATGTATATCCCTTTCTAAAAATAAGAATCATTACTATTTAAGTATATCACCTCATACACCAATGTCAAGAAAAAATATTGCATTATATCTTATGTTTGTTTTTTTATACATAAAGTATGAGGTTTTATATCTTTAAAGACTTTTATCATTACTGCTTACATGTGCATATAATATATCCTTTCCGGTGTGGGCAGGATTTGTGATTTTACTATTTAGAAAAGTATGTTGTTTTACATATAATAAAAAAGAAGTCTTAAAAAAGACTTCTAAAAGAGCGCGAGACGGGACTCGAACCCGCGACCCCGACCTTGGCAAGGTCGTACTCCACCAACTGAGCCACTCGCGCATGTACCTTCAAAACTGCCTACCAAACTGCATTTTATACATTATAAATTTTCCTATCTTTTGGTTAAACCCTCGACCTATTAGTAACCATCAACTTAATACATTACTGTACTTACATCTTGGCCCTATCTACCTCGTAGTCTTCAAGGGGTCTTACTGTTTTCACATGAGATATCCCATCTTAAGGGGGGCTTCACGCTTAGATGCCTTCAGCGTTTATCCCGTCCCGACATAGCTACCCTGCCATGGAGTTACTCTCCAACAGGTACACCAGCGGTCAGTCCGTCCCGGTCCTCTCGTACTAAGGACGGCTCCTCTCAAATATCTTACGCCCACGCCGGATAGGGACCGAACTGTCTCACGACGTTCTGAACCCAGCTCGCGTACCGCTTTAATGGGCGAACAGCCCAACCCTTGGGACCTGCTACAGCCCCAGGATGCGATGAGCCGACATCGAGGTGCCAAACCACTCCGTCGATGTGAACTCTTGGGAGTGATAAGCCTGTTATCCCCAGGGTAGCTTTTATCCGTTGAGCGATGGCAATCCCACTTTATACCACCGGATCACTAAGTCC
>GL890585.1:83142-230505 GCA_000209465.1 Lachnospiraceae oral taxon 107 str. F0167 | reverse complement strand
TCCGGCTTTTTTCTTACACATGAAATATTAAAAATCATAGCAGTAAAAGCTAAAAGCCATACAAGTTTATTTTTCATTTCTTTATTCTTTCCAAAATATCTTTAAATATCTGTTTATAGTCTTTTCCAACTATTCTCTTTGTAAGAATATATCCATTTGTATTATCGGTAAAAATAATCAGCATCTGCGGAAATCTCTTCCCGGCTTTTATCCTGCTCCATTCCATGAAATCATGCTCACTGCCCACTTCAACACTTATTCCCTTTTCTCCAAGCTCAAGGGTAAGCTCCTTCAAACTTTTTTCGTTCTTTACTGCCTTTTGATACATCATAACCGGCTGAAACAACACGAAAAAAAGCACTGCAAACACCAGTATAACTCTTAAAAAATTATTGGCTTCATGCCATCTTACAGATATAAGCGCCAACATAGCAAATGTGAAAATAATATTTACAATTCCCACCAGAGATGAATAAAGAAAAAAGAAAGACAGCTTAAACAATTCAAAAGCCGTATTTTTATATTTGAATTTGTAATTCATAAATCCTCCGCATTCTATGATATATTGTATATATTTTATATCAAAAAGTACAGGTTGGCAAATATGAAGTGATAATAATTTTATACACAAAAAAGGCATGTGAAAAATGAAATACCATTTTTCACACACCCTTTTTATCTTATTTAGAATATTATAACATTTCAGACATTATAATATTATCTACCTCTTCTTCTTGAGCTACCAAAGCTTGAACCGAATGAGCTTCCTGTACTTGAACCTGCTGAGCTTCCTGTACTTGAACCTGCTGAGCTTCCTGCGCTTGAACCCTTTGAGCTTCCTGCACTTGAACCCTTTGAGCTACCTGTGCTTGAACCTGTTGAGCTTCCTGCGCTTGAACCAGCTGAGCTTCCTGCACTTGAACCAGCTGAGCTTCCTGCACTTGAACCCTTTGAGCTTCCTGCATCCGGCTTTGTTGATGGCTTTGAAGCAGCATCCTTGTTCTGCTTCTCTAAGATGTTTGTTGTACCTGCATCTTTACCAACGTTGAACTGATCCCAAAGAAGATCCATTGAAAGCTGAACACCCTTGCCCTGGCTTAACTTGTCATCATTGTCTTTTCTGTCTGCTGCTGTACCTGTTGTAAACTTACCTTCTGCATCAGGATCCATAGCTACACCAACGAAGATATCAAGTCTTTGATCTGTAGCAGGTGCACACATAATAACATTGTTCTCTAATGCTGCTTTAACATCTGCGTCATTTAAAGCTGATAATCTTACAAAATCAACTCCACCAACTCTGAAGAATCTGCTGTCATCAGCACCGTTATTTGCAATTGCCTTAGCAAGCTTGAATGTAGGCTCATTGTCCTTGAACTGAGGTATAGACTGCTCTCTGTGAAGATAAACAGCAACACCTATCATATCCTCAAGATTTCCTTTTTCCTTGCCATCAAGAGTCTTTGTCTCAAACTTGATATTGCCTAACTTAGCTGCTATATCGCCAACGTTTACGATATCTGAACGGAATACCTGAGCATATCCCGGATACATATTGTCGATTGTAAGTAAAATCTTACCGCTTGCATCTGTAACAGCCTTCTTATAAGCTGTTCCGATATCCTTTGATAATCCCTCTTTGTCTACAAGCTCTGCATTGAAATCAACATTGTTGTGTCCCTTTGCTCTCTCCTTGTAAGCATCAATGCTGCCAGGCTTAGCTATAATATTGTAATCACTTGATCCTCTAAGGAAGAACTGATCTCCAACATATCCTGTCTCACCGATACCGTCTACTATAGACCATCCGGCACCCTTCATTGTCTCATCACCATACTGTCCGTATAATCCTAAATCAACAAACTTAACTCCGAAATCTCCTGTTGTAGCCTTAGTTGTTACATTTAATGAATCTGTCCAGTAAGCATATCCTGTACCTGCTAATACCAAACCTAATGCTACAATACCGCCAACTAATGTATTTCTTCTTGAACGTCTCATTTTTTCCTCCTGAGAATTAAATTAATAAAAATAAATTGTGAGTCATGACACTCAACTTTTGAAAAACTCATTTTTGTTTTCCGTTGTGAAACAAGTATACATCATTCATATAACTATAAAAACACCCTCAAGTCATATTTTAGACTACTACTAAAGTAGTATATTACATCTCATTCTGTATACCGCTATCGTAAATATACACAAAATCTTTTGATAATATATAAGCCTTACCATCCTTAGGCAATTCATTTTCACTCTCTACATAGAATATGGCTTCTCTGATTTCATCTGAAAGTTCCACCATTTCTGCCATACTCTTTATATTTATTACAGGCTTTTCACTAAGATCAGGTATGCCTTTAATACATATCATTCTACTTCCATATTTCCTCATCATCTGTGAAAGCTTCTTTAATGCAAGTTCTTTGCCTTCCATATTCACAGTGAAGAATCTGACAAAAGCTATAAATCCGGTAGAAACCAGTAATAATGCAATAAATACTACATAAGAACCGAATTTCGGCTGCACTTTTATTGTGGTCTGCTCTGTAAAATCCCCACTGTCCACAACTATACTGTCTTTATTGATTTCATAAAACTTGTCCTTGCTGACAGGTATATCTATTTTATATGAAAATTCTTTTTCTTCTCCACCTACATCATATTTACCGCTGAATAATATATAAAAGTCTTTTTCAGTCTCTCCACCAAGTACAGCCTCAATATCCTTTGCATAATCTCTATAAGTCGAACGATCTATGTCCATACTTTCGGTTATAGTAGCATAATTTATAAAACTATTATCTATTGCACCTTCCTTAATAGGATATGTTTTCTCATATATAACAATTTTTTCATCAGTATTGCTTGATTGATATCCTTGCAATACTGCATCTATAGAATAGTTTCCTGATATATTAAGCGAGCCTGTCAGAGTTAATTCAGACTTAAAGTCAACTCTTATAAAATCTGTAATTGCACTCGAATAAAGTCGTCCTTCCTCTAAAAATTCACCCTCAAATACACTGTTTTCCAATAAATGTACTTTGTACGAAGCATCCGTGGAAATATTATAAGAATTTATAATCTCATCCTTTGTCTCCATATGCGGTCTTGCTTTTATAAATAAAAAAACAGCACTGATAATCAATAATATCGCACCGACAATGTAAAAAAAGATTCTTATATTCTTTGTCAGCTTAATATATTCTTTGGCATTTATATCGGAAGCTTGCGTCTCTTTTTCTTTATTCTTTTTTATAAATCTCATTATTTGTCAACAACTCCTTTTGGAATATTGTCTGATCCTTTCAATATTAATATTGGTAAACCTACTTTGGGAATCACTTTTATAACAATACCTCTGACATCATTAGGAACTACCTTTCTTTCATCAACTGCATTATTATTATCTCCCTTGGTTTCAAAGCTTACATTTCCCGCCTCATCTTTAAACACTTCTTTAATTCTATGCGTTATAGTTATATTATCCCGCTTAAAATTTATAATATCCCCCTCTGACAGAGTATATATTTCCTCTTCTTTTACTATTTTTTTTACCAGAACCACATCTCCGGGAATAATTAACGGCTCCATGCTTCCTGTCAGTATTATTGTTGGGTATATAGGAAATACACCTACACAAAACCAAACAAACATTATTGAAGCAAAAAGAGATAATATGTATATTATATCATCTCTTTTACTCATACGGCTCTGATATCCCTGTGCAAAAGCATGTTCCGAAATATACATTGCATAAATAATCGGAAACACAATACCTATTGCACTTTCAAGCAACCATGGTAGTTCGGGCAGTACAGGACATAGTTTTTGGAAAAGCTGTATAATGCACAAATACACTATACCCGGCAAAACTCCTCCATAAAAAACAAATACAGACAAAAGAACATTCTTTGTTATTATAGGTATTACAGTTTGCGCAATATATATAAACAACTCCTTAAGTTCTTTGGTACTTGCAATCTTTCCAAAATTGATTTCTATTAAACACATTATAATAGTTATAATAACTATTGCAGCTTGCTTATATTTAACACCCTTATATGTTGCTGCAAAAGAATACTGTCTTATCATTTCCTTTGCTGTAATCGCTGAAAATATTGTAAAAATATTTAACAATATTCCCATAGGAGATGTATCATAAGGACTTGCCCCCAACTTTTTCAGAAATAATGCAGGAACAAATTCCAAAGCTATAAATATTATTCCTCCGGATACACCATATCCTACAAGATCTCTGCTTGCCGGATTACTTTTAGGTATATATAAAACAGGTAACAGAAAAAATATAATAGCTGTAAGAACACACCAATAAACCGCTGTAATTAGTGGCATGCTAAAAATCTTACCTTTTAAGTATGGTAATGCCGGTAATATAACACCCAATAAAAGAAAAGCCGCATAGATAGTATATTTTTTTTCAGGGCTTATTTTTTTCATATTACTCGTTTTCTGATTCTGTGCCTATGCTCTCTATATTTTCCTCAGATTCTGCTTCTGTCTTTTCTTCCACACTCTCTTTCGGATTTTCCGCATTAACATCTTCTCTCTGAGACTTAATAATTATATCATTTTCCTTACTCTCCGCCTCTTCCTTTATCTCAACTTCAACATTATAAACAACCGGAATTGTACTTTTCACTTTTAGTTCATCTTTCCAATATGCCCATGATGTTATACTGAATAAAAGGACAAAAGCTGTCGCTGCTGTAACGATATAAGTTTTCTTTTTCATATGCAATCTCCTATCTCACACTTTTTTCTACCTTGGAACCGCTTTGAAATACATCAAAAGGTATTTCACAGGAATATGTGACCATAACACCGTCTACCATTGTTCCGATAAGTTCATATTCATTTAAATCAAGATCGGCAATTTCAGAAAGAGCTTCACTCTCTACATTTAACTTTGTAGGTAAATCTCCTACCTCTTTTATACTTTCTCCGGTCATTTTTAAATATATCTGCCCTCTAATATCACTCTTACTTTCTTCATCCAAAGTCTTATAAACTTCAAATTGTAACGGTTGTGTAAATGCTTCCTTGTTTTCATCAAGAGAATAACCGACTCCGTTATAGATCATCATCGCTCTATCAGCCTGTAACTCTATAATATCTCCGGTTTTTGTTAACTCAAGTTCTGTATGATTTAACTTATTAACTGTACTGTCTTCTGAAGTATCTAACGGAAATTCCAATTTTAAAAGCTTACCTTCCAGTAATGAATTTACAGGTAAACCTTCCTTAAATACTACTTCAAGCTCCTTATCTGTAGTGTTAAATTCCGCTTCCAATGGAGTTTCATCATTACCGTTAATATCAGTTATATACGCTGAATATTTTTCACTGACTTTACTGCTGAAAATCACATCCATAACTCCACTTGTAACTTTAGTTTCTGCAAATATGGTTGAATACCAGCTTGAATAAGTTCCTCCCATGGCTGCCATTCCCAAAAACAAAATTAAAAAAACACATGACCTTCTTGAAAACATACTTTTTTTATGCATCATTCTCCTACCTTTACTACAAAATATATTTTATATACATAAATTCTAACATTTTTCATTAGAATCTAATGCCATTTGAAATTTATCTATATTCCTTTCAACAAATACCAAAACTTCTGTTCTGCTATACAATTGCAACTTACCAAATATATTTGATAAATGTTTTTTTACAGTTCCTTCAGATACAAACAATTCCTCAGCTATCTTTGCATTTGAATAGCCTTCCTTTAAAAGCAATACTACTTCCAGCTCTCTTTTTGTTAGGGTTTCTATCTTTTTTTCTTCCTCTGATGTATTGCCCAAATTTTCAAGCAAATCAGCTGAATAGAACTTCCCCCCTCTATCTACCACTTTGATACTGTACATAATATCATCTATAAAAGCATCTTTTAAAACATAGGCATCTATTCCAAGTTTTTTTGCTTTAACAAAATCACTTTCACTCGATGATGATGTAATTACAAATGTCTTTACGGATTTATTCTGTTTTTGTATCCATTCCAGAAAATCAAAGCCGCTTTCATTATGTAGATTTAAATCTACAAACACTGTATCTATCGGTCTGTTCTCTGTTATATCAATTGCCTCTCTTACAGTTCCTGCCTGAAGCGTTTCTTCCTCAGGTTTATGAAGTTTTATAATTGATTCCAATCCCTGTCTAGCAATAGGGTGATCATCCAACACAAGCACCATTTTTGCCCTCCTATTATCTTGGTAAACTAAGCTTAACTCTAACTCCGCTTTTATCACTATGTACTATACTCAAATATCCCTTTAGCAAAACCGCTATGCTCCTCATATTTCTCAAGCCATTTCCCTCTGTGAAATTCTTGTCTTCTTTCGAGAACCCCCCTCCGTCATCTTCTACTTTTAATTCAATTGTGTCCGACTTTAACTTCAACTCAATTTCTATATTTTTTGCTTTTCCATGTTTTATAGCATTATTGGTCGATTCACATACAACCCTGTACAGAGCTATCTTCTGTGCTATCGGTATATAATCGGACTGCTCATCTAAATCTACATCTATCCTTACATCATTTAATCTTTCTATTTCCTCCATATATGCATAAATTGTATGAATAAAAGTGTTTAAATTATCTTTAAACCTTTTACCGTATATACTTTCTCTAAGTTCCGCCATAGTACTTTCGACAGATTTTTTTAACATATGTATAGAATCTATAATTTCATTCTTTTCCATATTTTTCTCCGCCATTTTTACTTTATTTTCCAAAACAGCCAGACTACAGGTAATACCGAAAAGCTTTTGTATTACAGTATCATGGATTTCATTTGCAATACGGTTTTGTTCTTCTACCGCAACAAACCTTTCAACTTGAGAATATGTATCAAGATTATTGAAAACAGACTTTATCAGATATAAATAAAAATCTTTTTCATCTTTAAAAATTTCAGATATTTTTCTGACCAAAACTCCGCTAACATATGTAGCCTCTCCAATAGATATTACTTCATACTTATTTCCTCCGGATTCCATATAAAATATTTCATTATATACCTCTTTAGATATGGTATTAGTATATGTCTCATTCCAAAATTTAATCCTTTTTACTATATCATCAAACCTTTCCCTATCAGTTTGATAACTTTCTATAATCTCCGGAACACCTTCTCTTGCAAATTTTATAAGAATAAACTCTGAATACAACTTATTTTTTCTTAGTAACATTGACAGCTTTTCCATTATCTTTTTAGGATCCGTCATTGCAAAAAGTCCGAAGCTGTCACTAAGCTCCGCCAACATCAAAAAAGCATAATTACTAAGCTCCTTTTCTCTTTCAAGTTCAGCATTTAAACTTTCCAATTCTTCTTTTTGTTTACCGATATATGTTATATAGTAACGAACAATATAAAACTCACACATCAGCATAGCCATTCCAAGTATGATATTTATATCTTGATAAGAAGAATTTTCGATACTTTTACCCGCTACCGCACAGAATAAACACCAGACACATGAAATAAAAGTCACAGATATATTTTTATCTAAAGCCACCATAAGTAAAATACAGTTTACTTCATACCAAAGATATGGGCTGTTAAATCCTCCGCTCAAGAATATAAAAATTCCATAAGAAAAGACTTCCAACACAAACATTATCCTAAAATGTAATCTGTTCTCACAAACTCTCTTATACAGCCAGCAACTTAGACCACAGGATATAAGTATTCCCAAAATTATTATTTTGTTTATATATTCATTATTGTATAGCGATACTAAAATATAAAATACCGTAGATAGTATAAAGGTAACCGCTCGCCACCATACATTTATATTTATATATGTAGAACTTTCCCCATCATTCATTCTTTGCACCCCTATTTTACTTTTCTTAAATTTACAAAAAATCAAATCTACTTAACTCTCTAACTAACTGATACTTTATTATTATCCTATTATATCTCACTATAAGATATATATCTACCAAAACTTTTTTGTATATTGTTTACTCAACAGATAACTTTATTTTACACACAAAACAATTCACAATCATATCTTATTTGTGATACTCACACTTTCCCCTATGTAATATTTACTTCCTATTACATTATCAATTTTGTTAAGCACGAGTGTAACTCCCTTGACATATCCTTGTCAAGACAGAATAGTTTAATAATTTATTACTATATCTTTATTCTTTTTGTAATACATAAGTTAGTTTAAAGTAATAAGATTTTTAAATTAAAACAAAACTTATAGTTTTAGCTAAAAACATACAAATACAATAAAAGGTGGGTTGAAAAATCAACACCACCAAAAATATCTAAAATTCACTTTTTTTAATTTCACTATCCGGAGTTTCTTAAACTAATTTATTATCTCTTTATATCATATGAGACAAATGCATTTACCTTTGCATTTGATGCACTTTTTTCATCAAATTTATTTGTAAGGAATGCATATATCAACTCTTCTCTAAGCTTTTCTCCGGTAGTAAATGCGCCCATACATGCTATATTGGCATTATTACTTAACACTGCTCTTTTGGCAGAATAAATATCTGAAATCAATGCAGCATACGCACCTTTCACTTTATTGGCAGCAATAGACATTCCCAAACCGGTACCACATAACAATATCCCCCTGTCAAATTTTTTGTTAGCAACCTGTTCTGCTACCTCTATTGCAACATTTGCGTATATTACATCATCACTTCCAAAATCTACAATTTCACCTAATTCATTTCTTTTTATAAATTCTACCAGTCTATATTTTTCCTCTGCTGCATTCGGATCTGAACCTATAGCTATTCTCATCATTTATACCCCCTAGCTTTTTACCGCCCCTGCTGTGATGCCCTTTACCAACTGTTCCTGAAAGAAAATGTAAATTACAATTACCGGAATCATCATAATCATCAGCCCGGCAGTAATTAGTCCATAGTGCTGTACATACAGCCCTCGAAGATTAAAACATGCCAGATTCAAAGTACTTAGCTTAGGACCGGATGTAATCACCAAAGCCAATAAAAGATCATTCCATGAGTTAATGAAGGCAAAAGTTCCAATGGTGGCAAGCCCCGGCTTTGAGATAGGCAATATGATTTGGAAAAAGGTGCGTAGTCTTGAACTCCCGTCAATTTGAGCCGCTTCCTCAATTTCCCTCGGTATAGTTTTCATAAAAGCCACCAAAATGAAAATACTGAAAGAAAGCTCTGCCACAGTATAGGCTAGAATAATTCCAAGTCTGGTATTTACCAACCCAAGTCTTCTAAGAATCATCAGCATCGGAATGATCACTGCATGGATAGGAATCATGATGCCTAAAGCAAAAAAGTTGTATAGTATTTTTCCCGTCCACACTCTGGCAAGAATATAGGATGCCATAGCAGCCACTAAAATCAAAAGAGCTACAGATGTAAAGGAATAAAAAATACTGTTTAAAAAACTGGTAGCCACCTGTGCACCTTTCCATGCATCTTTGTAATTGCTCCAAACCCATACCTTAGGCAAACCAAATGAATTGCTATATATTTCCCTATCCGGTTTTACAGAGCTAAGTGCTACCCAGACAAAGGGTAGAATACAGCTAAACCCTGCTAAGGTTAAAGCCAGATATTTTAAAGCTGTAACAGGATGAAGAGAAACTCCTTTTTTATACTGTTCTACTGTTTTCATAGTGTTCTCCTAATATTCAAGACCTTCACTTCTATTGATTTTATTAAAAACAATGGTAAACAAAAGAGAAAATACCAGCATTGTAATAGCGATGGCTGTACCCTCCCCCAGCTTATTGTCAGTAAAGGCTCTCTCATACATACGTATTGCAAGATAAGAGGATTTTACCCCGGGACCTCCCCCTGTCATAACATAAGCTTGGTCAAATGCCTTAACGCTTCCTGTAAAGCACAAAACCACACACACTCCAATGAGATGTTTCAGCATGGGAACTACAATTTTTAAAAAAATTTGGAAAGAATTGGCTCCATCCATTCTGGCACTTTCCAAAATATCTTCGGGGATGGACTGTACCCCTGCTAAAAAGATAATGATATAGTGGCCGATATACTGCCAAATCATGGGGAACATCACTGCATAAAGCACAGTACCGGAATCTGAGAGCCAGTTTCTTGTGAGACTATGTAGCCCCAGGTTTTTTAACATCAGATTAAAAGGTCCGAAATCCCCATTTAAAAATATCAAAAACATTGTGCCGATGGCAGTAGGTGAAATCACTGCCGGTAGGAAGTAAACAGAGCGAAACAATCTGTAAAACATTTTGGTACGACTTAATAAATAAGCAAAAATCAGTCCTAAAGGCAATTGCAATGCCAAGGAAAACAGAATGCACTGCACAGTATTCCCAAAGCAGATCCAGTAATCTTTATTTTTAAAAATCCTTTGAAAATTTCTCAGTCCGATAAATTCCGGCATTCCTGCCCCTGACCACTTAGTTAGGGAATAGTATATTGACATGGCAATGGGCAAAATCACAAAACCCAAGTATAATACCATTGCAGGGGAAAGAAAGGCGGCGGATATCAATGTATTTCTTTTTTTGTCTGTGTAGCATACATAATCGGACATCTCCCCTTATCTGTCTTCTTTTGCCTCATCTAATGCTTTTTGACAGCCTTCACTAAACTCTTCCGGTGACATTGAACCTGCAAACAGCTCATCCAGCTTTTCCATGAAATAGCTAAAAGGCTCTCCATCCGGATATGCCAACCAGTGGCAGGACATTTTCTCCTTTCCCTTAGCGTTGTCAATCACTGAAAATAAAATAGGCATTTGTACTTTGTTTGGATCAATTGTAATATCCTTGGCATTTAATGTGCCGGTTTCATAAAACATAGTTTCCACCCATTCATTGGAGGTAAACATATCTCCCAGCTCAATGAGAGCTTTTCTCTTCGCAGGATCTGCAAAAGATTTAGCATTAAATACCAAACCATAGGTACTGTTGCTGCTGACAAAGCCTGCAGGATCCACTGTACTGCCCGGCATCTTCGGGGCATTGATCTGCACTGTTTTTGCCTCGGTTTCCGGGCTTAAGGCTTTAAGCTGCCAGGTCATAGTGTATACCATAGCGGCCTTTCCCTCATCATACAGCGCAAAACTTGGTCCCCAGTCCCCATTTGCCACCGTATCTGCCGGAAATACATTGTTCTTTTTCATATCTGCAATCAGCTCTGCCACCTTGCGGAAGTTTTCATTGTCTACTTTCCAGTCATCGGTCAACTCCGAAAATTTTTCTTCTGCCCCGGCATATTGGCAGAACAGTTCGCTGAAGAAAAAATGAGCGGGATTTCCGGCCTTTGAGCCCATAGCCAAAGGTACAATGCCGTTTTCATTAAACACCTTAGAAACTTCCAGCAGTTCCTCATAGGTAGTGGGATACTCCAAATTGTACTTTTCAAATAATTCTTTATTACAGAACCAAAATCCTACGTATGACTCAGTCGGAATCCCGTAAATCTTTCCGTTAAACCTGAATGAATCAAACATTGCGTCAGGATAATCACTTTGGTTTACTTTTTCCGACTCTTTAAAGTACTCTCCCACATCTGCCAAAAGTCCTGATTTGATTAAATTACCGCTATCTGCCATAGAACCCCAGTACATCCAGGCATCCGGCAGATTATCTCCCGCAATATCCACCTTTATTTTTGTTAGCATCTCATCACCTGCTACAACCTCTTCCACCAGATTTATACTGTCCTTATGAGACTGAGCAAAATCTGTCACAAACTTTGCTCCCACCGCGGTATCCCCGGATGGAGACCAACCATGTGCGAAACGAATAGTTACAGGCTGACTGCTCCCGGCTGCTCCCTCGCCACCGGCTCCTGTTGCAGAACTTCCATTTGTTTTAGCACCACAAGCCGCTCCAAGCATTGCAAAGCATAATGTAAAGGTTAAAAAGATATTTCTTTTTTTATCTGTAAAGCCATAAATCTCCTCCTTTAGGGAATTAACAAAACACGCAATCCCTCTTGATTTTTTGTAACTTCAAATCCCTTTTCCCACTCCTCTAATGGAAAAGTATGTGAAATAATTTCCTGTACATGCACTTTTTTTCTATCTAAAAGATCAATACACCGCATCCATGTTTCTCTGTCAAAGGCAATGCTTCCGATAATTTTCTGGCTGTGATATACCACCCGCCCCAAATCTATCTGAGGATGCTTTCCAAACACTCCCACTTGTGTGAGCTGTCCCGCAGTCTTTAAAAGTGCCAATCCTGTATCCAGTCCGGCTTGACTGCCTGTACATTCAATCACAGTATCTACCCCACGTCCCTGTGTCAAATTCATAACAAGTTCCTGAAGATTTTCTCTTTTTACATCCAAAGTATAGTCACAGCCCAACTCCTTTGCGAGTTGCATCCTGCCTCCATCCTTTGTAATTCCTGTTAGAACCGTTATAGCTCCGGAAAGCTTTGCTATCTGCATTGCAAACAGACCTATAGCTCCCGGACCTTCGATTAAAACTACATCTCCGGGCAAAATTTTGGATTTGTTTACAATGCTGTTGGCTGCAGAGCATAGTGGCTCCAAAAGAGCCGCCTCCTCAAAGGAAATAGAATCAGGGATGGGAAATATCCAGTCATCAAAAGCTTTTACGCAATATTTTCCGAATCCCCCTTCCATACAGGATGCCACCCTGTCACCCGGCTTAAAGCCCGTCACCTCTGCTCCTACCTCACGGATTATCCCGGAAAATTCATGCCCCAAAACTTTTCCCACATCCCAGGGATAACTTCCCTCCAGAATGTGCAGGTCTGTAGCACAAATAGCACAGGCTTTAACCTCAATTTTTACCTCTTTTTTTCCGCAAACAGGTTCAGGGATTTCCCTAAGTGCCACCTCTCCGGCTGCCTGTCCATATTTTACAATCGCCTTCATACTCCTCCTTTTACTTGCGCAGCACAGCCTCAAATGAAGCCTCAAGCATATCCATGGCAGTATTTGCTTCCTCTAAGGTAATTACAATAGGTGGCTTTAATTTAATTACATTTTCAGCCAACTGATAAAACAGTCCCTGCTTAATGGCTGCGTGAAAAAGTTCTTGCATGGTTTCATTGGAAAGAGGCTCCTTACTCTCAGGGTTCTTTACCATCTCCACACCGATAGCCAGTCCCGGACCGCGAATATCTCCAATTTCCGGGTACCTTTCCTGCATAATTTTCAGTCTGTCTTTAATAGCGGCGCCCACCGTCTCCACATTTTCTAAAAGATGATCACGCTCAATTATCTCAATGGTTTTTAAGGCAGCCGCATAGGCGATGTGGTTGTTTTGGAAAGTCTGCATATCCTCCATAAGGTTTTCAAATCCTCGAAGTCTTTTGTGGATCAAAATACCGGCTGCAGGGATGCCTCCCCCAAGTCCCTTGGCAAAGGTGATAATATCCGGCTCCACATCATAGTACTGAGCCGCAAAGAAACGATTTGTGCGACAATATGTTTGAAATTCATCAAAAATCAGTAATGTTCCCATCTCATCACAGATCTTACGTAGCTTTTGCAGATATAATTTAGAAAATTCAATCTGTCCTCCTGCAGACTGTACCGGCTCCACAATCACTCCTGCGGTTGGTCCCGGCACTCCATTGAGAATAGTGTCTCTTACCATATTTGCATAGTACTCTGCCATTTCTTCTTCGCTACCTGAAAATGGAGAGCGATATGGATAGGGACGAGGCACACGAATGCAATTATTGGAAAGTACCCCTGCAAAATGAAACAATTCCGGATTGGCTTCCCCCCACTCATGCAACCTGCTTGTTAGGAATGTGGCATTGGCTGCACCAAAAGTGGTACCATGATATCCTCCCTGAAGGCTGACAAAATTTCTGGAACCCGGCACATTTTTTAAAGCGATCTTCATAGCAGATTCAATGGCAGGACCTCCTCCTACGGTAAATGACATGCGATCCAGATTCTCAGGAGCAATCTGAGCGATTTTATGACACAGACTGTAACGAAGATCTGTTTGATGTAAAGGAGCTACAATTGTAAGCCCCTTTGCCTGCTCATAAATCACCTCGGCTATTTCCTCATTTCCAAATCCCAAAATACAGGCAAACATTTCCGAGGTAAAATCCATGTACCTCCTGCCGTCCTGATCTTCCAGATAAATCCCCTTAGCTCCCTTTAACGGAAATCCTCCTTGCTTACGGTAAGCCGGCATCAAATACTTAGCATATTCTTCCCTTTGTGCAGGCGTCAAATTCCATGCTCTTTCTAAAGTTTTATCCATACATCCTCCTGTTAATATTAATTTTCTATAAAAACATTACGAACTGCGTCGTATTCTTTTAAAAGTCAATTTCCTGCCTTAAAGCCTCCATGGCCTTTTCCCATTTTTCTAATACCTTATCCTCAAACTGCTCCTCAAGCGGCTTATCAAAGGTACCGATTTTATCCTGATGTTCAATAAAAGCTCTTGCAGCATCCTCCATGGAATACTCCCATACAAAATCCGGAAATTCCTGTTTAAATTTGTCCACGGAAAAGTAAATATTATGGATAGACAAATCCTTTAAAATACTGTCTTCCACCTCTTTTCTCTCCAAACTGTACATAAAATCCGTTGGAATGTGCACGATTTTTACAGGCATTCCCAAAACATTGGCAAAGGCCTTAATATATTCATCTTGGGTATTCAATCTATCATGTCCGCATGTATAATCCTGATCTTTACAATTATCATTTTCTGCAATACGGGCAATCATCAGCCCTGTATTATAGGCTGATCCGGTTTGCAAAAGGGCATTTCCGTCTCCCGGAACATACACCGGCTTACCCTCTCGGATTCTTGCCACAATATGTTTACCCCTGTTTCTCTCAAAAGCAGACAGTGCAAAGGTTTTTCCCATTGAATAGGCAGGTCTGGCAATTGTTAAGGAGGTGGATGTATCGGCAAATCCCTCCTTAAAAATCTGTTCACATTCTTTTTTGTTCTTTGCATACAGACAGTTCGGTTCTCCCCAAGGATCCGATTCTCGCATTGGAAGACGATTTAGAGGATATCCGTACACATCCACCGTACTCACAAAGATATATCTGGCACAGCGCATCTGCTTCACCGCCTCCACTGCCACTTTGGCTTGAAATGGCTCAAAGCAACAAAAATCAATGATAACCTCAGGATCAAATTCCCTGTATACCCTCATCAAATCCTCTATATCATTTCGGTCTCCCCTAAAAACGGAAATCTTTCCATCCAATCCTAAAAGGTCGGTGGTAGCATGGGTCAATACACCCACAGGTACTTTTTTTTCTAAAAAATAACGAATGGTAGATTCGGAGATATTCCCCGGTCCCCCTAAAATTAATACATTTTTCATATTCTCCTCTACTTATGCCATTCCGGCACTTTTACAAATCTCCATAATATTTAGAATCTCTTTTTTAAAATAGGCAATGGTAGCACCACAGATTTCATGATACACCGGCTGACCGTTTCTTTTTTTTGCAAGTTCTTCCAAACTCCTCCACAATCCTAAAGTAATATTAGTATAAAAGTGAATATTGCTGATTCCTGCCTCAATACTTTTTTTATATTGTTCTTTTGTAAGACCTGATCCTCCATGCATAGTCAATGGGACTTCCGTCATCCCCGCTATTTTTTCCACCAATGCATAGTTTAGTTTTGCTTCTCCCCTATACCTTCCATGAACATTACCAAAGGAAATAGCAAGGGAATCCACCTCACTTTGTTGAATAAACTCAAGCACAATGTCAGGATCTGTTTCCCGACTTTCTTCGCTCTCAATATCACAAAGAGCGGAACCTCCCACATAACCCAGCTCAGCCTCCACATCGCAACCAAAAGCATGTGCCATTTTTACAATTTCCTTGGTTTTTTGTATATTTTCCTCCACAGGCAAATGGGATCCGTCAAACATCACGGACTGCATTCCCAAAGAAATGGCTCTTGCCAATATTTCATACCCTTTTCCATGCTCCAGCTGAATGGACACGGGCACAGTGGCTCTATCTGCAGCTTCCCGTAACATAGGCACTGCATACTCCAGCGGAATCATGGCAAATACCTCAGGAGCAAATCCCAAAGCCAAGGGTGAGCCACACTCTTTAGCAGCCTCTATGGCAGCCAGTGTCATTTCAAAATTTGCCCCAAGGAAATGTGGCACCGCATATCCTTTTTTCCTAGCCTCCTTTTGCATTACTGCAAGTGGCACTATCATAGTTTTTCTCCTTTCACAATCCTTGCTAAAATAGAAAAATCATCCTTAACATCACGGTAGAGCTTTTCAAATAGCCTGTAGTACTCCATATAAATTTGGTGATTCTTTTCATTCGGTTCAATGGGATCAATGTAGTTTGCCTTATCTTTAGCAATCTGATAATCCGGAAATACACCTGCTGCCACCCCCGCAAGAATTGCATCACCGTAAGGAGCTCCCACCCGGTTTTCCACCATGGCGGTCGGAACTGCAAACACATCAGTGATTATTTTTCTCCATAGTCTGCTGGATGCTCCTCCCTCATTAAAAATAATGCAATTTCCCATGGTTTTTCCCGATTCCTTCATTAAAAGAAAAGATGAGTACAAAGCATATGCCACACCCTCCATCATTGCCCTTATCATATGCCCCTTGGTATGGTGAAAAGACATACCGAATACTACCCCTCTGGCCTCGCTGTTCCATAATGGGGTTCGTTCTCCCATAAGATATGGGAGTATGAGTAGCCCCTCGCTACCCGGTGAAATTCTTTCTCCTTCCATATCCATCATTGTGTAAGCACTCATTCCTGTGAGCTTTTCCAATGATTTTTCCGCATCCCCGAAGAAATCTCGCAGATAGCGAATGGCTCCTCCACCTGTGGTAGTGGTTGGAATGGTAATATATGTATTATTGGAATTTGCTGTAAAGGCACAGGCCAGCATTGTGTCCAGAAAGTTACTGTCCTTGTGAATAACTCCAAAATTACCGCAAGTTCCCAAATTCATATTTATATCTCCCTCTTTGAAAAGTCCCGCTCCAATACAGCCCGCATTAAAATCGCATTGTCCGGCACTAACCAAAGTTCCCGGTGATAAACCCGTGTCCTTGGCTGCTGTTTTATTCACCTCTCCCACAATATCCTCACAGCCATAGATTTCCGGCATCCAATCCGGATTAATACCCAGATTTAACAGCAGTGTCCTATCAAAACTGTTTTTTCTAATATTATATCCCCCTAAAAATACTCCGCAGGAATGATTTGTTGTATGACTTCCACACAACTTATAACGGATATATCCGTCAATAGTATTTACTTTTTTAATTCGGGCGAAATCCTCAGGACGGTTTTTCTTTTCCCACAGAAGGTTTACAATGGAAGGATGATCCTCCAGTCGATTACCCGAAAGGGCAAATATCTGCTCTTTTCCGGGATTTTCCATCAATTCCTTCGCTTCCATCCATGCCCTTTTATCCATAAGATTATAAGCTTTTTGAATAGGTGCTCCCTTTTCATCAAGCATCACCAAACAGGGTAGGGCAGAGGAGACAGCAATTGCCACAATCTCCTTTGGATCTACTTTTGCCTTTTGAATACATTCTTTTAACAGTTCACAAGCTGCTTCCCAATAACCCAAGGGGTCATGCTCCGACCAGCCGGGATGCTCCACTATTATAGGGTACTCACGATAGGCATAGGAGAGAACCCTTGCCTCCTCATCAATGATACAAGCCTTGGCACCTCCGGTACCATAATCAAGTCCCGCCAGATATTTTGCCATAATTCCTCCTTATATTGCTGTAAGTTTCACCGCCTTCCACTTGGCAGGAACAAACGCTGTTTGTTTATGAATTTCATACTCCTGTATTTTTTTACAATTCCAGACATCAAACACTTCCACACGATACTTATAAAATCCGGTTTTGGCATTCCCCGGATAAATTCTTTTACGGGGCATATCTGTACTGAAAAACAAAAGGTACTCCATATCTTCTTTTGAAATCGAAAAGTAATTTATACCGTCGGTGTTTCTCCAATCCGGCTTCATCTCCTGAAAAGAGCATCCCAAAGCAATCTCTTTTAAGAATCGAATTCTCTTTGCACTCTCCCCTGTAATCTCACCACCATAGGTCCAGAAAATATCACGATTATTCTTTATTTTAATAGCCTCCCCATGAGTAGCATATCCACCTGCCATAAAGGACAGCCAGTGTGAAAAAACCACTTCCTCCGGGGTACTGTTGCCCCACTCATACTTTACATTCCCCTCATATTGGTATTCATCATTCACCACGGGCTTTTGATAACACCTTTTAAGATCAATCAAAAGTTGGTAGGTATTCGGATGCTGATAAGATACATGTGTCATCCAGCTACGATTGGGATAAATCTCCCCCGAAGGATAATTGTGAATTGAGCGTGGGTGCTGATAAGGATCATTAGCCTTAATGTATTCCCCTATTACATCCCAGTTTCTTCGATTTACTCTGGTGCGTACCATACTTCCCCCGTCACCGTCTGCTTCCACGGATACATCATACTCATTTGCCAAGGACCACCACACATTCCTAAAGGCACTAAAGCGACGAATCACATACTGCAAATAGAAAAGGGCCTGTTCTTCGTCCATTCGGTCAATACCAAAATGTCCGAAATCATAAAAATGAAACAAAATCACATCCGCTTCTATTCCACGTTTTTTAAGATCTGAAAGGCAGCGTTCATAGTTTTGAAAATAAGCGGGAATAAAACGCTCAAAATCAAAATTTCCGGGTTTCCCTTCAAAAGGGTAACATTCAGGCTCATAAGAAATGTCCACATCTCCATCCTCTCCCTGATAATATTTCGGAGTTAACAGCATTCGGATTTTGTTGAATTTGTACTTCTCAAAAGATTCCAGGGTTTTCATCTTTATGTCATATGGTCTGTAGGTCCAACCGTAAGCTGTGGTTCCCAGTACAAAAAACGGTGTACCGTCAGCATATGAAAAATGTAGGATTTTATTAGGATATACCGGCCCATGATTATTTTCACCTGCCGGCAAAGAGATGAATCCTCCGCTATGTTCGTTCATATTCGGATCATTGGAAAAAATGTGAAATGCATATTCACCTGTTTCCTGTGGCATAAAGCGAATCTTCCATCTTCCTTCCCCATCATAAAATCCCCACACCTTTTCACATGTTTCCTTACTTTTAAACTCTCCCCAAAGAGATACCTGACGGAAAGGATTTTCGTATTTAATGTGAGAATACAATGTGATTTCAAAAATATCCCATTTTTCTACACTTTTCGGATACTGTATAACCTGTGTTTTTTCTGATATTTCTTTCGCTTTCCACATTTTATTCATGGTGATATACCTCCCATCCCATATATTTTTCAAAGGCCTCTTTTAAAATTCCTGATGTGTGGGAGCGATTCATAGCCACATGATGCTCAAATCCATTTTGACAAATATACTTCATAAGCTTTTGCATACCCTTTATTTCCACTACCCCCGGACCTCCCGGAGTGGAAATATCTTCATGTACAAATTCTCCCTCTCCTACATAGGCTTTAATTCTTCCCTCAAAATCATCTGTACTGATTTTTGCAAAGGTGAATGCCCCCGGTACAATAACCCCCTTACATGCTCCAAAACAGTTTTCCTCACCCAAAGCCAATGAAAGTATGTCCAAATTACCGATTTCAGGTTCCATACCCAAAAAGCTTTTTGGATAGTTAGCACAGTGAATCATCATGCACCGATCTCTATTGTCTGCAAACCCGTTGTTCCAGTCCAGATATCCTGAAGGCTTTCCTGAAGCCAGATTGAGAGCCGCCATACTAACCGCACCCATAATATCCATTTCACAGGCACTAGGCATTCCCATCTCTCCCATCATGCTCATGGCAAGGCAGGATGCAATCCCATAATTTTTTTCCAAAGAGTCCCAGCACTGAATGGCACTGGCCTGACAATCATTCTCCTCCAGCCAATCCTGCACTGCCAAAAAAAATCCCGCCTGTTTTCGTAACTTTTCCTCACTGACTTCAAATGCCATATTTCCATAGAGGCGGATACTCCCCATCACATCCTTAACACGGGAATCCTTCATTTTTTCCCCGGCTAAAGCCAAAATAACCGATAAATCTGTGGTTTCCACCGTAATCCCCGCTTCCTGCAAAAGCTTTTCCGAATATCTGACTGTACGAAAGGCTGACGGTCTGGCTCCGATAGCTCCAACCCTCAGATTTTTTAACCCTCTCACCACTTTGCAGATTCCGGCAAAATTCTCCACATCCAGCGTAAATTCCCTACTGTCAATGCTGCAGGTATGGTAAGTTGTATCTGTAAATGGAATTCGGTTCTGGTAAAGATTATTGCATACGGATAATTTGCCACAAAAAGAGTCCCTGCGGTGTGAAAGATCCAACTTATCTTTCTCATCGTCACAGGCTTGTACCAGTACAGGTACCCTAAGCCCTGAGCGAACTATGGCCTCCGTCACCGCCGCCTCATCCCCGAAATTAGGTAAAACAATTATAATACCGTCAATTTCCTCCCGATGTTTTGCAAAAAGTTCTGCACATTTTTTTGCATCTTGGTAGGTTTCAACCACACCCAAGGGAGTTTCTGTCGGAGATAAAATAATGCAGCCAAAACCCATTTCCTTCATTTTTTCCAAAATGGCTTCCCTTCCTTTTTTTGCCAGTTCCATAGGGAAGAAATTCCTACTGCTTACAATAATGCCAAATTGAATCCCTGATCTTTCTTTTTTCATACTTCCTCCTATAAATGAGCACGTCCAAAATGAAAAATGAGGCAAATTTGTCTAAGTACTTATGCCCTATTTCTATATTATTTACTTTAATTTTTTTCTATCTTATTTACAATAGAATATTCTTTAGATTATTTGTACTTTTTTATGCTTTTAAACTCAATTTAATTAAATATCTTTTAGTCAGGTTCTGCTCTGTAGTAGAGATTTGTATTAACATTTGCATAAATTTAAAAATGTCCTCGATATTCATATTTAAAAGAATATCGGGGACATGAACTTAATTTCCCTTATATTTCCTTTTTCTCTCCCTCTTTGTATTCCAGTGGAGATTTTCCAAAATATTTTTTAAATACCCGATTAAAATAGCTTACATCTCGAAAACCCAGCATATGAGAGACTTCAACTGCCCTTAATCCCCCTTCACATAGAAGCCTTCCCGCTTTCTCCATCCTAAGACCATTGGTATATACCACAAAACTTTGCCCCATTTCCTTTTTAAATAATGCTGAAAAATAAGTAGGATGCATAAAAACCACCCCGGCTAACTCCTCCAAAGTGATATCCTTGCAGTAATTCTCTCGGATGTATTCAATTGCCCTTTGAATGGGTTCCTTCTGTTTACCCGTATCCCTTGGAGTCTCCAAATAACTTTGAAGCTTTTTTAACTCTGCATTTATTCTCTTTTGATGCAGAAGTTCTTTTTGTTTAGTCTCCAAAATCCTCTGTACCTTTTTAAGAGCCTCCTCCAACAAATCCTCCTCCAAAGGCTTTAATAAATACGCAGCAACTCCTCTGTGCAATGCCTCCTGTGCATAGGAAAAATAGCTATAACCACTGATAATAATAGATTGCATATCCGGCAAACTTTGCTTAATCCTCCCTATCATCTCCAGCCCTTCCATCCCCGGCATACGTATGTCTGCAAAAAGGATCTCCGGCTTTAGTTTTTCACAAAGAGCAATACCGCTCAGGGCATCATTAGCCTCCCCCACAATTTCTACCTTGTGCTTACTTTTTTCCACCAAATATCGAATCAAATAACGTATATCCTCCTCATCATCCACAATAACAGCTTTAAACATCTTCCCTCCTTTCTGCAAATATACTGCCGGTCTGCATTTCCTTCCGTCTGTTTTCTTCACTGTACATTACCGATGGAATATCAAAGGAAACCCTGGTTCCCTGTCCGTATACACTTTCTATATGCAACCCCCTTTCTCTGCCATAGTAAAGCTTCAGCCTTGAATGCACATTTTTCAGACCTATGCTCTCTCCCAAATTCTCACCCTGACACTCATACAACTGTTTTTGTAAACTGCGCAATACCTCCGGCTTCATTCCCATACCATTATCTTCCACAGCAATTTCCACTCCTTTAAGTGATTTGTGACAAACTATGGAAATTTTCCCACCTTCTCTTTTTTGATCAATACCATGATAAATAGCGTTTTCCACCAGAGGTTGCACCAAAATCTTAATGATGCAGTTATCCAACAATTCATCATCCACATAAAAATATACCTGCAATCGGTTTTTATAACGTATTTTTTGAATATTAATATAGCTTTTTACATGTGCCAGCTCCTCTCTTAAGGTTACCACCTCATCTCGGCTGTTGATACAATAGCGGAAAATCAAAGCCATAGACTTGGCTATATCGGCAATACTTTCCACACCGTTTCGAAGAGCCAGACTGCGAATAGTTTCCAGAGTATTATAAAGAAAATGAGGATTAATCTGGGCCTGTAGTTCCCTCAGCCTTGCATTAGCACTTTCATGTTCCTTAATCCTTAAGTCCTCCATTAAGTGCCTGATACGCCGGGACATCTTGTTAAACCCTCCGGATAAAGCCAAAATATCCCTATTCCCCTCCTCTTTTGCCCGAACATAAAAATCACCTCTTGAAAACTCTTCCATATGGGTCAAAAGCCTTTGCATGGGGCGGGTTATTCTTCTGGCCAACAAATAGGAAAGTACAGCTGAAAAAAGCAATGTTAAAAGGGTAATCCCCACAAAGGTTCCCCCTGCTATTAAAAACCGACTCCTGAAATTTTCCTTAGAAACCACAGCCTCAAGCTTCCAGTCATAACTTTCCACTCCATATCGGTACAAAGAAAATTCTTTCAAAAATCCGCCTTGCTCTACACCGGTTTCACTATCCAGACATTTTACAACTTTTTTTATATCCTCCTGCGTATAGTTTCCTTCCCCACAGGCACTTTCCAAAAGCTCTCCGTCACTGCTGCGTAAAAGTATCAAATGATCATCATCAAATGTGTGACTGCCAAGAGTCTCCTCCAGTAAACGAGCATCCAAATCCACCATAATCACACCAATTATAGTTTTGGCGTCATTTGGACTGATAATCTTTTTGACCAGGGAAATCACCTCAGGTCCCTCACCAAAAAACACCTGATAGTCCGCCTTATGTCGCTGTACCGTAACCGTATTTTCCCCGGATAAAAACACCTCCTGATACCATGGCTTTTGTACCAGAATCTCCTTGGAAAAAAAGCTGCCGGATGTATAGGAGCCTCCATCATATACCATGAAAATATTGCTGATGATAGGACTGGTTCTACGTATGTTTCTTAATACATTTTCAATATTCTGTGAATACAGTGCATTTTTTTGCCCTCTGCTTCCTGTACCCTTTTGAAACAATTCCTGTTCTATTACCATGCCTGTAAGAATACGCTGAGCCGTTTGAATATTCTCACCATAGCTGTCCAGGTTTTTTCCGATTTGCTTTAGGTTTTGCTCTTGGTAAAAATCAATTTGCCGACTAATATATTGACCTAAAGTATTAAAGCAATACACCCCCAACACCAGGCTGGAAAAAGTGATAACCAAAAGAAAAGAACATGTAATCTCAAATAATGTAGTTTTATTTTTATGCATTTTTATCTACTACCCCTCCTTATTCAATATTTTATAATTTAAAAATATCATATTTTTTATAAAATTTATACTAAAATTCGAGTTATTCATGGCATAATATTTAAATTAAAATTAATTTAAATATATTTATTGTGTGAACCCTAGCCACTTTCACGACTTTGTCGTAAATAATTCATTTTAAATTATTTTTTCAATGTGTTTACTTATTCCTACTATTTTAGTATAGTTTAATAAGAGGAATTTCAATACGTACAATGTTTTTCTTACTACTAAATTATATGTAGGGAGGTATGTATTTGAAAACTATGGGTGAAAAACTTATATTTATTATAGGTTTAATTACATTTCCTCTTATAGTAGCAGGAATATGCTTAGGAGTGGGAAGATTTTCTCTAAGTCTTTTTGACGGTATCAAAATCCTTTATTCCATTATCACAAACGGAAAGGAATCCGTTGCGGCAAATGAGTACAGTGTACTTATAAATATGCGTCTGCCAAGAATAATCCTTGCCATGATATGTGGTGGAGGTCTTGCAGTTGCGGGGGTCGGCTTACAGGCTGTCTTCTCCAATCCTTTGGTCTCTCCGGATACCTTGGGAGTAGCATCGGGAGCAAGTTTTGGTGCCGCATTGGCATTGCTTTTTAGATCCAATATGATTACAGTACAATTCAGTGCCTTATGTTTCGGTCTTTTAGCATGTTTCCTGACTTATATTCTTGCTGATATAAGAGGTGCAAAGAAAACAATAATGCTCATCTTATCAGGTCTGGTAATAAGCTCACTATTCCAGGCTATGGTTTCATTGGTCAAATATGTGGCGGATACTGAAGAGATTCTTCCCAGTATCACATATTGGCTGATGGGGAGTTTATACACTTCCAACTATAAAAGTATTATACTTGGTACTCCATCTATATTGATTGCAGTATCAATACTTCTTTTAATACGTTGGAAGATGAATGTGCTTAGTCTTACCGAGGATGAGGCTAAGTCTTTGGGTATGAATATACGCTATATGCGTATGACCGTTATTATCTGTTCAGCCATGATCACTTCTTCTGTCGTTTCCATGTGTGGGCAGATAGGCTGGGTAGGACTTTTGATTCCACATATATGCAGAATGCTTTTTGGAAGTGATACATCAAAAGTCATACCTGCATCCATATCCATCGGAGCAACCTTCTTGCTTTTGGTAGATACTTTATCCAGAAGTGTGGCGGTAACGGAGATTCCTGTTTCAATACTTACTGCTGTAATAGGTGCTCCTCTATTTTTATCATTACTTAGAAGGGCAGGAAACAGTTTATGATATTTGAAGCAAAAAACGGAAGTTTTGCTTATAAAAAATCCAAAACTATCCTTGAAAATATTAATTTCAGCATTCAAAGTAATGAAGTATTGGCAATCCTTGGCCCTAATGGAGTAGGTAAAACTACTCTTCTTAAATGTATTACAGGACTTCATTCTTGGACAGGCGGTTTTAGCAGCATAGACGGTAGGGATATATCAACCATGAGTCCCAAAGAATTTTTCTCAAAAGCCTCCTATGTGCCTCAGGCTAAAGCTCCTGCCTTTGCATTTAAAGCCAGAGAGCTTGTAATTCTCGGGCGTTCCGTTCATATCGGGAATTTTTCTAAACCCGGCAAAAAGGATTATGAAATGGTGGATAAAGTAATGGATGAACTTTCCATTTCACATCTGAGCGACAAATACTGTCATCAAATAAGTGGTGGTGAATTGCAAATGCTTTTAATTGCAAGAGCCCTCGTTCAGGAACCGTCAATACTTATTTTAGATGAACCTGAAAGTAATCTTGACTTTAGAAATCAGCTTATCATATTAAAAACAATAAGAAAACTTGCTGATAAAGGTCTGATTTGCATCTTTAACACACACTATCCCTCCCACTCATTTTCTATTGCTGATAAATGTATACTGTTAGGAAAGGATAAAACAAGTATATTCGGCAATATTAAAGATGTGCTTAATCAGGAAAATATTGAGAAAACTTTTAAAGTTCATGTGGATATTGTAAATAACACCACCCCCATTGCAGATTACACTACTGTAACCGCATTGGAGCTTTCAGACTGAGTATGTATTTGAAAAATTATTCATTTACATGGTTTACTATTTTAAGAAAGGAAAGATTTTATGAAAAAAAGTCTGCTTTTATTAGCTGTTGGTTTTATAATGTTTGCCACAACCGCATGCCAATCTTCAAGTAATAACACTAATTCAACTCTCACTTCATCAGAAAGCAAAACCGAGACATTAACTACAAGTGAAACCGAAAGCGTTTCAAAAGAGGTAAATGAGGGCACCCGTATAATTAAAGACCAGCTTGGTTTTGAAGTTGAGCTACCTCCGGCAAAAGATATTAAAAGAATTGCTATACACAGGCTTCTTCCTCTGCCATCAGTATATGCGGTTTATAAGGGAGGAAATGTGGACGGACTTATATCCATGCCACCGGACTCATTATATGCTGCACAAAATTCTATTCTGGCAAAATACGCCCCTGATATATTGAATGTTTCCACAGATTATTACAAGGGTGGTGAGCTAAATATGGAAGAGTTGTTAAAACTTAAGCCCGATGTGGTATTTTATGCAGGTGGAGAGGAAGAAAGGCAACAGTTTGTAAATGCCGGAATACCTGCTGTCGGATTTTCCACAGTTACCCCTAACGGACCAAACACTATTGAAACACTTAATTCATGGATAACTCTTATGGAGCAGGTATTTGAAGAAGACAGCAAAGTTACCGGCATAACAGAATATGCCAAGGAAGCCCAGGATGAAATCAACAAAAGACTTGCTGATATTCCTGATGACCAAAGAAAAAAAGTATTGATGATAGGTCATTACAGCAGTACCAACTTTACCTTGGGCGGTTTCAGTGACTACTGGACCTCTGTAACAGGAAGCATACATGTAGGTAAGGGAACTCAGGGAAATGTAAATATGGAACAGGTTTACTCTTGGGCACCTGAAATAATATTTATCTCAACTCTCTCAGACTTCTTCCCCGAAGATTTTTATAATAATACTACCGTCGAAGGTGCCGACTGGAGCGGAGTACCCGCTGTTATAAATAAGCAGGTATATAAATTCCCATTAGGTATGCACCGCTGGTGGCCACCTTCAACAGATGCCCCTCTTTCTCTTTGGTGGATTGCAAAGACAACCTATCCCGAAAAGTTTGAAGATATAGACATGGAAGAAAAAATTAAAGAATATTATAAAAAATTCTATGGCATGGACCTTACTACAGAAGATGTTAACTCAATCCTTAATCCTGTAAGGGGTGTTGGTAGAACATATTATTAAAATAATGTGGCTGCAGCAAAATTTGCTACAGCCACTATTTTATCTAAGCATTTACTTTTCCACTAATTTTTTCACCGAATTACCCTCACTGATAGCTACCGGAAATCTGTATGAATAATTATTATTTATCCAATCATTATCATTCAGCATTTTTATAATACTTCTTGCAGCAAGTCTTCCCAGTTTCTCCTTTGGATGTATTCCTGAAATTATCTTAAAATCCCTATCCCCTAAAACGGCATCATCAAACGAAACCATCGAAAATTCCTTAAAAAACTTTTCAGATCTCGTTTCCAAAAAATCAGCATACTTATAGGCTATTTCATCATTGTAGGCAATCATAGCACTGCAATATTTCGTTTTTTTATAAAAAGAATTCAAGCTTGACTTTGAAAATTTATAATCAAAATCCTTTGTGGAATACCATCTTATAAAATCATCATTGATAATAATATCATGTTCGGTCATACACTCCATAAAGCCTCTGTATCTTTCTATTCCCTGTATATCATCATATTTAAAAATACCGCAGATATTTCTATGCCCGTTATCTATCAGTAATTTTGTAAGTTCATAGCTGCACTTTGCATCACTCATCTCTATACTGTCAAAGTCCATATTTGAATAGTGATTATGAATAAATATAATCGGAATATTTTTCTGAATCAAATTTTCATACAGCTTTACATTCGGGTTTGGAAACGAGCTTTTTGTCCCCTCAACTATTATTCCCGATATATTCATATTCCTGAATTTCTCAAGATAATATGCTTCCTCATTTAAATTGTTTTTGGTAACAGCCAATTCTATTTGTATATTCTCCTCATCCATAATCGACTTTATACCGTCATATAATCTCGGAAAAAAATAGTCTGAAAGATAACTGAGTATCAACCCGACTTTCTTTTTGGAAGTTTCCTCGATTTTAAAAGAAACATAGGTTCCACTCCCTCTAATCCTCTCTATCAAACCCTCTTTTTCCAGGTTTTCCAATGCACCCCTGACAGTTTCTCTGGAAAACCCGAACTTTCTTGTAAGAATATTTTCACTCGGAAATTTGGCGCCGTATTTTAAAACACCGCTTATAATAATAGTCTTTCCCCAATTATATATTTTCATATACTTGAGGCCCGCTCTTTTATCACTCAGCAAATTTCTCTACACTTAACCTTTCAATATCCACAGCCTTAAGATATCTCTGTGTAAAAAGTTTAAATCCATCCACGTCCTTTTCTTCTGCCATAATTTCACTTCCGGAATTATTTGAAAAAATTCTTTTTTTCAAGAACTCATCCAATCCTTTGTATTCAGTCGCATGCTTTGTAAATAATGCAAGAAGTGCAATTCCCCATGCACCGCCTTCACCTGCCGTTTCAAGTACTTCCACAGGAGCATTTATGGCGGCTGAAAGGTATCTTTGTCCTACTCCCTTTGTTTTAAAGAAGCCTCCATGCCCCATCATTTTCTTGATCTTTACATTCTCTTTCTCTGTCAGAATATCAAGTCCTACCTTAACGGCGGCAAGTGAGCTGTAAAGATGTGCTCTCATAAAATTCGCAAGATTAAAATCACTCTTCGGGCTCCTTAAAAACAGAGGTCTGCCCTCATTCAACTTTGTAATACCCTCACCGGAAAAATATCCGAAAGCCATCAGATTTCCACAGTCGGCACTGCCTTTTAAAGAATTTGTATAAAGCTTTTCATAAAGCTCACCGTCAGATACATTTATACCAAGAAGCTTTGAGAACTCTCTAAACAGTCCCACCCAGGCATTCAAATCGCCCGTACCGTTATTGGCATGTGACATAGCCACCGGATCTCCACTCGGTGTGGTCACCATATCTATCTCCTCATAATAGTTATTAAGCTTCTTATCAAGTACAAGCATTGCAAACATACTTGTACCCGCCGACATATTTCCGGTGCCTTTTGCAATGGAATTGGTCGCCACCATACCTGTACCTGCATCACCCTCAGGCGGACAAAGTATACTGCCCTCCATCAAATCACCGTCTTTATCCAAAAGATTTGCACCTGATTTTGTAAGCACACCGGCACATTCTCCTGCTACCATGACTTTTGGCAGTATTTCTCTTATCTTCCAGGGATAATTGCGATCTTTTATTTTTTCTTCGAATATACCAAGCATCTTTTCATCATAGTTATTATCCACCGAATCTATCGGAAAGATACCTGAAGCATCACCTATACCTATATTCTTTTCTCCCGTCAACATATAGTGAATATATGAAGACAAAGTTGTAACAAAATCAATATTTCTTACATGCTCTTCTTTATCAAGAATCCTCTGATATAAATGTGCTATTGTCCATCTGAGAGGTATATTAAATTTAAAATCTTCACTCAGCTCCCCGGCTGCATTTTCAGTATTTGAGTTTCTCCATGTTTGAAACGGAGATAAAAGATTCATATCCTTATCAAAAGCCATATATCCATGCATCATAGCACTGATGCCCATATACTTTACCTGCTTTATGGTTATATCATATTTCTCCTTTATATCGGCTTTCAAACTTTTATAACAGCTTGAAATACCTGAAAGTATCTCATCTATAGGATATGTCCAAATGCCGTCTATAAAGCTGTTTTCCCAATCATGTATACCTGTGCCGAGCACCAGTCCCGAATCATCTGTTAACACAGCCTTTATCCTTGTGGAACCCAGCTCAATACCTAAAAATATATCTCCGCTCTCTATTATCTGTCTAACTTCCATATTCCCCCTAGTTCCCATAGTAAGCATTCTTACCATGCTTTCTTAAAAAATGTTTATCCTGCAGATACTTCGGCGCCCTTTCGGCATCAGGATTTATGCTCAATGCAAAAAGGTTCATCTTTGCCACCTCTTCCATAACCACCGCATTATGTACGGCATTATGTGCATCCTTCCCCCATGCAAAAGGTCCATGACTGTGACATATACATCCGGGTATATATAAAGGATCAATCTTTCTATCCTTAAAGGTTTCCACTATCACCTTTCCGGTATTAAGTTCATAGTCCTCATCAAGTTCTTCCTTTGTAAGATGCCTTACACATGGAATATCACCATAGAAATAATCACATTGTGTGGTTCCCATACATACAATATCTCTACCTGCCTGTGCAAACCCTGTGGCATATGGGGAATGGGTATGTACAATGCCTCCTATATCTTTAAAATTTTGATACAGTACAAGATGCGTCTTTGTATCGGATGAGGGATTATACTTCCCCTCAATCTTTTTACCTTCCAAGTCCATCACCACCATATCATCAGGGGTAAGCCTGTCATATTCTATTCCGCTTGGCTTTATTACAAAGTACTTTCTTTCTTCATCTATGCCCGATACATTTCCCCAGGTAAATGTTACAAGTCCATACTTTGGCAAAAGCATATTTGCCTCATATACTTCTTTTTTTAATTTTTCTAACATAAATCTCCTGTTTATAGGCGTAATAAATCCTCTATTCTTGTATCATCACCTATTGTAATAAGTTCACTGCCCGTAAGCTTGGCAAACATAGCAATATCATATCTTGTGAGCGCAGTGGATACAATAGAATGATGTGCTCCACCTGCATAACACCATGCAGCAGTTCCTATCTCAAAATTCGGCTTATGTCTGTACATAATTCTTGCAACAGGCAGCTTCGGCATCTCATGCGGCTGCTTAATAAGTTCAATATCTGCACAAATAATCCTGAACCTGTCACCCATATCCACCATTGTAACCTGTATTCCATCACCTGTCACCCCGTCAAATACCAGTCTGGCAGGATCTTCCTTACCCCCTATTCCAAGAGGCAGCACCTGTATCTCCGGCTTTGTAGCGGCAAATGAAGGCGGAACTTCAAGCATATGACTGGCAAGTTCAATTTCCTCATTTTCAGTTAAATCATATGTATAGTCCTCGATAAAACCGGTCGCTCCCTCTCTATGCTGTGCCATCTTCATAAGTACCGCGGAAAAAGCACTTGTTTTATAATCTCCCTCCGGAGCAAATCCTATACCCCTTGCCATCAAATTCTGTGCTGAGATACCGGGTAATTGTCTAAGCCCATGTAGATCCTGGAATGTATCTGTAAAAGCTCCTATTTTATTTTTTTCAAGGAATTTATCAAGCCCTACCTCATACTTTGCCTGTTCCCTTACCGCAGCTATATTGTCAGTTTTCAAAGTATACTTTTTAAGATACTCATCCATCTTTTTATCTATCTCAGTTTCACTTACAGAGCTGATTATATTTACAAGATCCCCAAGTGCATAATAATTGCATTCCCAGCCGTATTTTATTTGGCTTTCAACTCTGTCTCCGTCTGTAACCGCAACCTCACGCATATTGTTACCGAAGCTTGCCACCTTCAAATGCCTTGAAAAATCAATAGCATTTGCCACTTCTATAAATCTTCTTATTTGTGATATAACTCTCTCATGCTTATAGTATCCTGCAACCACCTCATGCACAATGCTCATTCTTGCAAGTATAAAGCCATATTCCCTATCTCCATGAGCAGATTGATTCAAATTCATAAAATCCATATCTATACTCTCATAAGGCAGCTTTTCATTATACTGTGTATGTAAATGTAATAAAGGTTTTCTTAGCAATGACAATCCCTTTATCCACATCTTTGCAGGTGAAAATGTATGCATCCAAGTGATTACACCCACACACTCCTCATCAACCATGACCTTCTTAAAGTTTTCTATACAAATCTCAGATGTTTCCACAATAGGCAACAGTTCAAGTTCTGCTACAGAGCAAAGCTTTTCATTTAAAAATTTTACCATTTCCTCACTGTCTTTTGCAACAGTATCTAAACAATCTCTGCCATATAAATCCTGACTGCCAACTATAAAATATATCTTCTTCATATTGCTCCATTTCTTATAGCCTTTAAAATATGCTATATCCGATCTTTAAACTGTAATCTTTTAACATACCATTAATAATTACTTTATAACCTGTATTGATTTCCTGTCGGCAAATACCGCAACAAATATCAAGAAAACTACGCCCTGTATAAGCTGCATCATCTGTGTAGAAAATCCCATCATTGTCAATCCGCTGTTTAATACAATATATAATAATGAACCTATAATTATATTCTCAAATCTTACCTTTGCACCACCTGATATAGGCATACCTCCAAGTACCAATGCTATTAAAATCTGAGTTTCCAATTGGCTTCCTCCGGAGGAAGTTACCGAGCCTACTTTTATAACATTAATAAAAGCGGCAAATCCGGTCATAGCACCTGCCAATACATATACCAGGAATTTCATATTATCAGTTCTGATTCCCGCAAATATAGCGGCTTTTTCTCCCGCACCTATAGCCTTTAGATATTTACCGAACTTTGTAAATCTGAATATTACAAATGCTGTTAAAACTATAATTACTGTAATCCCAACCTTTAATTCGATTGTATCAAAATTTACCAATGCTGCCGATCCTGCAACAGGTGCATTGGTTGTAAGATATCTTATTACTCCTCTAAGTAAAAACATAGTACATATCGTCACAATAAATGACTGTATTTTTCTGTTCACATAAAAATATCCGTTTATTCCACCAATAATTGCTCCTGTACAAACACCTCCAAGTATTGCCAAAGGTATATTGTATTTTGACAGTATGCATACCGCTATAGAGGAAATCCCCAGAATCGATCCTTGTGAAAAATCAAGACCACCCATTGTCATAATAAAAAATACACCTGTTGCGGAAATCATAACCACATATGCCTGTGACAATACTAATGGTAAATTAGAAACCATTCTCCAGTTTGTAAAAATATTAAAGATTATAAAAATAACAAATAAACCGGCTATAGGTAAAACAGCGCGTAAAATATTATTCTTATTCATATTTCCTCCTAAACCATCATGGAAATAAGAGTATTCTCACCTATCTCCACGCTTCTGTCTATTTCACCTGAAATCTTCCCGTCTTTCATAATGATTATCCTGTCACACATACCTATAAGTTCCATCAGTTCTTCTGAGATCATAATAATGGATTTTCCGTTTTTTATCATATGATTCATAAGATTATAAATATCCTGCTTTACTTTTATATCAATACCTCTTGTCGGAGAATCCAGTACCACAATATCCGAATCCTTTCCTATCCATCTTGCAAGTACCACCTTTTGCTTATTTCCTCCCGAAAGATCTGATACAAACTGTTCTGTATTTACCATCTTTACAGACATCTTTTTTGCATATTCATTTGCAAAATCATTCATCGCTCTGTCTGATAAAAACTTCCACTTTGAGGTAAGCTTATCAAGCGATGGCAGACAAATATTATCTCCGATAGATTGATTCATTACCACAGATTCATTGTCCCTGTCTTTTGATGTATAGGCTATCGAGTTTGCTATTGCTGTAGGTATATCATTGATCTGTGTTCCGTCAGCGAGTACAACACTTCCGCTTCTGTCATAAGATGCACCGAAAACCGCCTTTCCTATCTCATGCATACCGGATTCGGACAGTCCGCCAAACCCCAATATTTCTCCCCTATGGAGTTCAAAACTCACATCATTCAAAATACCCGGGACAGATACTTTTTTCACCGAAAGCACTACTTCATCACGAACTGAATCTCCATAATCTTTTCTATAGTAGTCCCCTTCAAGTTCTCTGCCGACCATCAATTTTCTAAGCCCCTCTTCATCCATATCCTTAGACAAAACCGTATCTATATATACACCGTCTCTTAGTACTGTAATAGTATCGGACTTCTCAAGTATTTCCGGCAAATCATGTGAGATGAATATCACCGTATTCCCTGACTTTTTTATTCTTTCCATATGCTTGTACAGTTCATGTCTTCCCTCATTTGAAAGTGCGGTTGTAGTCTCATCTATTACCACGATTTTAGGATCAAAATATGTTGCCTTTACAATTTCTATAAGTTTTCTGTCCTCAAAGTTATAATGATCTATTATTTCTCCTGCTTTAATTCTCTCAAATCCGTATTTTTTCAAAAGATCGGTCGCTATTTTATTCATCAAATTTGTATTTTTTATTCCAAACTTTGTAAATTTATCTTCATGCCCCAAAAAAATGTTTTCAGCAACGGTAAGTCCCGACAATGTACCAAGTTCCTGTACTATTATTGAAATACCTTCATTATTTGCATCCACCTGATTTTTGGGATTAACTTCCTTACCGTCCAAAATAAACTTACCGCTGTCTATTGTATAAATTCCGGTAAGCATATTTGTAAGCGTAGACTTACCCGAACCGTTTTCACCTATCAGTGCATGAACCTCACCTTTATTTATATTAAATGAAACATCTGCGACAGCCTTTGTAATGCCAAAAGATTTACATAGATGTTCAACCTGTAATCTTACTTCACTCATCTTCTCTCCTTTTGGAAATGCCTAAAAGGCATCCGTCACTTAACTATCTCGCCTTTATTTACCTTGGTTGTCAATGTTATAATAATCAATAATGTAATACCTGTAATAACATCCTGAATTGCAGTCGGTGCACCCAATGCAATAAATCCGAAGAATATTATATTTATTACGAACTCACCTATAATAATTGCCTGTAAAGGCATGCCGTATTTTTTAAATGCCAAACCGAAAAAACATCCCATTGTAGGTATAAAGTTTCTGCTCATAGATGCCATTCCGGTCACTGCTACCATTGATGAACCATAACTTATTGTAAGTATTGACATAACCCCTAAAAAAGCACCTGAAATTATAAATGCAATAACCTTGTATTTTTTTACATTGATACCCATATTCTTTGCTACAAACTCATTGCTTCCTATCGCATATGTATAAGTACCGATTTTAGTATAATTTAATATCAAATATGCTGTTATAAATGCTATCAATGCCAATATAATATCTCCCGGCATTCTTCCGAAAATTCTCAGTTCAGATGCCAATGTCTGTTCAACTCCGCCGGCAATATAGTTTGCAACAGACTCATATATAAGTGCCAGTCCTGTAGTAACTATCATTGATGGAATTCTTAAATTCACATAGAAAAATCCGTTTAAGAAACCTACTACTGTTCCTGTAAGTACACAGCCTAATATAAGTCCGAAATATCCCATTCCCAATCTACCCGCAAAAACGCTTCCAACTATGGCTGAGAGCATAATATTTGCACCGATAGAAAAATCAAACATGCCCATTACCATTACAAAATAAAATCCTACAGCACCTGTTGTCGCTATAAGACTTGCCTGAAAATAACTTAATAAATTAGTCGGAGAACCAAAGTTTTCAGGTGAAAGTATTTTAAATACCGCCCATGATAATATCACCAAAAACACAAGTATAAGATATCCCGAGCATTTTGCAGATATATTTTTTTTATTTTTTATTGATGTAATAAAATCCATTCTACAATCCTCATTACCTTTTAGAAAGGGGCTGTCACTATTAAGAATATAATACTCAAATTACCACGGCGTATAATTTAAAACCATTGGTACCGAGTGTTATTTATCTTTAATGCAACAGCCCATTTCAATCTGCCTATAAACAAAATATATATTTTACTCAAAACATATATTACTTAACCATAATTTTTAACTACTTTGCTCTCTCCATAGCATCCTGTATAGAAAGCTTAGCGGCACTTGCCTTAAGATCATCCAAACTAAGTTCCGACATGCTCACAAGTTCCTCTTTTGTATATGGAAGTTTCTCTACAAAATACTTTTCATAATCGACATAATCCTCCGGTGAAGATACATATAAATACGGGAACAATACATCTTCAAACTTACCTTCAATACCTGTATAGTTTCCCTTTATTGCATTGTAAACCATCATAAATGAGAATAAAGGATCACAATAATGTCCTCCTGATTCACCCGCCATTGAGCCGTTTTTAAGCCTCTCACCAAGATCCGGTAAGAAGTCTGTTGAAACTATATCTATATCGGCTGTCTTGCCTGCTCTTTCCACTGCCGCGATAACACCCTGAAGAGGATCGCCACCACCGCCTGCAGGTATAAGTGCATCTAAGTTCGGATCTGCCGCCATAAGAGCTTCTGCCGCCTTAGAACCGCCTTCAGATGACGTTCCGGCATACTGCGGTTCGGAAAGTTTTGCCTGATCATCCGGATGCTCTTTGTTCCACTTTTCAACCCCTGCTTTATATCCTTCCCATCTGCCAAGCCATGTGGCATCACCTTGTTCCCAGCCAATCAGACCTATATTTCTATCTCCTTTATTAAGCAAAATCTCTACCAGCTTCTCACCGTTTTCAGGCTCATTCTCATGTACCGCTCCTATATAATATGGTGAA
Organism: Lachnospiraceae oral taxon 107 str. F0167; assembly: GCA_000209465.1. GTDB lineage: Bacteria > Bacillota > Clostridia > Lachnospirales > Lachnospiraceae > Lachnoanaerobaculum. Next base: position 194,230 of record GL890585.1, on the reverse strand, counting down.
TCAGTTGCCAACTTATAAATATCCGCACTTTTTTCCTTATCTATTATTCTAAAAAACTGGGACAGATATACCTTATTGTCATTTGCAGTCTTTATAGCTGAAGTCATCTCAGTATCTGAAGAATTACAAATTATGATACCTTGGCAACCTGCTGCCACCAGCTGTTCTACTGATGAAGTAACTTTCTCTGAAACATGTCCCTGGTCTACATACTGAACTTGAACGCCTAATGCATCTGCAGCCTCATCAAGTATTTTTTTACACTGTGAACCAAGTACATCGGTAGATGACCATATGGATACTCCAATTTTAATATCCTTGTTATCAATCGCCTTTATTCCCTTTGTGTCACCGGCTGCACTACTACCGGCATTGTTACTGTTTCCGCAAGCCGCCAATGGAAGTGCCATAGCTGCTACCACACTCAAAGCTACCATCCTTTTAAATACCTTTTTCATTTTTCCTCCTTAAAATACACGAAAACTTATATGATGTTTTTATATTAAAACAACTCATTTCCCAAAACAATATAATACATCTTTTTATCTATTATAAGTTGTATTAAAATAGAGGTATATAAATACAGTGTTTATTCAATAATTATTTTATTCACAATTTAATATAGTTAAATATTAGTTTTAGGCGGATTTTTTCTTGTTTTATTGTTGCTTTTATTGTAAAAATATCTTTTGCAGATGGTTTTAGCAGTTTTATATAATACAACTTTAAATCTTTACTAAAATGTATTACTTTAAATTTTGTAGAACAATAACAGTATGCTTTGCACTAAACTTTCATATAGATTATAGTATCAAAAAAATCGCCCGAAAAATATACGAACGATTTTTACTGAATATATTTTATACCCTTCTCCAAATATAAATTTTCACTCTATCTTCTTTATTTTTATTGTTTTATTGATTTGGCACGGATGGGATTCCGCAATACCTCCGGTATAATATACTCTTATTCTATCTCCCGCCATAATCTCTGAAACATCAAATTTATCAGGATATGATACTTCAACCGGTCCCGGTTCATTCTCATCAAGTGAATCCATTAAAATGCAACTATCCTGTATTTTTATAACCACACCATCCAATGTATCAGCTTTGATTCTGCTCATATTTATCAAGGTAAACAGACAAATAAGAGATAACAAAATTGCGGCTATTGACATTTTTCTACCACCGTTTTTCGAAAATATTATCATAAAAGTTTCTCCCTTCTACAAAAGTCAATAAGCATTTTACTCATTATCAAATGCTTATGTAAATGCATTATGGCACTCCGGGAGTTGCACTCCAAATATATCCTCTGTTGCGCTGTTTTAATAATTATCCAAATCTCTTTTATCTATAACTATATTATACTGTATTCGATACTATAAAGACAGTTAAATTTCCTCCGAAACTCCATTCCTCTCTTTCTTTTATATCTGTTTCCTCTACTTTTATATATATTCTCTAATTTTCCAAAATTTATTCCTACATTTTGCCGATTGATTTATCTTAAGAATTCTGTCATAATACTTACATAAATTCTAATATTTTAGGATTGTTACTGGTAACAGGCAAGACCAAATACACCATAGTGATATGGTTTATTTGGTCTTTTTGTTATCACTAGAGGGTATGGAAATTTAGCTTTACAGCGGTTTGAATCCCTTTAGATAAGCGGGTATATACCCTGTTTGATTTGCTTTACGGTGGTGATATGATCATTGAAAAAATTATCAATAATAATATAGTCTTAACACATGACTATAAAAACAGAGAAATTATTGCCATGGGTAAGGGCATCGGGTTTGGCAGAAAAAAAGGAGATGCAATATCCGAGTCTGAAATAGAGAAGGTATTTAAAATCAATGAAAATGAGATTCTTCTTAAGTTTCAGGATATGATTGCCGACATACCCATAGAAAGAATAAGACTTACAGATGATGTTATTTCCTATGCCGTCAATGTAGAAAAGCTTAAACTGAGTCAAAATATATATATTACTTTAGTGGATCATATAAATTTTGCTATTGAGAGATTCAAGGAAGGTATGACTCCCGAAAATGCACTTATGTGGGAAATCAAGAGATTTTATCCTCAGGAATATGCTCTTGGGCTCTATACACTTAGGCTTATACATGATGGAATGGGACTTTCGCTCCCTGATTCCGAAGCGGGTTTTATTGCACTTCACTTTGTAAATGCACAGTATAGCACTCATATGAAGGAGACCTTAAGTCTTCCACATCTTATGAGAGATATAATGGACATTGTAAAGAGTGAGCTGAATGTCGAGTTAAATGAAAATTCCATTCATTATGAAAGATTTGTAACTCATGTGAAGTTTCTTATTCAAAGGCTTTATAGAAATGAAATGCTCCATGATGAGGATATGATTTTTGAAGATATGATGAGAGATAAATATCCCAAGGAATTTGACTGCGGAAAAAAGATTGCAAAGTATATAGAAGTCGAGACCAACTCTAAAATAACAAGGATGGAAATGACTTACTTGGCAATTCATATAAAAAGAGTAACTATGGCAGAGGAGTAAAATATGTTTGGTTTATTTAAGAAAAAGAAAAACAGCTTTCTCAGCCCTATGAAGGGTAAGGCTGTATCTATAAAGGAGGTACCTGATGAGACTTTTTCATCCGAGATGCTTGGAAGGGGTGTTGCCGTTATTCCAAGTGAAGGTCTTGTCACATCTCCTGCAAACGGTAAGGTTACAATGGTTTTTGAGACCTTGCATGCTTTAAGTATTTTAGCCGATACCGGTGAAGAGATACTTATTCATATCGGGCTTGATACCGTAAAGATGAATGGTGAGGGCTTTTCTTCCTTCGTAAAGCCCGGGGATATTGTCAAGGCAAAGGATCCACTTATACAGGCGGATTTGGAAAAAATAAAGTCGGCAGGGTTTAATCCTGTTACAATAATGCTTGTTTGCAACAGTGCGGATTTTAAATCTGTTGAAAGTATCACAGATATATCTGTGACAAATGATAATGAAATATTGGTAGTAATACCAAATTAATAAATTTTCTCTTTGACCGGCCGGCAAAGGGATTACAACTATAACAAGGAGAATCTTATGAAGTATTTACAACGACTTGGGAAGTCTTTAATGCTTCCTGTAGCCTGCCTTCCTGTGGCGGCGATTTTAATGGGTATCGGTTATTGGATTGATCCGACCGGTTGGGGCGGTAATAATATTGTGGCAGCTTTCCTTCTAAAGGCAGGCGGTGCCATAATCGATAATATGGCTATTTTATTTGCCATAGGTGTTGCTGTCGGTATGAGTGATGATGGTGACGGTGCTGCAGCACTTGCAGGACTTGTTTCATGGCTTGTTGTCACAACTCTTTTATCCAAGGGTTCGGTTGCTATGTTTATGGGTGTTGAAGCTGACGCGGTTCCTGCTGCATTCGGTAAAACACAGACTCAGTTTATAGGAATCATCTGCGGTCTTATCGGTGCTGTTTGCTACAATAAGTTTAAGACTACAAAGCTTCCTGATGCACTTTCATTCTTTAGCGGTAAGAGAAGTGTAGCTATTGTTACAGCAGGTTTTTCACTTATTGCAGCTATTATATTATTCTTTATCTGGCCTGTTGTTTACGGTGTATTGGTAAGCTTCGGTGAGGCAATTCTAAGCACAGGTGCGATAGGTGCAGGTATTTACGGTTTCTTTAACAGACTTTTAATTCCATTCGGACTTCACCATGCACTCAACTCGGTATTCTGGTTTGATGTGGCAGGTATCAATGATATCGGTAAGTTCTGGGGAAGCGCTGAGGGTGGTATCCTCGGACAAACAGGTATGTATATGTCAGGATTCTTCCCTGTAATGATGTTCGGTCTTCCGGGTGCGGCTCTTGCAATGTATCACACAGCTAAGGATGCCAGAAAAAAGGCTGCTTACGGTCTTTTACTTGCTGCCGCCCTATCTTCATTCTTTACAGGTGTTACAGAGCCGCTTGAGTTTGCATTTATGTTCCTTGCACCGCTACTTTATGTTATCCATGCTCTTTTAACAGGTATTTCACTTGCTGTCGTATCACTTCTTCCTGTTAGAGCAGGCTTTAACTTCAGTGCAGGTCTTGTTGACTGGGTACTCAGCTTTAAGGCGCCATTTGCACAAAATCCATTGCTTTTAATTCCAATCGGTGTTGTTTACGGTGCCCTCTATTATGCAATCTTTCGCTTTGTTATAACAAAGTTTGACCTTAAGACTCCCGGTAGAGAGGACGATGAGGAAGAAGAGAAGAAGGCTGTTTTATCAAATGATGATTTTACCGCTGTTGCAGCTATCATACTTGAAGGTGTTGGCGGTCCTGAAAACCTTACATCTATTGACAACTGTATTACCAGACTTCGTCTTGAAATCAAGGATTACACAAAGGTTGATGAAAAGAAGATTAAATCAGCAGGTGTAGCAGGTGTTATCAGACCTTCAAAGACTGCCGTACAGGTTATTATCGGTACAAAGGTTCAGTTTGTAGCGGATGAGTTTAAAAAGCTTGCTAAGCATAAATAAGGAAATATTTAATATATAATACAATAAACCGTGTATCAAAAAATCCTCCAATTTTTGATACACGGTTTTTATATTTAAAACTTAGCTATGTGAAAACCTCAATAAAAAATATATCTGTTAAAACTTTTCGTATTCTAAATTTTACCTTATACAAAAGGAGCCGCCATTTAAGGATATAATCCGAGGATAATCCATAAATAACAGCCCTTTATTATCTTTTATAAACTACCCAAAAGCATTGGCAGTCCAAGGCTTATCACAGGTATAAATGTTATAAGTAAAAGTGTAATTATCATGCAAAGATAGAAAGGCAATGTCGCCTTTACCACCTTTTCCATAGGCAGTTTTGCTACTGCTGAACCGATAAAGAGTACTCCTCCAACCGGTGGTGTAAGAAGCCCTATACCGCAGTTTAGAATCACCATTACACCAAACTGTATAGGTCCGATTCCTATGGAATTTGCTATCGGAAGAAGTATAGGTGTAGCAATAAGTATAATAGGTGCCATATCCATAATACATCCGAGTATCAGCAAAATAAGATTAAGGAGTAATGCAAGTATTATAGGATTATTTGTAAATCCTGTAATTGCACTTGCCGCCATATCAGGCACATGAAGTGTTGTAAGGCAATATCCGAAAATACTTGATGTTGAAATAAGTATAAGTACTATGGATAAAGTATTTACACATTCCTCAAGAGTTTTCCATACACCCTTCCAGTCAAGACCTTTGTATATAAATACACTGACAATAAGGCTGTAGATAACTGCAATCGCAGCTGATTCCGTAGCGGTAAAAATTCCTCCGACCACTCCGAACACAACTATAAGCACTGCCGCCAATGCCCAGAATGACACACTGATTTGCTTTATAAGAACCTTTAATGAGAACTTATCACCCTTTGGATACTTTTTTCTAACTGAAATAATATATGAACCGATCATAAGTGATACCGCAAGTAATGCGCCCGGAATATATCCTGCAAGGAATAAACTTCCTACAGATATACCACCTGCTGTTGTCGCATATATTACCATATTATGTGACGGAGGTACTAAAAGTCCCTCACATGATGATGTAATTGTTACAGCTGTGGAAAAATCCGCATCATAACCCTGATCCACCATCATAGGAATAAGTATTGAACCGAGTGAAGCCGTATCAGCCGCTGCTGAACCCGAAATACCTCCAAAGAAGTAAGATGCTACGATATTTACCATTGCCATTCCGCCACGCATCCATCCTACGCAGGCATTTGCAAGTGCTATCAACTTCTCGGATATACCGCCGCTTCCCATCAAACAGCCCATTGTTATAAAGAAAGGTACTGCCATAAGTGAGAATGAAGATATACCCTTTACCATCTGCTGACAGATAGTTGAAAGCGGTTGCCCTTGCGCCAAAAGGCAGAGCAGAGATGAAAGTGCTACCGCATATGCAATAGGAAAGCGTAAAAATATCATTACAAAAAAACTGATAAGCAATACCGCTATTGCCACTTCTGTACTCATGCCTTTACCTCCTGTGAATCTTCTTTTAAGCAAATAGCCTTTATATGATTATAAAGTGCTTCAAGTTCAAATATCAGCATTGCCGCACCTGCAAGCGGAATCGGGAAATACTGCCAAAACTTTGACAGCTTCGGCATACTTACATAAGTTCCCTTTGCACCTATCTTCATAGCGTAATTCCAACCTACCACTATCATTACAACCGCAAGTATCAAAACGGCAATATCCGATAATATATCCAAAAATCTTACAACCCCCTTAGGCAGATAGGTGTCAAAGGCGGTCATTCTGATATGTGCCCCTCTTCTGATAGCCAGTGCCGCCGACAGCACCGCCATATATGCCATACAGGTAAGAACAATTTCTTCACTCCATGCCGGATCCGGTATAAATGAAATATATCTTCCGGCTACCGCCATAGTTGTGATTGCTATATCCACAATCAATAATAGTTTACATAGTAACAGAACAAACTTATATGTTGCATCATATGCCGGTTTTATCCTGTCCACAGCTTTAAAAAATCCTGACATAAATACCTCTTTTATTTATTAATAAACCTCTTGAAGAAATCTCCAAGAGGTAAATACATTATTTGTCTAAATCAAGTAACTGCTGATATAGCTCTTTTTGATCTGCTGTATTTTTTTCAATAACATTCTTTGTTGCTTCCTTCCAAGGTGTTTTATCACTTACCTCTACAACATTTACATTTGCAGCCTTAAGTTCTTCCAATACCTTGTCCTCAGCCTTTTGTGCAATATCTCTGTTTACCTGACCTACATACTCTCCCGCCTTTACAAGAATATCCTGCTGCTCAGGTGTTAACTTATTCCATGCATCATCTGTAATAACTACCTGGAATGCTCCAAGTGTATGACCGTCAAGTATAATATTAGGTGCTACCTCAGGGAATGCATTTGACTGATAGTTTGTTATAGGCTGCTCCGCACCGTCTACAACTCCTGTCTGAAGTGCCGAATAAAGCTCATTAAATGCAACTACTGTAGGTGATGCACCAAGTCCCTCTACCATACCGTTCATGATAGGATCATTTGACACTCTCATCTTCATTCCCTTTAAATCTTCTACCGAATTTACAGGATTCTTTGTAAAGAAATGTCTGAATCCTTCCTCACCATAGTAAAGACTCTTAATACCGAGATTCAAATCTGATGTTTCCTTTAAAAAATCTTTTGAAAGATCACTGTCAATAAACTTCCAGAAATGCTCTCTTGTATTAAATGTATATGGCATAGCAAGAAGTGAAGCCTTCTTTGCACCATAACTTGTAAGAGCGAAAGCTGAAATTCTTGACATATCTACAGTACCTGTACCTCCAAGCATTCCGTCAAGTACATCATTCTCCGAACCGAGTACTCCGCTTGCCTGAACATCAATATGGATTTTCCCTCCTGAAAGCTCTTCCACCTTCTCCTTAAATGCGGTTCCGGTCTGTCCTACAATTGTATCAAGCGGATTTACCTCTGCATAAACCAAAGTTACCTCTGCACTTCCTGCGTCCGCCTTTGCGGCTGTTGTCTCCGCGTTATCCGCCTTTGCGGCTGTTGTTGTAGTCTCCGGACTCTTAAGTCCACATGCAGATAATGCCAATGTGGCAATTGCCAATGCAAAAAATCTCTTTTTCATTTTTTCCTCCAAAAAATAAATACTAAAGACTATCTAAATAGTCTTACATCTTCTGTATTACATTGTATATTTAAGAAAAAATTATGTGAATGGTAATATTTTAATATAATAAGTAAATTTTTAATATAACCGTTATAAATTACCACTGTACTCGGAAGGGCTCATACCCACCGCCCTTTTAAACACCTTGGTAAAATAATTGGAATCCGTATATCCCACACTTGCACCCACTTCTTTTATATTAAAACTCACATCTTTTAACAATACCTTTGCCTTTTCAATCCTTACATTTGTAAGATAATTTATAAATGTATCATCAAAAAGCTGCTTAAATATTTTAGAAAAATAAACATCGGAATATCCCAGTATTCCTGCCACATCTCCCGCACTTATATCCCTTTTGTAATTCTCTTTTATATATTTTTTAATTACCGCTTTTTGGGAACCCTGTAAATTCTCATTCGAACTCTCCTCCACATTTTTGATACTTGCTATGGCTTCACTTATAAGTGAGCAAAGCTTTTCCTCATTCCATGGTTTTAAAAGATAATCAAATGCCTTTATATGCATTGCCTCTATTGCATAATCAAATCTGTCATAGGCACTTACAAAAATAATAATACATTCCGGATTCTTTTCTCTGAGCAGTTTAGCCAAAGCTATACCGTTCATTCCCGGCATCTCAATATCCAAAAGAGCTATATTTATATCACTTTCTTCACTGATTTTTGATGCCGTTTTCCCATTGCTTGCCATAAAAATATTCAGTTCATTTATAAAGTACTTCTTGATAGTTTTTTCTAAGACCTTTAATTCCAGATTCTCATCATCTGCTATCAGTAAATTCACATCTTCTCCTTTACTACTATAAATAATCCGACTGTGGTATCAAAAAATATACTACAGTCATTTTACCCTCTTTTGAATATATTCTCAAATCACCGTTTTTATACATATTTTTTATGCGCTTATAAATATTTCCAAAACCTATTCCAATCTTTGATGTAGACCTTTTTTGCATAAAATCCCTCAGCTCTTCCAGTCTTTCCTCGCTCATTCCCACACCGGTATCAGCCACTATAATATGCAGCACATTCTCCCTTTCCCATACTCTTATTACCACCTTTCCTCCCTCTTCTTTTTTTGAGATTCCATGTACTATGGCATTTTCCACTATGGGCTGCAGTGAGAATGAAGGTATAAATGCTCTGTCATTTTCCACCTTTGAATCAATATCATAAAAAACACGTTCTCCGAAACGCATTTTTTGAATATACATATAGTCCTTTACTATGCTTAATTCTCTTTCAAGACTCACCTGCTTTTCATCCGTCTTTAGGCTGTAACGAAATATATTTCCAAGCGCCCTTATCATATTCTCCGTATCTTTTGCATCCTCCAGATTGGCTGATGCCGCTATAATATTCAAGGTATTAAATAAAAAATGTGGATTTATCTGGTTTTTTAAAAGATCAAATCTTGCCTCATTTAATCTTTTTTCCATATTCATCTTTTCCATAGCTTCCTTATGTAAAAGTTCGGAAAGTTCATATCTTTCTTCAAGACTTGAGATATATCCCGAGGTAGCATGCTTCATCTTATTAAAAGCATTGGTCAAATCCCCCATCTCATCATTGTTTTTAATTACTATATCATCATCCGAAAAGTCATTTTTTGCAATATTTTTTGAAACCTCCACCATCTTATTTATAGGTGAAATAATCAAGGTCTGCAGTCTCAGTGCCATATAAACTACCAGCACTATAATCGGTATCAGTATTATACCGATTAAAAGCGGCATTTTCTTAAAAAACTCCGACCTTTTTTGATATATCGCATTATTCTCACTGAGGGTTACATCCATCAGCCTTTCTCCATAGCCTATAAGATAGTCCTGCATTTCATATATATCATATACTTTTTCTATAAAATCCTTTACATCATACTTGGATTCTATAATCTCCTGTCTGCTTTTTGCATATATAGGATAACTGTTTTTTATGCTCCAAATCTTTGCATATCTTTCCCTGCGCTCAATATCAAGCTCAAGCTTATCTACAATCTCATCAGTCCTTTTGCAACTCTCTATAAGTGTTTCTATATTGCCCCTGTTTCTTATAAATATGGCAAAATCCGACTTCTCCTTTGCCAGTGCATCCGAAAGCTCATAACAAAGTGATATTTCATTTATTATTTCTCCAAAGCCTGAAGATGTATATTCTACTATAAAAAAATCAAAGCATAGATTTATTGTAAATGCCAGTACCACGGCAATAATAAAAATACCGATTTTTTCCTTTATAGATCTTTTTGAAACTTTTTTTCTCATAAATACCTTCCTGAAATTTACAGATATTTAGGCTAAAATCCTTTGACGGCAAATACTTCCGTATAATAAAAGGATACTACAGAAAAGTGTTTTCTTCCATAGTATCCTTTAGCTATACTTTTTGTATTTCCAGTATATTTGACAATATAAAACCGAACAAAGTCTTTTTTTGATAATTATTAAAATCATTATAGGAAAGCTTATATCTTCTACCCCATGATGATATATAAAAAAATATTTCCTTATTTTCTTCTTTACAATCATATATAAGTACATAATGTGCATATATATCGGCAATACTGCCATTATCTATATCTAATGCCTGTATTCCCTTTTTCTTTTTTAAGAAAGCAAAAGCATCCGGTCCAACCCCAAGAATCACCGGCAGACCGTCTTTTAGACTTTTTTGCACCTTTGAGAGTATATTGTATCTTTTTCCCCACAAAGCTTTCATTGAAATATTATTATCTCTAAAATATTTATTGATTCCCTTTGAAAGTTTAAAACCGGTCAAGCCCTTTATAAACGGATTGTTTAAAATATATAAATACTTCTTATATATGTACATAACAAAGGCGGTAAAAGTTTCCTTACTTATTATATTTTTACTTTTATACTCCGCCCTCCAAAAGCATAATAAAAAATTGCATATTGCAATTATTCCACATCCATACTCTGCAATATCCTTATAGCCAAGGCAAAAAAACCATGACTGATTTCCACCGGTATAATATTCACTTCCATTTTTTATCAGTAAATCATTTTCCAAAGATTTACATACTATGGGTGGCAAATACACTGTCTCCTTCCCAAAGCACAACTTTATTTTCTTTAATGCTTTGTTTTACATCTATAATCCTTTGATTTGAACTGCCTCTGAATCTTAATGTAATATCATAAAGATCCTGCACAAACTTTCCGTCAACAATAACATCACAGAGTTTTAAAATCTTTGGTGTGGCATCACAATACGCTCTACCTCCCGGTATAAGGTCCACATCAAATGTATATCCCGAATATATCCAAAGGCTTTTTTCCGGATATCTTTTCTTAAGCTCCTCTATAAGCGGTAAAATACCTTTCTGGTTTGCTCTCTCCATCGGTTCTCCGCCCAGTATAGTTATTCCTGTTATATAATACGGCTTTACCGACTCCAATATATCTTCAACAGTCTCTTGTGTGAATTCTTTTCCATATTTAAAGTCCCATGCCACCTCATTAAAGCATCCCTTACATGCATGTGTGCAGCCTGATACAAATAATGATGTTCTCACTCCCGGACCATTTGCTATATCATCATATTTTATATTTGCATAATTCATTATAACATCTCTGCCATTTCTAAAAGAAGCTTCTTTGAATCTTCAAAGCCTAAACATGGATCTGTAATAGACTTTCCATATATATGTTCTTCTATTTTCTGGTTTCCTTCCTCTATATAACTCTCAATCATTACACCCCTTACAAAATTTCCTATCTCATCGGAATATTTCATAGAATGTAATACCTCTTTTACTATACGCATCTGCTCTTTATATTTTTTATTTGAATTTGAATGATTTGCATCCACAATCACAGCAGGATTGGCAATATCTCTTTCCATATATAAATCTAGTAGTAATCTCAAATCCTCATAATGATAATTCGGCAAACACTGTCCATGCTTGTTCACAGCTCCACGAAGTATTGCATGTGAGAGCGGATTTCCGTCGGTCTTTATCTCAAAATTTCTGTAGATAAATTCATGTGACTGCTGTGCCGCATATATGGCATTTAACATAACGGACATATCACCGCTTGTAGGATTTTTCATACCTACAGGCACATCCACACCTGAGGATGTAAGTCTGTGCTGCTGATTCTCCACAGATCTTGCACCTACCGCAATATAGCTCATAAGATCATCCAGATATCCCAGATTATCAGGATAGAGCATTTCATCTGCCGTAAAAAGCCCTGTTTCTTCTATCACTCTCAAATGCATTTTTCTGATGGCGATAATGCCCTCATGCACATTAGGCTTTTTCTCGGGATTTGGCTGGTGCAAAAGCCCCTTATATCCATCACCGTTGGTTCTTGGCTTATTGGTATATACTCTTGGAATAACTATTATCTTATCCTTTACTTTTTCGGCAACCTTTACAAGTCTGCTTGCATAATCCAATACGGAGTCTTCATTATCCGCCGAGCATGGTCCTATTACCGCAAGGAATTTCTTGCTTTTTCCTGTAAAAACATCTGCTATTTCCCTGTCAAACTCCTTCTTTTTTTCCTTCAGCTTTTTGCTTAAAGGATACTTATCTATGATTTCTTCCGGAGTGGGAAGATTACTGATATATTTTATTCCCATTATTTCCTCTTTCATCTTGTAATATTAAAAATTTAATCAAAATTTTATTATTATAATTTATGCCCTTACATAGACAAAGCCCATAACAACATAAATATTTTAACAGTATAAATTAATACGAAAAAATTATCAAGTCTTTATCAGTTTAAAGTTCTAAACTTTAAATTTTCAAAGTATAAACTTGATTCTTTTTCATTACTTTGTTATACTTCTCCTTATGAAAATTACCAATTTAATATACAATAAATCAAGGATGGATATCTATGAATTGTTATGATGAATTAAAGGCAAGAGGACTTATTGCCCAGGTTACAAATGAAGAAGAAATAAGCAAAATGATAAATAACGGTAAGGCTACATTTTATATAGGATTTGATCCCACTGCCGACAGCCTGCATGTAGGTCATTTTATGGCTCTTTGCCTTATGAAAAGACTCCAGATGGCAGGAAACAAGCCTATTGCTTTAGTAGGCGGCGGTACAGGTATGATAGGTGATCCTTCCGGCAGAAGCGATCTTAGAAAGGTTCTTACCATAGAAGATATTGATCATAACTGCGAATGTTTTAAAAAGCAGATGAGCCGATTTATCGAGTTTGGCGAGGACAAGGCAAGAATGGTAAACAATGCCGACTGGCTCAGAGATCTCAATTATATGGAATTTATCCGTGATATAGGTCCGCATTTTTCTGTCAATAATATGCTTAGAGCAAAATGCTATGAAAATCGTATGGCAAACGGCCTTTCATTCCTTGAGTTTAACTATATGATACTTCAAAGTTATGATTTCTATAAGCTTTTCCTTGACTATGGCTGCAATATGCAGTTTGGCGGTGATGATCAGTGGTCAAATATGCTTGGAGGTACAGAGCTTATCAGAAGGAAGCTTGGTAAGGATGCACATGCCATGACAATCACTCTTTTACTTAACTCAGAGGGTAAGAAAATGGGTAAGACTGTTGGCGGTGCTGTTTGGCTTGATCCTAATAAGACCACTCCTTTTGAGTTCTACCAGTATTGGAGAAATCTTCCGGATGCGGATGTTCTGACCTGCCTTAGAATGCTTACCTTCCTGCCGCTTGAGCAGATAGAGGAAATGTCTGCCTGGGAGGGAGCTAAGCTAAATGAAGCCAAAGAAATCCTTGCAATGCATCTTACAGAGCTTGTACATGGCAAGGAAGAAGCCGATAAGGCTAATGCTGCCAGCAAATCACTCTTTGTAGGAGGCGGCGATATGAGCAATGTTCCTACATATATTTTGCAGCCTGAGGATTACAGAGACGGCACTATCGACCTTTCAGGTGTACTTGTAGTCAGCGGACTTTCAAATACCAGATCCGAGGCAAGAAGAAATATTGAACAGGGTGGTGTTTCTATAGAAGGTGAAGTTATAAAGGATGTAAAAAAGACTTTCACAAAAGAAGACTTTGCAGGTGAAGGACTTCTCATTAAGAGAGGTAAAAAGAATTTCTGCAAGGTAAAGTCGGAATAATTCATTTAAAACAATTATAGAATTAAGAAACACATTTAATCGCTGATAGTGTTATGTATTTCTTAATTCTATTTTATTTACTGTTGCAGTCCTCTAAAGCTGTCCGTTTTTATATTCTTGCTGTCAATCCCGTTTTCTGCGAGGAATTTCTTTATATCACCGACATCATCAGGTTGTCCTGCTAAAAGATATATGGCTGCATTCCCATATTTATTTATTGCATTCTTTAATTGTTCTTTACTTTTAGAAATGCTGTCTGAAGTTTCATAGGTCAAACTTGTCGCTGACTTTGTAAGTTCTGATATTTCCCCATTAAAAGCTTTCACCCCCTTATCTAAGTGAGTGAAGTAAATCTCTCGTGTATATGCCCATTCTTTGATAATAGGTCTTATTGCTGCAATACCCACATCAGATGCAAAGCAAACCATCACTTTTTTATCATCTGAAGGTGATAGCCCGGCTCCAAGCCAACTCATTTTAACCTTACTGCCTGCCGGTAATCCGATCAAGGTTTCCTTATATATACTGCCGCTATTATGTGTCAAAATAAGTATCTCATTCTCTTCAGGATTTGAAGCAATTGTCAACCAACGGCTTTTTTCTTTTTTATCTCCATCACCGTCTGTAGCCCCTGATACCGCATCCGCAGTCATTTTTCCGCTCTCAGCTATACTGATATTGGCATAAGATCCTGCTTTCCATGTAATAGACTCAGGTTTTGTCAGGCGAATAAAGTATAAATCTCCATTTATTCTTTCAACAGCTTTGATTTCTAAAGTCCGGCTACCCCCAAGGTATGCAATAATCCCCCAGCTGATGAGACCTATAACTCCAAGAACAGATATAATAATTACTAACATTTTTTTACCTCTTTTCATTTTTACTCCTTGTTTATTGATTACAAAATTTCATGAATGAATAAATATTATATTCATTCATAAATATTTAAAAAAATAAAGAATTAAATTCTTTATTTTAAAAATCCTTTGATAAAATTTGTGGCAAGTATTTCAAGAGTTCTGCCAATATTCGGAAATTCATTTTCTGCAATATTCATATCCATATAATAAAACAAATTATAGACCTGCAAAATATCTTGGATTTTCTCTTGCGAATACCCTTCTTCTACCATACGATTGGTAAATGTCTTAAGCAAAAACTGATGAAAGGGGTTTGCTGCCTTTCCTTCCTCTGAAGAATAATAACTGTGCAATTCTTTGGAAATAACAGGATTATACCATTCCACAAGAATTTTATTTGATGAAACATAATTTCTTGACTGTTTAAAAATCTTACCGACAAGTTCAACCATATCAAGTTTTAAGTCCATTTCATTTATCATTGCCTGTCTCACACGATTATTTTCATCTATATAAATATCTAAAAAAATAGCTTCTTTACTTTCATAATAATTATAAAAAGAACCGACTGCCACACCCGCCTGTTTAGCAATCTCTGAAATACCCGTAGCCTTATAGCCCTTTTTAGAGAATATCTCATAGGCGGCTGTCTTTAACGCCCCTTTTTTGTCCAATGCTGTAAACCTCCTCTTTTTATACTATGAATGAATAATCACTTATATTCATTCATAGTATAATGCTTTATATTTATTTTGTCAATATTTTTGCAGATTTACCCAGTATCCATTTTACTCTGTATGCAAAAAGAATACTTGCCGAAATGTCTAATCTTCTTTATTTAAGGATAAATGATTTTTATATAAAAAAGCTGTCGCTTCACGATTTATCAATCGTTAAAGCAACAGCTTTTTTTAGTTTTATATTATAGATGCAATACTCTATCCGCAATTTCCTGAGTTCTACCCTGGTTCCAGAACTGTGTTCCTATATAACCGCAGGTTCTTCTTGCTACATTGAGCTTACTTTGGTCTGTATTACCGCATTTTGGGCATTTCCATACAAGCTTACCCTCATCCTCAACTATCTTGATTTCGCCGTCAAAGCCGCAATCCTGACAGTAATCTGATTTTGTATTAAGCTCTGCATACATAACATTGTCATAGATAAATCCGAGAAGGCTCATTACCGCCTCAAGATTATCCTGCATATTAGGTACTTCTACATAGCTTATCGCACCACCCGGTGAAAGCTTTTGGAACTCACTCTCAAACTTAAGCTTTGTAAATGCATCTATATCCTCAGATACATGTACATGGTAGCTGTTTGTGATATAGTTCTTATCTGTAATACCCTCTATGATACCGAATCTCTTCTGTAAAGCCTTTGCAAACTTATATGTTGTAGACTCAAGCGGTGTGCCGTATGGAGAATAGTCGATACTCTCCGCATTCTTCCACTCATTACACTTATCATTCATCTTCTGCATAACACTGAGCGCAAAAGGTTTTGCCACATCATCTGTATGGCTCTTTCCTGTCATATACTTTACACATTCATAAAGTCCGGCATATCCAAGGCTTATTGTGGAATATCCGCCATATAAAAGCTTGTCAATAGGCTCACCCTTCTTTAATCTGGAAAGAGCTCCATGCTGCCAGAGTATAGGTGCCACATCCGAAGGTGTTCCCTTTAATCTTTCATGTCTTGCTCTTAGGGCACGATGACAGAGTTCAAGTCTTTCATCAAATATCTCCCAGAACTTAGTGGTATCTCCACCTGATGAAAGCGCAACATCTACAAGGTTGATTGTAACAACACCCTGGTTAAATCTTCCATAGTATTTTGCCTTACCGTTCTCATCCACATATGGTGTAAGGAAGCTTCTGCATCCCATAGGTACATAGCAATTTCCGTTACCGTTTTTATCAACCTTGTACTCAAACATCTTCTTTTCTGAAACATAGTCAGGTACAAGTCTCTTTGCTGTACATTTTGCAGCAAGCTTTGTAAGATGATAATATCTGCTTCCCGGACGAACATTGTCCTCCTCAAGCACATAGATAAGCTTAGGGAATGCAGGTGTTACCCAAACACCGTTCTCATTCTTTACACCCTGATATCTCTGTCTTATCATCTCTTCAATGATAAGTGCAAGATCTTCTTTTTCACGCTCATTCTTTGCCTCATTCAAATACATAAATACTGTAATGAAAGGAGCCTGACCGTTTGTGGTCATCAATGTAACTACCTGATACTGTATAGTCTGTACACCCTTTGTGATTTCTCTGCGAAGTCTGTTCTCTATAATCTCTTCTTTTCTGTCCTTTGATACATTAAGACCATACATCTCAGCTTCCACTTCATCACGGATTTTTTGTCTGCTGATATCCACAAAAGGAGCAAGATGAGTAAGAGATATACTCTGTCCGCCGTACTGGCTGGATGCCACCTGTGCAATAATCTGTGTAGCTATATTACAAGCTGTTGAGAAGCTATGCGGCTTCTCTATAAAAGTACCTGATATTACAGTACCGTTTTGAAGCATATCCTCAAGGTTTACAAGGTCACAGTTATGCATATGCTGTGCAAAGTAATCTGCATCATGGAAGTGAAGTATTCCGGCTTTGTGAGCTTCCACTACCTCACTGTCAAGAAGTATTCTTTCTGTAAGATCCTTTGAAACTTCTCCCGCCATATAATCTCTTTGTACTGAAGCTACTGTAGGATTTTTATTTGAATTCTCCTGCTTTACTTCCTCATTATCACATTCGATAAGTGATAAAATCTTATCGTCAGTTGTATTATTTTTTCTCTTAATACTTTGAACATATCTATATGTAATATATTTTCTGGCAACCTCATAAGCATTCTCTCTCATGATGCCATCCTCAACCATATCCTGTATCTCTTCCACACTCATAGCACGGTTCATGCTCATGCACTGATTTTCTACAGTATTGGCAATACGGTCTACCTGAGATTTCTTTAATTTATCATCTTCGCCTACTACAGCATTTGCCTTATATATGGCAGCTATAATCTTTGAAATATCAAAATCTACTTCTGCACCGCTTCTTTTTATGATTCTCATATCTGAATCCTTCCTCAAACCTTCCTCAAAAATTATTACTATATATTATCTACGAATTCTCGCAGTTATTTTTTTGCCAAGCTTTTATGTATGCTAAGGTATTGCCTAAATCCGTCTGATATTTTCTTGTGAACACATACCTAAATCAAGCTTTAGCGCTTATGTTTTCATAGTATACACAATATGTAGTGTTTGGTCAATGCGTATTTTACCACATAATGTATTAAAACTTTATGTATGAAATACACCAAAAACACATCTAAAATTTTCAAAATACAAAATAAATACAATTTTATTGGAATTTTTGACCATAAAAAACTTAACAATCTACAGTTCACTATTCTTTTTTATCTGTTTTGAAACCTTTATATCTTGTGCCTAAAATTTTTATTTCATACAAAATATAGTTTCCCTTTGACTAAATTTAGATTTGAAAATAATGTTTTAACTATGCTATTATTAGCTTAAAACTACTATAAAATATCACATGGTGATAATGTATTTTAGAAAGGATCAGTATGTCGGAAAATATTAAATGGCCGGGACCTGCCGGTCTTATCCCAGTAACAAGCGGAAAACCCGAGGATGCAAATGTTCATAACAGAAATTATCTGAACAATATTTTAGTTGAAATGAGAGCAATAGATTCTGTACTGCCCGATAAGCATAAAAAAATATTCGGAATAGAATTTGACTCTCCTATAATGATGCCTGCCTTTTCACATTTGAATAAGGTCGGTAAGGACGGAAAAAAGCCTATGCTTGAGTATGCCAAGGCTGCAAAGGCTTTAAATATTTTAAACTGGGTAGGTATGGAGCCTGATGATGAGTTTAAAGAAATAACGGATATCGGTGCAAAGACTGTACGAATCATAAAGCCCTTTGCAGACCATGATATTATCTTTGAGCAAATAGAATTTGCAAAAAAATGCGGTGCGATTGCGGTAGGTATAGATATAGATCATGTTCCCGGAACTGACGGCAAATATGATATAGTTGACGGAATACCTATGGGACCTGTTACACAATCCGACCTCACGGAATATGTGAAATTTGCAAAAATACCTTTTGTGGCAAAGGGTGTTTTATCTGTACAGGATGCCATAAAAGTAAAGAAGGTCGGCTGCAGCGCAATAGTTGTATCACATCATCATGGCAGAATACCTTTCGGTATCCCACCGCTTATGATACTTCCAAGAATAAGGGAAGTTCTAAAAGAAATGGAAATATTTGTAGACTGTTCAATGGATACAGGCTATGATGCTTACAAGGCTCTGGCACTTGGTGCTGATGCCGTATCTGTAGGAAGGGGCATACTTCCACAGCTTTTAAAGTATGGTGAGAGCGGTGTAATCGAAAAAATAAATAAAATGAATGAAGAGCTTTCAGAGCTTATGATGTACACAGGTATAAAGGATACCGACTCCTTTGACTCTTCCGTCTTATATATAAAATAATATCAAAAACTTACTTTGCAAATCTAAAGGCGACTTTAAGATTGTAAAGTAAGTTTTTTATCTTTTCTAAATTTTATCTTTTCTAATATGAAACTCGTTTTCATTTTCTCTTGACATATTCTCTCCACTTTTATATTCTATTATCATGTTTACAGCCAAGGCTTAAACAAATAAATTTTACCTTTTTAGGTGGCAAAATTGTGTAAATATATTTTTAAAAGATTGTTATCATTGGTACCTATACTTATAGGTATCAGCTTTATATCCTTTGCTCTCATCTATTTTACCGGAGGTGATGCTGTGGCTGTAAGATATGAAGCTATAGGAGGAATGCTTTCCCCTGAACTTATAAATCAAAAAAGAGAGGAACTGGGCTTAAACCGCCCCTTTATAATTCAATACCTAAGCTGGCTGTCCAGCATAATAAAGGGTGATATGGGTGTAAGCTATGTATCCGGCAAACCGGTTTTTGGCTATATTATAGGTAAACTGCCGAATACACTGCTTTTAAGTATCAGCTCTCTAATCACAACCATACTTATTTCTTTGCCTCTTGGAATACTTTCAGCAATAAAAAGAAATAGTATATTTGATAATATTATCAAGGCAATGTCCTTTATAGGCAATTCACTCCCTAATTTTTTTGTAGCACTTGTGCTTTCCTATGTTTTTGCATTGCAGATGAAGCTTCTACCCGTGATTTCACAGGGCACAAGCTTTAAAAGCCTTATACTGCCTACGCTTACACTCTCACTTGCAATGAGTGCAAAGTATATCAGGCAGATTCGTGCTCTTATTATATCCGAGCTGTCAAAACCCTATGTAAGCGGTGCAAGAGCCAGAGGAATAAAGGAAAATACTATTATATTTTTTAATGTTCTACGACTTACCTCGCTTACTCTTATTACACTTATGGCATTAAGCTTTGGCAGTCTGCTGGGCGGCAGTGCTATAGTTGAGAGTATTTTTATGTGGGACGGCATCGGTAAACTGGCTATAGAATCTATAAAGCTTAGAGATTATCCCGTGATTTTAGCCTATGTACTTTGGATGGCATTTATATATGTCTTTATAAATCTGTTGGCTGATATTTCCTATTACTTTTTAGATCCGAGACTTAGAATTGAAGGAGGCAAATATGCGAACTGAAAAAATCCTTATTCCTTCAATACTTGTTATATCACTGCTTTTGTTTGCCTTTTTATCACCGAAGCTTACACCCTTTGATATATCCGAGCAAAACCTTATGATTGCAAAAAATGCTCCTTCTCTATCCCATATAATGGGAACGGATATCTATGGAAGAGATATGTTTTCCAGAGTAATTGCCGCAGGCAGAATAAGTGTATTTTCTGCATTGGCTGTGGTACTTTTAATGTCAATTACAGGTGTTATAGTCGGTCTTTTTTGCGGATATCTTGGCGGCATAGCCGATACCGTACTTATGAGAGTTTCAGATATATTCCTGGCATTCCCGGGGCTTGTGCTTGCAATTGCAGCTGCGGGACTTTTCCAAAACGGAATGTTCGGTGCGATAATCGCATTGGCATCGGTGGGCTGGCCAAGATATGCAAGACTTGCAAGAGGGCTGGTACTTTCTACCAAAACATCCACATATATAAATGCCGCCAGACTCAGCGGCAGCAATACCGTTCAGATAGTGTTTACCGAAATACTGCCCAATATAATAGGACAGATTGCGGTAACGGCAAGCCTTGATATAGGTACAAGCCTGATGGAACTGTCCGCACTTTCTTTTCTTGGGCTTGGTGCTACACCTCCCACGCCTGAATGGGGAAGCATGATAAATGAAGGCAGAAGTCTGCTTCAAATCGCACCTTGGATTACTCTTTCTCCCGGTGTTGCCATATTTATTACAGTATCTATATTTAATATATTTGGAGAAGCTCTAAGAGATTATTACAATATATAGATTTTGTAAAAGTTTTTTATAAATATACACACAATAATTTTAGCCATCATATATCCAATACTATATAAAGGAGTATCAATAAAAATGAGAAAACAAATGAAATTAATTTCTGCTGCGATTAGTACAGCCTTACTGCTGGGTGCATGTGCCGCTCCCAATAAGCAGGCAAATGAAAATACTACAAATGCCGAAACTACGGCAGCAAATTCAGACAGTACCTCAGATGTAAAAACAATGGTCTATGGTACCACAAGCTATGGTGTGGGAATGTCTGATGCAGGACTTAATCCCCATGCCGACTATTCCGGATGGAGCTGTGTACGATATGGTGTAGGTGAAACATTATTTAAACTGAATGAAAATATAGAGCTTGTTCCGTGGCTTGCCGAGTCCTATAAATTTTTAGATGACAATACTTTAGAAGTTATAATAAAGGATGGCATAAATTTCTCATCAGGAAGAAAACTTGATGCCGCCGCCGCAAAGGAATGTTTTGAAGATTTGATAGCTGTACATGACAGAGCACCCGCTGATATGAAAATCAAGGAGATAAAGGCTGACGGCCGGACTCTTACATTTATTAGCACAGAGCCAAACCCTGCTCTTATAAACTTCCTTGCAGAGCCTTATTCCGCAATTATAGATATGCAGGTAGGTGTGGATGAAACAAAGAATGTATCAGGTACAGGTCCATATAAGGCAATAAGTGTATCAGACACCGAGATAAAACTTGAATCAAGGGATGATTACTGGGAAGGTCCGGTTGCAAAGAAAAATATCACAGTAAAATCCATCACTGACGGAGATACTCTTACTATGGGGCTACAGTCAGGAGAACTTGACGCTACTTATGGACTTCCATACGCAAGCTATCCGCTTTTTGAAAATGATAACTATACTATAAACTCATCTGCTACCAGCAGAGCATTCTTTATGCAGCTGAATTTTGAAAATGAACTGCTCAAGGATAAAAATATAAGATCGGCTATTGCTATGGCAGTAGATAAGGAAGGATTTGTAAATGTACTTCTGGGTGGACATGGCAAGGTGGCAAACGGGCCTTTCCCTATGAAGGACGGTGAAACTCCAAACTACAGCTTCTCTCCCGAAAAATCCAAGGAACTTTTAAATGCTGCAGGCTGGTCGGATAGTGACGGTGACGGATACGTGGATAAGGACGGTAAAAATTTTGAATTAAACTTCCTTACCTATCCCGGAAGAAGCGAGCTTCCTATACTGGCACAGAGTGTGCAGTCAAATCTTAAAGATATCGGTATAAAGCTGAATATAAACAGTACCGAAAACTATCTTGAAGTAGTAAAAGACAGCAGCGCCTGGGATATACTTGCAAGTGCTATGGTTACAAATCCTACAGGAAATAAAGCTTATTTCTTTGAAACAACATCTCTTACAGAATCATCAAAGAACAGAGGGCATTATTCAAACAGCGAACTGGATGAGCTTGCAAAAACTCTTTCCACCACCTTTGACAGTGAAAAGCGTGATGAAACAGCTCAGAAAATGAGCGATATTTTAGTGGATGATTACGGATTTATATTCGTTTCTCATTTGCAGATGAGCCTTGTAAGCAAGAATAATATAAAAGGACTTGTTCCGATGCCAAGCGATTACTATGAATTCAGCAAGGATCTGGTAATAGAATAATGAAAGAACTTTTGAAATTTGAAGATATAAATATTTCATATGATAAAAAACAGGTTTTATATGATTTATCATTTTCAATGGGCGAGGGGGAGATTCTTGGCATAGTAGGAAACAGCGGCTGCGGCAAATCCACATTATTAAAAAGTATCTTGGGGCTTTCAGGTCCCAAGGTGCTTAGCGGTAAGATTTTATTTGAAAATAAAGACCTGCTTTCACTAAGTACCAATGAAATGAGAAGTATAAGAGGTTGCCGCATCAGCATGGTCTTTCAGGAATCAGGAATTCATACCAATCCTTTAAAGACCATCGGTGATACCGTTTTTGAAAGTATGAAAGCACATAAACAGATTTCAAAAGATGATGCATTAAATACAGCTTTAAATATTTTTGAAAACCTTTCATTGCCGGATCCTAAAAGAATTTTAAATGCCTATCCCTTTGAGCTTTCAGGAGGTATGAACCAAAGGGTGGGTATTGCGCTGGCAATGTTAAATAATCCCTCACTTATACTGGCTGATGAACCTACCAGTGCACTTGATCCAATAGTTGCCGTACAGATTGTAAATGAACTTAAATCTCTGCGTGAAAAATACAATACTGCTATTATTCTGGTAACACATAATATAAAAATAGCAAAAAGTATCACCGACAATATTTTGGTATTAAATAATGGTAAAACACTTGATTATGGAAATGCGAAAGAAGTTCTCTCCTCTCCTAAAAGTGATTTTACAAAGGAGTTGATACTTTCCACTTTAGGGTAGACTTTTGTCTTCCCTTTTGTTTTAACAGAACCCTTTCCGATATATTTAGGAGTATATATGAATGATATTTTAATTATAAAAAATCTTACAAAACAGTTTAAAGGCGAAAAAAAGCCCAGTATAGAAAATATAAATTTTAATTTAAAATCAGGCAGATGCCTTGGTGTAGTAGGGGAAAGCGGTTCCGGAAAAAGCACACTTGCAAGAGCGGTTACAGGACTTATTCCCATAACTTCCGGAGAGATAATATTTGATAATAATTGTATCAGCCGCTTTTCACCTGCCCGGTACAAAAAGATCTATAAGGATTTGCAGATGATTTTTCAGCTTCCGAGGGAGAGTTTTAATCCGGTCAGAAGTCTTGGAGAGAGTATAGTTTTAAATTTAAAAAATTTCGGATTTAATGGCGATTTAAAAAATCAGGCAGTTTCACTGCTAAAGCGCTGCGGTCTTGACTCTACATTTTATAATAAATATCCCGGTGAGGTAAGTGGAGGCGAATGTCAAAGGGCAGCTATTGCAAGAGCCATAGCAAGTTCTCCAAAGCTTCTTATCTGTGATGAAGCCACCTCTGCTCTTGATATGATAGTACAAAGAAAAATTATATCACTGTTAAATGAATTAAAGGAAGAACTTGGCATGGCAATACTCTTTATATGTCATGACATATCCCTTGTTCATCATATGTGTGATGATGTGGCTGTTATGAAGGATGGACATATTGTGGAAAAAGATGTCACCTCAAGAATCATTCATCATCCTGATAATGAATATACAAAAGCACTTATAGAAGCTTCAAATATGTATTAATACAGCAGGACAAAGTAACCTATTTGCTTTAAAAATAACTTTTTTATAAAACATAAAAAAGTTATTGAATCCCTATTCTATTTATGCTATAAAATACGAAGTTTTACAGAAGGGAGTGTTATTGCCATATGAATTTTTATACTTTAGAATATATCACCAAAAATCAGTCAACAGCTTTGATACTGCGTTCAGCTGTTATAATTGTACTTTTAGCCGTCTTTATACTGACAGCACTCAAATTTATGAAAAACAGGATGAAAACCAGATTGAGAGATATTGCAATAGGCATTGTAGTCCTGACATTTATACTTTTAGGTATTCAGGTCGAAAGCTATAAGCAAAATCACAGAGATTTTTCACAGTCTCATGTACTTTTAAAATTTATTGAAAGTGTTGCTATCGATAATCATATTTCACCTGATGAAGTAATGGTAAATTCCACCACTTTAAAGGACGACATTATCGTCAGATATAATGAAGAGGACTACAGAGTTCATCTGAATTCCGACAATAATTCCTATACTTTGGAGCGCACACATGTAATCGATCACAATGTATATATAAATGGGGAGAGATAATTTATGAATATATATTTACTCGTAGGAATCAAATTTATACTTGGTATTATGGTGATGATTTTACAAATACATATACTGGGCAAATATGAGTTCTCAATAAACACTCCGCTAAACCAGATTCAAAACTATGTACTCGGAGGTATTATAGGTGGAGTTATTTATAATACATCTATTTCTATTTTAACCTTCCTCATATTTATACTTATCTGGTCCTTGGTGGTTATTATTGTAAAGCTGCTTATTAATATCAAATTTATTAAATCATTGGTAGTCGGCAATCCTGTTATTCTGATAAAAAACGGCAAGGTCAATGTGGCAAATTGTGCAAAGGTCGGTATATCCGCCGAGCAGCTTATGCTTCATATCAGAATGGAAGGGCTGGTCTCTACAAAGGAGGTTAAATCGGCTATTATGGAGACTAACGGCAAGCTGACCATTATAGATATGCAATCCGCTACACCTAAGTTCCCCATTATCTCAAACGGGAAAATAAATCAGGATATACTTGAGCTTATCGGACATGATGAAAAATGGCTGCTCTCATCTGTAAAAGAGCAGGGCATCGAACATATACAGCAAATATTTCTTGGCGAATATGTAAATGGTGAATTAAACCTGACCACCTATCCGAAAATATAATATTTATATAGACTTTATATGTATTAAAAAAGAACCCCTTTTTTGAGGTTCTTTTTTATATATTTAAATAAGGATTTCCGATTTTACTTTGTTTTTCCGCCTTCGATTACAAGAGTATCCGCATAAGCACTTCCATATGTATCGGTAAGTGTTTCTTCATAATCCTTGTGGAAGAAATTCTCCTTGCCGAGATTTTCAATCTCCGTATTTATCCACTCAAGCAGACTGCTGTTTCCCTTTGTAACAGCCGGTGCAATAGTGTCGTTTACACCAAGACTGTCAATACCCACCACATAGCCCGGGTTGCTGTTTGCAAATGCGATAACCTCTGTATTGTCATTTACCCATGCCTTGCCTGTTCCGTTTAATAATGCATTCTTGGCATTTGCATAGGTATCATACTTTTGAAGTTTGATATTTGGGTAGTTTTTAGTCATATACGGTTCTGCTGTTGTTCCTGAAATTACAATCATTTCATCATCTGCATTCCAGTTATCAAGACTTGCTACGGCATCCTTTTCAGATGAAATCACTCCAAGTCCTACATTCATATATGGCAGTGCAAAATCTACAGCCTCCGCTCTTTCAGGTGTAACCGTAAAGTTTGCAAGTATAATATCCACCTTTCCGGTCTCAAGATATTCCACTCTGTTTGCCGCCTCTGTACTGACATAATTTATTTTAACTCCTAAATCCTCTGCAAGTCTGTTTCCAAAATAAATATCATATCCCTGATATTCACCGTTTTCATCCACATATCCGAACGGGTGCTTATCTGAGAACACTCCGATATTTATAGTTCCTGATTTTTTTATCTCATCCAAAGTTCTGAAATTGTTTTTACCTGCCTGCTTTGAAGATGAACCACATGCACTAAGTGCCAAAACACCTGCTGTTAAAATACCTAATAATCCTATTAATTTACCTTTTTTCATTCTAAATTCCTCCAATAAAATCTATATATTATATTCTTCATTTTCGTCTTTAATAGATTCAAACTCAAAAATATTCAAAAATTGTCTTGCTCTTTCAGTCTTTGGTGATGTGAAAAAGCTCTTCGGTCTGCCCGTTTCCACTATATTCCCCTTATCAAGGAAATATACTCTGTCCGCAACCGCCTCTGCAAATTGCATCTCATGAGTAACAATCATCATAGTTGAACCCTGCTTTGCAAGTTCAAGCATTACATCCAGCACTTCTCTGACCATTTCAGGATCAAGTGCCGCAGTAACCTCATCAAATAATAAAATCTCCGGATGCATTGCAAGTGCTCTAACTATTGCAACCCTTTGTTTTTGACCTCCTGAGAGTTCCCTCGGGTAGGCATTTGCTTTATGTGCAAGCCCCACCTTTTCAAGAAGCTTTAATGCTTCCTTTTTTGCGCTCTCTCTGCCAACTCCTCCCACCTTTGTAGGTGCAAGTATAATATTTTCAATTATGGTCATATGAGGAAAAAGCTCATAACTTTGGAATACCATTCCTATTTTTTGCCTAAGCTTTGTCAAATCCTTTTTCTTATAATCAATCACCTCTCCGTCAAGGCTGATGCTTCCTCCCTGTATTTCTTCCAATCCGTTGATACATCGAAGAAGTGTTGACTTTCCGCAACCGCTTGGTCCTATAAGTACTATTACCTCTCCCTTATTAAGTTCCAGGCTGACTCCCTCAAGAACAGGCGTTTTTCCGTCATAATTTTTTACAACATTTTTTATTTCCAATAATGGGGGCATATTCTCTCCTTCCATCATTCCAATCTTCATTATTAATTTCTCTTTTCCAAATATCTTGCAAACATACTGATAGGTGTACATGCAATAAAATACATTATAAATACCGCCAAATATACTCCAAAAGCTGCATTGGGACTGGATGTCCTGTTTGCCTCTATTATCTGCTGCGCAACCTTTATCACCTCGACCACCCCGATCATAAGTACAAGTGATGTGGTCTTTATCATTCTTGTAATCAGGTTTATTGAAAGCGGTATAAGCCTCTTTACAGTTTGCGGAATGATAATATATATAAATGTCTGCCTTTTATCAAGTCCCAGTGCTTCACTGCTCTCATACTGGTGCTTCGGTATACTTATAATCGCACCTCTTACCAAATCTCCCATCTCTGCAATACCCCAAAGGCTGAATACTATAACAGCTGCCAAATCTCCTGAAATATCAGCTCCAAGTACTCTTGTACTTCCAAAAAATACTATAAATAAAAGTACAAGCTGCGGCATTATCCTTATAAATTCCAGATATATTCTAAATACCGCTTTTATTATAGGATTCTTAAAAGTCATCAGTATTCCTACCAAAATACCAAGAGGTATACTGATAAGCACCGCTATCAAGCTTATTCTAAGAGCTATGCCAAGTCCGCCAAGAAGTCTTATGGCATTCCTGCCTTTAAATATCACATCAAGCCCCAAATCCGGCATAGCGCACCCTCCTCTCTATATAGGAACCTAGCATGGACACCGGTAATAATATAATAAGATAAAAAAATACCAACAGTGCCAGACTTTCAACTGTTTTATAGTACAGTCCTATCAGATCCTTTGCCGTAAACATCAGATCCATAAGGCTTATAGCCGAGAATACCGAGGTTTCCTTTAAAAGAAAAATTATATTTGCTACAAATGCCGGTGTACTTATTGAAACCGCTTGCGGCAAAAGTATATAGAAAAGAGCCTGATTATGGCTAAGCCCAAGGCTTAATGCACTCTCCTCCTGTATCTTATCTATAGTCTCTATCCCGCTTCTAAAAGCCTCACACATATAGCTGCCGCCAAGGAATGCCAATCCGAATACACCACATATATCGGCATCCACCTTTATTCCAAGTTTCGGCAAGCCGTAGTATATAAAAAACAACTGTATAAGAAGCGGTGTATTTCTGCTGAATTCAATGTATATACTTACGAGTTGCTTAAGTATCGGTATTTTCTTATGCAAAATCAATGTGCATAAAAGACCTATCGCTATGGCGGATATTATTCCAAGTATACCGATTTTTAGCGTCAAAAGCGCCGCATGTATATATAAAGGAATTACCTGCCTTATAAATTCAAAATCCATAATATTACTTTCTCCAAGATACATACCGTATCCCTTGATTTATTTTCTGGAGTAGATAATATCACTATAAACCCTTTTTGTCTATAGGTTTATAGTATTTATATTTATATTTATATATTCGTGGGAAATTTTAAAAAGATTTCTAAGATATTTATTAAAAAAACCTATACCTTAAAGCACAATACACTTAAAGTATAGGTTGATTTTAAATTATGTAAGTAAGAATTGTTTTTCTCTTATTTAATTTTATTATATGGACTTACACCCTTTAAAAGTTTGTTATCTTCTTCCAAAGTTTTGTACCCAATAATACTCTCCGCCACTTTCATAGAATCCCACACCTATCAGAGTAAAATCACTGCTAAGTATATTTGCTCTATGTCCTGATGAGTTCATCCATGATTCCATAACCTTTTCAGGGCTTGTCTGTCCCATAGCAACATTTTCTCCCCATGCATTAAGCCCTGATGGAAGAACTGTAGTATAATCAGAGCCGTCAGGTCTTGAATGTGAAAACAGACTTACAAGCTCCTTTGCTCTTATATCCGCACTGCCCATAAGTGCATTATCCGTACTTAAAGGTGCAACTCCATGTTTTGCTCTCTCTGCATTTACAAGTTCGATAACTTTATTCTCAAATGCACTTGCACTTGTGCTTCCTGAATTATTTGAATTTCCCGAGTTATTTGTCTTTGCGGCACCTGCCTGATATACTCCGTTTGCATCCACATAATATCCACCCGGTGTATATGTATTTACAGCCATGCGTCCGCCCTCTGAAGGATCCAAATAATACCATGCATTATTTACATTCACCCAGCCTACCTTCATATCTCCATTGATCGCATCCAGATAGTACCATGAGCCTCCGTCATTTAACCAGCCTGTCTGCATATAGCCTGAGCCGTTCATATAATACCATGCATTATTTACTTTTACCCATGATGATCTTTTATAAGAACCGTCAGAAAACTGATACCACCAGCCGCTATTATCTCTTTTCCAGCCTTCTGCCGATGCAAATGCCGGTATTGACAGCAATAATGTACCTGCCATCAATGCAAGCACCGGTAAAATTTTCTTCTTCATAAATTACTCCTTTCAACACAATGTTTCGACAATGCCCTTTATTGTCCTGTTAAACTTGTTATGATTTATATAAAACTAAACCATCCTCTATAGTTTACCTTAAATACATGGAAAATGAAATAGATTCAAATAACCGTAAAGATGCTGTAAAAATTGAATGTTTAATTCAAAATAAATCCGAATGTGTTCCGGTCCTAAAAAGAAACAGCTCCAAAGCCTCATTCTCTATACGATATATCAATAACCAATCCGGCTCAATATGACATTCTCGAAACCCCTGATATTCTCCTCTCAAAGCATGGTCACGAT
This sequence comes from Lachnospiraceae oral taxon 107 str. F0167, assembly GCA_000209465.1. Lineage (GTDB taxonomy): Bacteria > Bacillota > Clostridia > Lachnospirales > Lachnospiraceae > Lachnoanaerobaculum. The sequence goes on along the minus strand of GL890585.1, from coordinate 164,089 downwards.
ATTTATTATCTAATTTCTCTTCTTTAGCTAAGGTATTAACAACTTTTGTTAAATTATTAATTTTAAATCCACGCTTACTTGCAAGCTTCAAATCCTTTTTAAACTGATTTGACGGAATAATATCAAGCATCCTCTAATACCTCTTTAACAATTTCATCAAATGAATTATATCTTTTATATTTTTCAGGATTCCTTTTCATTTCCTCATATTCGCTAAGGGCAATTTTAGTTTTTGTGTTTGGAGTATTTCTTTTTAGCTCAAATGGTATTCCGTCATAACTGACAGCACTTTTTAAAAACATCGTAATAGCTGATGACATATTTAAACCTAAATCATTAAACAACTCTTCAGCTGATTGCTTCAATTCTGAATCTACTCTTATATTAATATTTGTTGTAGCCATATTCATCACCTCTTTCTATATAGTATAGTATTGTAAATCTTTATATATGTCAATACATCGTAAAGCATATATACTTTAATGTGATACATTATGTCGTAACATAGAAAATCCGTTTTAAAATAAAATATTTTTATGGTCTTAAAAATCTTCCAAATAAAAAAACCACGAGTTCTCTCATGGCTTTTTTGCTATCCTACACATCTGTACAGAAAGTTCTTTACATTATCAAAATGCAGAAACTCTCCTCTTTTTGCTATATCTTCTAATTCTGAAATGCTTACTATTTTGGATTCCAGTATTTCTTCTTCCTGAACCTTTACTCCAAGGATGTCTTTTTTAGAAATTTTAAAGCAATACATATCTACAAAATAGCTGTTGGATTCTTTGCTCTCTCTTTTATGAGTATAAAAATCTTCATATTTTCTGTCACCCAGATCTATATTGGTTTCTTCTAAAATCTCTCTGTATATGGCAGCTTCCGAATTTTCTCCCGCCTTTACTCCGCCGCCCGGTATCTCCCAAAGACCTGCCGCCCATCTCTTATTCATTGAGCGTCTGGTTATCAATATCTTCTTATCTTCTGTAATCAATACGGCAATTGCCGCCAGGTGGAATTGTCCGGGTTTTAATGAAAAATTATATCTGTCTATTGTTTCTCCGGTCGGATTTTTGTCATCATCATATATATCCCAAAGTTCTTTTTCTGCACTCATTTAATTATCTTTTCCTAATCTTTCCAATGCTTTATCTATAATCTTTTCTTTGATTTTACGCCTTCTACCCATGCCTCTATATCATTCCTTAAGTATCTTGGCAGGGTTTTCTCCATATCCTTATAATTTACTTCCATAGCAGCTCCCTGTTATATCAACCGATTTTATGATAAATAATACTTTAAGTCCCGGCTTTTGTATCAGGAGATATCTATGGCTCTTCTCCGATTTCACTTAAGATTTTATTTAGCATATTTCTAAGCTGCGTCATCTCCTCATCATTTATATTAAGACAGCCTCTCATACCTACCGGTATTTCAAGTGCCATTTCTTTGAGTTCTTCACCGCTCTTTGTCAATGTAACTATCAGAGTTCTCTCATCTATTTTTGAACGCTCTCTTGTGACATAGCCCTTGGATTCAAGTTTTTTAAGTACAGGTGTAAGTGTACCGGAGTCAAGGAACAGCTTATCTCCAAGCTCCTTTACATTCAATTCTCTCTCTTCCCACATCACCATCATTACAATGTACTGTGTGTATGTAAGATCCAATTTGTCCAAATGCGCCTTATATCTTCTTACTATTTCCTTTGAGCAGGCATATAGTGGAAAACAAAGTTGATTTTCAAGTTTTAGTGAGTCATACTTATCCGCCATTTTAATATTCCCTCTTTCATTTTAAAAGACTTTAAGGAGCCTTTATTTTCATAAACGCTCCTTATTTCTTTTAAATTAAATTAATTCTTTTACAGCCTCTTCAACTACCTGTACGCCTTCTGTAGGCTCAAATCTCCTTACGACATTTCCACTCTTATCTATAAGGAATTTTGTAAAGTTCCATTTGATATCAGGCTTGCTTGCATAGTCAGGATCAGCCTCACCAAGCATTTTTGTAAGAAGCTTTGACATATCATTGTCGGCACCCCAGCCTGCAAAGCCCTTCTCACTCTTAAGATACTTAAACAAATCACAGGCTCCGTCACCGTTTACCTCGACCTTTGAGAACAATGGGAAAGTTACACCGAATCTTGAGCTGCAAAACTTTGCAATCTCTTCATCACTTCCCGGTGCCTGATGTCCGAACTGGTTACATGGGAAATCAAGTACTACAAAGTCCTTATCCTTATAATCCGCGTAGAGCTTTTGTAACTGCTCATACTGTGGTGTAAATCCGCACTCTGTTGCAGAGTTGATTATAAGTACCACTTTATTCTTATAATCACTAAGACTTACTTCCTCGCCCTTATTATTCTTTACTTTAAAATCATATATATTCATATTTTCTCCTAACTCTATCTTTATAAATTTATATAAACAGCGCTAAACCTTAATCTCGGCTTTAAACTGTCTCGCAATATTTTGCCGCGGCAATACCCGATACCGCTCCGTCGCCTGCCGCCGTTACAAGCTGGCGTACTTCCTTTGTTCTTCCGTCACCTGCCGCAAATATTCCCTCGGTCTTTGTCTTGCAATCTTCTCCCGATATGATATAACCCGCCTTATCAAGTTCTACCACATCCGCAAAAGCCGCATTATCAGGTACCTGACCTATTGCTACAAATAAACCGTCCACAGGTATCTCTCTTTTTTCATTTGTATTCTTATCTTCTACAACCACAGCCGAAACAGCAAAGGATTCTTCCTTTATCTCTACAATATTTGAATTTAAAACAAACTCAACATTGTCCTTTTTCTTTAAAGCCACAACCACAGCCTCCTCGGCTCTGAATTCATCTCTACGATGTATTACATATACTTTGCTTGCCACATTTGCAAGGAATGTTGCATCTTCTATGGCTGTGTTTCCGCCGCCGTTTACCGCAACCACCTTGCCTCTGTAAAACATTCCGTCGCAGGTTGCACAGTATGAAATACCTGAGCCTACAAGTTTTTTCTCATTTGGAAGTCCCAGCGGTCTGTTCTTTGCTCCTGTTGCAAGTATTACCGACTTGGCGTCATAAACTTCCTTTTCGGTAGCTACCTTTTTAGTATTTCCCTCAAGGCTGATTCCCACTACCTTTTCATACTTTACCTCTGCACCAAGCTCTTTTGCCTGATTAAAAAGCTCTGTAGCAAACTCAAATCCTGAAGTCTTTTTTATAGCAGGATAATTTTCTATCTCAGGTGTATTTATTATTTGACCTCCGTAGGATGCACCTTCCAGTACAAGTACGGATTTGCCTGCCCTCACCCCATATATGGCAGCAGACAGTCCGGCTGTTCCGGCACCTACTACTACTATATCATACATATAATCACTTCTTTCTATAAATATCAGGTATTATCATACAATAATACCTGATAAAATCAATTCTATTATCCCAGTAAAGCCTTTACTTCATCCTTAGATATAAGACCTACCGATTTATTTACAACCTCACCGTTTTTAAATACCAAGAGTGTAGGTATTGACATAACATGGAATTTATTTACAAGCTCGGGATTCTCATCCGCATTAATCTTTGCCACGGAAAATCCTACAGCTTCCTCAGCCACCTCATCAACTATAGGTGAGAGCATCTTACATGGACCGCACCATGGTGCCCAGATATCTACCAATACAGGCTCCTTTGCGTTTAAAACCTCTGATTCAAAATTCTCACTTGTAATTGTTTTTACTGCCATAACTTTTTCTCCTCCAATTCCTTAAATGGTTTATAATTATATTTTACACAATTTTATTTTATTGTCAAGCTTTTTATTTTTCCCTACCTTCCGTATCAAAATATTCCTTTGTCAACTTTACAACCACATTTGCAAGCAGAAATAATGCGATAAGGTTCGGTATTGCCATAAGTCCGTTAAAAGTATCCGAAATATCCCATAAAAGACCAAGATCCATAGTAGCTCCGATAATTGCCATCAATGAATATACCACCATAAAAGGCTTTATGGATTTTTCACTTAATAAAAATTCTATACATCTTGCACCATAAAGTCCCCATCCTATAATGGTCGAGAAGGCGAATGAACACATAGCTATTGCGGTAAATATGGATACACCGCTTCCATAGGTGCTGATAAATCCGCTTATTGTAAGTTCCGCACCTGAAGGTGAGCCAAAAGGTATATTTACCCCCGAGCAAAGTATTACAAGTGCTGTGAGAGTACATATAACTATTGTATCCGCAAACACCTCAAAAACTCCAAAGAATCCCTGCTTTACAGGCTTACCGGTATCCGCAGAAGCATGTGCGATAGGTCCCGTTCCAAGTCCCGCTTCATTTGAGAAAATTCCTCTGGATACACCCTTTTTCATACTGAGAAAAAAGCTTCCTATCACACCTCCTGTAACGGCTCTTGGATTAAATGCTCCGTATATTATACTTCCAAAGACCTCAGGTACTCTTTCCATATTTAATATGACCACTCCAAGTGCCAGCACCACATATATAAGTGCCATAAAGGGTACAAGCTTTTCAGTAACCGAACCGATTCTTTTTATACCGCCAAGCAATACCATGGCAACAAGTATTGTTACTACAATTCCGATAATAAGATTTATTGTTTCATGTCCGCCCGGTTTTACTATTCCATAACCTTCAAGTGCTACATTTATCGCAGCTGTAATAGTATTTACCTGTGTGGCATTTCCTGTTCCGAATACTGTAAGTACACCGAATGTAGCAAAGGCATATGCTAAAAACATCCATTTTTTTGAAAGACCGTTTTGAATATAATACATAGGTCCGCCTACCAGATCACCATGCTTATTTTTTTTCCTGAAATGTACAGCCAAGGTAACCTCGCTGAATTTTGTACACATACCAAGTATTGCGGAAATCCACATCCAGAATACACTTCCCGGACCTCCTATGGATATCGCACCTGCCACACCTGCAATATTTCCGGTTCCGACTGTAGCCGCAAGTGCGGTGGTTGCAGCTTGAAAAGGTGATAATGCACCGTCTGCAATATCTCTTTTCTTAAAAATTCTTCCCACAGTGGTTTTCATTATATATCTGAACTTTATCAGCTGCAAAAAACCTGTTCTCACACTTAAATAAATACCCACTCCCATCAGTGCAATCATGGCGGGCACTCCCCAAATAAAGCTGTTTACTGTCGAATTTATCTTCGAAATTGTTTCAATCATATTTCCCTCGCATTTTATATATTTATTTGATATTTGTTTAAAATCCAATCATTTTGCCGAGTGGCTTTAAGAATATAGTATTAGATATAACTCTATCTAAAACTCTTCTATCTAATTATAATATCTTTTTCTATATTCCCTCAGCGATCAAATCCTTTATCACTTCACCGGCTATTATAAGTCCCACTACCGAAGGCACAAATGCCACAGAACCGGGGATTGCTCTTCTGTCTGTGCACTTCCTTTCCGTACCCGGTGGACATACACAATGAGAACTGCAACTTATACTCTCATCTTTTTCAGGTACAAGTGCTTCTTCCTTTGAATATACAACCTTCAGCTTTTTAATATTTCTTTTTTTGAGTTCCCTTCTCATAACCTTTGCCAGCGGACATACACTTGTCTTATATATATCACTTACCATAAAGGCTGTGGGATCAAGCTTATTTCCCGCTCCCATACTGCTTATAATCTTTACATTACTTTCATTTGCCTGCATAACAAGATTTATCTTGGCAGTGACCGTATCAACCGCATCTATCACATAATCAAAATTTGAAAAATCAAATTCGGATGAATTCTCCGGCAAATAAAAGCATCTGTAAGTCGTAACCTTGCATTTGGGGTTAATACTCAGTATCCTCTCCTTTGCCACATCCACCTTATATTTTCCGATACTTTTTGTATCTGCTATTATCTGTCTGTTAATATTTGTAAGACATACCTTATCATCATCTATAATATCAATGGCTCCCACTCCGGACCTTGCCAGTGCCTCTACACTGTATCCTCCGACTCCTCCGACTCCAAATACGGCAACTCTTGAATTTTTCAGCTTTTCCATGGCTTTTTCTCCCAGCAAAAGCTGTGTTCTTGCAAACTGATCCATATATCTAATTTGGATAATAAATCCATCCTCTCATAATTTTACACTATCAAGCAAGTTTATATTTTATAATGATAATTGTCAATAAATATCAAATATGATTTTTACACAACTAAAAAAGAGAGCTTTTACAAAAATGTAATCGGCTCTCTTTAATAGAAATAAAAGTATGTAATTCCTAAATATTATGCTTTGTTTTTTTCTTTCATTTTTCTCAAACTTCTAAAGTCTTTTGACAGTACCAAGATTACAATTACCGACAGTGACAAATCTATTATAAACGATCCTATATATATTGACTGTATGCCAAAAATTTTCGGCAATATAATCATAAGAGGTATATATAAAAACAGCTGTCTTCCAAGTCCTATCACCATCGCCGGAGTCGCCTTTTTTATTGAAGGCCAAAAAGTCATTGCAGTCATAGTAACTGAAAGAAGAGGTGCGATTGACATAAATATTCTGAAACTGAAAATATATCCGAGGTCAAAAGTAACTTTGGGCAGCATACTTCCTAAAATAAGCCATGGATTTATCATTGCCACCAGCCAAAACGGCAGCATAACGACCAATGCCACAAAGGAGAATATCTTAAATGAGCTTATACTTCTTTCATACTTTTGCGCACCGTAATTGATACCTGCCACAGGCTGTAAGGCCCTCATAAGTCCGTAAATAGGTGTAAGCGAAAAATTAAATATTCTAAATACTGCACCGTAAAATGTGATATCAAGATCGCTTCCATAGGTTTTAAGCGCCCTCAATATAATTACACTCTGTATTATGCCCATTACACTCATAATAAGAGAGGACATACCCAAAGATACAATCTCCTTTATTATTTCCTTATCTGCTCTTACAGTAAATATATTGGCATTAAAGCTTGCTCCTCCCCTTTTACAGTAGATTACAAACAATAGGGCATATACAAACATACCTATATTTGTTCCCCATGCAGCACCTGCAATACCCATATTAAAAATTTTCATCAAAATATAATTTGATATTATATTCACCACAAGACCTATTCCCATCATAAGAGCTGCGGTTTTCATCTTGCCCTCGGCTCTTACTATCATATTGTAGGCAAGACCTACAATCCAGAATATACTTCCAATCAATGTTATTCTAAAATAACTTATGGCAAAGGTAAGAGTCTCACCATCGGCTCCTATAGCCTTTAATAAAGGCTTCATAAAGACAAAACCCAAAAGCATCATAACAATTGTAACCACTATGGAGATAAGATTTGCATTGCCCACAATCTTACCCTGTGTCTCTTTATCATCCTCTCCAAGTAAAATACTTAGATAAGAACCGGCTCCCACACCCACAAGTGAGCCTAAACCAAGACTTAATTGTGTAAGAGGATATACTATTGATATACCCGCAAATGCGGTCTCTCCGACCAGTCTGCCTACAAAGACACCGTCAAAGATAACATTTAATCCATATAAAACCATGGCTATAATAGCCGGAAGCGAAAGCTTATAACAGACCTTCCACAAACTGCCATTTAATATCATTTCTTTTTCTTTATTCACAATGTTCCCCTCCAAAATATTAAATTAATATTTTAAATATGCATCAAACATAATTTTCAGCATATATCTGAGCTTTTCCATATCTATATCATCAAACAAGTAAATACCCATATACAAACAGTTCATTAAAAAAGTAAACTCTCTGTTATTTACCGACTTATACTCATCCAGCCCCTCTTTCCTGCAAAATTCGGCAAAGTCGTTTGCTCCCTCTTCATATATTTTTTCATAAAGCTCTTTAAAGCGTTTATTTGTCTGCATCTCTATAAGAAATACCGTGTAGAGATTTTTATATGGATTTTTATCAAGTATTTTATCCAATAAAATCTCTGTAATCTCCTCACTCCTGTTTTGAAGATTTCCCTTCAAATGATCGAGCACAACTTTTTTTCTATAACTGCTTCCATCCTTTAACAGCTCCAAAAAAATCTCTTCTTTATTCGAAAAATGATGGTACATTCCTCCCTTGGATATCCCTACCGCCTGTATAATCTCATCCATAGTGGTCTTTGAATATCCCCTGCTTACAAAAAGATTTAATGCAATTTCTTTTATCTGTTCTCTTCTTTCTTCCTTACTTAATCTTTTTCTTTCCATACTCTCCTTTCTACCGACTATATAGTCGGTAATGATATATTAGACCTTTTCGCTTCTTTTGTCAAGTATATACAGACAAAAAAAGCCCCCTCAAATCCCGGAAACGAATTTGAGGGGGTAATAATTTTATTCCCAAATATCTCTGTCCACATCACTGTTTAAATTTTTCCTTTGCTTACAAATACCTGTAATAAAAAATATTATTCTGGAAATCATAAATCCAAGCCCGAATACAAGCAGTATCCAAAAAGGTGCACTCTTTTCATCTATATAGTTAAACATTTGAACGAATAAAAACACTCCGAAAACAAATTGTGATACGCCCACGCTTATAAAAAATGAATAACGCTTTTTCATCTGATTGTTTACCTCCTTGCTCTCGGTATAGAGTTCCAACTCTCCGTCAGCCTTATTTTTTCTAAGATACACCCTGCCGGCATATTCTTTAACAACACTTATCCCTGTCTGCTCCAAAAATTTGAAATACTCCTTTTTACTTGTACCGACGTACTTTGGAATATCTATTTTATATTGAAATTTTGCCGGAGAAACATCTTCAAACTCATATATGCCGTTAGAGTATCCTATAAGCATCTTTCCCTGTTCACCCTGTTCATTCAGCCAATTCTCTTCCTCTGTTATGTCTAAAAAGACTTTTTTAACTGTAGACTTCATCTTACGCCTCCTTTAACTTTCTTGCATTTGAGAGTAATTCCTCCAATCTTGAAATTTCTTTTTCAAAACATTCTCTACCCTCATCCGTTATAATGTACTCAATCTTTCTATCCATTGACTGTTCATCAGTCTGTCTTATCCAGCCTTTTTTTTGCAATGTGTCGAGTGCTCCATATAATGTTCCGGCTCCCAGATTTACACGCCCATTTGTCATCTCAACTATATCTTTCATAAGTGCATATCCATGCGCTTTCTTATGCAGCCTGAGTAAGATGTAATAAATGGACTCTGTCAAAGCCCCGCTGTTTGATAACCTACCCATATTCCCTCCTTCTAATTTTCAGGACTTTAAATATTACGTTTTTTGGTATTACGCTTTTCTTTGTATCTTTATCTGTAATATATCACAATCCGTAATAGTTGTCAATGTTTTTCTCTAATATATATTAAAATTAATTGTTAAAGTTATGCCTTATTTAAGCCTCGAAACAAAAAAGATTGCGAAACGAATCTTCTCGCAATCTTTTTTTTACTTACATTATAATATCCTGTTTTATAATATCCATCAATGCATCGCCGTCGCAAGCAAATGTAATATCCCTTGCCGATTGTTCTGTATAAATTGCTGTTGTCATAGTCTGCTCCCCATTGCCGACAAATATTTCACAGCTGTAACGATCAAGTATAATACGAAGTTTGATGCTACCATCTTCTATATTTGGCACAAACATTCTTCTTTGATGTAGAATCGCCCTTCTTGTACCTGAAAATTTGCGATCTATCTTTACAATACCTTCATATGGTCTGATGCTCAAAGAAGTATAAGCTCCTCCCCCTTTTGCAAAATAAATGGTAAATTTATAATATGGATCTTCTGCATCTTTTGCACTGATTTGAAGCTGCAAATCCAAGACTCTGCCATTTATCTCTTCAAGTTGCACCTCTTTACTTTGAGAAATCTCAACCCCTTTATACTCCACTTTGTTTTTTAAACAGCTTTCATACTCTTTCGTAGGTTTTTGATACAGGCGATTATTCTCAATCCAAATCTCTCTTGGCAATGTCATCTGCCCTGCCCAAGCCTCATCATGGGCACGAATGGCACAGGCATCCCAGTTTTGCATCCAGGCAATCATCACTCTTCTATTATCTTGTGTTTCTATGGTTTGATGTGCATAGAAGTCAATACCATAATCAACCGCCTGATTGTATTGCTCCTTAAATTTTCCTTTTTCCTTATCGAAATCTCCGATAAAGCATATATTCCCGTTTCCGTTGTGATATTCAAATCCCACTGGTAACATATCCTGCGGACTGGTTAAAAGCACATGCTTACCGTCAAGTTCAAAGAAGTCCGGACATTCCCACATCTTACCGAAACGGTTTTTATTTTCATCCAAAGTGCTGAAATATTCCCATGAAAAAGCATTCTCACTTCTAAACAGAAGGATTTGTCCGCTTCCGTCAGCAATTCTGCTACCGACTACCGCCCAATATATACCCTCATTATCCCTCCAAAGCTTCGGATCACGAAAATCAATCTTACTTGCCCCATCAGGTAAATCAGCCTCCGTCAAAACCGGATTATTCTCATATTTGACATAATTTAATCCGTCTCCGATTGCAAGACATTGAGTCTGACAGTCAACCATTTCTCCTTCTTCATTTTCCACTCTTGTTACGCCTGTATACATCAAAAGATGTCTTCCGTCATCCAGTTCAATAGCACTCCCCGAAAAACATCCGCAGTCATCATATGGCATATCAGGTGCAATCGCCGCCGGCAGATACTCCCAGTGAAGCAAATCCTTACTTACTGCATGTCCCCAGTGCATAGGTCCCCATTTTGAATTATATGGGTTATACTGATAAAACATATGATACATACCTCTGTAAAATGACAGCCCGTTAGGATCATTCATCCACCCTACATAGGGACTTAAGTGAAATTCCGGACGCATATCTCCTATTATTTTTTTAGAATGCTCCTTCTCATATGCTCTTGCTTTTTCTAATTTAAGGCTCATTTTTCCTCCTACTGCCCCAGTGCTTCAAAATATTTATCTAAATACGATTGGTAAATTTCTAAAAACCTTTGTAAACCATAGGCATCCAATTTTTTAATATATTCATTCCAATCCTCATCACTCATACCATTCATTATCCAATCGGATTTCTTTGTATTTATTTCCTTTTTTATATCTGCCAGAAGATTTGATATTTCCTCGGTATCTTTTTGTGACATAAATACATTGGGATAAACATATTTGGTATTCATATCAGGTGTATAAATATCCTTGATCCAATCAAGCCTATACTGTGCATCATCCGGAACGGTAACATAAACATTATAATACTCATTCAATATTGCAAGCGGACCTCCCACACTCTGTGCTTCTCTAACTTCTACCGGTGAAACATCCCCTAAAGGTGCATGCTTTAGCATCGGCTCACCTTTTGAATTGGTTGACATCTCAAAAATATTAAATTTATCCTTTTCCCCATAAGTACCCCAATTGTTTTGTGGAGACTGTATCGGTGCATACATCTGATCAAGCCAACCGCATACCAGTGCCGGATGCTTTGCAAGCGCTGTAACTACACATCTGCCTCTGTCAAATCCGCTTGTAAATGATCCGTTCTGAGGTGTTATATTTCTTATATCTGCAGTAAGTGCCGGCAGAGGAACCCAATCTTTAAGATTATCTATATTTGCAATATCCCAGGTAAAGCAAACCCCATATCTTCCCGACTTTCCCTTTGATACATAGGTTGACCACTCCTGTGTAAAGCATTCCGGATCAATCAGCCCCTTTGCATATAGCTTGTGTAACCATTTTATACCTTCTTTATAGCCTTCCTGTGTTGCAGCGCTTATAACTTTTTTATCCTTGGTCACTGCAATATGTCGGTCTTTATCCGCATCTCCATATCCCTCACCAAATCCGTTAATTAAGATTGCCGGATCCTGGTCACCATTATTCACTATACAGGACATTGGGATAATACTGCCTTCTATGTTAAACTCCGCCTGTATCTCAGATGCATGGTCTTTGAATTGTTGCAATACATTTTCAAATGATTCAATATCCGTAGGGACTTCAAGCTTTAAAAAATCCAGCCACTTTTTATTTATATAGCTCATTCCTCCTACAGTCTGAATTGCCGTCTTTCCCTCTCCAAGCTGCTCTATCCATGGCAGTGAATATATATGACCGTCTGTAGCCGTTACCATAGCCTTATACTCCGGATATTTTTCAAATATCTTCTTTAGATTCGGCATATCCTTTTCTATATAATCTTCAAGAGGAATTATTACTCCCTGATCTGCATATTTTAATAAATTGCTGTCACTAAAGCCGCCTGAAAATACAAAATCCTGTAAAGTCTTATAATTTACCATTTGAAGTGCAATCTTATCTCCCCACTGATCACTTGGTATGGCAGTCCAGTCTACATGCACATTGGTTTTTTGTTCCAAACGTTCAAATATGGCTCTTTTATTGGGATCAGGCTCAGATGCCGTAGGGTATGAAATCAAACCGGCAATAGTCTCTTTTTCCTTTAACGGAAAGGTATAACTCTCATCCAGAGCCTGTTTTGTATCTGTTCTATTGTAGCCGAAAAAAAGCTCTCCGCATCCTGTTGTAGTGAATACGACTGTTGCAACCACTGTAAATATAAATACTTTCTTATATATTTTTTTTATCATAATGACACCCTCTCCATAAATCAGCCCTTTACAGAACCTGCCATAATACCCGCATCAAAATATTTTTGAAAGAACGGATACATTGCAATCAAAGGTAAAGAAGAAATAATAATAGTTGCATATTTTAGCAACTCTCCAAGCTGTGCTCTTGCTGCCGTACTCTGAATATCCGCAATCATTCCTGATTGAGGCTGGTTTTGAATCAATATGGCACGAAGAACAAGCTGCAAAGGTTGTTTAGACTCATCACTTAAATATACCATTGCATCAAAGTAACTGTTCCACATTCCGACAAATTGCCAAAGTACAAGTACCGCAATCACAGGCTTACTACCGGCAATAAAATTTTAAAAAAATAAGTCAATTCGTTTGCCCCATCCACCTCTGCAGCCTCACGAAGCTCTGACGGAATATTTTGATAGTAAGTTCTTGCAATAATCATATTCCACACACTGAACGCCCCCGGCAGAATAATTGCCCACATACTGTTTAACAAACCCAAATCACTTATAACCAAATATGTCGGAATCAATCCTCCGCCAAAGAACATGGTAATAACGAATATAATATTAAGCACCTTTCTTCCACGAAAATCCGTTCTGGACATCGGATACGCTGCAAGAAGTGTAATCATCACGGATATTGCTGTAAATACTACAGAATAAACAATGGCATTATAAAATCCCACCCAAATCTGTTTGTTGCTTATTACACGCTGATATGCCGTAGTTGTCCATTTACTGATGTCAAAACTTATTCCGCTGTTTTGTAATGTTACAGGATCAATAAATGAAGCCACAATGATATATATTATCGGAATAATTATTGAGAAAACAAAAAGTCCCAAAAAGATATTTCCGCCAAGAATAAATACTTTGTCCGAAGCACATTGTGCTAAAAATGATTTCTTCCTCCTCATATCTAAATTCCCTTTCCGTCATTCATCTTTGCTATAATCTTGTTAATAGCAATCAACAAAACGACATTGATTACAGTATTAAACAAACCTACTGCTGTAGAAAAGCTGTAGTCTCCATCCAAAAGACCTTTCTTGTATACATAGGTTGCTATAATCTCAGATGATTTCAAGTTCATATCGGTTTGTAATGCATAAGCTTTTTCAAATCCTATGCTCATAATATTTCCTGCCTGCATAATAAACTGAATTACTACAATATCTTTAATAGCCGGCCAATCAACAGCCTTAATCTGTTGCCAAATATTTGCACCGTCAAGTTCTGCCGCCTCACGAAGTTCCTGACTCGCATTGGATAGTGCCGCCGTATACATAATAGATGCCCAACCTGCTCCCTGCCAAATACCTGAAATGATATAAATACTGCGGAATGCTTCCGGCATTGTCATAAAATTTATGCTTGATCCAAAAAGGTGATTAACCGGCCCTGTGACTGAAAGAAGGATTCTTACCATACCGCAAAGTACAATTACCGAAACAAAATTCGGCATATAAAGAATTGTTTGAATTTTCTTTTTTATAGTGTTGCTTCCTATCCTGTTTAATAATAATGCCAAAATTATAGGAACCGGGAAACCCCAAACCAAACCATAAGCACTCAACTTTAATGTATTAGACAAATATCTTATAAAATCCGGCGAGGAGAGAAAACGCTCAAAAAACTTAAACCCGACCCATTCGCTTCCAACTATTCCTCTTATAGGATTAAACTTTTGAAATGCAATTAAAATACCACCCATTGGCAAATATCTAAATATAATTGTCAATAAAAGTGCCGGTCCTATAAAGATAATGTACAACTCCCAATGCTTACGCATATAGCTAAACACTGACTCCCGCTTTTTTGCCGCCCCTGAATGCAACGCATTCACATCTTGATTATTTGTTGCCATAAAATCCTCCTTTACAGTATATTTTTATTAAGAACATAATAGTTTTATTTTACATAATGTCAATACTTTATTTTACATTTGTAAAACTATTTTCAGAATAAATTTTACATTTGTTTATTTAAATCTTCACAATGCAAGCAAGCTATGTTATAATATAGCCTGAATTATATATTAATTGTTTAGAATTGTTTAGTTTACATTTGTAAACAAGCAATTTTATATTTATATAATATATTATATAATTAATTGAAAGGAAGAAAAATGTCACAGAGAGTAACTTTACAGGATATAGCCGATGAATTGGGGGTTTCCAGAAATACAGTATCAAAGGCGATAAATAATACAGGTCTTCTTTCCGAGTCTACAAAAAAGAAGGTCCTGGCTAAGGCTGTCGAGATGGGCTATAAGCAATTCTCATATGTGGACTTTGATAATGTCAACAAGCAGCTACAAGCCAAGAACGATAAAACAGAAATAGCTTTGCTTACAACATGGTTTTTAAACGGATCACATTTTTCTGCACCTATGCTTGATAAGTTTCAATTGGAAATTTCAAAGTTCGGTTACTCTATGAGTATGCATATTATTCGTGATGAAGATATACAAAATCTCACATTGCCTGCTTCATTACATAATGACAGATTGGCAGGTATTATGTGCATAGAAGTATTTGACTATGACTATGCGTCCATGCTTTCAAAGCTTGATATACCTATTCTTTTCGTAGACACTCCGGTAGATCTTGACAAGAAACCTCTATGTGGGGATAAACTTTTGATGGAAAACTCTTCACCCATTATTTCGTTTATTTCAGACCTGAAGCAAAAAGGTATATCCCGCATCGGTTTTATCGGTGAATATATGCATTGTCAATCTTTTTTTGAAAGATATATGGCATATCGTACAGGAATGAACATCCATCAATTGGAAATCAATGAATCATGGTGCCTTACCAAAAACAAGCCGGGAATTTTACATCCTGATAAAAAGGACTATAAGTCTTATATACAGGAAGAATTGGAAAAGCTTTCCGTTCTCCCACAGGTATTCATCTGTGCCAATGATTTTGTAGCTTTAAATTTGCTTAATGTCCTAAATAAAATGCAGATCAAAATTCCTGAAGATATTAAGATTCTGGGCTTTGATGATGCTCCTGAAGCACGCATTATCAGTCCCAAGTTATCAACCGTGCATATTCACAGTCAAATTTTAGGATTTTCAGCAACACAACTTTTACTTTCAAGAATCAATGAGCCTGATATGAACTTTAGAACCATGCACTGTGAAACAAATTTAGTTCTTCGTGCATCCACAGGAGATTAAGCCTATGAAAAACCTCTTTAACTTTGACAATCCTGTAATGAACTTTATAGGAAAGCTGCTTGACTGTTTTTTACTTAATATTCTTTGGCTCTTATGTTGTATTCCGGTTATAACTATCGGTGCATCTACAACCGCACTTTACCATTGTGCTATAAAGCTGTCAAAAGATGAGCCATTATACTTATTTCGGGATTTTTTTCACTCGTTTAAACTAAACTTTATCCCTGCAGCCAAGCTGACCATGATTTTCCTTGTTATAGGAATTATACTTGGTATAGATGCCTATATCTTTTTGCATATTAAAATACCGATGCTTCCATGGTGCATCGGTATGGGGCTGTTAGTACTTTTTGCTATTTGCTATACCATTACTTTACTCTATGTATTTGTTCTTCTGTCCCATTTTGATAACAGTATTAAAAATATGATTTTCAATGCTTTTGCTGTAGGAATACGCTTTATATTCTGTACTGTTATCATTGCCGCCATTCACTTTATTGTATTTTATATCTCTATAAGATGGTTTGCACCTCTTATGTTCCTTGGTATGGGATTGATTGCATTTTTAAGTTCTTATTTTTTAAAAAATGTGCTTTTTTATATTGAAGAGAGCCAAAATAAAAGGGGAACACCTCAATGAAAGATTATGATTTGCATGGAATAAAAAAAATAGAATATATACTGGATTACTATAAACTCCCTATTGTCCTTAGTATTATTATAATTTATATATTTTGTTCCCTATCTTATAAATTGATTACAAAAAAGAATACATTGCTTAGTGTAGCCGCCATAAATATAGAGATTTCAAATGAGAATATTCCAAAATTTTCCGATGACTATCTTCTAAACAGAAATTTCAGCAGTAAAAAATATAATGTAAACTTTTATAATAATCTTATATCAGAGGGGAATCCAAATGACGGGGCTTCATATGAGTATGCCTATGCATCATCCATGAAACTGCTTGCCCTTATGACTGATAAAACACTTGATATTGTTTTGATGGACGAAAAGGCCTATCATACCTTTTCAAACAATGAATATCTATATAATCTTTATGATTTGAACCTTTCCGAAAATACTACAAACAATCAGGATGCAATACTTATTTCAAGTCCACATTTTTCAGATGAAATATATATCGGTATTATTCAAAACAGCCGACATTTGGAGGAAGCCGTTCAATATATCAATTACTTAATAAATGTCTTATAAAATATATAAAAGCCGACATCTCTGTCGGCTCGAATTTTTGGGAGGAGAGCCGAAATATATCGGCTCGAGTATTATGAAAAAAATCTTTTATTTTATAGACTCGCTATCTCTTGTCTATGTAATGAATTATAGAAAACAAAAGTGGCTAAAGTTTGTTTTTTGTGTAAAAGGTTTTTGAATTAGGTATGAACAATATATGAACTTGAAACCTCTCTGCAATAAAAAAGACCGGTACCTATTTTAAAAATATATACCGGTCTTTTATCATATTTAATTTTTACTTCCAGGCAGGTATATAAGCTCCCTTGTAAGCCTCTTCAATAACCTTCTTTACATCATCACTCTGATATGCCTTTACTATCTTTTGATAAATCTCATTGTCCTTATCCTCGCTTCTTGCAACGATGATATTTACATAAGGATTATCAACTCCGTCCTCTACCTTCTCAAGGAAAATAGAATCGGTCTTTGGATTTAATCCATTGTCTACCGCATGTCCGCCATTGATTACGGCAGCTGCCACATCCGGTAAAAGGCTTGGTGTATTTGCAGCCTCAACCTCTGTAAACTTTATATTCTTTGCATTCTCTGTAATATCATTAAGTGTAGGTGTATATCCCGCATCAGGATTTACCTTTATAACTCCCGCACTCTCAAGTACCTTTAAAGCTCTTCCGCCATTTGTAGCATCATTTGGTATAGCAATGGTATCTCCGTCGTTTAACTCTGAAAGATCTTTAATTTTCTTTGAGTATACTCCAAGAGGTGCGATAATTGTATCACCGATTGCCTCAATCTTATAACCGTTGTCCTTAATATCATTTGCAAGATATGCCTTATGCTGGAATGCATTCAAATCAATCTCACCGTCATTTAATGCTCTGTTTGGAAGTGAATAATCTGCAAACTTTACAAGCTCCACAGTGACACCTTCCTTAGCCATAGCCTCTATTACAGGATCCCACTGCTCATTATTCTCTCCTACAACACCAAGTTTAACCTTGGAAGTTCCTTCTGTTTTAGCAGCATCCGCCTTTGAGCTTTCAGCTGCTGTACTCTCGGCAGAACTCTCTGTATTCTCTCCTGCCGCAGTTGTTGTATCCGCCTTTTGGCTTGAACCACATGCGCTAAGTCCCAAAGTTAAAATAGCACCTACCGCCAATAATTTACTTAATTTTCTCATAAATAAACCTCCTATTATGATTATATATTTTAGTAGCTGACCGGATAATCCGGACTGTTACATAAAATCAGTTAATGTGTACTCTTTTTTATTGCTCTGTTTCCTATACCCTGTATTAAGCTTACCATTATCAGTATTATAATTACTGTAGCATAGGTTACATCTGTCTGATTTCTCTGATGACCGTATCTTATCGCAAAATCTCCCAGACCTCCGCCACCTATAGCTCCCGCCATTGCGGTAAGTCCAAGCAGTGAAATAAATGTAATCTGAACACCTCTTATAATGCCCGGTAAACTCTCTCTAAGATATACTCTGAAAATTATCTCCACAGGTGATGAACCCATACTCTGTGCCGCCTCTATAAGCCCGGTGTCCACTTCATACAGGGCACTTTCAATCTGCCTTGTAAAAAAAGGTACCGTACCGAATACCAGCGGAAGTATAGCTCCCTTTGTTCCTATCGCAGTTCCTACCACCATTCTGGTAAAAGGTATCAGCGCCGCAAGAAGTATTACAAAAGGTATTGACCTGAATACATTGATAAGCTTATCAAGTATATTATAAATAAAAGCATTTTTTAATATACCTTTAGGTGATGTGACCACTATTATAACTCCGAATATGATTCCGAATATAAGTGAAATCGCACCCGATAATATCATCATATTTAAAGTCTGTAAAGTAGCTTCTATAAGTTCATTCGGCTTAGCCGATATGTTCGGCAACAGAATGTGTAAAAAATCATGCATCCTTTATCACCTCCACTCCTACCTGCTTATCTTCCAGATATTTGACCGCCGCATCCATATCCTTTCTTTCACCGCTTACTATTGCCACGGTTCCGCCTATAGGTGCATCCTTTACTATCTCAACATCCGCATAAATTATATTCAGGTTTATATTAAACTTTCTGGACACCTCGGAAATCAATGCTTCGGAAGTATTTGCCTTTTTATAGCTGAGTCTTAATATAATCTCTCCCGGATTTAATTTTGCCACATCCGAGCCCGATGCTATAAGCCCCTCTATCTTTTGAAGATTTGAGGTGGTCTTTATAAAATCCTTGGTGATTTTATGCTTCGGATTTGCAAAGATTGAGAATACATCCCCCTCTTCCACCACATTTCCGTTCTCCATTACCGCAACCCTGTCACAGATTTGTTTTACCACAGACATTTCATGTGTAATAACCACTATCGTGATTCCAAGCTTTTTATTAAGGCTTTGCAAAAGCTCCAAAATAGAAGATGTTGTCTGTGGATCAAGTGCCGATGTCGCCTCATCACATAAAAGTACCTTCGGATCATTGGCCAAAGCTCTTGCAATCGCCACTCTCTGCTTTTGACCGCCTGAGAGCTGACTTGGATATGCATTCTCCTTGTCCGCTATATCTACAAGTGATAAAAGTTCTCTAACCTTTTCTCTCTTCACTTCCTTTGAAAGTCCGCTTCCAAAAAGTGAATACTCTACATTACCTGCAACCGTTCTGGACGGCATCAGATTAAAATGCTGGAAAATCATTCCGATCTTTTTTCTTGCCTTCCTGAGTTCTCCGGCATTAAGATCCGTAAGATTCTTACCGTCCACAAATACCTTTCCGGTATCCGGTCTTTCTAAAAGATTTATACATCTGACAAGTGTGGACTTTCCCGCTCCGGAAAAACCTATAATGCCAAATATCTCTCCCTTTTCTATCACTAAAGATACATCCTTTACCGCATGTACGGTATTTGTTCCGGCACTGAAATTCTTTGTAACATTTTTCAGTTCAATCATTGTATCTTTATTCCTCTTTCCTATGAATTTAGTGGGTATTATAAAGCACCTGCAAAAAAATTGCAAGTGCTTTATAAAAAATTATTTATCTTTTCCTATTCTCCATACACCCGGATTCAGCAAAAGAAGCATCGGATAAAGTTCCAATCTTCCTGCCAGCATATCAAATGTCAAAACAAGCTTTGAAAAATACGAATATACATTAAAGTTTGCCATCGGTCCGACCTTTGCAAGTCCCGGTCCGATATTATTAAATGTAGCCGCCACGGCTGTGAAATTGGTCTCAAAATCAAAATTATTCAGTGATAATAAAAACATTGAAATTACATAAATCATAATATATGTCAGCATAAAAACTCTGATATTATTAAGCACGGGCTTCTCAAGCACCTTGCCGTCCATTCTGATGGTTTTTACACCTCTTGGATGAATATAATAACCGATTTCCTGAAATACAGACTTTAACATAACTATTATTCTGGAAACCTTGATTCCTCCACCCGTACTTCCTGCACAGGCACCGCACATCATAAGGAAAATAATTACATTCCTTGAAAGCTGCGGCCATAGGTCAAAATCAGTGGTCGAATATCCCGTGGTGGTGATAATCGAACCAACCTGAAATGAGGCATGATTTAATGCTATTAAAATATTATCAAAATATCCTCTGATATTTATCGTGATAATAACTATGGCTGCAAAGATGATTCCAAAATACCATCTCACCTCTTCCATCTTAAAAGCATCTTTTTTATGCTTTCCAAGCAGCAAGAAATAAGCATTAAAATTTACACCGAATAATATCATAAATGTAGTGACTACCACCTGAATGGCATAGGAGTAGCTTCCGAGGCTGTCGCCCTTTATTCCGAATCCTCCCGTTCCTGCCGTACCGAAGGTAATGCAGAGTGCATCAAATACAGGCATCTTTATAACTACCAAAATAACAAACTCTATAACAGTCATTACCAGATATATAAGATAGAGAATCTTTGCCGTATCTTTAAGTCTCGGTACAAGCTTACCTACCACAGGTCCCGGGCTCTCCGCCTTCATAAGATGCATATTGTAGCCGCCTGCCATTGGAAGGATTGCAAGCAGGAGTACAATAACTCCCATACCGCCTACCCAATGTGTAAAGCTTCTCCATATAAGTGATGTATGGCTTAGGCTCTCCACATCCTCCAAGATACTTGCTCCTGTAGTGGTAAAACCCGATACGGTCTCAAATAATGCATCTATAACATTGGGAATCTCTCCTGTGAGTACAAACGGAATCGCACCCACCACACTGAGTACTATCCATGAGAGAGCCACCATTACAAAGCCCTCTCTTGCAAAGAATACATTTTCAAATTTTTTCTTACTGGAAATCAGATATCCTATAATGGCGGACACCGCACCTACAGCCAGATAAGCCATTCCCTCATGTTCACCATATATAAGTGATGTCACTGCCGGTATCAAAAAACAGGCAGACTCAAGCATCATAACCTTTCCCACAATATATAATATAATTGAATAATTCATTACTTTAATATATCCTCTAAATTTTGCATACCTGTAATTCTTGTTATAATAATAACCGAATCATTTTTATGTAAGGTGGACTTACCGTTAGGTATGATTACCTTACCGTCTCTGATAATACCTGCAACAAGTACACCATCCTTTATAGGCAATGCCTCCAAGGTTGCACCGGTCATCCCGGAATCCTCTCTTATATAAAATTCCAATGCCTCTACCTTGCCATGTATTATCTTATACAGTGCCTCCACATTATTATTTCCAAAGCTGTTTTGTAATCCTCTTACATATCTTACAATATATTCCGCTGTGATATGCTTCGGATAAATCATACTGCCCAAATCAAATTTCTCTATAATATCATCAAAGGCAATGCGGTTTATCTTTGTTACTATCTTTGCATTGGACACACTCTTTGCATAAAGTGAAAGGAATGCATTTTCCTCATCAATTCCTGTAAGTGAAACAAAGGAAGCACATTTTTCTATGCCCTCCTCCAGTAATACATCCTTATCCGCCGCATCACCATGTATGATTATCGCTTCAGGAAGAATTGCTGAAAGCTCCTCACATCTTTCATATGATTTTTCTATTATCTTTACCTTTATTCCAAGCGGCAAAAGCTGTTTAGCCAGATAGTAGGCAATTGTTCCTCCTCCTACTATCATGGTATCTCTTACACCATTGCTGTTGCATCCGACTTTCTTAAAGAAATCCTTTGCATTTTCTGTGGAAGCCACAATACTTACAATATCTCCGCTTTGAATTATAAAGCTTCCGTTAGGTATGATAACCTCCTCGCCTCTTTCCACCGCGCATATAAGTATATCCGACTTTATATTTCTACCGACATCAATAAGGGTTTTCCCAACCAGAATATTATCCTCAGGGATTTTATATTCCAACAATTCCACTCTGCCTCTTCCAAAGGTATCTATCTCTATAGCTGAGGGGAATCTTAAAAGTCTTGCCATTTCTGTAGAAGCGGCATACTCCGGATTGATAGTCATTGCAAGTCCAAGCTCTTTTTTCATAAAGCCGATATCCTGACTGTATTCCGGATTTCTTACTCTGGCTATCGTATGTTCAGCTCCCGCCTTTTTTCCTACCATACAACATAGGAGATTAAGCTCATCCGATTCCGTAACCGCAATCAAAAGGTCAGCATCCTCTACTCCCGCTTCTTCCAATATACTATGTGTGGCTCCGTTTCCTGTAACTCCCATCAAATCCAGTCTGGTCGCAAGAGCTTTCACCACCTCTTCATCCGTATCCACTATTACTATATCATGTCCTTCAACACTAAGTTGCTCGGCAATAGTTGAACCAACCTTACCGCAGCCTACAATTATTATTTGCATTTTCATCTCCATTATTGAAATAATTAGATTTTGTTAGCTTATAACATTTGCCTATTGTAGCACAATACAAATATATTTACCATATCAAACAAATTCACTTCTTTACTCTGCATATCTATTTTGCTATACTGTAAAAAAATATATTTGTATGGAGGTTTATGTGAAAGTACAAAATATCAAAGATGTTGATGCTTTTTTCAAGGTAATCGATGAATGTAAGGGAACTGTTGAATTGGTTTCTCCTGAAGGTGACCGTATCAATTTAAAGAGTAAGCTTACACAGTATTTGTCAATGGCAAATATCTTTTCAAACGGCTATATCAAGGAACTTGACCTTGTAGCACATGATAAAGATGATGTAGAAAGACTGATTAAATTTATGTATCAGGGTGAATAGAATATATTTCCCAAAATGTCCGACAGGATTTCCTGCCGGACATTTTTTAATTTCTATATGCATTCTCCGTCTTATAATTTTCCACAATCCTGTATTTTCTGCTTGGATTAGTGGTGTCATACTGCTTTTGGTATGCTCCGTTATCATCCACCCAGTAATAGACACCGCTTACGGCTGATTTTATATAACAGCTTACAAAAAGATATGAGTCCTTGCCAAAGCAATAGTCCTTGCCTCCTATATTCTTCCATTCCGCCTTGGCATATTTATAATCCTTATCTACATACCACCATCTTCTGTTGTCATTATAATCCTTTATCCAGCCTCTTACATAGTTTCCGCTTATAAAGCCCTCAGATATATGAAACCATGGATTGTATCTGCTGGCTATTCTACCGCTTGCTTTTACCACTTCTCCGACGCTTAAGTTTTTTACAACTCCTGAACTTGTATTTGGCGCTGTTCTTATCCTTACTCCACTGCCTACAATAGTCAAGTTTGCAGTAATGGGTATCTCATTTGCAGCCGGTTTATATGACTGATTAGGTCCACTGCCGGGGCCGGGCTTATTTCCCTGATTCTGATTATTACCGGGACCGGGCTTAGGGCCTTTACTATCATAATCAGGTCTTGCAAAACCTACTATTGTATAGCCTCTGCCGTCAAAGTTTCTGGTCATTTTCATTACCATACCGCCATTTGCAATATCGGTACTTCCGGTATTTCCCTCTATGGTTTCATAGCTGCCGTCTTTATTTACCGCCACCACGAGACCTGCATGATTTACTCTTCTGCTCTGCCCCGCTCCATTACTCAAAATAAGTATAATATCGCCCTTTTTTCCACTGTCAAAGAGCATATTTTTATCTTTATAATGAGAATATACAGTTTCTGTGGATGCGGTCTTCATTCCGTCACAAAAGACATGGCTTGCCCCGCTCATTCTGAAGATATCCCAAAGAAAGGTCACACACCATGGATAAGAACGGGCACTGTTATCATATACCTCCTGCCCGTAGTAATTTGTATTAAACGATACATTATTGCTCTCGGGAGGATCTTCGCTCACTCCGATGTACTCCCCCGCCTTTCTTATCACATTATCCATCAAAGACATATCCGACTCCTTTCTAAAAAAGACCACAGAAACTCTGTAGTCTTTTATATTACTGTTTTATCCTGATATCGCCATCTGTTATCTCTATCCTGCCATCCTTTAAAAGATGACCTACAGCCCTCTTAAAAGCATTCTTACTAAGCTGCAGCTCAACCTTTATTCGCTCCGGAGAAACGCTCTCGTCAAAGCCAAGACTGCCGCCCCTGCTCTCTATTATATTATAAAGTATATCAGCATCCGTAATCAATTGTCTATAGGCTTTCTTTCTTGGACTCAAATCCAGCTTACCGTCATCTCTTACTCTGATTACTCTAAGCTCCAATCTGTCGCCTATCTTTATATTTTCAAAACTCTCATTAGGCGGTATCATTCCGTTAAACTTATCATCCACAGCCACAAATATACCTATCTTTTTAATCTCAAAGACAGTACCGACCACCTCATCGTCCTTTTTATAAGGACTGTTTGGGGACAGATGTGAGTAAACCTTTGCACTGGCTGCAAGTCTGTGACTCTTATCCTCATAAAGATATACAAGTATCTCATCACCCTCATTTACCTTACCCACAGTCTCTTTAAAAGGCAGGAGTACATCTCTCTCAAGTCCGATATCAAGGAATGCACCTATTCCTGTGGTGGACTTTACCAAAAGCCTTCCAAGTTCCCCTACCAAAAGCTTTGGACGCCTTGTGGTAGCAATGAGCCTGTCCTTGCTGTCACGATATACAAACACCTCCAACTCACTTCCGATTTCACAATCCTTTGGTACTTCCTTCATAGGCAATAGTACATCTTCACCGCTTCCGTCTGTAAGATATATACCAAAATCCTTTTTTCTATCCACTTTCAGGCTCTGTATTTTTCCCAGTTCCATAAAAACCCCTTAATATTCAAACTTAACAATGGCATAGGTATCGCCATCAGTATCTGCAAGATTTACAATATAAAAATCTTTACCCTTTGTGATTCTTGGCAATATTACATCATCCAATACTGCCGCTCTCTTATATTGTACACTTATTTTTTTTACTTTAAAATCTTCTTTTATAATATTTTTTGCCTTACTTACATATATGGCATTATTCATATGATGGTTTGTATCCAAATCATTTTTGCTGACAATAATCTCACTGCCAAGTTCATATTCCGTGGGAATCTCAAACTTTCTGACAATCTTTGTCATATCAAATCTTTGTTCATTTCCTGCCAGATATTTTTCCAGAGCTTCTACTGTAGGTTTTGTAGGTCTTTTATTATCCAAATCATAATGAAACCAGATAGAATCGGCCTTTACCAAAAAATCCCCTTTTGCATCTTTTAAGTAGAAATTTCTATATCCGTAAAAGCTTTTAAAATCATATGCAAAAGTGCCTACCTCTACATTATCAGCCAATACAGGTAATTTAATGATATCTATCTGCCAGGAATTTACCCACCATGCCTCTTTTTTGCCCTTTAAGTATTCTATTCCCAGCCCCAAATCCTCTGATTGAAATGTTGAACAGTCCTGAAAAAGATTCAAAAGCCCAAGTAATGACAGTTCTCCGTTTTCTCCAAGTTCACTATATCTGATTCTTTCATTAAATGAATACATTTTGCTACCTTAACCTAACTATCTCCTATTTTAAAAGAGATTTGAAATATTTAAAAATTTCCTCTCCCACTACGGCATCATCTCTTCTTAGTTTATATGACATTCTCTCCGGATGAAATTGTGTAGCGATAATAGGCAATTCCTCATGTATAACAGCTTCACATACTCCATCTTCCGACTCTAAAACTCCCTTTAAACCGGCTCCTAACTTTTTAATTCCCTGATGATGTGCCGAATTTATATAAAAGCTTTTGCCATAGAAATTTTCAAACAGATTGCCGTCTTCCACACTTTTTACACTGTGCAAACTGTCATTTTTATCTTTTACCGTATGAATTTCTTTGGTCGCTAAATCCTGATGAAGACTGCCTCCAAAATATATATTTATAAGCTGCATTCCTCTGCAAATACCTAATATCGGCTTTTTTGCCTTTACAAAAGCATCTAAAATATCTCTTTGCGCCTTATCAAGTTCTCTGTCAGGCTCTTCCGATCCGTTCATCTCCTCGCCATAGTATGCCGGATCTATATCTCCTCCGCCCGGAAGAAGCAATCCGTCACATGCCATAGCTTCATCTATATTTAAAGTTGTAATGACTTCAATATCATTTTCCCTTAGAGCCTCAATATAATTTGTCAAACTTTCCGTACCCGCCAGTGCTACCTTCTTCATAAAAAATCCTCATCTATATATACTAAAAAACTCCCACAAACATCTTTGTTTGAATGGGAGTTATATAAAGCTGGGCTACTAGGATTCGAACCTAGAAATGCTGGAGTCAGAGTCCAGTGCCTTACCATTTGGCGATAACCCAAAACTGACCTTGATAGAATACTCTATCCTGCCGGTTTTGTCAATAGTAATTTAAAAAAAATCAAAGATAAATTTCATTTTTGCCATGGAAATGCCGTTATCTTCTACACCGGCAAACTGTATCTGCCAAACGCTCTCATCCATGCCCTTATGATTTTTAAAATAAATCTCTTTTAAGCTTATATCTTTATCGCCCTCTGATATCTTAATACAAAGTGCAGCCCTTTTTCCGGTTAATATTATTTTATTATCTTCTATTTTAGGTTTTATGGGGCTTATAAGATTTTCTCTAAGGCTGCCCCCTGACTTTTTTAATCTATCTTCTATAAGGATATCACCCTCACTGTAATACTCTATTTTTCTCTTAAGGCTTGTATCATCAAGCCCGTAAGCCTTTGCATAGGACATATCCACCTGACCGCTTTTTTGAGATTTAAAGCTCAAGCATTTATACTCTTTGCCGGCTCTTTGTTCCTCTTTGTTTATAATCGGAACATTATGCGACAGACTTCTGTTATTAAAAATCTTATATCTTGTATCTTCCCTAAAATAATCCTTAGTATACTCACCACAGCCAGGATCTGTAAGGAAAATCTCACCGTCACAGCTTAGTATAAAACTTCCGATATCATTATGATTATGAGGCTCATTATTATTGCCGCCCTTTAGTGCCAATCCGATATCTTTATTCTTCCATACAGCCCATTGTGCATCCTTATAAAATATAAATTCATAGGATTTTTCTTCTACAGACTTATTTTCAGATTCATTTTTTTCCAAAAATTCTTTTACCCATAAATAATCCTCTAAATTTGCCATAAATCTATAACAATGATCCGTATCAAATTTCATTGCAAATTCCATAGGCGGGATTTCAAATTCATCAAATTTACTTTTCAAAAAGCAGCTAAGCCCCGGTCTGAATCTGTCATTTGTCGAACCGTCCGAAAAGCTTATGGTATTCCCACCGGGTAAAAAGCAGTTTTGCTGAAATAATACTATGCTTTTCATGCTTTTATTATTAAATAAATCCTTACTTCCATCACTGTATTTATAAAGCTGATTTGCAAAGCCTGTAAAATACTCCATACCATAGGTAAAATAACTAAGCCCTTCAAGACAAACTCCGTCATCACTAAAGCCTTTAAGATACTTCCCCAGACAAATTTCCACTCTGTCAAGTATTTTATCTCTATTGCCCTTATCGGGTAAATATAGTGAAGCACTGCCTATACTTGATGCACATACCGATATCCAGTTATTAGTCCAATTTTCCCATCTGTGATATCCGTATTCGCTTTCTATATAGGGTTTCAGCACTCTTTTTTCTACATTTTCCTCTATTGTAAGCAGACATTTCTCAGATAATATATCTTTAAGATAATAGTATATACATGAAAGTGCCTGTGCGGTTTCCGAGGAAAAAAGATCCACTGTATATTTCCAATCTTCTTTGCTTAAATCCACATGAGCCGGCAATGCCCAGGTGGTTTCTTCACAGATTGAATATATTATCTCTTCAAGCCTTCTTATATATGCATCTTCCTTATACAAAAATACCGCAAAGAAAAACACATTTAAAAACTTTCTTCTCTCAAAATATATTTTTTCATATACAAGACGGTTTCCGATCTTTTCATACAGCAAAAACTTTTCCTCTGTAAGTAAAGGCAAGTCATTATACAGCAATTCAGTGCTGTATCTTTTTATATCCTTTTTAAATTCCTCATGATATGTCTTTATATCTTTTAAACATCCCATAAATTATTCTTTCACCGCACCAATCATAATACCCTTGGTAAAATATTTCTGTAAGAAAGGATATGCGCATAGTATAGGCAAAGTTGCAACTATAACGGTCGCATATCTGATAGTCGCTCCTACAGCCTCCAAATCTCCTGAGGATACTCCCTGTGTCATAATTGAGGTATCATTTGATAAAAGTATCTCTCTAAGTATTACCTGAAGAGGATACATCGCTCTGTCTGTAAGTATTGTGGAAGCCCAAAACCAACCGTTCCATACACCTACACCATAGTATAAAAGCATAACCGCAAGTACAGGCTTTGAAAGAGGAAGAACTATTGAAAATAATATTTTCATATGTCCCGCTCCGTCAATTCTTGCAGCCTCACATAGGGATTTTGGTATACTCTCAAATGATGTCTTTAAAATAATCATATTGTAGGTGCTTATCATAAACGGAAGTATCAGCCCCCAATGGCTGTTCATCAGATGAAGTGATCTTAAGTTCTGATAAAAAGGTATCATTCCTCCGCTTATAAACATTGTCAGGGTGATAATAAACATCAAAGGCTTTTTAAACATCACTCTTTCCCTTGAAAAAAAGTATGCCCCTATAGATGTCATTGTAATCTGTAGCACAAGGCTTATTACAAGTATTTTTAAAGTATTCAAATAACCTGATAAGATCATTTTATTTTTAAATACTGCAATATATGCCGCAAAATTCGGCTTTATAGGTAATAAAAGCAAACCGCTGTGCTGCATTATAAGATTTCCGTTTGACAGTGAAGCCATCAGTACATACCATATGGGATATATACAGACTAAGGCAAGTATGGATAAAATACAGATATTAAATATATTAAATGCACTTATGGCATAAGAATCTTTCTTTTTCATTTTTCCTCCTTACCATAAACTTGTTTCACTGACTTTTTTACTCAGTTTATTTGCCACCAGCAGGAATATGAAATTTATACATGAGTTAAACAGACCTATTGCCGTTGAATAACTCCAGTTTCTCTCTAAAATTCCCACCCTGTAAATATATGAGGCAATAACATCGGCAGTTTCATATGTAGCCTCATTATATAGCAGTATTGTTTTTTCATAGCTTGATCCGAGGATTTGTCCGAGTCTTAATATAAGCATAATTATTATAGTGGTACTTATTCCCGGCAAGGTCACATGGATAAGTTTTTCCCATCTGTTTGCTCCGTCTATTGATGCAGCCTCATAAAGTTGCTCATCTATTCCCGATAATGCAGCCAAATATATTATTGAACCCCATCCGATTTCCTGCCATATATCGGAAGTTATATATATTGTTCTATATAAAGCAGGATTTTGGATAAGAGATGTTCTCGTTCCTCCAAAAAATTCAATTATATCATTTATCAGTCCCGTGCTTTGTGTAAATTCCTTTATAATACCGGTTACCACAACCAGGGAAATAAAATGTGTCAAATATGTCGCTGTCTGTACTGTCTTTTTTATTTTCTTTTGTTTAAGTTCATTTAAAAGTAATGCAAGTATTATTGGAGCCGGAAAACCGAAGGCTATTCCGTATACACTTAATAAAATTGTATTTCTCAGTATTCTTGTAAAATACGGGCTCTGAAAAAATCTTGTAAATTGTGCAAATCCTACCCATTCGCTCCCCTTGATTCCAAGCCTCGGGTTGTAGTCCATAAAGGCAATAATTGCACCATACATCGGCTTATAATGAAATATAATATAAAATATCAAAACAGGCAGAACTAATATATACAAACTTTTATTTTGCTTTATGTCCTTTTTTATTCTGGAAAATAAATCGCTTTTCATATCATCACCTTTATAGAGGCTGTCACAATACAGATAAATAATGTTCAACACCGGTAGTTTAATTTATATTCTACCATAGTTTGGGCATTATATTCTTAAAGCAACAGCCCCGTTTATATTATATCCAACTATCTTGCATTGTATCTTTCCAATGCCGCATTCTCCATCTCCAATACCTTATCTATTCCCATGGATTTGATGGTACTTACATAAGTATCCCACTCGGACATATCCATAGTTCCAAGGATAAACTTTAATGTACATTCATCTCTGTATGTATTTATTTCAGTCATTATTTTTGCTATTTCCTTGCTCTCTTCGGCATTAGGTGTAATAGGCGGTACTGTATACTTTGCGGTATTTGTATCCGACCATAATTTTAGAGCTTCCTTTTGCTCATCAAGTGCAAAATACTGTAATATATACTCTTCATCCTGAATGAAAGGACCATTGTAATTTGCTCTTACATATCCCGCCATAGCATGTGTTATAGATAAATTCGGATTCTTTAATAAAGTATCTGTGTATACATGCTTGCCGTCCTCAAGTGTATAGCTTACACCCTCTGTACCGAAATTATAAAGTATATGTCCCGCATCACTGTATCCGAAGTCCAAAAGTCTTGCAGCTACCTCTACATCCTTACAGCTCGTAGTAATTGCCGCACATCCGAGTCCGCCCGGATAAAAATTATCCTTTTGTCCCATTTCAGGCTTTTGTCCTGCTTCAAGTGTAGGATATGGTGCAGCAACCAATTTAAAATTGCTGTTTGTTTCCTGTCCCGCCTTGGTCCAGTTGCCCATGCCGCTTCCGCCCCATGCAAATGATGCACCGGCTGAACCGTTTGTTATCTTTGCGGCTACCTGATCATTTGTAAGTGTTGCAAGATCGGGATCTATAAGTCCGGCTTTCATCCACTCACTCATCTTTTGAAGATAATTTTTATATCCGTCCTCAATAGCGCCATAAGCTATCTTTCCGTCCTTCATATAAAATGTTCTTCTTGCATTATACGCACATGCAAAAGGATTATGATTGGTTAAATCAGGTACTGAATACCAATATGCAAAAGCTCCTGTAGCTCCTTTTTTCTCTTTAAAAGCTGTCAGCACCGTTTCCCACTCATCTATTGTCTTAGGTACTTCAAGCCCGAGCTCCTCAAGCCAGTCGGCTCTAAGCATAGGTCCCATACTGGTAAGTAATAAATCACCACCTCTTATAAACGGGAAGCAATAGTAATCTCCGTTATCGGTTCTTATCATCTTATCCACATCCGGATGCTCTTTTAAATATGCCTTTATATTAGGACAATATTTGTCAAATACATCATTTAAAGGTATGATAACTCCGTCATCTATAGCCTTTTGCGGTCCTCCGTCATATCCGAACCACTCCCATTCTATAACATCGGGCAATTCTTCATCAAGTAACAGCAGGTTAAACTGCTCCTTCTCCTGACCTACCGCCGGATGCCTGAACTCTACAGATATTCCCGACTGTTCATGCAGACCTTTATAAAATTCCGTTTCACCGAGATTTCCATAATTTGCAGACACATTTGCATTTAACGGTGTCCAATAAGTAACTGTCTTATCCGTTTTCATCGGATAGGCAAAATCCGTATTCTCCGCCACGGATTCCTTTGATGACTCATTCACAGACTCATTTGAACCGTCCATTGCCTTATTGTCTGCCGCTTTCTGCGAACATCCCGCCACACTAAGTCCCAACATACTACATACCAATAACAAACTACCTAAACTTTTTAAGCTCTTCCTCATATTACCTCCTAAATTTTGTTACGATATTCAACTAGTTGTCTTTATTTTATATGAAAATACCTCAAATTTCAATCATTTTTTCATAAATTATATGTTTACATATATTAAACACTATAAATTATCTCTAATATAATATGCTGATATGTATAATCACTTTGTTGTTTTTGTATATGTTGTACACTCTCTTCTTGCATTTTCACCAATGAACACTATTTACCAATACCGCTACATATGTCAATATATACTTTAGAGAAAACTAAATTCCAAATATCTAAACAAAAAAGTCACAGAAGTTTATACTCCTGTGACCTGCACTATTCCCATCTTTCAAATAAATCTTCAAACTTAAGGGTATCATCTTTTTTAATAACTTTACTCCTGCCGTCTCCGTAATCATAGCTGACAGTCGTCCATGTATTTCTTTTTCCTGATCCTATGCGTACAAGTTTATCCAAAACTATACTGCCTGAAGGCAACTCTTTTTTCAAAAATTCGCACAATTCATCTAAATTTTTTATATCGACAAAATAACTTATGCCCTGTTTAAAAGTTATAGGCTCATACCTGCCGTCATCTTTATCCCATATCCTGATGCATTTCATATTTTGATTGAAATTACTTATCCTCTCGGCTGTTTTGGAACTCTCAATAAGACAAAATCCTCCCTGCCCATAAGTATTTTCTATTTTATAATCCTTAGATGTATCATCTTTTTCATTTTCTATATCTACATTTTTACCGTCATATTTAACATCATAGATATTACCTTTAAAATCCATATATTTTAAAGCGGAGCAGGTTGCATTTGCCACCATACATTTTACACTTGCCTCATACTTAAAATCTTTTTTTAAACTCGGCTTTGAATAATCACTCATATCATCCGAAGTTTTTGACCTTGAATACTCAAGCATATCATCATCTAAGCTTTTAGGCTTTGACTTGATAAATTTTATTAATATTACCAAGAGCAACAGTACAATTAAGGATATTATAATTCCTGTCATATCGCCTCCGACATAATTTTAAAATCATCTGCTTTTTGCCGCCTTTAAAGCCTCTTTGCCAATCAATGCAATGCAACTTCTTCCCTCCACCATTATCTTTCTTTGATTTTCAATCATTTGTGCTTCGGTTTTAAATGCTGCATTTATATCATTTGTATCTATCATTATATGCCAGGCATTACCTCTTTTTATAGTCGGCAGTGAAAATTCATGTCTGTCCCAATGCATATTTAAAATAATATATACATCATTTTCACCCTCTATAAGTATTCCCATCTGCCTGTTATAGTATTCAAAATCCGGTTTCCACACCTGCATGCCGTGAATGGATGTTTTTTGCCCTCCATTGATATACTGTTTTCTAAATTCGAGCATGGACTTTACAAATCCAAGAAACTCTTTATTTTTATTTACCAGTTTCCAATTAAAATAGCTCAGTTCATTGTCCTGACAATATGTATTATTATTTCCGTTTTTTGACTGCAATATCTCATCCGAGCTGCATATACATGGTACATCCTTAGATATCATCAACATAAAAACGGCATTTAAATACATTCTTTTTCTTAAGTTAAGTACCTGTGATTTTTTTGTATCTCCCTCAAAGCCGCAGTTCCATGAAAAATTCATATTTGTGCCGTCGGCATTGTCTTCACCATTGTTCTCATTATGCTTATAATCATATCTATATATATCCGCAAATGAAAATCCGTTTATATCCGCAATAAAATTCAAATATCCGCTTTTATCACTTAATACCCCGGATACAAAGGGAACCATTCCCTCATCACCTTTTAGATATTTTCTTATATTATTCATATACTCATAATTCATAGATATGATATTTTTGCCTTTATTATCATATATCTTATTTGTAAAGATAAATTTGCTGTCAAGAAGATAAGGATCATTTACAATATCCTCGCAGTAATCAATTCCCGTAATATGAAATCCGTCTATATGATATTCCAGCTTCCAGTATCTGAGCACATCTATTATATAGCTGATACTTTTTTTATCAAAGAAAAATTCCTGTATTACCCCGATACCCGCCTCATGTAATGCCTTAACCATTAACTTGTATTCATTTACAGGATTTCTGTGCTTTCTTGTCGCAAAGCTTGCTTTAGGGGCAAAGTTAAGACTGTTTGCATAGCCCCAGTAGTTAATCCTTATATTTTCCTGTTTTTCTTTTTTCTCCTTATCAAAAAGAGAAATCCAGCTTCCGGACACTCTTATAAATTCATCAAACTCCGTAGCAGGCATTATATCCACAAAATCCACACCCAAATCTTTTAGATAGTCAATCTTACTTATAAGTCCTTTAAATGTGCCCTTATCCACCACCTTGGAGCTGTTTGCCTTGGTAAATCCCCTTATATGAAGTCTGTAGATAAAAGAATCTTCAAGCTTTTTGCTGACAGGTATCTTAGCGTTTTCATAATCATTATCCCAGTCAAAATCGCTTATATATACCGGACTTCTTCTCGGGTTGTCAATCAAAGTTGTTTTACCGAAACTGTCTCTTCCCGAAAAACATTTGCCGTATTCATCTGCAAAAACACCCTTTTCATCTTCCAGTGCATATTCATAGTTCTTTTTTAGATGTGTATTTACCTCTAAAAACCATACATCCCCTATACGGGCTTCTATAGGAAATTCTATTCTTAATGCCGCTTCTTTTTCATTTCTTTCATAAAGGTTTAAATAAAGGCTTTTGCATTTTCTTATAACCTTTATACAAAAATAAGAGGGCGTCACAGTCATACCAAGCGGATAAGAATAACTTCTACCTCTCTCTTTCTGAACTACCATAACGCACCTCCTTTAAAGTTATATATTTATATTTCAATATCCAGTTCTACCGGACAATGGTCTGAACCTAAGATATCACTGTGAATCTTAGCTTCCTTTATTCTATCTTTTAATTTATCAGATACTATAAAATAGTCAATACGCCAACCGACATTTTTGGCTCTGGCACCGCCCATATAGGACCACCATGAATAAGCACCTTCTTTATCGGGATACAGCACTCTAAAGCTGTCTGCAAATCCTGAGGAGAGAACTATATCCATCTTGCCTCTCTCCTCATCCGTAAATCCGGCATTTTTTCTGTTTGTCTTTGGATTTTTCAAATCTATCTCTTTATGAGCAACATTTAAATCACCGCAGAATATAACAGGCTTTTTTTCTTCAAGCTTTAATACATAATCAAGGAAAGCATCCTCCCAAGCCATTCTGTAATCAAGTCTTGTAAGCCCTCTTTGAGAGTTTGGAGTATAGCAGGTAATCAGATAAAAATCATCATACTCGGCTGTAATCACTCTGCCCTCATTATCATGCTCCTCTATTCCGATACCGTAAGTCACACCTATCGGCTTATCTTTAGTAAATACGGCTACACCTGAATATCCTTTTTTAGCCGCATAGTTCCAGTAATCATAATACCCCGGCAAATCAAGCTCTATTTGACCTTCTGAAAGCTTTGACTCCTGTATACAGAAAATATCAGCATCAATATCTCTGAAGAAATCTAAAAATCCCTTTGTAACAGCAGCTCTGAGTCCGTTAACATTCCATGAAATCATTTTCTTTGTCTTAGCCATATCAATCATCACTCTCTTCATCTGCCGAAACTGTATAAGTAAATCTCTTTCTTGCCATCTCATCAGAATCAAGATATTCATCATAGGTGGTTATCTTATCTATAAGACTTCCATTGATAATCTCCATAATTCTATTGGCTGTGGTCTGCACCACCTGATGGTCTCTGGATGAGAATATAAGCACTCCCTTGAACTTTTCAAGTCCGGTATTAAGTGCTGTAATAGACTCCATATCAAGGTGGTCTGTAGGCTCATCAAGTATAAGCACATTTGCTCCGCTTATCATAAGCTTTGAGAGCATACAGCGAACCTTCTCACCTCCTGAGAGTACATTTACTTTCTTTACTCCGTCTTCACCTGCAAAAAGCATTCTACCAAGGAAACCTCTTACATAGGTGGCATCCTTTATCTCGGAATATCCTGTAAGCCAGTCAACTATTGTTTCATCACCTGAGAAATCCTTTGTATTATCCTTTGGGAAATAGCTCTGTGTGGTAGTAAGTCCCCATTTATAGCTTCCGCTGTCAGGCTCCATCTCTCCTGCAAGAATTTTAAACAGCACGGTCTTTGCCTTCTCATTGGGCCCTACAAGCGCCACCTTATCCTCTCTGTTTATTACAAAGCTGATATTATCAAGCACCTTTTCACCGTCAATAGTCTTTGAAAGATTCTCCACCGTAAGAACTTCATTACCGATTTCTCTTGAAGGTCTGAAATCAATATATGGATATTTTCTTGATGAAGGTTTGATATCGTCAAGCTCTATCTTTTCCAAGGCTCTCTTTCTGGATGTTGCCTGCTTTGACTTTGAAGCATTTGCAGAGAATCTTTGTATAAACTCCTGCAATTCCTTTATCTTTTCTTCTTTCTTTCTGTTGGCTTCCTTCATCTGACGAACCATAAGCTGGCTGGACTCATACCAGAAATCATAGTT
This sequence comes from Lachnospiraceae oral taxon 107 str. F0167, assembly GCA_000209465.1. GTDB lineage: Bacteria > Bacillota > Clostridia > Lachnospirales > Lachnospiraceae > Lachnoanaerobaculum. The sequence continues at coordinate 127,378 of GL890585.1, read as the reverse complement.
TCCGGCATAGAGCTGTATCTTGCCATAGTCGATATCCGCAATCATTGTACAGACTTTATTAAGGAAATATCTGTCATGTGATACCACTATAATAGTGTTCTCAAAGTTTATAAGGAACTCTTCAAGCCACGCAATAGCATCCAAATCCAAATGGTTTGTAGGCTCGTCAAGTAAGAGTATATCAGGATTACCAAAGAGTGCCTTTGCAAGAAGCACCTTTACCTTAAGGTTTGAAGGCATATCACCCATCAATGTATAGTGATACTCCGTATCCACACCAAGTCCGTTCAGTACGGATGCGGCATCGGATTCAGCTTCCCAGCCGTTCATATTGGCAAACTCACCTTCAAGCTCCGCCGCCTTTATACCGTCTTCCTCGGTAAAGTCGGGCTTTGCATATATTGCATCTTTTTCCTTCATTATCTCATACAGTCTTGCATTTCCCATAATTACGGTATCAAGAACAGTATATGTATCGTATTTGAAATGATCCTGCTCCAGGAAAGAAAGTCTCTCTCCCGGTGTCATTACAATCTCACCGTTTGTAGGCTCTATCTGTCCTGAAAGTATCTTAAGAAATGTCGACTTTCCTGCGCCGTTTGCACCTATCAGTCCGTAACAGTTGCCCGGTGTAAATTTTATATTAACATCTTCAAAAAGGGCTTTCTTCCCTAATCTGAGGGTTATTCCATTTGCACTTATCATTATTATTCTCCTAAGAGTTTATCCACTGCTGCCATCTTTGTACATAGACACAGGAGCTTTGCAGCAATCTCCAGGTCGGCTACAGGTGGGAATGACGGAGCGATACGAATATTTTTATCATGAGGATCATTTCCTCCCGGGAATGTAGCTCCCGCACCTGTCATTACAACTCCTGCCTTTTTACATTTTAATACAACTTCTTTTGCACAGCCGTCCATAGTATCAAATGAGATAAAGTATCCGCCCTTCGGCTTTGTCCAGCTTGCTATTCCAAGTCCGCCAAGCTCATTTTCCAAAGTATCTATTACCATCTCAAACTTAGGTCTGAGTGAATCGGCATGCCTTTTCATATGCTCTACCATACCGTGGATATCTTTAAAATATCTCACATGTCTTAACTGATTTACCTTATCATGTCCTATAGTCTGCATCATAAGCTGTCTTTTTATATCCTCAAGATTATTATGTGATGTTGCGAGTGCCGCAATACCTGAACCCGGGAATGTAACCTTTGATGTAGAAGCAAACTTATATACAAGATCCGGATTTCCGGCTCTCTTACATTCAGCCAAAATCTCTATCAAATGATCCTGATCCAGATCATAGAGATGGTGAATTGTATATGCATTATCCCAATAAATTCTAAAATCCTTAGCCGCCGGCTTTAATCTGGCAAATCTTCTTACCACCTCATCAGAGTATGAGTTTCCTGTAGGATTTGAGTACTTCGGTACACACCAGATTCCTTTTACGGATTCATCCTTTTGTACAAGCTCTTCTATAAGATCCATATCAGGTCCGCTCTCAAGCATAGGAATACTTACATTCTCAAATCCGAAATACTCGGTAATTGCAAAATGTCTGTCATATCCCGGTACTATACAGAGGAATTTCACCTTATCAAGCTTACACCATGGTGTTGAACCCATTACACCATGTGTATATGATCTTGAAATACAATCATACATTACATTCAAACTTGAGTTTCCGTATATTATAAGATTGTCCGCCGGAACCTCCATCATATCTCCCATAAGCTCCTTTGCCTCCGGGATACCGTCAAGTACGCCGTAGTTTCTACAGTCTGAACCGTTCTCACTCATAAGGTCCTTATCTGATGAGAGCACATCCATAAGTCCCATAGATATATCAAGCTGCTCCTGTGAAGGCTTTCCTCTACTCATATCAAGCTTTAAATCTCTGTTTTGCATTGCCTTGTATTCAGCTTTCAGGCTTTTTTTCAGTTCCAGCAGCTCCTCTTTTGTCAATTCCGCATATGGTTTCATTGTTTTCTCCTTATACCTGCTTATTACCTATTTCTTCAAGCTTTGCCTTTAACTCATCCAACTTTTGCTGACTCTTTAATATCTTCGTTCTTTGGTCAAACACCAATTCATCTTCTCTTAACAAATCATTGGCTGTCACATACTCCCCAATAACCATTTTGTAGGACTTTATAATATCTTCTTCTATTTTTATGTCTCTTTTCAGCTTTGTGATATCTGCAAGTTCCTTACCCTTATTCAAAGCTGATTGTGCTATCTTCTGTCCTTCTTCCTTCGCAATACTTCCATATATGCTCAACTTCTTGAAAAAATCTTCCATATAGCCTCCTTTATTCAAATATAAACAGTATAATTACTTTATGCATTTTTAGCAAGTCTAAGCCGTTAAATTATTTCAAAGCCAAAAAAGCTGCCAGATTGCCCCTTATTTCTCCCATTATTCTGTGAGAGTATAAAAGATTCGGATTACATGCGGTACAAATATTTGAGGTGAATATATTTTCTTTTAATACTCCGGCATCCTCCAATACTTTTTCATTGGCTTTCCAAAGTGATAATCTGAAATGCTCTTTTCCGTCTTCCCTAAAAAAGCTCTCCACATCCTCTTTACCGAAGCTTTTTAAAAACTCCTCATATACATCCCCACTTACCTGATAACAATCCTGACAAATTCCCGGTCCTATGCATGCAATTACATTTTTTGAATCGGTTCCAAAATTTTTTGACATTTCCTCTAGCATAATGGCAGCCATCTTTTTAGAAGTGCCTCTCCAGCCTGAATGTGCCAGCCCTATAACCTTTTTTTCTTTATCATAAAAATAAAGGGGGATGCAGTCTGCAAAAAAAGCTCCTAAGGTAATTCCCCTTTCATTAGTTATAAGTCCGTCAATATTTCTGTAATCTCTTTCATAAAGTACACCCTTGCCCATATCACTTTTATCCACCACTCTTACATTGGTGGAATGTTCCTGATATGATAAAACAAAGCTGTTTTTGGCAACCCCCAGAGCCTTTGCCATCCTTTTATAATTTTCAAGTACTCCCTCTTTATTATCAGGCTCTCTGCTGAAACTAAGATTCATATATGCATAGGGACCTTCACTTACACCGCCCATCCTTGTGGAAAATCCCTGTATCAATTCACTGTATTTTTCCAGTGCATCAAATGAAAAATACTCCACACCGTTATCCGCTTTTTTCAGGTTTAAAATATTTTTATCATTCTTTTTTATTATTTTTATTTTCAATAAAATGCTCCTTTTACCCAGTCTATTCTATCTCCTATTATACCGATACAATCAAATCTTACCATGGCTCCATAATAATGTTTTTCGTTCAGATAATACCTTGCAAGTTTTTTTATTCTTTCCCGTTTAAAATATCCTATAGACTCGAGCGGATATCCGAAACTTTCATTTTTTCTGTATTTTACTTCTATAAACAAAAGTATATTGCCCTCTTTACCTATAATATCTATCTCACCGAAACGGTTTTGGTAGTTTCTTTCAAGTATATTAACTCCCATGCTCTCAAGATATTTTGCCGCCTTTATCTCTCCTGTTTTTCCTATTTCACGCTTATTCACTTACAAAATTTCCTATAAATGATTTTCTATGTATCTCACAGGGACCGTATTCTTTTAATGCCGCTATATGAGCTGCCGTACCATAGCCTTTATTTGAGGCGAACCCGTATTCAGGATAGATTTTATCATACTCAGCCATAAGTCTGTCTCTGGTGACCTTTGCAAGTATACTTGCAGCCGCTATATTTACGCTTTTGGCATCACCTTTTACTATGCCCACCTGCCTTATATCAATTCCCGGAATATGTATTGCATCCACAAGTAAAATATCGGGGCGGGTACTTAGGGCATTTATCGCCTCTCTCATTGCCTCATAAGTTGCCTGTAATATATTTATCTCATCTATAAGAGTATTTGAGGCAATACCTATACCATAAGCAATGGCATTTTGTTTTATTTCATCAAATAAAACATCCCTTCTTTTTTCAGTAACTTTTTTTGAATCATTTAAAAAAGGAAGGAATATATCCTTTGGCAAAATCACTGCGGCAGCCACCACAGGTCCTGCCAGCGGTCCCCTGCCTGCCTCATCAAGCCCTGCAATATATGCCAAATCACTGTATTTATTTTCAAATTCACGCATGCCCTCAAGTCTTACTCTCTCAAGGGCAAGCTTTTCTTCACTTATTTTTCTCATTCCTATCTCCATCAGGCATATTTGAAGTTTTAACTTCTCTATACTTTACTGCGACATTTGAAGTGTCACTCTGCCAAGCTTTCCCGTTCTGAACTCATTGACAAATATGCCTGCCGCCTTATCATAGTCAAGCTCATTTCCCTTTTTGGTACAACCTCTGATTTGTGCTATTTTTATCAAAATATCATTTTCATTATCGGTTTCCCGGATCTCAAATCTCTCTTTTAAAACTTCCGGTTTGTTTTTTATAAACCATTTGATAAGTTCAAGCCCCAGTTCTCTTATATCTATTATCATATCATTGATGGAGCCGATAAATGCAATCATCTCGCCCACATTTTCATCTTCAAACTTCGGCCAAAGTATACCCGGAGTGTCTAAAAGCTCCACCTGACCTTTTAACTTTATCCATTGATTGCCCTTTGTAACCCCCGGTTTATTGCCTGTCTTTGCCATAGCCCTGCCGGATACCGAATTTATAAGTGTGGACTTGCCGACATTTGGGATACCTGCCACCATTGCTCTGACAGGTCGATTTTTTATACCCCTCTTTGCATCTCTTTCACGCTTTTCCTTAGAGACATTTTCTATAGCCTTGATAAGTGCATTGACTCCGTTTTTCTTTCTGGAATCCATAAACATACACTCATAGCCCTGCTCCTTATAATAATTTGCCCATCTGTTATTGGCATTCTCATCCGCTAAATCCGCCTTGTTTAATATAATAATTCTTGACTTGGCTGCACCCAGTTCCATAATTTCCGGATTTCTTGTAGCCTCCGGAGCCCTTGCATCCGTCATCTCTATAATAATATCCACAAGTTTTATGGCATCTGACATCGCACGCTTTGCCTTGGTCATATGCCCCGGGTACCATTGTATCTTCATAAACTATCCTTTCATCAGATCTTATTTTATAAGACCTATTCTTTTTACAGGCAATACTCTAACCCATATCTTACCCATAATCGTATCCTCTACCACATTGCCTATTGTCGAGGCTCTGGAATCCTCACTTCCCACTCTGTTATCTCCAAGTACGAAGTATTCATTTGCCATCAGCTTTATCTCATCCGCCGCCAGACCTCCTGAGGATGCCTCATAAAATCTGTCAAGCGCTTCACCGTTTATGTATACTGTTCCGTCAATTATGCTTACACTCTCGCCCGGCAAACCTATAACTCTTCTGATACATACTCTTCCGTCCGTATTTTTAAAGGCTATCACATCATATCTTTGAGGTTTTGCAAATGTATATGACGCCTTATTTATAAGCACGGCTTCTCCCTGCTCTATCTGCGGTGACATGGATTGTCCTACCATATAAGTTCTTGCTCCGAATATAAATACCACAAACCATGCCAATGCAAGTATCACCGCCAATTGCATCAATGTGTCCAGTATTATCAAAAATTTGGATTCTTGTCTTTTTATTTTCATTTATTTCCCTGTTTTTTTATTTTGTTTTTTGTTAAACTGATTATATCATAAATGATGTTAGGAGAAAACTATGGAATATCGTATAGAGCATGACTCTATGGGCAGTATTAAAGTACCTGTAGACAAGTATTATGGTGCTCAGACAGCAAGAAGTCTCTCAAACTTTAAAATCGGTACTGAAAAAATTCCACCGGAGGTTATAAGGGCATTTGCCTACCTGAAGGCTGCCTGTGCCTCTACCAATCTTGAACTTGGCAAATTAAAAAAGGATAAGGCTGATATCATAAATACAGTTTGCAAGGAAATACTTGACGGCAGGCTGGATGAGCATTTCCCTCTGTCCGTATGGCAAACCGGCAGCGGCACTCAGAGCAATATGAATGTTAATGAGGTAATCACAAACAGGGGAAATGAAATACTGGGTAAAAAGCTTTTACACCCCAATGATGATGTAAATATGTCACAAAGTTCCAATGACACCTTTCCGGCTGCAATGCATATAGCGGCGGTGATTGAAATAAAGGATAAATTATTGCCGTCTTTAAATAAGCTTATACTTGAATTTAAAAGACTGGAAGAGGAAAATACCGGAATAGTAAAATCCGGAAGAACACATTTGCAGGATGCCACTCCTATCGCATTTTCACAGGAAATCAGCGGCTGGAGATCCTCTCTTGAAAATAATTACAAACAGATAGAATGCTCTCTTCTTTTTATCAAAAAGCTGGCACTCGGAGCTACCGCAGTCGGCACAGGATTAAATGCCCCAAAGGACTTTGATACTCTGGTGGCAAAAAATATTTCAAAGCTTACAGGCAAGGAATTTATTACCGACAGCAATAAATTCCATGCACTCAGTTCAAAATCCGAACTTGTCTTTACTCATGGCGCACTCTCCTCTCTTTCCGGAGATCTTATGAAGATTGCCAATGATATAAGATGGCTTGCAAGCGGTCCAAGATGTGGTCTTGGAGAAATCTTTATACCTGAAAATGAGCCGGGAAGTTCCATAATGCCCGGCAAGGTAAATCCTACACAATGTGAATCTTTGACAATGATTTGTGTTCAGGTGATGTCCAATAATATGGCTGTAAATATGGCATCAAGCCAAGGCAATTTTGAGCTGAATGTATTTATGCCTGTACTTATTTACAACTTCCTTCAGTCGGTAAAACTATTATCCGAAGGTATGGACTCTTTTAGAACTCATTGTGTCTGCGGTATAAGAGCAAATAAATCAAAGATGCATGAAAATTTATATAATTCACTGATGCTTGTGACTGCTATAAGTCCTTATATAGGCTATGAAAATGCCGCAAAGGTGGCAAAGCTTGCGTATGAAAAAAATATTTCACTAAAAGAGGCTGCACTTAGTATGAATCTTATGACGGAAGAAAAGTTTGACGAGGTGTTTAAGCCCGAAGAAATGATATAATCAGAAAGGATCTTTATGGAACGAACTAAGAAGCTGGATATGACCAAGGGGAATATCACCTTCCAACTTTTACAATTCTTCTTCCCCATACTCCTTGGTACATTCTTTCAACAATTATATAATACGGCGGATGCCGTTATTGTAGGACAAAATGTAGGAAAAATCGGACTTGCGGCGGTAGGAGGTACTACAAGTACACTTATCAATCTTTTTATAGGTATATTTGTAGGTCTATCCTCAGGCTTTAGTGTAATTATCTCACAGCACTATGGAGCAAAAAATAATAAACTTGTCAGCGCCTGCGTACATACCGCCCTTGCCTTCTCCCTTATAGTTGGCATTATAGTGAGTATATTCGGTGCAATCTTTTCCAAATTTATGCTCGCAAATATGAATGTGCCCGAAAATATGATGCAAATGGCGTTGCCCTATCTGCAAATATATTTCCTGGGGCTTGCGCCGAATCTTATCTACAATATGGGTGCCGGGCTTCTCCGTGCGGTAGGTGATTCAAAAACTCCGCTTATATTTCTTGTGATAAGCTGCTTTGTAAATATTGTACTTGATATTGTTCTTATACAGCATATGGATATGGGTGTTACAGGTGCTGCGATAGCCACCGTTGCATCACAAATAGTAAGCGCTGTTTTGGTGATAATAGTACTTTGTCGCAGAGATGATGCCTTAAAGCTTAGATTAAACAGCCTACATATAAATTTTTACGAGCTGAAAAAGATGGTCAGCATCGGTACTGCGGCGGCAATGCAATCCGCTATGTATACTATTGCAAATATACTTATTCAAGCCTCTATCAACAGCCTCGGCACAGATACCATAGCCGCCTTTACAGCCTATGGTAAGATAGATACACTTTTTTTTATGACCATACAATCTCTCGGTATTTCAGTCACCACCTTTACAGGTCAAAACTACGGCTATGGAAATAAGGAAAGGGTAAAAAAGGGTATAATATACGGAATGATTTTGTCGGTTATAGTTACAGGTATAGTTATGCTCTTATTAAAGCTCTTTGGCAGAAGCATTTATACTTTATTTACACAGGATGAAAATGTATTAAATATAGGTACTCAGATGCTTAACTTTATGGTCGTGGCTTTTCCGGCATATATCATTATAGAAATATTTTCAGGTTCTCTCAGGGGAATCGGTGACAGCTGGATACCTATGATTATTACAGCCAGCGGCGTGTGCATACTTAGAATATTATGGATACTTACAATAGTGCCTAAATACCCGAATATATTTACAATACTTTGGGCTTATCCCATTTCATGGGTGACAACCAGTATTTTATTTTTGATATATATGTTCGGATTCAGTAAGATGAAAGCGTGGATAAAATTAAATATGTATTTTAATTAATGCAAATATTTATAAAATCTATGATGTCTGATAAATATATTTAATTAAAAAAGCTGCAGCTTAGTCTCATAACACACTAAGCTACAGCTTTTATTATACTCTTATTATCTTGGTTTTCTTATCTCTATACCTCTTGACTCGATGCTCTTTCTTATATTCAGCATTTGCTGATCCGTATTTGCTATCACATCGGCACATTCTCTAAGCTGCCTTTCCACATCATCCGAATCAATAAATTCCTTTTTATACTTTAACTGATGATCAAGACTTGCCCAAAAATCCATTGCAATAGTTCTTATCTGTACTTCCACCCTCATAGGCTGCTTTTTCTCCGAAAAAAATACAGGTATCTCAATAATAAGATGATATGAACGATATCCGTTTTCCTTAGGCTTTTTTATATAATCCTTTATGGCGATAAGCTTTACATCATCCTGTCTTGTAAGCATATTTGCCACCTCATAGATATCATCTAAAAAGGCACAAATAACTCTGATTCCCGCAACATCATCCAAATTATTTACTATTGATTCAAGTGTCAGCGGCAATCCTCGCCTTTTCAGCTTTTCTACAATGCTTTGCGGCTTTTTCACTCTGGATTTTATCACCTCTATCGGATTTCTCCTGTTTTTTACCGACAATTCATCATTTAAAACTTCAAGTTTGGTCTTTACTTCCCTGATAGCACAGGTATACATCATCATTGCCTCTTGAAATCTTTGTGCCATTTCATGCATCTCTTCCGGTATTTGTACGAGATCCGGAACCTGTACAATGGACTGATCCAATTCATTATTTGGGTTATTTGATATATACATAAGATCTCCACTTCTTTTGCATATCCGGAGTCAAACACTCCGGTAAAAATATTTATTTTAAAATATAATCCGCCGCCTCATCAAACCATGGCGCTTCCACATATTCCACAAGACCTGCATCCACCTGTCTTGCCACCTCCGGATCTATAGGAAGCTTTGCAAGTACCTTTAAATCCTCTTTTTTTGCTATCTCATCAATATGGCTTTTTCCAAATATCTCATGTCTGCTTCCACAGTCCGGACATTCAAAATAGCTCATATTCTCCACAAGACCGAGTATAGGTATATTCATCTTTTTTGCCATATTTACAGCCTTCGTAACAATCATTGATACCAACTCCTGAGGACTTGTAACTATTATTATTCCGTCTACAGGTATTGACTGGAATACTGTAAGAGGAACATCACCCGTACCCGGAGGCATATCCACAAACATATAGTCAATATTGTTCCATACCGTATCCTTCCAAAATTGCTTTACAACTCCAGCTATTACAGGGCCTCTCCATATAACCGGATCCGTTTCGTTTTCCAGAATAAGATTGGTACTTACTACATTGATTCCCGTATTTGTAACCGCAGGAATCATAAGCTCATCATAGGTCACTCCCAGCTTTCCGCTAAGTCCGAATGCCTTAGGTATTGACGGACCTGTGATATCGGCATCTATAATACCTACTCTAAAGCCCTTTGACATCGCTTTTACAGCCATCAAAGATGTCACAAGGCTCTTACCTACACCTCCCTTTCCCGATACTATACCTATTACTTTATTTACACTGCTTTGAGGGTCAAGCTCTTCCCTGAATTCATTATTTGCCATATTAAAACCACATAGACTGATAATCTATGCTTCCCTTTCTTACTTAAGTATATTTGATAACAAATCACTATATATAATATGCTATCACAATACTGATTATACTAAAATTATCAAGAATTTTCTATGCGTTTCGTTACATATATCATTGTTTTTATATTATATTTTTTCCACTATTTTTACATTCTCATATCCAAGTCTCTTCTCCAAAATCCGAGCCGCTTCATCTGCCGGCACACCCCATTCACCGCCAAGTTCTTTTTTTGCTCTTTCTTTTTTCAGATAAATAATTACACTGTCATTTCCGGTTAAATTACCTATATCCGCAAGCAGATTTCCAAGGTCATCCTCATAGGCATCCTTATCGCTGTACTGTATCCAAAGTTCCTTTTTTACTCTGCCAAATTCTCTCACACTGTCTACAATCAGCTTTCCCTCTTCTTCTCCCGAGGTGTCCACTCTACCCTTTACAAAGACCTTGCCTCCCTCTATCAACTCACTGCCGTATTTTTCAAATGCCTTAGGAAAAATTACAAGCTCTATTCTGCCATATAAATCCTCCAAGGTACATATTGCCATCATATCGCCTTTTTTTGTAAATCTTTTATTTACCTCTACAAGCAATCCTCCTACCGCAAGCTTCCTGCCTGATTCCAGCAAGATATTTCCGCTCTCGTCCGGATAAAAGTCTATACTTCTTGCATCGCAATGTTTTTCAAGCAGTGAAATATATTCTTCCAAAGGATGTCCGCTGACATACATGCCAAGGACTTCCATCTCATATTTTAAAAGTTCCTCCTTCGGATACTCCTCTATATGTATCATATCCGAAACAAAGCTGTCCCTTTCCTCTTCGCTCACCACATCAAAAAATGATATCTGTCCCGGAATACTTGCCTTGCTCTCCTTTGATTTTTTATCTATAAAAAGCTCCGCATTTAAAATCTTTTCATGCCTGTTGCCCTCCATACCGTCCAGTGCACCCGCCTTTATAAAGCTTTCAATACTTCTTTTATTCAGATCCTTTTGAGGAAGTCTGTTGATAAAATTTTCCAAGGTAAGATATTTTCCGTTCATGGTTCTCTCCCTTACAAGAGAATCAGCCACAGCCTTTCCCACTCCTTTTATGGTGGAAAGTCCGAATCTTATTCCGTCTTTATCCACACTGAAAGCTCCTTCTCCAAGGTTTACATCAGGCGGTAAGATCTTTATTCCCATATCCATCAAACTCCCTATATATTCGGCAAGTTTAGCTGGATTATCACTTACCGAGGTGAGTGAAGCCGCCATAAACTCCTTAGGATAATAGTATTTTAGATATGCTGTCTGATATGAGATTACCGCATAGCATGCAGCATGAGATTTATTAAAGGCGTAGCTGGCAAAATCGATCATTTCATCAAAAATTCTATTTGCCACCTGCTCCTCTATGCCGTTATTTATACAGCCCTTAATGCCCTTTTCTTCATTTCCGTATATGAAGTTTTTTCTCTCCATCTCCATAATATGGGCTTTTTTCTTGCTCATGGCACGACGAACCTCATCACTACCGCCCATGGTATATCCTGCAAGATCACGCACTATCTGCATTACCTGCTCCTGATATACTATACATCCATAGGTAGGCTCAAGTATGGAAACAAGCTGTGGAGAGTCATAGCTTACCTTATCCTTTGAGTTCTTACCTGCAATATATTTTGGGATAAAATCCATAGGTCCCGGTCGATACAGTGAAATACCCGCAATAATGTCCTCAAGATTTTCAGGTTTTAACCTTTTCATAAAGCTTTGCATTCCGGCGCTCTCCAGCTGGAATACGGCATCCGTTTTTCCTGTGGATATAAACTCATAGACTTTTTTATCATCATAGTCAATATTGTTTAAATCAAGGTCAATATTATAGTTTTTCTTTACCATTGCCAGAGTATTTTGAAGTACCGTAAGTGTACGAAGCCCCAAAAAATCCATCTTTAAAAGACCTAGTTCTTCCAAGGTTGTCATTGTAAACTGTGTTGTAATTGCATCATCCACTCCAAGTGCAAGCGGCACATATTCATCCACAGCCTTTTTTGATATAACCACCCCTGCCGCATGTATACTTGCATGTCTTGGCAAACCTTCCAGTTTTAAGCTGTAGTCTATAAGCTCATGCACCACCTCATCACTGTCATAGAGCTCTTTTAATTCCTTATTTCTTTCAAGAGCAAGTTCCAATGTGATATCCTTATCTCTTGGTATCATCTTTGCAATACTGTCACATCTGGCATACGGAATCTCCATAGCCCTTCCCACATCTCGAATAACACCCCTTGCCTGCAATGTACCGAAGGTGATTATCTGACAAACTCTTTCACTGCCGTATTTATTTACCACATAATCAATAACTTCAGAGCGCCTTTCATCCGCAAAGTCCACATCTATATCGGGCATGGATACTCTCTCCGGATTTAAAAATCTCTCAAAAATAAGATTGTATTTTATAGGATCAATATCCGTGATTCCAAGACAATAAGATACCACACTTCCGGCTGCCGAGCCTCTTCCCGGTCCTACGGAAATACCCTTGCCTCTTGCATAATTTATATAATCCCAAACTATTAAAAAATAGTCTATATAGCCCATTTTTTCAATTACACCAAGCTCATAATACATTCTGCTCTTTATATCTTCTCTGTTTGGATAGTCGGCAGAATAGTTTCTTTCAAAACCGCTCTGACAAAGGCTCTCTAAATACTCCTTTGCCGACATATTATCCGGTACAGGGTATTCGGGCAGCTTGGTTTCACCGAATTTTATTTCGACCTCACACATATCCGCTATCTTTGCCGTGTTTTCAATAGCCTCCGGAGCATATGGAAAGAGTGCCTTCATCTCATCCTCCGATTTTAAGAAAAATTGACCTCCCTCATATCTCATCCTGTCGGAATCCGATACCGTCTTACTTGTCTGTATACAGAGCAATATATCATGTGCCATTGCATCCTCGGCATTTATATAGTGAATATCATTGGTTGCAACAAGAGGTATATCAAATTCCTTGCCTATTTTTACCAATACCTGATTTACAAACTTTTGCTCGGGTATGCCATGATTTTGAAGTTCCAGATAAAAGGAGTCTTCACCGAATAAATCCTTGTATTTTTTTGCAACCTTTCTTGCCTCGTCATCTCTGCCCCTTGATATAAGCTTTGGAATCTCACCGGCCAGACAGGCGGAAAGAGCTATTATACCCTCATGGTATTTTTCTAAAAGTTCAAAATCTATCCTAGGCTTATAATAAAAACCTTCCGTAAAGCCTTTTGAAACTATCTTTGTCAGATTTTCATAACCCTTATTGTTTTTTGCAAGTAAAATAAGGTGATAATATCTGTCACCCTGCTTTGCCTGCTTTTCAAATCTTGATGCCGGACTTACATAGACCTCGCATCCAAGTATCGGCTTGATACCGTTTGCCTTTGCCTCTTTATAAAAATCTATGACTCCATACATCACCCCATGGTCGGTGATTGCAAGTGATGTCATATTGAGTTCCTTTGCACGTCTTATTATCTCTTTTATTTTACAGGAGCCGTCAAGCAATGAATATCCTGTATGTACATGTAAATGTGTAAAAGACATAGTTCTCCTTTTTTAATCAATACTTGTTATATTATATCATATTTTTTAAGTACGGCGAGTATATATAATATTGATATGGATTTTATTTTGACATTTTACAATGTATTATATGGTATAATGCTTGTATTTTTCTTTACAAATGCTATACTGTATTTAATAATATAAGAAAGGAGAAGTTTTATGGCACAGACCGTTAATGTAAACTTTCGTCTGGATGAGGCGGATAAAAAAAGAATGGAAAATGTTTGTAATGAGCTTGGACTTTCTATGAGTGCAGCCTTTACAATATTTGCCAAAAAGGTTGGCAGAGAGCATCGTATACCTTTTGAAGTTTCTATGGATCCGTTTTATTCGGAGAATAATCTAAGGTATTTGGAAGAAAAGCTTGAAAACTACAAAGCCGGTAAGCTTAAACTTGCCGAACATGAATTGATAGAGGATTGATGTTATGGCAAGAACACTCCAGTGGGATTTTGATGCATGGGAAGACTATCTTTATTGGCAAAGCTATGATAAAAAAATCTTGAAACGGATAAATCAACTTATTAAGGATATAATTAGAAATCCTTTTGACGGCATAGGAAAACCCGAACCTTTAAAAAAGAATTTAGCAGGTTTGTGGAGCAGACGAATAGATGATGAACATAGAATTGTGTATATTATAGAATCAGATGTCATTATAATTCTATCCTGCCGTGGACATTATAATTAATATAAAGGGAGATATCACAAAGTATAAGGATTTTGTGATATCTCCCTTTTAAACAATTGCCCAACTATAAATAATCTATTTGCAGCAATCATGCTTTCCGTTAAGATTCCTGTGCGCATATAAAAGCACATCATTGTCCACGCTGTTAAATTCAATAAAGCATATATCTTCTATATCAATTTTTATTTTATCATAAACTTTCGCATTGGATATATCTACACATTCCATATCTACAGATACAGCATCTGATCCTGAAATAAAGCCTGTATACATATCATCTTCCGAATTTATCATAATAGATGCTATGCTTTTACTTGAAATTATATATTCGAGAATATTTCTGATAGATATTTCACCATCCAAATCTTTCATAGATACCGTTTTTATCTCTTTATCCTTCCAGTAATCTATATATAATTTCATTTTGGCTAAATATTCCGTACCTGCAAGACATGCGCTTATTATTTCCTTTTTAAAAGCATAAATCCCCGCTTCTCTTCCCTGATCATCAAAAGCTTTAAATATACAGATACCGGCATTTTGGTATAGTAAATATCCTACGCTAAAGCTCTCATCATCAGTCGTATATATTTCATATAACTTCCCTATTTCCATATTCCCCTCTGTATTCTCTTTCTAAATCCTCGGTCAAGTATTCGTCACTCATGCAGTGCATATCTGAAATCCCCTCACTCATAAGTTCGTATGTAAATGAGTGATAAAAAAAGTTTAGTGCTTCATCTAATGAGATATTTTGGTTTTTTGCAAACTTTTCTATAATACGAGCATATTTTTTTTGCAATAAAATAGGATTTGCATTCATATTGTTTCACTTCCTTCAAAAAACAAACTATTATCCAATGCTTCTTTTGTCCTAAAACATATCTGTAGATTCGGCTTTTCATACCTTAGGCGTCTTATAGCCTCTTTTTTATCTATCAAACCGTCAGCCCTCGTTTCCTCATCACATCCAAAATATCTTCCACTATATAATCCTTGCCTTGGGTATGTAATACATCATATACCGGCACTATATAGCTGTTTAATATATCGCTGTTTTCTGTAAGCATACGATATACCTCACCTCCATCCTTTCCAATTTTCTCTGCGATGCCTTCTATACAAAATAACACATATTCTAAAACTTCAATATTATCTATTCTTTCTCTCTCCATACGCCTGCTAATATCGGTTCATCTTACCCTTATTCATTATATATCCTAAGAATGCTCCGACGATACCTCCCAGTATATGTGTCAGATTGGATATATTGTCCTGCATAAAAAAGCCCTGATAAATCTGATCACCTATATATAGGATTGCCACCAGTATAAATGTAACCGGTATTCTTCCCTCTTTAAAACCTGCAAAGGATGAAAGAAGTATAAAGGCAAATACTACACCGCTGGCACCA
The DNA here is from genome assembly GCA_000209465.1 of Lachnospiraceae oral taxon 107 str. F0167. Lineage (GTDB taxonomy): Bacteria > Bacillota > Clostridia > Lachnospirales > Lachnospiraceae > Lachnoanaerobaculum. The sequence continues at coordinate 111,525 of GL890585.1, read as the reverse complement.
AGCAATCTGGTATATGGGAAAACAAGAAAATGCACCAAACCTGTCACCAATGCGGTTGCCAAAATAACAAAAAGTATATTCGGTGAACCGTATTTTTCTTCAAGCATCGGACCGATTACAAGTATAAGCATTATATTCCCAAGAAAATGATCCAGGTTTGCATGTCCCAGTATATGCCCGAAAAATCTGATATATGTGAAGGGATTTATAAGGGATGATCTGTATACACTGAATAACAGTCTTGTGGAAAATCCTCCTGTAATATTGTCCACCACAAATACTATAAAGCTCAAAATAACAAACCCCAAAATAACGGGTGAGTTAAATGAAATTTGCAATTTTTTATCCATATTTTCTCCTTTGTTTAGGTTTTCCTAACTCATTTTAAAAAAAGGGTGGTTCAACCACCCTTATTGTCTACTCTATCCACCGCCTCAACAATATGAATTCGCATCTTCGAATTCGATGCCCTGTCTCCCTCTATATAGAGTATATATTCAACATAGACATTTATCTCTTCCTCACTCATATCAATAAGAAGGAGCTTTGTCTCCGTTTCCATATCCAATCTTCCAAAGGGAGTGTCATATATTGTTTTGTATCTTGTATTATTGGCGAATACCATCCTTGAATTCACCACACCCTCTTTGATAATTTCAACCCTGTTCTTCTTTACTATTATTGTATTAAGGATAATTTCATCAAAACCTTGGGCTTCTTCCACGTAAGTTATCTTATGTATATCACCATCTATATAGTGATTTCCTGAAATATTTACGGCAATAGGATCATTCTCATCATACCTTAAATGAGAGCCGCTAATCTCAATATCTACAAATTCTTTCATAATCTTCTACCTTAAAACCATAGTAGAAGCCGCTATGCGGTCTCTACCCAACCCTAAGCTACCACCGGTTGTTATGCAAATATCAAGTTTAAAATAAAAGAATGATAGTTTACTAGAAAAATGTATCTCCCCACTATTCTATATAAAATAACCTTAAATAAAAAACTGATAACTATGCTCAACAAAGAATGCCTGTCTGCGTTGTGTATACTTTTGTCCAGCCAATACGATTTGTATGCATTCTGCAAAGCTTTAAATGTTTTTTAGTTGTAACAATACTACCTTTTTAATACTGCTAGAATTCTTCTATATTGACTATGCCCGCCTTTTTTACTATACCGGGCATAATAGAAGATGCAAAATCACTAAATCTTTCCGCCATGTCACTGACATAAAAGTCGTGAAAAATCCCGCCATCTTTTGTGGCACACAGATTTTTTTGCTCCAACAAAGATTTCAATTCCTTCGCGGTTTCATATGCGGGATTCACAAGGGAAACCCCCTCTCCCATAATCCTTCCAAATGTTTTATACAGTAAAGGATAATGGGTACATCCCAATACCAGACTGTCAATATGTCTGCTTTTTAATTCACTAACATATCTTGAAATAATCTCATCAGTAACTCTGTCATTTATGAGTCCGTCCTCCACTAATGGAACAAGCAGCGGACATGCCTTTTGTATTACCTCAAGTTCATTATTTATATCCTGAATAGTCTTTTTATATATACCACTGGATATAGTACCTTCAGTTCCGACAACGCCAATCCTTCCTACTTTTGTAGTTTTGATGGCAGTGACCGCCCCTGCATGTATAACTCCCATTATAGGTATATCAATCTCTGTCTTCAATATGTCTAGAGCAAAAGCACTCGCGGTATTACACGCAATCACAATAGCTTTTACATTTTTTGTCTGTAAAAATTTTACAATCTGTCGGGAATATTTGATAATAGTGTCCCCGGACTTCGAGCCATAGGGAACTCTTGCCGTATCGCCAAAATAAACAGTACTCTCATCCGGCATTTGAGCCACTATTTCTTTTGCTACCGTAAGTCCTCCTACCCCCGAATCAAATATCCCTATAGGTAAATTCAAGGAAAAATCACCTTCTCTCAAAAGCTAATTCAATAAGTCTGTCAACAAGTTCTTTTTTGCCAATACCTGCCGCCTCAAATAACATAGGATACATACTTATTGCGGTAAATCCGGGCATTGTATTTATTTCATTAAATACAATCTCTCCGTCTTCCTTTGCAAAGAAGTCAACTCTGGAAAGTCCGAAACCGTCCAATGCTGTAAAAATCTTTTTTGCACACTCCGGAAGTTTTTCTCTTACACCGTTTGGAAGTTGCGAATCCAGTAAAGTGAGTGAATCCAGTTTATATTTTGCATCATAATCATAAAATGTTGCCGCCGACTTTATCTCACCGACTCCGCTTGCCATGACTTCTCCCGGTCTGCCAAGTACTCCGCATTCCACCTCATGCCCTACTATGGTTTCCTCCACAAGGACTTTTCTGTCATGGTTTAATGCTTCAAGTATTCCTTTCTCAAGTTCTTCTCTGTTTGAAGCTTTTGACACTCCCTTGGAAGAACCTGCATTTGAGGGTTTAACAAACACAGGATAGTCAAACCTGTCCTCTATTCTTTTTACTACTCTTTTAAAATCCTCCCTAACTTCATAGTCAATAACCGGCTCATAATCCGCCTGTCTTATACCAAGTTTATCTACTACCAATTTTGTGTAAAGCTTGTCCATGCCGACAGCACTCGCAAGCACTCCACATCCTACATAGGGAATACCGGAAAGCTCTAAAAGTCCTTGAATGGTTCCGTCTTCTCCAAAGAGTCCATGCAATACGGGGAACACCACATCCACATGTACTTCTTTATACTCCCCATCTATTTCTACTATTATACACTTTTTTATCGCATCTGGCAAAATATATGCATTAATTTTTGAATTTATCCAACTGCCGTCTTCCATAGAAGCTATGCTGTCTACCTTAAGCCATTTACCTGTCTTTGTAATACCGATAAGAATAAGCTCATATTTACTCTCATCCACCTGTTTTGAAATATTGGTTGCAGAGATTACAGATATCTCATGTTCAGAGGACTGACCTCCGAAAACTATCGCTAATTTCCTCATTACTTTGTAGGTGTTTCCTTGATTTTCTTGGAAACATTGACCTCCTGATTATTTATATGCTCCGCAATGATTCTCTTAGCTTCAGACTTATCTCTACTCTTTAATGCCTTCAATATCATTTCATGCTCATTCATGAGCTGATTTCTTGTAGATTCCGCCTTTACATATTCCAGTCTGTAACGATACATCTGTTCGCGTAGATTATTTATCATCTGCACCAGTTTATCATTGCCTGTGCTTGTAAATATTATATCATGAAATTTCTCATCTGCACGTGCAATATCAATAATATCTTTATTTTCTATTGAATCTACAAATTCTCTCTCCGCCTGTTCAAGTTCATCAAGCTCTACATCTGTAATCTTTGTGCAGGAAATCTCTATTGCAAGCTCCTCAAGTGCCCTTCTTACCTCCAACGTATCCCTGAGATTCTTTTCAGTAATTCCTGCCACTTCTGCGCCCTTTCTTGGAATCATAAGTACAAGCCCCTCAAGCTCAAGCATTCTGATTGCCTCTCTTATAGGTGTTCTTGATACTCCGAGCTTTTTTGCCAATGCTATCTCCATCAATCTTTCGCCCGGTTGTAATTCTCCCCTCAAAATTGCCTGCCTGAGTGTTTTAAAAACCACATCTCTTAAAGGCATATACTCATCTATATCCGCATGTGAAAAATCTGTCATTTTAACCTCCATATATCCTACTACAAGGTATTAGTAATCTGTATATAATTTATTCTATCATCTTCTTTCAGTATTTTTTTGGTTCTAAGCATGTCCTCATCGCTGTCAAAAATTCCGAATACGGCAGTACCGCTGCCGCTCATAAGGCAGCCTAAACAATTATTATCCATCATTGTTTTTTTAATATCCTCTATAAAAGGCAATAGCTTTATAGACGGCAGTTCCAAAATATTATTAAGCGAATCTGCAATTTCTTTTATCTTTGTTTTTTCATCCTTATCACTCTCTATAACGGAAACCATTTCTTTTACATCCCGGTGTTTAAAGCCGCTCTTATTTAAATTCTCTATATCCAGACTTTCATACACCTTTTTTGTGGAAAGTCCTGTATTCGGTTTGGCTATCAAAATCTTCATCTTCGGTAAGGGCTTTAAGCTTTTTAATTTCTCACCTATGCCGTTTGCCAGTGCCGTACCTCCCATTATACAAAAAGGTATATCAGCCCCCAGGCTTGCACCAAGCTCCATAAGTCTGTCTTTGCTTATATTAAGCTTAAACAGCTCATTCACCGCCTTTAAGGTGGCAGCCGCATCGGCACTTCCCCCTGCCATGCCTGCTTCCATAGGAATGTTTTTTTCAAGACTCAGTTCTATACCGAAATCTTTGCCTGCTTCCTTTTGTAATAAAACTATAGCTTTGTATATAAGATTGGTTTCATCCATTGCCAAATCTTTATTGTCAGATTTAAGTAATATCTTCTTTTCTTCAAGTTCTTTGATTTCCAGCACATCCGCTATATCAACATTTGTCATAACCATTTCTACTTCATGGTAACCGTCTTCTTTTCTTCTGAGCACATCCAAGCATAAATTAATTTTTGCAAATGCCTTTACCTTCATCCTTTAACCCCTGTTATTTACTGCCCTAAAAATATTGTACCTAAAATTATACATTAAAATTTGTATAAAAACAACAGTTAGGTTTTTCTAACCAAAGGACGCAATCCTAAACTTTTTATATATATTTTGCCTATAATAAATTATATATGTTTTTAATATTACTCAAAGTCCTTTTCTATTATCACTCCGAGCTTTTTTGCAAGATTTATTGATGCCGTATTTGACTCCTTTATTCTTACATAGATGTTTTCTACTTCACAATGCTTTTTTATAAAGCTTAATAAATAGCGACAAACTTTAAAAGTATAACCTTTTTTTCGGTATTTTTTATCCGTCATATATGAAATATAGCATTTACCTTCTTCATTACAAAATCCTGCCAATCCCATCAGCTCATCTTCATTTTCAAATACATATAATCCATATCCGTAAAAATCATAATGCATCGAAATATATTCCGCTAACTCCTCTTTGGTATTAAAAGGAAATTCTCTAAACGCTGATAGAGTAACAAAATCCTCCACATTTATCTCACGAATATTTATATTTTCTGTTTTTCCTATACTTAGAGGCAGTTTTAAGCTTCTATATGCCACCTTTTTTATATACTCTTCGTCTATATCTCTTAAATCCTCTACAGCATATTTTGAAACTTTTATATCTATATACTCTTTTCCGAGTATAGCAATTGTGGCTTTGCAAGAGTTAAAAGCCTCCCACAAAGCCACATTTTCATCCGATATTACTATCTCACAATGTTTTCCTTCAATATTAACATTTTTCAGGAGCTTCATAAGTCTCGCCAAATGTCTCTACCGTCATTGTCTTTATCTTTTGTTCTGTATTCGGCCTATCATTATAATCTGTATCCACTGCTGCTATTTTATCCACTACATCCATGCCCTCTACTACCGTTCCGAATGCCGCATAAGCACCGTCAAGATGTGGTGCATCCTGATGCATTATAAAAAACTGTGATCCTGCCGAGTTTGGACTCATAGCTCTTGCCATTGAAATAACTCCTCTGCTATGTGCCAAATCATTTTGGAATCCGTTTTGATTAAACTCACCCTTAATCTGATAATCAGGACCTCCCATACCGTTTCCCTGTGGGCAGCCTCCCTGTATCATAAATCCTGAAATAACTCTGTGAAATGTGAGCCCGTCATAAAACTTTTCATTAATCAGGCTTATAAAATTTCTTACGGTATTCGGTGCAACCTCAGGATAAAGCTCAATTTTGATTACTGAATCATCTGTCATTGTTATTGTTACTATTGGATTTGTCATGCTCTCTCTCCTTTTAATCCCAATAAAGTCACCCGGAATTTATCCTCGTGACTTTATATGGAATCTCTACGATCATTATTATATTTATTTTATCATATTCTTACTTGTTTTTGTATAAAAAAGTATACTGTTTTATTAAAATTTTTAACTTACCTATAATTATTTCACTATTTCAACCTGCATTGTATTTGTATACTTTGCAGGGCCTCTCTCGTCCTTTGTAGGTATAATACCTGCAGTAATAACTACAAGATCATTTAATTTTAAATACTTTCCGGACTTTAATATATCCACTGATGATGATATAAGTTCATCCGTTGTATCGGCTCTTTTTGCCCATACAGGAACTACTCCGTAGAAAAGCTGCATTTGGCGTACCGTAGATATACTTGGGCTCATTCCGTAAACAGGTATACTTGATCTCCACTTTGAGAGCATCCTTGTTGTAAATCCGGTGATGGAAGGTGCTATTATTGCTTTTGCACCTAACTGGTCTGCCGTATATACCGCCGCATAGCCTACCTGATTTGATATATTCTTTTTATCCATCTTATTTACTTTTCTGCCCCTGTAGAGTGCATGATCAAGATGAGTCTCTGTTTCCTCGGCTATTTTTACCATCATTTTTAATGCTTCAAGAGGGTATTTACCCATTGCCGACTCACCTGATAGCATTATTGCATCGGTACCGTCATATATGGCATTTGCCACATCTGAGACTTCCGCTCTTGTAGGTCTTGGATTTCTGATCATTGAATCAAGCATCTGTGTAGCTGTTATTACAGGTTTTCCCGCTACCGAGCATTTTTCTATAAGCTTTTTTTGTACAAAGGGAAGTTTGGCTGCATCTATCTCCACACCCATATCTCCTCTTGCCACCATGATACCGTCGCTCGCCTCTATGATATCATCCATATTTTCAATGCCTTCCTGATTCTCGATTTTTGAAATAATCTGGATATGTGAACCCTTCTCATTTAAAATCTCTCTGATTTGGCGAACCGCATCACCGTTTCTTATAAAGGAAGCGGCAATAAAATCAAATCCGTTGTCACAGGCAAACTTTATATCTTCTTTATCTTTTTCTGTGAGCGCAGGAAGCTTTATAGAAACTCCGGGTACATTTACACCCTTTCTCTCTCCAAGCTCACCGCCATTTATAATTTTTGTATGAATATCCGCTCCGTCTACTTTTATAACTTCAAGCTCTATAAGTCCGTCATCTATAAGTATTTTATCACCCGGCTTTACATCCTCATTTAAACCTGTGTAATTGATAAATCCTTTCTTATCATTTCCCACACATTCATTTATTGTGAGAATATATTCATTTCCCGCTTCCAATGTAACCTTTTGTCCACCCTCGAGTACACCTGTTCTTATCTCAGGCCCCTTGGTATCAAGAAGTGCCGCAACATGCTTTCCGGTCTCTTCTCTTACTTCTCTCAGAATATTTAATCTGCCAAGATGCTCCTCATAATCACCATGTGAAAAATTGAATCTGGCAACATCCATTCCGGCTATTGCCATATTTTTCATAAGATTTTTATCATTTGTATTTGGACCCATGGTACAGATAATTTTTGTTTTCTTCATTTCTTTTCCTCTTTATATCTTTATAAGCTTAAATGCTGCCATCTTATTGTGCAGCCATTGTTACCAAAACTATATACAAGTCTTATTCAACATGAATATGTGTATATAAATGCTCCGAGCAATATTCTAAATTACCATTGCATTTTGAGCAATATCTAAACTCCAAGGTATCATCATCCTTTTCAGTTCTTCCACAAACAGCACATCTATGTATCGGCTCGCTTGCAGGTCTCATCTTTACAGCCCTTTTAAACTTCACCTGTCTGACTACATTCTTTGGGGATACCCTATACCAATTTCTGGTTAATAAATAGAATATTACAAAGTTTAATAAGCTGAGTCCGATAGATGTCTTTGTAATAATTCCGCCCATTATAAAATTATAAATTTCAATAAGCAAATATACCGCTGCCAGATATTTTGCTTTGACCGGCAGTACAAAATATATATAAAAGGTCATCTCAGGATATGTCAGAGCAAATGCCAAAAATATTGACAGATTCAGACTGTCAGGTGTGAGCGGATATATACTCGATGCCTCTCCATATATAAAATATAAAATAAAGGCGCCTATTATCAGGAATATATACCCCATAAACATATATACATTAAATCTGAAACTTCCCCATACCCTTTCAAGATTGCTTCCCAGGCTGTAATATAAAACAAGCATTATTGCCGAAAAAAATATACTCTGGCTTGGGGCGTACATAATCCATGTCACCAGTCTCCAAACCTGCCCTGAAAGTATTTTCGGTATATCCAAGGACATATAATTATAATAGATTTCTATATTTACCAATGATATAGCAAAACCTATACTGTATAATACAGTCAGATACATCATCAAATTTCTGATAGCATATCTTCCGAATTTTCTCTCTAATTTTTCAAAAAAACCCATTGCTCTCCCTTCTGATATCTGTAAAAATTTGTGTACGCAAGTTTTCCCTTTAATACACCGACCTATTATAACATTTATAATACTTGGATGTAAATGATTTGAATTTTACACAAAATGTTTTTATTATTCAAAAAGTCCAAAAAAATCTTTATGATGAACTCATTATACTTAACATACCGGCACTATTTTGTGCTATAATAAATAATGTATAAATTTTATTTCATAGTTAAATTATAATAATAGTTTAATTTTATGCTTTATATTATCTAATGATTTGATCATATAAAAGGAGTTTTTATGAAAAAGATATCTCACTTACTGATACTTTTAATTTTTAGCATACTGCTTGTCGCATGTGGTTCATCTGGGCATAATAGGGAGGATACAAAGCCTGAAATAACCTCTGAAAATTCTTCAGATGAAAAAAACACTGCTGTGGCTTCCTCTAAATCAGTGGAAGAAACATCTTCTCAAACCGAAAGTCCTTATCCAATTAAAAACTATGTTGCTATTGATAAAGATAATTATTCAGTAACTGTAGACAGTATGGGTTGGGATAATGTATCTAACCTTGCATATCTTAATATTATACTGGAAAATAAAACTACTGATAAAACATATATTTTTAATACCGAAGACAGCTTTATAAACGGATTACAGGTACATATACCTATGTTTGAGTCAGCTCAAGCAGGTTCAAAATCACAAGTAGTATGGTATCTTAATCCGTTAAATGAATCTGTTGCTGTTAAGGATATTACGGATATTGAAGCGTTACTTCATGTTTATGAATATGATGGTAAGGAAAGTAATGAAATAGATACAGAAACACTTCATATTTATCCCTATGGTCAAGACAGCACCACTACATATGTGTACGAACAAAAGGATACAGATAAATTACTTATTGATAATGAGTATTGTACTATTATTCTTGTAGGATCAGATATGGATAATGTGAACTATACTTTGAAACTATATATTGTTAATAAAACAGATGAAACTATGAATATTAGCACTGGTGAAAATTATATAGACGGCAAGAAAATTAAAAATCCACCTTATTTCCCACAAATCAAACCTAAAAAAAGTACTTTTGACACTATAAGTTGGTTTGTTAGTGCTATTACAGATCAAGGTATAGACCCATCTAATATCTCAAATATAAGTTTTTTTGTAGATGCATATGCAAATGGACACCTAAATGACGAACACTTTTTTAAAGAAACAATCAGTTTTACACCATAGGTATGTAGAGCAAAACCTATCATATAGATTATAATAATATATGCATATATTTCCTTTAATATTTGTATATTCAAATCGTTTTTATTATGATTCTTAACACATATCCTGACAACTACAAGGTAATTTGGCTTTGTAAGTTTGCCAGGATATTTTGTTCTTATACAGAGCTGCTTTTTAGTAAAGCTCCAACCATAAACATACTGCTATTCGCATGCAAAAAAGTTTTGCCCATATTATACGTCAGAGCTCAAAATATTCCTCTTTACATGGTATTCTATGCACTTTTTGTACTGATAAAGGATTGATGCCTAATTCTACTATCATAAAGTATTGTCAAAACTGAATCCACGAAAAAAATCGTACGCTGTGGCTATTGTTAGCTGACGCGTCTTGTCTCGCCTTTTATGTTTTTTTTATTTTGCCTATTTCAACTATTATTGTATTTAGCACTGTGGTTATATGGTATGTAAAATTAATTACAATATTTAAACCTGAATTATTCACCACAGTAGATTTGGCTTAAAAAGCCTACAAGATAATTGTTTTATAAAGCTATCTCGTTCGTAAGTTGGAAAATTACCTGAAAAAAGGGTGCACTATCCCTATGTATCAAAAATAGTCATTTGATATTGGATTATCAAGGCTCATAAGTTACTACTATTCCAACTGTAGTGGCAGTTTCATAATGTTTGAAATTGTCTCATAGAATTCTTTCTTATAAGGGCAACTGCTACACAATTTGAGTACTATATATCTTGCCTTATTTACTACTTTTGCAGCTACTTTTAGCAACTTTAAGCGAATGTTATTGATTTGCTGCTTTCTCATATTTGTAGAGAGCACCAATCGCCTAAACCAATTAAACAGGTTGTATGCAAGAGCATGTACCTGTAAACGATTTGCATTGACTACCTTGGTTCGACTGCTTACTGAAGAAAAATCAAACCCTGATTTTCCTTCTTTTATGAAGTTCTCCATCTTGCCACGCCCACAATAAAATTGAATTACTTTGTGTGGTTCTGATTTCATTGTAGTGACAATAAAAGTATATAGGTGAATAAACTGATTATAGGGTTTTTCTACTTTAAAAACAACTCTCCTTGGATGCGACCAACTTCCTGCCTGATAATAGAACTCACCGTATTCCACCATATAATCCGTTTGATTTTCACGGGCTGCTCTAAATAACGCTGTATCAGCATCTGCAGCGTATTTTATCAATATTCGGTTTTGCTTCAAGCGGATTGCATACTTACAGTCGTTATCTTCGCAAGCCTTGTATAAATCAGGAGAAGCAAAACCACTATCACCACGAAGATAAAGAGGGAGCGATGGATATTTTGCACGGTATTCCTGTAACAGTGGAATCATGAATTTGTCAGCATCATTACTACAATACTGTGTGCCGTTACGAAGTTCAGCCTTTAAAAGATCACCTGTAATTCCATCATAGCAAAGTAGTGGATGATAACCGTGAGCCTGATAATGAAAGTTAAAACCTTCGCCTTCCTGCTTGCCGTAGGTGTTAAGCAGTGTAGAATCAAGGTCAAACAACATGTGCTCCGGAGCCTTAATAGAATAGACAATATCACGCATTTTTGCATTTATAGAATCAAGCTGTGTAAGAGTGTCGTTGTCCATTCTATTCCAAAAACGAAATAGTGTAGGTTGAGAAGCCAAGGCTTCTTTTTCCAAAATAGATGTTAATACCGGATCATTAGTCAGTTCATCTGCACAATCATCCTCAAAATAGGCTGCTATAATTTGGTAGAGCATCTGCATAAGGTTATCAGAATCTGTATGAATACGGCTGTTTGTATGGTCATTGGTTTTGAAGAGCTTTTTCACAAGCTTTATAAGACCTACCTTTGCAGCGAATTCTTTGATGAGGAGCAGCCCTCCATCAGAAGAGAGATTTCCACCGTTAAAATTTATTTTAATTTTCTTGTTGCTTTCAAGTGAAATAGTGTTTAAAATTGACATAAGAGGACTTCCTTTCCTTGGCATTGTTTTGATTTGACACCTTAATTTTACCAAGAAAGAGGTCCTTTTTCTATTCACTTTTTAGGTGAAAGTAAGAAAGTTTTGTAAATGCAGTAATTATGTGGCTTTCAGCCGCAGACATAGCTATGCTATGAATAATTTAGGTTAAAATATCATATTTTTAACATAATGTTTTTATATGAACAATTCAGGTGTTTTTTCTTTAGATAATTTTGTTTCAAATACAGATTTGATACCATAAAGCGGAAGTGCGAACTTCTCATTGAATCTCTTTATGTAGGAGTGAATGAATTCCTTGGCATTATTGATGTCAGTTACGCCTGCGAGTCTAAACTCAATAGGCAGGCGTGACTGTAAGGTTTGATTTAATCGTTCTATGCATCCTTTAGCCTGTGGTACGCTGCTTGATTCAAGCTGTGTGCCAAGTTGCTTGCAGGCGTAAGCGAACTGTGTATAGGTGTCTTTGTCGTCAGATAAGGCACCTTTTTTCTTGTAAGTAAATACAGTTCTTTTATCGGTAAGAAACTTATAAGGAATACCATAATTCGTAAGAATCTGTTCAAATACATGGTAGTAGCCGTTAAGAGTCTCCTGAGTATCGAACCATTCACCTGTAACAACGCCTGAGGCATCATCAATAGCCAAATGTAGATGCCATATCTGTCTGGGGGCACATTCATAAGGGGTTGCATCCATTTGCTGCAATTCACCGAAATAAGCACATCTTGGACGACGGCTATGAGAATCTTCGACTGCTACTAAGTTAGTCTGTATCTCAGATAACGCCTTCTTCGACTTTGCAGTTTCCTTCTCAGCTTTGAGCTTTTGTTTAATGCGTCTACGCTTAGCTTTGGTAGCCTTTGGAGATAGAATGTATTCAGCCTCTAAGATACTCATTACAGAGGAGGCACAGAGAATTATGCCCTCATTTCTTTTTAGAAGCTCTGTATAGTGTTCAAAGTTAGCTTCATAGTATTTAGTTCTATATAGGTCAATAACTTGCCTCCTGATATCAGGATGGATAGTGGTAGCGGGCTTTTTACCTCTGTTACCATGAATAAAGAAGGCCTTACCGTCTTTCATATAACCTTGTATCATACGGTTTATATGTCTTTGGGTGCATCCTAGAATAAGAGCATCTCTATCCTTATTAGCTGTATCCAGGTGATCTAACAGACTTTTAATAACCTCATACTTTCTTTGTTCATTCATTGATAAAATAACCTTTCTGATAAGTCAGTTCCTCCTACTGTTAGAATATACAAAATAGTATTCTACCATAAGTGGGACATTTTTATTTGTGGTATACTGGGACTTTATCATTTATGGCTTATAAACATTCCTAACATAAAATATTTTTGTTGACATAAATTCAATTTTATATTAGAATCCATAACAATAATTGAAAAAACAAACCGTTGATATGGAGATAAAGTTAGTCATGACTTCACAGAGAGTCCGGGAAGCTGAGAGCCGGATAAGAAACAGTCTAGCAAATGGACCATTGAGGGTGTAGTCAAATGCTTCGGCAGAGTATACTACAACGTACGCATACGTTAGTTGCAAGGGATATGTAGGTATCTTAAAGTGCACAGGTCATGCTGTGAATCAAGGTGGCACCGCGATTTTTTATTGTTGAAATTTCGTCCTTGACAAATATTAGCCTTTTTAGGTTTTTATTTGTCAGGGACTTTTTTATTTCTATTATATTTAAAATTTTACAATCCTGACAGCTGCAAGGATTGCAAAATCAAATAAACATTTGACTATTTATATCCAATTCGTTAGGAGGACTTATGGTTTTTATTTTAAAAGCAGGCATCAGTGAAGAGGCAATACAGAATTTCAGAAAAGAATTTGAAGATATAGGATTTGATACAATATATGCACCGGGTACGGAACATACTGCGGTCTGCCTTATAGGAAATACTTCAAAAATAGATATGGACACTATAGTGGAAACTCACCCGATAGTTGCCTATGGCAAGAGGGTTACGGAAACCTATAAGGCGGCAGGCAGAACCGTTCATCCCGATGATACCATCATAAAGGTAAATGATGTAAATATCGGTACCGGAACTTTTACCGTTATTGCAGGACCTTGCAGTGTGGAAACAAGCGAGCAGATTACTATGGTGGCAAGAAGTATCAAAGAAAGCGGTGCCGTAATACTTCGAGGCGGAGCCTTTAAGCCTAGAACTTCCCCTTATTCCTTCCAAGGACTTGGAAAAGAAGGTCTGGACTTTTTGGAAAGTGCCAAGGCAGCCGTAAATATTCCGATTATCTCGGAGGTTATGAATCAGACACAGCTGCCCCTTTTTGAAAATGTGGATATTATCCAGATAGGTGCCAGAAATATGCAAAACTTTGATTTGCTTAAGGAAGTCGGAAAGTTAAAAAAGCCGGTACTTTTAAAGCGTGGGCTTTGCAACACTATTGAAGAATTCCTTATGAGTGCCGAATATATTATGGCTTCTGGAAATGAAAATGTCATACTCTGTGAGCGGGGTATCAGAACATTTGAGACCGCCACCAGAAATACTTTGGATCTTGGAGCGGTTGCACTTTTAAAAGAAAAAACACATCTTCCGGTACTGGTGGATCCAAGCCATGCAATGGGAATAAGATCACTTGTACCACCGCTTGCAAAGGCGGCACTTGCAGTCGGAGCGGACGGCATTATGGTCGAGGTGCATAATGATCCTGCAAAGGCATTATGTGACGGTGCACAATCACTTGACCTGTCACAGTTTGCAGACCTTATGAATGAAATCAAAAAAAGAGTTGTACTTGAAGGAAGGACCTTATAATATGTATTACCCCTCATTAACTGAAATAGAGAAAATAAAAGAAACTAAAGAATATACTCTTGCACCTGTGAGTCTTGAAATCCTATCCGACTTCATCACACCCATTGAAGCAATAAGGATTTTAAAAAAGGCTTCCACACATGCCTATATGTTGGAGTCGGCAAAGGCAAATGAAAACTGGGGAAGATATACATTTCTGGGCTTTAATCCCGAACTTTCCATAAGCTGTGTTGACAGCAGGATGAGTGTGGACGGCGAAGAGTTTACCTGTATCGATCCTCCCATGTATCTGAGAGAGCTGTTAAAAAAATATAAAAGCCCGAGAATTTCTTCTTTGCCTCCTTTTACAGGCGGTCTGGTGGGATATTTTTCCTTTGATTATATAGGCTATAAGGAACCCGGTATAAAAAGGAATGTAGATGATGCCGAGGGCTTTAAGGATATTGATGTAATGCTTTTTGAGGATGTTATTGTATTTGACCATGTAAAGCAAAAAATCATACTTATTACAAATATTTCATTAACAGGCGATACTTCACTTGCCTATAAAGAAGCTGTTAAAAAGCTTGAAAAAATAAAAAACCTTTTATTAACCGGTGAAAAATCCAATGAATCCGGCAAACTCCTTTCCGAGGTAACACCACTGTTCTCAGAAAAAGAGTTTTCAGAGATGATTGCAAAGGCAAAGCATCATATCAAGGAGGGAGATATCTTCCAAATAGTGCTTTCAAACCGTCTACAGGCGGATTTTGAAGGAAGCCTTTTTAATACCTACAGAATACTTAGAACGGTAAATCCGTCTCCATATATGTTTTATTTTTCCGGCACAGATGTGGAAATTGCCGGGGCTTCACCCGAAACCTTGGTAAAGCTTGAAGACGGAATACTGCATACCTTTCCTCTTGCAGGCACCAGACCAAGAGGAAAAACGCAAGCTGAGGATATTCTTTTAGAAAAAGAACTGCTGGCTGATAAAAAAGAGCTGGCTGAACATAATATGCTGGTAGACCTTGGCAGAAATGATCTCGGCAAAGTAAGTAAATTCGGAAGTGTAAAAGTAAAAAAACTTCGTTCCATAGAAAGATATTCACATGTAATGCATATCGGCTCCACTGTAAGAGGTGAAATAAGACCTGAATATGATGCACTGGATGCACTGGAAGCTGTACTTCCCGCCGGCACTCTCTCCGGTGCACCAAAGATTCGTGCCTGTCAGCTTATAGGAGAACTTGAAAACAACAAAAGAGGTGTATATGGAGGTGCTATCGGATATATAGATTTTACAGGAAATATGGACACCTGTATTGCTATACGACTTGCTTATAAGAAAAACGGTAAAGTATTTATCAGAAGCGGTGCCGGTATTGTGACAGACTCCGAACCCGATAAGGAATATATGGAAACTATCAATAAGGCAGGTGCGGTAGTCGATGCATTAAGAAAAGCTCAGGAGATAAATATATGATTCTATTGATTGATAATTATGACAGTTTTTCCTACAACCTTTTTCAGATGGTGGGAGAAATTTATCCGGATATAAAGGTAATAAGAAATGATGAGATGAGCGTAGAAGAAATAAAAAATCTTGCTCCACAAAAAATCATTATCTCCCCCGGTCCCGGAAGACCTGAGGATGCAGGTATTATTATAGATGTGGTAAAGGAGCTTGGGCAAAGTATTCCAATCCTCGGCGTATGCCTTGGGCATCAGGCTATTTGCATGGCATTCGGCGCTACAGTGACCTATGCCAAAGAACTTATGCATGGCAAGGATTCTCTTACATATTTTGATACCTCCGGTGCATTTTTCTCAGGTATACCTGCCAAAAGCAGAGTTGCCAGATATCATTCTCTTGCCGCAAGTAAAGATACACTCCCAAATGAGCTGAAGGTGATTGCAAGAACGGATGATGATGAAGTAATGGCGGTAGAACACATCCATTACCCAATCTATGGAGTGCAGTTCCATCCGGAATCCATAATGACAGAATATGGAAAGGAAATGTTGAGGAATTTTATTTCACTGTAGCTGTAGTATTTATTTTACAATCCCAATCGCAGTTCTTTCTTAAAGCTTCGCAGGATTTTACGAAAGAACTAAACGCTACAGGTATTGTAAAATTTAAATACTATCACTATCTGAAAAATTATACAAATATGGAAAGGATACTATGATTAAAGAAGCGATTGTAAAGATTGTAAATAAAGAAGATTTAACTTTTGATGAAGCTTATGCCGTTATGAATGAAATTATGAACGGGGAAACTTCACCTACACAAAATGCTGCATTTCTTGCCGCTCTTTCCACAAAGAGTGCCAAGGCGGAGACCACTCAAGAAATTGCAGGCTGTGCCAAAGCTATGAGAGAGCATGCCACAGCCGTGGATACGGATTTTGACCTTTTTGAAATAGTGGGTACAGGAGGTGATAATGCAGGCAGCTTTAATATCTCCACTACCTCAGCCATAGTGGCTGCCGCAGGCGGTATGAAAGTAAGTAAACATGGCAACAGAGCCGCTTCTTCAAAATGCGGTACGGCAGATTGCCTGGAAGCCTTAGGTGTAAATATTGGCGAAGATCCGAACAAATGCAAGGAACTGCTGGAAAAGGTGGGTATATGCTTTTTCTTTGCCCAAAAATATCACAGCTCCATGAAATATGTAGGATCTATCAGAAAAGAGCTGGGATTTAGGACTGTTTTTAATATACTCGGACCTCTCACCAATCCGGCAAAACCAAGGCGCCAGCTTCTTGGAGTATATGATGAATATCTTATAGAACCTCTTGCGAAAGTTTTAATGGAGCTTGGTGTACAAAGAGGTATGGTAGTCTATGGTATGGATAAACTTGATGAGATATCACTCTCCGCCCCTACCAAGGTTTGTGAAATAAAGGGCGACTCACTTACCCTATATGAGATAAAGCCTGAGGATTTCGGACTTAAACGCTGCAAAAAAGAAGATTTGGCAGGCGGTGATCCGAAAGAGAATGCAGCCATTACTCTTGCCATACTAAGTGGAGAAAAAGGACCTAAAACCGATGCCGTACTTTTAAATGCCGGTGCGGCACTCTATATAGGTGATAAGGCAAACAGTATAAAGGAAGGAATAGATCTTGCAAGAAATCTTATTGAAAGTAAAAAGGCAATTAAGGTTTTGGAGGATTTTATAAGGATTAGCAATGAGTAAAGAAATAACTGTCTTAGATACAATAGCCACATATACCGGGCAAAGAATCAAAGAGCAAAAAAAAAGTATTCCTCTGTCTGTAGTCAGAGCCGAAGCTGAAAAAATAGAGGCTGTGAAGTTTGGTTTTGAAAATGCTTTAAAAAAACCCGGTCTCTCCTTTATATGTGAATGTAAAAAGGCTTCACCGTCTAAGGGTATTATATCAAAAGATTTTCCCTATCTTTCGATTGCAAAGGAATACGAAGTTGCGGGTGCGGACTGTATCTCGGTACTTACAGAGCCAAGATGGTTTCTTGGAAGCGATAAATATCTAAAAGAAATATCAAATACAGTTAATCTCCCGCTTCTTAGAAAGGATTTTACTGTTGATGAATATATGATATATGAAGCCAAGGCAATGGGTGCATCATGTATACTCCTTATCTGCTCCATATTATCTGTTGAAGAAATGCAGTATTTCAAAGATATCAGTGATGACCTTGGACTTTCCGCTCTTGTGGAATGTCATGATGAAGCTGAAATTGAAAAAGCGTTAAAGATAAATGCCCGTATGATTGGAGTAAATAACAGAAATCTAAAGGACTTCTCCGTGGATACCGGTAACAGTAAAAGGCTTAGAAGTCTTGTACCTCAAGATATTTTATTTGTTTCCGAGAGCGGTGTAAAAAGCCCTGAAGATATAAAAAACATTATTGATATGGGGGCTGATGCAGCCCTAATAGGTGAGGTGCTTATGCGGGCAGAGAGTAAAAAATTCACTTTGGATTGGTTAAAGGGAAAATATGACAAAGATTAAGCTATGCGGCATAACAAAAGAGGATGATATCCATGTGATAAATGAATTATTACCTGATTATATAGGCTTTGTATTTGCAGGTAAAAGCAGAAGGTATATATCCTTTGATATGGCAAAAAAACTGAAAGCAAAGCTTGACAACAGGGTAAAGGCGGTGGGTGTATTTGTAAATGAGGATATCGAAAATATCGTTTACCTTATTAAAAATAAAACCATTGATATTGTACAGCTTCATGGGAACGAAGATACAAAATATATAGATGCTTTAAAGAAAAAGATAAACGCTCCCATTATATATGCCTATCAGATAAAATCAAAAACCGATATAGAAAAAATAGATAAAAACTTTGATTTTATCCTGCTTGATGCGGGTGCCGGCTGCGGTGAAACCTTTGATGAAGCTTTGCTTGAAGGCTTTGAAGGTGAATATTTTCTGGCGGGCGGACTCTCCCCTGATAATATACAGAAAAAAATAATAAAACTGCATCCCTTTGCAGTGGATGTAAGTTCGGGAATAGAAACCGAAGGCAAAAAAGATGCCGCTAAGATGAGAAGATTTGTAAATTTAGTAAGAGAGGTGACAAATGACAGCTATTAAAGGAAGATTTGGAATTCATGGAGGACAGTATATACCTGAAACCCTTATGAATGCAGTATTGGAATTGGAAAAAGCCTATAATCATTACAAAGATGATCCCGAGTTTAACAAAGAACTCAATTATCTCTTGAATGATTATGCCGGCAGACCTTCAAAGCTTTATTTTGCAAAGAAAATGACGGAGGATCTTGGCGGTGCAAAGATTTATTTAAAACGTGAGGACCTTACACATACAGGTGCACATAAGATAAATAATGTTTTAGGGCAGGCGCTCCTTGCCAAAAAGATGGGTAAGAAGAGACTTATTGCAGAAACCGGCGCAGGACAGCATGGTGTTGCAACTGCAACAGCAGCCGCATTGATGGGCATGGAATGTGTGGTATTTATGGGTGAAGAAGACACCATTCGTCAGGCACTGAATGTATATAAGATGAGGCTGCTTGGTGCTACGGTTATTCCTGTAACAAGCGGAACAAAAACTCTAAAAGATGCGGTTTCCGAAGCTATGAGAGAGTGGACAAGCAGAATAGATGATACTCATTACTGCCTCGGCTCTGTAATGGGACCTCATCCCTTTCCCACTATTGTCAGGGATTTTCAGGCGGTGATTTCAAAGGAAATCAAAGAGCAGATACTAAAAAAAGAAGGCAAATTACCTGATGCCGTACTTGCCTGTGTTGGAGGAGGCTCAAATGCCATAGGAAGTTTTTATAATTTTATAAACGACAAGGAGGTTGCACTTATAGGTTGTGAAGCTGCCGGCAAAGGAATCCATACATTTGAAACCGCAGCTACCATAAATACCGGAAAGCTTGGTATTTTCCATGGTATGAAATCCTACTTCTGTCAGGATGAATACGGTCAGATAGCACCTGTATATTCCATCTCCGCCGGACTTGACTATCCGGGTGTCGGACCTGAACATTCATATCTTCATGATATAAAAAGGGCAAGCTATGTACCCGTAACAGATGATGAATCTGTGGAAGCATTTGAATATCTCTCTCGAATGGAGGGTATTATACCTGCTATAGAATCTGCACATGCTGTTGCCCATGCGATGAAAATAGCACCTGCTATGAGTAAGGATCAGATAATTATAATCACCATCTCCGGCAGAGGTGATAAGGATTGTGCGGCTATTGCAAGATACAAAGGAGAAGATTTACATGAATAAAATATACGAAGCATTAAAAAATAAAAAGGCATTTATCCCCTTTATTACCTGCGGTGATCCTGATGTGACTACTACCAAAGCAGCCATTCTTGAAATGGTAAAAAACGGCGCCGACCTGATAGAAATAGGTATACCTTTCTCCGATCCTACGGCTGAGGGCGTGGTGATACAGGGTGCAAATACACGTGCACTTGAAGGAGGCATTACCACTGATAAGGTATTTGATATGGTAGTTGAGCTTAGAAAGGAAATAAGTATCCCACTTGTATTTATGACCTATGCAAATGTTGTGTTCTCATACGGTACGGAAAAATTCTTTGCAAAATGCAGTGAGGTCGGTATTGACGGCATTATACTTCCCGATATTCCGTTTGAAGAAAGAAATGAGTTCCTTGATATATCAGAAAAATATAATATTGATCTCATCTCACTTATTGCGCCTACATCTGATGACCGCATTGCAATGATTGCAAAGGAAGCTAAAGGCTTTTTATACATTGTATCAAGTCTTGGTGTAACAGGAACCAGAAGTGAAATCACAACAGATTTAAATTCCATAGTAAAGATAGTAAGGGAAAATACAGATATACCCTGTGCTATAGGCTTTGGTATCTCAACTCCTAAGCAGGCGGATGAAATGAGTAAGATAGCTGACGGAGTAATCGTAGGTTCAGCCATTATCAAACTCTTAAAACAGTATAAAACAAAAGCACCTGAACATATAGGAGCTTATGTAAAAGAAATGAAATCCGCCATGAATTAAAGATACAGAAATGCAGTTTGGACCTCGTCTTTAAAGCTGTCCAAACTGCAATATAAACTACAGTATTTAATACACTTTTAATCTCTTCTACATTGCCTTATTCCTACTAATGTGCTATGATATGAAATCATGTTTTCACATGTGGGTTTTGTGTGCAATTTTATTTCCCAAAATAAAATACAGACTAAATCGTTGATTTTAAGGATTGCATTTTTGCGGTCCCGTTTTAAAGTGGGCATTTTGCCCGGGATATCATATAATCATAAGCTTATAAAAGAGGTTATAATATGCAAAACACAGAAAAGATCTATGTGCTTGGTATAGACATAGGTTCGACTACTGTCAAAATCGCTATACTTGATAGCAAGCATGAAGTAGTATTCTCAGATTATCGCAGACATTATGCAAATATACAGGGAACTTTGGCGGCACAGCTATCGGATGCCTTTGAAAAAATCGGGGAAGTAAATATAATCCCTATGATCACCGGCTCAGGCGGTCTTACCCTTTCAAAACATCTAAAGTCCACCTTTGTGCAGGAAGTGGTTGCGGTTGCAACTTCACTTAAGGCTAGTACCCCTCAAACAGATGTGGCAATAGAGCTTGGTGGAGAGGATGCAAAGATCATTTACTTTACAGGCGGTATAGACCAGAGAATGAACGGTATATGCGCCGGAGGTACAGGAAGTTTTATAGACCAGATGGCTTCCCTGCTGCAAACAGATGCTATCGGATTAAATGAATATGCAAAAAGCTATAAATCCATTTATCCAATAGCTGCAAGATGCGGAGTTTTTGCAAAAACGGATGTACAGCCACTTATCAATGAGGGTGCTACCAGAGAGGATCTCTCCGCCTCAATATTCCAGGCGGTGGTAAATCAGACTATTTCAGGTCTTGCCTGCGGCAAGCCTATCAGAGGTCATGTGGCATTCCTTGGCGGTCCGCTTCATTTCCTTTCGGAATTAAAGCAGGCATTTATAAGAACTTTAAATCTCACAGATGAGTATATTGTCGATCCTGACAATTCACATCTTTTTGCCGCCATCGGTGCAGCACTAAACTGTGAAAGTACCGAGGCAATGATAGGTATTTCAGATCTTATTGCAAAACTTAAGGAAGGTATCGAGATGGCGCATGAGATTGCCAGACTTGATTCACTCTTTGATAATGAGGCTGACTATGAGGAATTCAGCAACAGACATTTCGGTCACAGTGTAAAAACAGGAAAGCTTGAAGAATACAGCGGAAATATCTTCCTTGGAATAGATGCCGGTTCAACCACTACAAAGATAGCTTTGGTAGGTGAGGACGGAAGCCTGCTTTGGAATTTTTATTCCAACAATAACGGTTCTCCTTTGGCTACCGCTATTTCAGCCATCAAGTCTGTAAAGGAAAAGATTCGTCCCGATGCAAAAATAGTATATTCATGCTCTACAGGATATGGTGAGGCACTTTTAAAGGCTGCATTTATGCTGGATGAGGGTGAGGTAGAGACGATTGCACATTACTATGCCGCTGCATTTTTTGAGCCTGAGGTCGACTGTATACTTGATATCGGAGGTCAAGATATGAAATGCATCCGTATCAAGGACGGCACTGTAGACTCCGTGCAGTTAAATGAGGCATGTTCCGCCGGATGCGGCTCCTTTATAGAAACTTTTGCCGGTTCACTAAACTTCTCCGTACAAAACTTTGCAAAGGAAGCATTATTTGCAAAAAATCCGGTAGACCTTGGTACCAGATGTACCGTTTTCATGAACTCAAATGTAAAACAGGCACAAAAGGAAGGTGCTACCGTAGCGGATATTTCAGCAGGTCTTGCATATTCGGTTATTAAAAACGCCTTGTTTAAGGTTATAAAGATTTCCAATGCTGCCGACCTCGGAAAACATATAGTGGTACAGGGTGGTACGTTCTATAATGATGCCGTGCTTCGTGCCCTTGAAAAGATTTCAGGCGGCTTTGTTACAAGACCTGATATCGCAGGTATTATGGGCGCTTTCGGTGCCGCTCTTATCGCAAGGGAACGATATGAGGGTAAAAAGACCACCATGCTGCCTCTTGATAATATAATATCACTTCAGTATGACACCTCTATGACCAGATGTCGTGGCTGCAACAACAATTGTGTTATGACCGTAAATAAGTTTGAGGGTGGAAGAAACTTCATATCGGGAAACAGATGTGAGAGAGGTCTTGGCAAGGACAGAGTTAAAAAGGATGTGCCCAATCTCTATGAATATAAGTATAATCGTATGTTTAACTACGAGCCTCTTACAGCTGACAAGGCATTTAGAGGTACTGTTGGAATACCGAGAGTTTTAAATATGTATGAGAACTTCCCGTTCTGGGCTGTATTCTTTAGAAACCTCGGCTTTAGAACTGTGCTCTCTCCTATGTCCACCAAAAAAATATATGAGCTTGGTATCGAATCCATTCCAAGTGAGTCCGAATGTTATCCTGCAAAGATTACACATGGACATATTTCATGGCTTATAAAGAACGGTGTTCGCACTATATGGTATCCATGTATACCATATGAGAGAAATGAACAGCCTGATGCTGGCAATCATTTTAACTGCCCTATCGTTACCTCGTATGCTGAGAATATAAAGAATAATGTGGAAGAAATCAGAGAAACAAATACCAGATTTTTAAATCCTTTTATGGCATTTACAAACGAAGAGGTGCTTACAAATCAGCTTATCAAGGTAATGAAGCAGGAATTTGATATAAACGAAAGAGAAGTAAAATTCGCTGCACATGCTGCATGGACGGAACTTATCCAATCAAAGAAGGATATTGAAAGAGAGGGTGAAAAAACTATTGAGTGGCTGCATAAGAACAATCGCCACGGTATAGTTCTTGCAGGAAGACCATATCATGTGGATCCTGAAATCCACCACGGTATTCCGGATATGATTACTTCATTCGGTATCGCAGTACTTACAGAGGATGCGGTTTCTCATCTTGCGAAGATAGAAAGACCGGTTATTGTAAGCGATCAGTGGATGTATCATTCCAGATTATATGCTGCCGCAAGCCTTGTAAAGCAGGATGATTGCCTTGACCTTGTACAGCTTAACTCATTCGGTTGCGGACTGGATGCGGTAACTACGGATCAGGTAAGTGATATACTTACAGGTTCAGGAAAAATCTATACCGTGCTTAAGATTGATGAGGTAAACAATCTCGGTGCCGCAAGAATCCGTATCCGTTCACTTATCGCGGCACTCCGTGTAAGAGATAAGAAGAACTTTGAAAGAAAAGTACAGTCCTCAGCTTATCACAGAAAGGTATTCACAAAGGAGATGAAGGATGAATATACCATTCTTTGTCCACAGATGTCTCCTATACATTTTGACCTTTTAGAGCCGGCACTCAATGCTTTCGGATACCATGTGGAAGTACTCCAAAATGATTCCCGCTCCGCTATAGACTGTGGATTAAAATATGTAAATAATGATGCCTGCTATCCATCTTTGATAGTAGTCGGACAGATAATGGAAGCATTGCTTTCAGGAAAATACGATCCCGATAAGACTGCAATATTTATGAGTCAGACCGGTGGAGGATGCAGAGCCAGCAATTATATAGGCTTTATCAGAAGAGCACTTGAAAAAGTGGATATGGCACAGATTCCTGTAATCTCAGTCAATGCCAACGGTATGGAGACCAATGAGGGCTTTAAGATGACTCCTCCTATGATTATAAAGGCAATGCAGGCTGTAGTATATGGCGATTTGTTTATGAGAGTTTTATATGCTACAAGACCTTATGAAAAGGAAAAGGGTGCTGCCAACAGACTTCATAGAAAGTGGAGAAATCGTGTAATAGATTCCCTTTCTGTAAGAAAACTGAACTTCGGAGAGTTTAAGAAAAATATCAGAGGCATTGTAAAAGATTTTGACAATCTTCCAAGGCTTAATATAAAGAAGCCAAGAGTAGGTGTTGTAGGAGAAATCCTTGTAAAATTCTCTCCTCTTGCCAATAATCATATAGTTGAACTGCTTGAAAAAGAGGGTGCGGAGGCTGTAATGCCGGATCTTTTAGACTTCCTTCTTTACAGTTTCTATAACAGTAACTTTAAGGCAGAGCATCTTGGTATGTCAAAAAAGACCGCCTTTATGTCAAATGTCGGTATCAAGGTACTTGAGGCACTTAGAGGCGATGCAAGGAAAGCACTTGAAAAGAGCAAGCATTTTATCGCTCCTTCAAGAATAGATCATCTTGCAAATATGGCTAAGGACTATGTATCTGTAGGAAATCAGACAGGTGAGGGTTGGTTCTTGACAGGCGAAATGCTCGAGCTTATAGAGACCGGTACTCCCAATATTGTTTGTACACAGCCTTTTGGCTGCCTACCAAACCATGTTGTGGGTAAGGGTGTTATAAAGGAGCTTCGCCGCTCCCATCCCGAGGCAAATATCATAGCGGTAGACTATGATCCCGGTGCGTCAGAAGTAAACCAGCTAAACAGAATCAAGCTGATGCTCTCTACAGCACAGAAAAATCTGAAAGAACAGAGTAAGAAGGTTATATCATAATATAATAAATTCTATAATTAATGTTGAGATCGACATTTAGCGGTCTCAACATTTTTGATTTGCTCACTTTTTATAAACCACATTTGAAATAACAATATATCTCAACGCAAAAACACCCGCAAAGCAGGCGTAATCTACAATGCAGGCATTTTTACTCAACCATTTTTCTTAATATTCTTACACTTCCTATCACATCATCCCATTCTAATGCACCTACGTAATAGTTAGTTTTTCGGTAGTTATCCCATTGCTGTTTCATCACTTTGTCATCAGCAATCTTGTTGATAACATCGTCTATCATCATAATCTGCTCCGTAGACTCTCTTCTCTTACATGTAGCATAAAATGCAGATTTCATTGTATATCTATCAATAGTCACTGCATCTTGATTAAGTAGCACATGTATATCATAGAAATCTCTCATTCTTGTATTAACCTCTGCTCTTACCATGACAGTTTCAAGTTTTTCCGCAAGAAGCGTTTCCAAATTATAAGCCCAAATATTTATTGATCTGTCCTCAATAATAAGTGGCAACTTATATGCTATCGCTCTCGGCGTAATCTCATCACCTGTTGAGATATCAATCTTAATAGTCTGTTTTAACTTATCTATCGTACATTCTATCATAAAACGAATACCTTCATACTCGTGACCTTCCATAATATCCTGCACCTTAGTTATACGAAAAACAACTCCGTCCTCCAGGTCAATAGCTATTATCTCTTCCAAAATCTTTTGAGCTGACACCTTATTTATAATAAGTGATTTTACTGTAGTATCCACATCCATAGTTGAACGCATATCCACACCTACCAAAGAAGATACTAAAAGTCCACCCTTTAACACAAAATTATCTCTATATTGTGATAAAGAAACCCTCTCCAGAAGCCGTTCCATAAGATATATTCTCAGTATTATCTGCGATTTGTCACTGTCACCGCCTGCTTTATTTTTTATCTTTGCCTTTACAGCTGTAGCACCTTTAATCATAATAACACCTCTGTATATTGTCTCACCTTATCTGAAACTCCCATAATACCGGCATACTTCATGAGGATATGAATATTTTTTTCATTATCTGAAAAATAAGATGTCAAAGCCATTTGAAATACTTGAATATCCATTCTTTTTTTATTCTTGATAATATCGCATATACAACGTTCTTTGTCGTAGATTCTTACCGTATTACCGATAAAAGTCTGCTCCTTTGTCAAGCCAAGCTCTAACCATTCCTGTCTTACCGTATGTACTACAACACCATCTTCTTTTAGATGTTTCGCATTATACCCTCGTACAACAGTAATTACCGGTGAAAAAGGCTCTCTATCGGAAAGATTATGAATATACAAAGCTGTTTCATGGGAGAAAACAATTTTTCTATTCCTAAGCTGAATCGAATACAGTCTGTCTTCCAATGCCTCAGGCGAAATGTATATTCCGGGTGCAATCTTTTCCATTTCATTTTTACGGATATAATCCAGAACAGAATACTTTGATACTCCCTCATTTTGAGCATCAATTAATCGAATATATCCATTTTGTTCTTCAAGTAACTTATCAAGGATATTTCTTTCGTCCATATTCTCAACCCCTTTCGCTATAATTTTAAATTTATGTAGCGAAAAAGTCAATATATTTGAGGAGAATAATAATGGCTAATATTAAATTCGATGATTATTTAAACAATGAATTTAAAAACGGATACTTGACTGAAAAAGCCATTTTAGAAAGTGCTCTCGTTATTGCAAGTGCAAGGCAAAGTGCCAGGTTATCTCAAAGGCAACTTGCTAAGATATCTCATGTTCCGCAGTCTACAATTGCAAGAATTGAATGTGGCTATAATACAAGTATAGAAACCATAAACAAACTTGCAATGGCACTTGGCAAAAAGCTTACAATCAGTATTAGCTAATATAATAGGTGGAGTCACGATATTGTAGCTCCACCTGTTATATACTCATATTCTATTTTTGATTAACTTCCTTTGATACCTGATCTAAATCGATGATAAGATCCAAAACAGCTCTATCATTTGCTGTAAATGTCGGCTTATTATCCATATATCTTCTGTTCCTTTCATCAGCTTTGCCGGCATTTGCAGGAATGTATTCTCCATTACTACTACCTTTAATATAGAACATATATATTGCAACAGCACCAACTATTAAAGCTATGATAACTAATGCAGCTACTCCGCCCATAATCTTTTTCTTTCTACTCCTCTCAATACGTCTTGCCTCACTCGTAATATCTATATAATCCTTGTTTTTAAGCTCATTTATAATATTCCCCAGTTTATCCAATATCTCATTCAAATTATCAAATAGTTCTGTCAGTTGAATTATAATTGATGGTATATAAATATTCTTTTTTACTTTAGGCAACAGCTTTATAAAAGAATCCATACTAAACATTTAGAGTCCTCTTTCCTTAAGAGCACTATCTATTTTATCCTTATTTTCAACTTTTATTTTATTAAGTTCTATAAAAATCTCTATACTTTAACAAATCATAAGTTTTTGGATTTTCAAAATCGCTTTTTTTAATATTCTTATCCTCAATAAGTATAGCTATTCCAGATATCCACATTTCATCATCATCTTCATATGCTTTCCACAGTAGTCTTTCTACATAGGGCAACAAATCATTTTTATTGTAAGACACCAATAATGAAACAGTATACTCAAATGTAGGCCAATTTGCATCTTGTAATAGTTCTATTAAAAAATGGTATATACTCTAATTTTCTAGTGTAACTCATCCTTTCTATAATATATAGAATATTGAACCATGAAAACTTACTTTTGTATCTCAAAGGATTAAAATAAGTTTCTGTATTATTTTCTTCTTTTTCTAATAATAATGCTAATTTGTCTA